>JABAQT010000060.1:0-38729 GCA_019187195.1 Bryobacteraceae bacterium
GGGGCGCCGTCACCTTTGTCCATCGACTCTGTAGAATGTCGGTGAGGTATTCCATGATAATGACCCGCCGCGATGGAGCAAAGGTGGCCGCCTGGACGGCACTGTCCTATTCGAGAGTACTCGGCGCCAACGACCGCGCCGGATTGGGGGTGATCGGAACCGGACATCGCGGCACATACGTGATGACGCTGTTCCAGAAGAATGCCGATGTGGAAGTGAGAGCGCTGTGCGATGTGTATGGCGCGCGAATCGACGAGGCGCAGCAAAAGGCTCCACACACGCGAACCTTCCGTGATCACCGCCGGCTGCTCGAGATGAAGGAAGTGGATCTGGTGTTAATCGGCTCGCCGGACCACTGGCACAAGGACCACGCCGTGGACGCGATGGAGGCGGGCAAGGACGTGTACGTCGAAAAACCTGTGTGCCGCACAAGAGAGGAAGCGCCGCTGATGGTGAAGGCGGCGCGGATTCATGACCGCATCTGCCAGGTGGGCTTGCAACAACGCTCGGGGCGGATCTACCTCGAGCCACTCGAGAAGTACGTCCGGTCCGGAGCGCTGGGGAAGATCAGCCACATCGATGCGGTGTGGCATGGCGGTGTCCCGCGGCGTCTGCCTTCCGAGCCGGCGGTGAAGCCGTCCAACCTCGATTGGGTGCGATTTCTGGGGCCGGTGAAGTACCGGGATTGGAACCCCGGACAGTATCTGAACTTCCGTGCGTTTCTCGATTTCAACGGGGGGAAGATGACGGACTTCGGGCACCACTGGATGGACGCGATCCACATGTACATGGGCGAGCGGGCGCCGCATTCGGCGGTATTCGCCGGAGGGATTTACACCGACCTGCATGATGGGCGGACGGCGCCCGACACCTGTAACGCGCTGTTCGAGTACGACGGTTTCAGCGCGTTGTTTCAATCGAACGCCTATGGAGTGAATGAGGAGTATGGGATCACGTTCCACGGATCGGAAGGCCGGCTGTTCGTGAACCGGAGCCGCTACGAGTTCACCCGGGCGGAAAAGGCGGCGCCGCCGGAGGTGGTGAAGATCCCAGGGGATATCACGGCCAGCCATGTGCGGAATTTTCTCGACTGCTGCCGGTCCAGAAAGCTGCCGAACGGAGACGTGGGCGTGGCGAGCATATCGGTGCTTCCGCCGCTGCTGGCGGTGCAGTCGTACGTGGAGCAGCGGCGGCTGCGGTTCGATCCCGACAGGCTGGAAGTACTGCCGCTGTAGCGGCACGAGATGCGCCGCGGGCATATGATGATACGGATATGCAAAGACGAACCTTTCTCGGTCTGGCGGCGGCGGCTTCGGCATGGGGCCAGCGGCGTTGGCTGCCCTATGATCTGGTCATCCGGAATGGGGAGTTGCGGGACCCTTCACAGGGGCTGAGGCGGCGGGCGGATGTCGGCATCGCCGGGGACAAGATCGCGGCGATAGAAGACCACATCGATCCGGCACAGGCGATCGAGACGATCGACGCCAAGGGGCTGATGGTGGTTCCCGGGCTCATCGACCTGCACACGCACTGTTTTCATTCGGCGACAAGACTCGGGGTGGAGGCGGATCCGATCGCCGCGCGCAGCGGGGTGACAACGTGGGTGGATGCGGGAAGCTTTTCCTGGGACCAGGCGGCGGGCTTCCGGCGGTTCATTGTGCAGCCCGCTCAGGCGCGTATCTACGGCTTCGTATACCTGTACCCCAACGACCGCAACCCGGATGAGGATGTCATCAAGTACGTGCGCGGGGGCATCGAGCCGACAGGGAAGACCGTCGAGAAGAATCGCGACATTCTGCTGGGTGTGAAATTCCAGGTGGGTACGAATATGAATGGCCGCTATAGCTTCGAGATGCTGAAAGCGGCCCGCGAGCTCTGCGACCGGTTTCAATTGCCCCTGATGGCGCACATCAGTTTCGCGCCGCCGTCGACCGCCGAGGTGATGGCTCTGATGAAGAAGGGCGACGTGGTGACGCACTGTTACAACGCTCACACGCTGGGCATCCTCGACGCGGCCGGCAAGGTGAAGCCGGAGGTGCGCGAGGCGCGCGAGCGGGGCGTGTGGTTCGATGTCGGCCACGGGTTGGGGAGTTTCAACTTCGCGGCGGCGAAGAAGGCGCTCGACGGGGGGTTCGTGTGCGATTCCATTTCGACGGATATTTACAATCTCAACGTGAACGGACCGGTGTATGACATGCCGACGACAATGTCGAAACTGCTGTATTTGGGAATGAGCGTGGATGATGTGATTCTGCGGACGACGGCCAATCCGGCGAAGGCGGTGAATCGCGTAGAGGGGATGGGACAGATCAAGGTGGGAGGTCCGGCGGATCTTGCGGTGCTCGAATTGGAGGAGGGACAGTTCCGACTGATCGATTCGCAGCGAAACGCGGTAAGCGCGACGAAGCGGTTCGTGAGCCGCGCGACGATTGTGCGCGGGCGGCGGATGCGGGTGGTTTAGCTGAGAAGAAGGCAGGAGGCAGGAGACAGGAGACAGAAGACAGCCGAGACCCGCCGGCAGCTTCCGGGATCTCCTGGCATGGCGCAAAGCGCACCGGTTGACGCTGGCGGTTTACTCCTTCACTTTCGGTTTCCCCAAGCCGGAAACATACGGTTTGGCGCTGCGGATGCGGCGGGCGGCCGCCTCCGTCCCAGCCAACATCGCCGAAGGCTTTCGCCGTCGCGGCAAAGCGGACAAGGCCCGGTTCATGAACATAGCGGAAGGCTCACTCGAAGAATGCCGCTATTACCTGATCCTCGCCCAAGACTCCTGCCTCCTGTCTTCTGCCTCCCCCATCACTCATTCCGCGGCGGCAGCTTGTCCTTCGGCAGCTTACAGAGAGCCGTTCCAAACCAGGATGCCACTTTCAATTCCGTGGACATGGCGAGAAGGGTGTGAGCCTCCTGTTGGGAGAGGCCGTAATCCTGCCGGAGCCAGCGGAGCATTTCGCTGATGGCTTCGCGAAATCCGCGCTCGAGCGCCCCGGGAGTGGCGCCGAGGGTTTCGATCGAGTCCGAGTGTTCAACGCGCGGCCATTGAATGCGATAGCCTTTCCGGAGGTTGACGGTGAACTGGACGTTCATGGAGGTCTCGGTGCCCTGGCCGAGCAGTTCTCCATCGCCGAAACCCGCGTGGCCGTCGCCCACCATGAGGAAGGCGCCCTTGACGAAGACGGGCAGGTACGCGGTTGCGCCTTCATCCATGCGGTTGTAGTCGAGGTTGCCTCCATAAGAACCCATGGGTCCGGAGGAGATGGCCTGTTGAATGGGAGGAGCAACTCCGATACAGCCGATGGTAGGGTGGGCGGCGAACTCGAGTTTCACCTTGTTGCCCAGGGCGCGGGAGGGCCGAACCGTGCCGGACGGAGGCGTCAGCATCCACTTGAGGGCGTTTCGGCGTCCGGGCTGGAGCCATTCGTCGCAACACTGCGCGGACTCGAGTCCTTCGATGCTGTTGGGCGCGAGGGCGTCGAGGTTGATGCGCACGCCGTTCCAGCCCCAGTCGCGATTGAGCCGCACCTGATCGAGACGCACAACGAGTGTGTCGCCCGGTTCGGCTCCCTCGATGTAGAACGGGCCGGTGAGGACGTTGTCGCCATCATGGATGAGTTTGCCGGTTTCATCGCGACCGCGGGAATCGAGGAGTTTGGTGATAACCGTGTCGCCGGGGTGGAGACGGGCGGCGGGCGGGTGGGCGGCGAAGGTTTCGTAGTAGCGCTGCGGCCTGATGGTTACCGTTTCGGCTGAGAGGACGAGGGTGAACGCCGCAAGACAAAACAGACCAACTCGCATTTAGGGCAACTCCCGGATCATGATGTTGCGGAAACGGTGTTTCCCGCCGGGAATCCAGCGATTGCCGCCATGCACCTGGAGGGCCACCATGCCGTCGACGGCTCCTCCGGCCGCGTGGTTTGCGCTATCGCGCCAGTCGGTGACGCGGATGCCGTTCAGCCAAACCTGGATGTGGGGCACGTCGCCTTCAATGCGGGCCTTCAGATGATTCCATCCCGTGCGCTTGAAGACCTCCTGCCAGTGCGGGACGAAGCTCTGCACGCCGGTCAGCTTTTCACCGTAGATTCCGCCGATGGCTCCGCCATCGAGATAATCGAGAAGCACCTGGTAGGCTTCGCCCTTTTCGCTCGAGCGCAGGAAGAGCCCGCTGTCACAGCCGTAATCGGGACGGACATCGAGCGAGATCTCGAAGTTGCGGTACTTGCGCGTGGTCAGCAGAATGCCGCCATTCTTAGGCCGGTCCTGGGTAGCGGTGAGCACGCCGGACTTGACATTCCAGCCCTGGGTGTCGCCGTGGTGATTTGTCTGGCTGATGTGCCACCCGGTGAGGTCCTGACCGTTGAAGATCGATTGAAACTGTGTATCTCCGGGAACGAGTTCGAAATGATGAGGCCTGGGTTGGGCGGCGGCGTGTTGCTCGCGCCTGAGGTCCGCATCCACGCCGTCGATGGCGGTGAGAGTGGGCTGCAGGCTGGAAAGATTGTCGTACTGCAGGGGGACCTGAAAGTTGCGCCAGCGGACGTTGTGGGCGTTGGCCCGCTTCAAAGTGAGCGCATGCACGCGGGCGGCCTGCTCCCACATCGGGGTCTTGTAGCCGGCGAGGTTGACTCCCCGGGCCCATTCTCCGGCGTCCGCCGTGAGCACCTCTTCGCCATCGGCGCGCAACGTGTGTTTGCCGGGAGCAAGGCCCGTCACTTTCACCATCTGGCGGTTCATGGCATCGAGGAAATCGGAGGACTTCACGGTGAGCGCCATGACTTCATCGTCCATGTCCACTGGCACCGGAAGAGCGCTGTCGGTTTGCGTCCAGGAGACACTGGGGCCGAAACCGGCGTTGATGACCGCGGTGTTTTCCGAATTGACTACGCGTCTTGCCCTGGCGTCGATTTCGACGGAGCTCACCAGGCCGGGCGCATGCCACCCCTTCAGGAGGGATTCGGCCATGATGAGGTGGCCTGCCTCTCTCGGGTGGACTCGATCGGGAATAATCTTCTTCGCCAGTTCAGGATCGGCGCGATTCGCTTTTTCGAGCATCGCGGTAACCGGGCGGTTGAGGTCCGCGATGGTAAGACCCTGCGCCGGCGCAAGCTCCTGGAGGAACTTGCCATATCGGAGGAGGACGCCGTTGTAACCGCCGGGAAACAGGGGACGCCGTGTGACGTCGTCGAAAGGGGAAGGCTCGATGGCGGTGATGCGCACGCCCGGGATGGCGGTCTTGAGGCGCTCGATGATGTGTTTGTAGCCGTTCGAATAGATCTCGAAGATCTGATTGTCGAAGGCGCGCACACGCCCGTCATTCATTCCGAGCATGATGGTGACCACCGAGGGCTTGAAGGGGATTACATCGCGGGCGAGCCGCTCGTCAATGCCACCGCCGGCGCCGCCCGTGACGCGGTCGCCGCCCCAGCCGGAGTGCACAAAGGTTACGTCCCAGTTGGGGAAGCGCGTCACGACATAGGTTTCGACGAAAGTGGTGTAGAGGCGCTGATCCGTGATGCTGTCTCCGAAAAAGACAACGCGATCTCCGTCCTTGAGATGAAAGTCTTGGGCGAAGCCGGAACAGGCCAGCAGGAGGGTGATGAGAAGTGTGCGTGACATCAGGACTCCAATGAATGGGAGCGCGGCCCATCAGGGACGCGGAAAACAGGAAGGCGCAACCCGGCCCCGCCGGGCGCCGGGCCGAGTCGCGCCTCGATGTCGATCAGAACGAGGAACCGCCTCGAATCGTCAGGAAAAGCTGCGGATGGCAGCCGCCTCGTCGTCATGAGCTTCAAACACAGTGTACAACTTGGTGATCTGCAGGAGATCCTGAATGCGCTTGTTCAGATTCAGAAGCTTGAGTTGGCCACCCTGGTTGGTGACCGTGGTGAAGGCGGATACGAGTTCGCCGATTCCGGAGCTGTCGATGTAGTTGACCTCTCCGAGGTTTAACAGCACTTTCTTATGGCCGCCGCCGAGGGTGTCCCGAATCAAATCGCGTAAGCTGATGGTGCCCTCACCCAAGGTGATGCGCCCAGCAGCGTCAATTACAGTTACGTCGCCAACCTGGCGGGAATTGAGTTTCACGCTCACAGTCTTCAATCCTCCTAGAAATCGTCCAGAAACCGGCTCTACCTGGGAGCCATATACTTTACCATGGTGACTTCGGTGCCGGTGGGACTCAGGCGGCGCACCTGGAATTCGTCGACGAACGCCTGCATGAGCAGAATGCCGCGGCCGGATTCCCGGAGCAGATTTTCCTCCGCCAGCGGATCGGGCACGCGCGACAGGTCGAAGCCGTTGCCTTCGTCCGTGATCACCACCTTCAGGGCGCCTCCATCATCCCAGGCGGACAGGCGCACCTTCTTTTGGGCACTGTACTTGTTGCCATGCACGACAGCGTTCACCATGGCCTCCCGGAGCGCGATGCCGATCCTGTGCAGGTCGTCTTCCTCGAACCCTATCCCCCGGGCGACTTCCAGCACGGACGTCTCGGCCGAATCCACACTTTGCAGGTCAGAATCGTAGACGATATCGAGACGCCGGGAGGCGCGGGAATGCTCAGCGCCTAAATTGTCCATCAAGCCCCCGAAGTATGACCATGCTCGAAGTCGAATCTGCACGATAAAATAGGTCGGCTGGAAAAGTCAAGCGGATCGAGGCTCCCGGCTGACTCGGATGAAGAAACGTTCGCGCGCGAGCGCGCTCCTGATTTCCGGGGGAATTCTCGCCCTCGCGGGGGGCGGAATCTACTACGGCATGCGGGTGGACCCATTGCCGGCGCGGCGGATTCCGCTCGCTCCGGTGTGCGAATTCAGCGGCCAAAGATTGAAGTTGGTGTATCCGCAAGGAGCGCTCGTCAGCGATCTGGCCGTTTTCCGCGACGAGTTATTCAGCTACATGATGTTCCAATACATGGCTCATCTGCCGCGGGCGGCGGGGATGGAAGTGATGCTCACCTATGATGAGGGGCGGTACATCGTTCGCGGACGCCTGCCGGAGGATGCCCTCGAGGGCATCGGAATGCTCGCGGAAGCGCATGCGAGCGGGCTGGCGCGGCGGTTCGAGTGGAGGCTGGTTCCCTTGTCGAAGGCGCGCCAGTGGCGGCAGCAGAGCCGGGTCTTCGTGGGAGCCTATCAACTGCCGGCGAAGCAGAAACTCGAGCAGATTCCACCGGCGCGGCTGCATGCCTACCTGGAAAGATACATCCGGTTCAAGTCGGCGACGGATCCACGGGTACGGAGCGGCGAGGAATCGGCTCCCAGGATTCTCTCGCGCGAGGGGGCGGCGCGGCTTGCGGGCGATATTATCACTGTCGCCGATTTCTACTCCCTGCCGATCGATTTTTTCCTCGGGATTGGCGCGATGGAGAACAACTACATGAACGTCCGCGGAGATCTGGGACACTCGGTGTGGAAGCGGCGGGCGGCAAAGGATGATATCGTTCTCGAACGGCGTCGCGGAAGAGTGCGCGTGCTGAATGAATCGCAAGGAGTGTGGCAGATCACCGTGGAGACTTTGCGCCATGCGCACAAACTGTACCTCAAGGACAACCGGGATTACAGCCTGTTGCCCGGGCGCCTGCGGCCGCCGAAAAAACTGGATGTAAAGGAAGTGGATCCGGCGGTGCTCACAACGTATGCCGGGCTGCTGTTGCGGGAACTGCTGGACAGGTTTGACGGCAACGTGACGCTTGCGGTGGGGGCGTATAACGGCGGTCCGGGAAATCCCAACCTTGTTTATGAAAGGGGCGTGCGGGCGGTTGCCGGACAGGCGCGGCGCCTCCTCGAACAGGCGGCGGCGCTCAACGGGGAGAGCGTGGTGCACACGGATTGGCTCCTCGCTCCGTAGCAACGTTTTTGCGAACTTTCGCCGGGCGATTTGCGTACTTGTCTGGCTGAATCAAGGGAAAGAGGTCATTATGAACCACACCGCCGTCTGGAGCGCCGCGCTGTTGCCAGTTCTGCTGGCGGGCACGGGCTGTGTTGTTGTTGAATCCGATCCGGGGCCGGTGCATACGGCTCGGGAGTCGGTGGAGGCGGGCGCGGCGGAAAATGTGTCCGTGAATATCCGCATGGGAGCGGGGAAACTGCGATTGGAAGGCGGAGGATCGAAACTGCTGGACGCCACCTTCCGGTATTCCGAGGCGGTGGGCCGGCCCGTGGTGCGGTACGATCTCACCGGCTTCCGGGGCCGGCTGACGGTCGAATCCCGCGGCAGGACCGCGATGGGCGGGAAGATAACGAACGATTGGGATCTACGGCTGGGATCGAGGGTTCCGGTGGACCTGACGGCCCATCTCGGAGCCGGGGAGACGGAGTTGGATGTATCCTCGATTCCGCTGCGCTCGCTCGAGGTGCATATGGGCGTGGGCGAATTGGAGTTGAAGACGGGGAAATATGCGAAAGACGTCAATATGCAGGTGCATGGCGGAGTGGGCGAGGCGCGGATCATACTGCCGAAGGATTTCGGTGCGGTGGTGGACGCAAGAGGTGGCATCGGAAGCATCAACGCCAGAGGGCTGACCAAACGGGACGGGCGCTACTATAACAGCGCCTACGAAGAGGGAAAGCCCGCGATCCACATGGCTGTGCGCGGCGGCGTCGGCGAAATCACGCTCAGCGTCGCCAACTGAGCATTTCGACCGGCCGCGACAAGCAGTCGAGCCCGCCAAACCGATAGAATGCGTATTTGGGTTCAATCATTATGTCTCAACAACTTTCCGATATAGGTCTCATCGGTCTCGCGGTGATGGGCCAGAACCTGGCTTTGAATATCGCCGATCATGGTTTCCGTATCAGCGTGTATAACCGCACCACGGCGACAATGGAGAAATTCATCGCTGAAAACCGGGAGACCCCGGGCGGCGTGCACGGCGAGAAGACCCTGGAAGGCCTTGTGGCCTCCATCAAACGTCCGCGAAAAATTATCATTCTCGTGAAGGCCGGAGCGCCCACGGACGCGGTGATCGACAGCCTCGTTCCGCTGCTCGATGCGGACGACATCGTGATCGACGGCGGCAACGCGCACTGGATGGATACCATCCGGCGCGAGCGGGCGCTGAAGGCGAAGGGGTTGCGGTTTGTCGGCTCCGGAGTGTCCGGAGGAGAGGAGGGGGCGCGGTTCGGCCCTTCTTTGATGCCGGGCGGAGACGAAGCGGCATGGAAGGAGATCGAGCCCATCTGGAAGGCGATTGCGGCGAAGGTGGATGCCGTTACGGGAAAGCCGATCGGGGGAGCGAAGCCGGGCAAGCCGGTGACGGGCGGCGTCCCATGCACGACGCACATCGGTCCCGACGGCGCGGGGCACTACGTGAAAATGGTGCACAACGGCATCGAGTACGGCGACATGCAGATGATCTGCGAAGCCTATGCTCTGATGAGCGGAGTGCTGGGGATGGCCCCGTCGGAGGCGAGCGGGGTGTTCGCGGAGTGGAACCGCGGCGTGCTCGACAGCTTCCTCATCGAGATTACAGCCGACATTCTTCAGCAGAAGGACCCCGTAACAGGCAAACCGTTTGTGGACGTGGTCCTCGATACCGCCGGGCAGAAGGGCACCGGGAAGTGGACCTCGGTGAGCGCTCTCGACATGGGGACCCCGGCGCCAACGGTGGCGGAGGCGGTGTTCGCCCGTTTTCTGAGCGCCGTGAAGGAGGAAAGAGTAGCGGCCTCCAGGACGCTGAGCGGCCCCGGCGTGAGCTTTTCAGGTGATAGGAAAGCGTTCGTGCAGGCGATTCATGACGCGCTGTACTGTTCGAAGATCTGCGCCTACGCGCAGGGTTTCCAATTGATGCGCACGGCGCAGGGAGAGTACAACTGGAAGCTGCCATTCGGGGAGATCGCGAAAATCTTCCGCGGCGGGTGCATCATCCGGGCGCGCTTTCTGCAGAAAATCACGGAAGCCTACGAACGCAACCACGACCTTGCGAATTTGCTGCTCGATCCCTATTTCAAGAGCGAGATCGACCGCTGCCAGGCGAACTGGCGGATGGTGATCGGACAGGCGGCGGCGAACGGGGTAGCCGCGCCGACGTTCTATTCGGCGCTGGCCTACTACGACGGATACCGCTCGGAGCGGTTGCCCGCGAGCCTGCTGCAATCGCAGCGGGACTACTTCGGGGCGCACACCTATGAGCGGGTAGACCAGCCCAGGGGAAAATTCTTCCACCTGGACTGGCCGGAACCCTCACGCCCGCAACTCGAGGTTTAGGGCCTCCCCAAGTAAAGCAGGCTGCCCGTCCCGCGAAAGGCTTACGGCTGCGCCGCGGGCGTTATCGTCAACGGGATCGTAGCCGCGAATTTCGGACTGGCGCCGGCGGTGGTCAGCCACGCCTGGACGGTGTAGTTTCCCGGCTGGGGGCCGTTGCCCGCCGGGCGGGGTATCTCCACCGGAACCGTCCACTCGACGGCAACCTGTTTTTCGTGAAACGCCTGGGTGAACATCTGCCCGTCCGACCACCTCCAGATCACCTTGCCCGTATCGTCACGCAGAAGAACTTCGTATTCCTGGCTCGATGGGAAGTTGAGCGTCACGGGCAGATGGGAGTTCACGCGCAGGCGGAGAGTCGCCTCGAGGGCGGGCGAGTTGCGCGTCATCCCCATCGAGACGGAGAACTGCGCATTGGCCGCGGCGTTGATTTGCACCTGTCCGACGCGGGCATAAACAAGATCGAATTGTTTCGGCCCGCCGAAGGACTGGCTGACCCTGCGCACCATGCCGATGTTTTCGGCATACTGCTCGGATTCAGAGCCGGCATCGGCGCAGGAGAAGGAACGGTAGCGGATGCGCAACACACCCTGGAAAGGTCCAGCGGCGCCATCGAACACGCCTCGTTCGAGAAGAGTCTTCCCTTCCTGATCGCATTCCCGCAAGGACGCCTGCCACCAGCCATCCTCGAATGGCGTGAATGAGGTGACGATCTGTTCCGCGCCGGTTTCTTCGTTCACGTGGACGAGATTGTTCTGCTCATCCACGCGCGCCAGCAGGCGTTCCGGCGTGTAGCCCCGAATGGGGTGATACACGCGGTCGTTCATAAGCACCGGTGTGCCGACGGTGACAGTGAAAGACTGCCCTGACCCGGCCTCGCGGTATATCCAGGTATTTCCCTGTTGAAGGGGAAAAAAATCGCCGCCCGCCGCCATCGCGGCGCAAAAAGAGATTCCAAACAAAGTTCTGAACATGGATTCCTTCATGGTTCGTTTGTGGGCGCATATCGCCCTACCCGTAAACGCGAAGCCCTGTTCAGAACAGGATCATGAAGTTACAATCGCGGTTCAGCCGAGTTTGATCTGTTTATATTGGATTCTGTTCCACTCCCATACGCCGAGCCCCAGAGCGCCGGCGATCTCGACGTGCTCGGGTTGGCGGTGGATGTAGGTGCTGTACTGGTCGGGGGTGTCCTCGACCAGTTTCTTCTTGCCCACCGCAAGCCGTTTCTCGTCGATCTTGGTCCAGCCCACGTGATCCAACGCCACGGGGTCGGTGGCGAAATACATCGTGTGGTGCTCCCAGACAAACTCCGGCCGGGCTCCGGGCCCGCCATGGTAGACGCCTTTGACGCCGTCGAGAATGTTCAACACCACCTTGTTGCGGATGACGGGCATCTGCACAATGGCCGGTATGAAGGCGTTGCAGGTGTTTTGAGAAATGGTCGGGTGGGAGCGGCTGACGTTATTGACCAGGCCGTGGGAGAGGTTTTTCAATGCCAGCGTGATGCCGGCGGACTGGTGGTCCTTGAGAACGCAGAGGTTGATGACCTTGTTCACCTGTTTGGTAATGAAATTCGCGGCGAACGACTTGCGGGCGCGCTCGTCATTGGCGTAGCCCGGGTTGGTGAGCGCCATTTCGACATAGTGGTCGCGGTCATAGCCGCTGATGTCCAACTGAATGCCGTCGTTCCGCTTGGCGGCATAGGAGGTGCGCACCCCGTCGGGGAGCCATTTGTCGAAGCCGCCGCCGAGAAACTGATCCTGGTAGCGATCATAAACGATGATGTCCTTGTTGGGGATGCCCGCGGCGGCAAGGCCATCGAGGATCACGTGCATGACCTCGGGAGCGCTGATGACGAGGGGCTGGCCGACAGGATTCACTTTGATGCCGACAACGTCCCCCTTCTCGAAAAACAGCTTCCAGGCGCCGGCCCAATCGTCGGCGGAGGTAAGCTCCTTCATGCCGCGGCGCATCATCGCGTTAATGACTTCCGCGTTGTACTTGCCTGAGGCAATCGAGCGCTGATCCTCGACGCCGATCACTTTGCCGGGAAACAGCCCCGGAATGCCGGGCTTGCCGGGCGAGGAACTGTGGATCGTCTGTGCGCCGAACGCGAGTTCGCGCAGAAAAGGCGCGGCCGCGGCCGTCTTGAGCATTTGACGTCGGGTACAAGGCATGGTGAAAGTCCTTTCTGACACTATACTGCGGAAGACCGGCGGTTGGGGCCGGTATGGGAAAATAGCGATGTGACCGGTCACGAAATCAGAAAACAGTTTCTCGACTATTTTGCCGCGCGCGGACACCGCGTGGTCCGCAGTTCTTCCCTGGTTCCGGCCAACGATCCCACGCTTCTGTTCACCAACGCGGGGATGAACCAGTTCAAGGACATTTTTACGGGTCTCGAAAAGCGCGATTACAACCGCGCGGCGAGTTCGCAGAAGTGCGTACGGGCGGGCGGCAAGCACAACGATCTCGAAAATGTTGGCTACACGCGCCGCCACCATACGTTCTTCGAGATGCTGGGAAACTTCTCCTTCGGCGATTACTTCAAGGCCGAAGCGATCGATTTCGCCTGGGAACTGATTACGAAGGATTACGGGCTGCCCAAGGACCGTCTGTACGTGACGGTGTTTCGCGAGGATGACGAAGCCGAGGAATTGTGGCAGAAGGTGGCCGGTGTACCCAAAGACCGCATCTTCCGTTTGGACGAGAAGGACAACTTCTGGCAGATGGGGGAGACCGGACCCTGCGGGCCCTGTTCGGAGATCCACTATGATCTCGGGCCGGGCGCGGCGGAGGCGGGGCGCGAGCACGAGCGGTTTCCGCTCGATGGCGGCGGACGCTTCGTCGAGATCTGGAACCTGGTCTTCATGCAGTTTGAACGGTCCGCGGAAGGGACGCTCACTCCGCTGCCGCGTCCTTCGATCGACACCGGGCTGGGGCTCGAGCGCCTGGCGGCGATCATGCAGGGCAAGCTTTCCAATTTCGAGTGCGACCTGCTGCTGCCGGTGGTCGAAAAAGGCGCCGAATTGTTCGGAAAGACCTACGGAGAGGATCCGCGGGTGGACGTTTCCCTGCGCATCGCGGCCGACCACGCGCGAGCCGCCGCGTTCCTCATTCATGACGGGGTGCTCCCGTCGAATGAAGGACGCGGATATGTCCTGCGCAAGATCATGCGGCGGGCGATGCGGAACGCGCGCATGGTGGGAGTCGAGGAGCCGTTTCTCTACAAGCTGACGGGCTTTGTCGCCGCGCTGATGGAGCCTGCCTACCCTGAATTGCTCGAAAACGCGCCGCGCGTGGCGCGCGTGGTGAAGGACGAGGAACATCGCTACGCGACCACGTTCACCGTGGCGGAGAAGGTCTTCCAGGAAGAAGTGAAGGCGGCCGCGGGCGGTGTGCTCTCGGGAGCCGCGGCCTTCAAGCTCTACGACACGTTCGGATTGGCCCTGGACGAGATGGAGGAGATGGCCCGCGAGCGCGGCATTTCGGTCGACATGGCCGGGTTTGAACAGGCGATGGAGCAGCAGCGGCAGCGCGCGCGCGCCAGTTGGAAGGGCGGCGAGAAGACGCAGGTTGCTCCCTCCTATCAGACATTGCGCGAGCGCGGCAGGACCCGGTTTCTGGGCTATGAGACGCTCACCAGCGCGGACAGCGTCGTGATCGGCCTGTTGAACGATGACAGGCAACTGGTGGAAAAGCTCGAGGCCGGGCAGAAGGGGGAACTCGTCCTGGACCAGACGCCTTTTTACGCGGAAGCCGGAGGACAGGTCGGCGACCGCGGAGCGCTCTATCGCGGAGTGGATAAGGTGGCGGAAGTGGATTCCACATATCCGGCGGTTCCGGGACTGTCGGTTCACAGGATTCTGGCGGTGGCGCCAATCGCGGTGGGCGAGAAACTCGAAGCGCGCGTCGAGGCGGCGCCGCGCGGCTCGACGATGCGCAATCATACGGCCACCCACCTGCTTCACGCGGCGCTTCGCGCGGTCCTGGGCAAGCACGTGAAACAGGCGGGGAGCGTGGTGGAGCCCTCGCGCCTGCGCTTCGATTTCACGCACTACACAGCCATGGATGCGGATGAAATCGCGGAGGTGGAGCGGCTGGCGAACGAGGAGATCCTCGAGAACATTCCGGTGGAGACGAGCGTGATGGGACTCGATGACGCGCTCAAGACCGGCGCCATGGCCCTGTTCGGCGAAAAGTACGGAGAGAGTGTGCGGGTGGTGCGCGTGGGCGATTTCAGCCGCGAACTCTGCGGCGGAACACACGTACACCGCACCGGCGACATCGGCTTGTGCAAGATTGTGCAGGAAGGCAGCATTTCGGCGGGCGTCCGCCGCATCGAGGCGATCACCGGGGAAGCCGCGCTTGAAAGGTTCCGCGCGGCGTCGGATACGCTGGCGCGGGTGGCTCACACGCTGCGCGCATCGGAAGACAGTGTTCTCGAGCAGGTCGAGCGCATGGCGGCCCATCAGAAGACGCTCGAGAAGGAACTGGAGCAGTTGAAGTCGAAGCTGGCGCAATCGCATGCCGGTTCGCTCGAGGCGCAGGCGCGGGTCGTGAAGGGAGTGAAAGTTCTGGCCGGGCGGTTGGACGGGTTCGACCGCCATCAACTGCGGGCCCTGGCCGATTCGCTGCGCAACAAGTGGCGCACGGGGGTCGTGGTGCTGGCGAGTTCCGAGGATGGAACGGTGGCGCTGGTTTCCGCGGTGACGAAAGACCTCACGGGCAAGGTGCATGCGGGCAGGATCGTCAGCGCGCTCTCCCAGTCGATTGGAGGCAAGGGCGGCGGACGGCCGGATATGGCCGAAGGCGGAGGCAAGGACGTCAACGCCCTGCCCAAGGCGCTCGAGACGGTCTATCAGAACGTGGAGTCGATGCTCTGATGCTGGACGTGGTGGTGGCGGGAGCGGGACCCACCGGACTCGCCTGCGGCATTGAACTCAAGAAGCGCGGCCTCAACGCGCTGCTGATCGACAAAGGGTGCGTGGTGAACTCGCTCTACCACTACCCCACCAATATGGTGTTTTTCACGACGCCGGAACTGCTCGAAATCGGGGGCATTCCGATGACCTCGCTCAACGAGAAGCCGAACCGGACCGAAGCGCTGAAGTATTACCGTCGTGTGGCGGATCATTTCGCCCTCGACATCCACCAGTATGAGAAGGTGCTGCGGATTGGAGGCGATGACGGCTCCTTTACGGTGCACACGTCCGACCGGCTGGGATGTCCGCGCGAGTACGAGTGCCGCAAAGTGATCCTGGCCACGGGATACTATGACATTCCGAACAAGCTGGACGTGCCGGGCGCCGAACTCGATAAGGTGATCCACTACTACAAGGAGCCGCATCCGTTTTTCGGACTCGATGTGGCCGTAATCGGGGGGAAGAACTCGGCCGCCATTGCCGCGCTGGAGCTTTATTGGGCGGGCGCGCGCGTGACGTTGATTCACCGCCGCGAAAGCCTGTCGGACAATATCAAGTACTGGATACGGCCGAACATCGAAAACCGGCTGAAGAGCGGAGAGATCAAGGGGTATCTGAACAGCAGCGTGCGGCGGATTCTCCCCGATTCGCTGGTGATCGGCACGCCGGATGGAGAGGTGACCATCAGAAACGACTTCGTGCTGGCGATGGTGGGCTACCGGCCTGATTTCGATTTCCTCTCGCGGCATGGGATTGAACTGGATCCCGCGACCATGAAACCGCGCACGAACCCCGAGACGCTCGAAAGCGAGCGCAAGGGCATCTACCTTGCGGGGGTGGTGGTGGCGGGGGTGCACACGAACGAGATATTCATCGAGAACGGGCGGTTTCATGGGGCGGCGATCGCGGAGGCCATCGGACGCGCGATCGGGTAAGGAGCTAACCAAACCGCTCGCGAAGGCTGTCGAGAACCCAGTTCTCAACCCTCTCTCCACCAAGGCGCACGCGCGGCTTGATGGGCCCGTGGAAGTCCGAGCCGCCCGTCACGGCAAGGTCATGGCGGCGCGCCATTTCGAGATAGCGGGAAGAGTCCTCGATCGAGTGATCGGAGTGGAACACCTCGAGCGCCCGGAGACCCGCGCGCGCGAGACTCCCGAGCGCTTGCTCGTTGAACGCCGGGCCAAGACGAACCGGATGGGCGAGCGAGGACACGCCGCCGGCCTCGTTCACGCGCGCGATTCCCTCCGCGAGCGAAGGCGCTTCCGGCGGCACGTAGGCGGCGCCGTGCTCGCCGATATAGCGGTGGAAGGCCTCCTCGTAGCTATCGACATAGCCTTTCGACACCAGGACGCGGGCAAAGTGGGGACGGCCGGTCATGCTTTTCCCAAGGGCCTCGACTTCCTCCAACTCGACGCTCGCTCCCAGGGACTGGAGACGCCGGACCAGGCGGCGGTTCCGCTCCCGGCGCTGCTCGTGGCGGAGTTCGAGCCACCGCCGGAAGGACTCGCCGGGGTCGCCGCGCAGAAAATAGCCGAGCAGGTGCGCCGGACGCCCGTTGAGATCACATGTCACTTCGATGCCGCGAATGACTTCGGGCTGCCGCTCCTCGGGCGTTGCCAGAAGGTCGTAGCCCGCCAGGGTGTCATGGTCGGTTATGGCAAACGCATCCAGGCCTTCCCGCCGCGCCAGTTCCAGCAGTTCCGCGGGTGAGAGAGCGCCGTCGGAATAGTCCGTATGGGAGTGGAGATCGATCATGGAGCGAGCGGCTCGGGCGGAAACTCGAAGACCTCACCCGCGGCCCGGACCGTAAGCTTTCCCCGGCCGAGCGCTTTCCCGTGGTTGGGATAAAACAGCGCGCCATCAGTGCTTTGGCCGGGGGTGAGTTTCACGTCCACAAACGCAATGGCCGATGCCGCGGCGGCGGCTTTCAGTTTCGCCGAGGTCAACTCCGCAAAGGCGGCCTGCCGCCGCTGTTCGTAGCCGTTCGTCGAGGTGAGGCGGGTCAAACCGTACAGGCCGATCTCGTAGGTGGCGACAAGCTTAATGACATCGCTGCGGCCGGCCTTGTCCACCAGTTCGTTGACTACCTTGCGGGGGTTGGCGGGACTCACCGCCGGGCCGCCCTCGGCCTTCTCAAAGAGGAAATCACCGGTCTTGATGGTCCAGGGGATCCGCGAGCCGTTGGAGACGGCCACCTGCAGGATCGAATACTCACGGATCTGGTTGGGCAGCGGCGCGAACATGATGGTAACCCCGTTTCGAGTCAACGTCTTGTAGCGCAACCCGCCGGATTCGAATTCAATCACCTGTCCCCAAACGAGGAGGGCGGAGGCCAAAACTCCGCACGCCAGCCGAACAAGGCCCATAGCCTCATTATGCTATACTGCCCTCGTCCGCTCCCCTCTGCCCATGCACAACGTAGGGAACCATCCGGGCGGTTTCGTGCTACGGGATCACGGAATCCGCAATCTCGCCTCAGCTTGCTGGAATCTGCCGCCGGCGCAATTGATCGAGAAGGCGCTCGAACGCCGGGAAGGGATGCTGGCGTCAAACGGCGGGCTCGTGGTGCGGACCGGCCAGTTCACCGGACGGTCGCCGAAAGACAAGTTCATTGTCAGGCAGGCGGAAACGGAATCGGCTATCGATTGGGGTCCCGTCAACCAGCCCATGTCCGAGGCCAATTTCGACCGCCTGCACTCCCATGTCCTCGCCTTTCTGCAAGGCCGTGAAGTCTACGTTCAGGACTGCTTCGGCGGAGCCGATGAAAACTACAGGCTGCCTGTCAGGGTGATTACCGTGCGCGCCTGGCATAGCCTGTTCGCGCGCCAGTTGTTCGTCCGCCCCCCGGCCGGCGCGGCCGGCCACAATCCGGAATTTACGCTGCTCTTTGTCCCCGATTACCAGGCGGATCCGGAGACCGACGGCTCGCGATCCCAGACCTGCATTGCGATCAATTTCCGCAAGCGGGTGGTCATCATCGCGGGCACGGAGTACGCCGGGGAGATGAAGAAGAGCGTCTTTTCCATCCTCAACTACATCCTTCCCGGCCGCGGCGTCCTGCCGATGCACTGTTCGGCCAACATGGGAGAAAACGGCGTGGCGCTGTTTTTCGGCCTCTCGGGAACCGGCAAGACCACGCTCTCGGCCGATCCGCGGAGGCGGCTGATCGGCGACGACGAGCATGGCTGGAGCGACGAGGGAGTGTTCAATTTCGAGGGCGGCTGCTATGCCAAGTGCATCCATCTGTCGCCGGAAAAAGAGCCGCAGATCTGGAATGCGATCCGTTTCGGCTCGGTCCTCGAAAATGTGGTGGTGGACGAAAACACCCGAATCTGCGATTTTGACGCTGAAACCATCACCGAAAATACGCGCGCGGCCTACCCGGTGGATTTCATTGAGAACGCTGTCATTCCAGGCGTGGGCGGCGTTCCGTCACGGATTCTGTTCCTGACCGCGGATGCCTTCGGCGTGCTGCCGCCGGTGGCGCGTCTTACGCCGGAGCAGGCGATGTATCACTTTCTGAGCGGCTATACGGCGAAGGTGGCGGGGACCGAGCGGGGCCTGGGGAGTGAACCTCAGGCGACATTCAGCGCCTGTTTCGGAGCGCCGTTTCTCCCGCGTCCGCCAATCACCTACGCGCAAATGCTGGGCGAGCGGCTGGCCAGGCACAAGGCTTCCTGCTGGCTGGTGAATACGGGATGGGTGGGAGGCGCCTTCGGCACGGGGCGGCGGATGAGCCTGCCGTATACGCGCGCCATGGTCACGGCGATTCTTGCCGGCGAGTTGAACGATGTGCCCGTCGAGCGGCATCCGGTGTTTCAGACGCTTGTCCCCAAAACCTGCCCCGGGGTCCCGGCCGAATTGCTGGACGCCCGGAGCCAGTGGAAGGACCCGCAAGCCTACGACCGCGCGGCGGCCGAATTGAGCGCCCGGTTCCGGAAGAACTTCGAGAAGTTCGGTTCCGTGAGCCCGGAGATTCTGATGGCGGCGCCGGCGGGTTAGTAAACTGCCCCATGGCTATCGACTTCAGCCCTGACGTGCTGGTCTGCGGAGCCGGATGCGCGGGTATCGCGGCCGCGCTCGCGAGCGCGCGCCGGGGAGCGCGCACCGTCCTGGTGGAGCGCGCGGGATTTGCCGGCGGCATCATCACCACGGTGGGCCTTCCCTTTTTCGACGGCATCGCGCGCAAGAGCGACAGAAAGATCCTCCAACGCGGCATCGGCCTCGAGTTGCTGTCGCGCATGGGCGTCTGCAAAGCCGGAGACGAGTACGTCTACGCTCACAATCCGGCGATCCGGTCGATCGAGCGTTTCAAGATCCTGCTCGATGAGATGATCACGGCGGAAAAAAACCTGCAGCCGCTCTACCACTCCTTCGTGGCCGGCGCCGTCACATCGGGTGGGCGAATCCGGGAAGTGCTGGTCGCAAACAAGGGCGGCATCGAACGGTTCCGCCCCGCCACGGTGATCGACTGCACCGGTGACGCGGACGTCGCTTTCCGCGCCGGCGCGCCGTGCGAAACCTCGAAAGAATACATGCCGCTGACGCTGCATTTCAGAATCGGCAATGTGACCGATAATCCGCAACTGCGGCAGCGTTGCCGGGAAACGCTGGTGGAGGCGTATCGGGACGGGCGGCTGAAGAACTACTACGGCCCCGGCGTCTCCTTCCTGTTTGCCAACGATGAGGTTTACCTGCACGCGGTGCGCGTTCCGGCCGACCCTCTCGATCCCGAAGACCTCACGCGGGCGGAGATGCAGGGACGCCGCGACGCCTGGACGATGTTCGAACTGTGGAAGGAGAAGGTTCCGGGGTTTGAAAACTCCTACTACATCACCAGCGGGCCATATATCGGCATACGCGAATCGAGGCGGATCGCCGGCCAGTATGTGCTGACCGAGCACGATATCAGGGATGAGAAAAAATTCGCCGACGCCGTGGCCACGGGATGCTGGTATCTCGATCTCCATCCTAACTACGCGACGGCGGGATCGGCCAACGTCAAACCGGGCGGCCTCGGCGGACTGGACGGCTATCAGCCGGATCACTACGACATTCCCTACCGTTCCCTGTTGCCGAAAAAGGTGGAGAACCTGCTGGTGGCGGGACGCTGCCATTCGGCTACGCGGCTCGCCCAATCGAGTTCCCGCGTCACGGCGACGGCAATGGCGATGGGGCAGGCGGCCGGCGTGGCGGCTGCCATGGCTGCCGAGGGGCGAAAGACTGTCCAGGAACTCGACGGCGTGCGGGTTCGCGACGCGCTCGACCAGATCCATGCCGGGCCGTTCGGCGGATGACGCGCGCTCCTGACACAGCCCCCATCCGCGCCGGCGAGGAGCTTCCGGCCGGCCGGCTCCGGGAATATCTCAGCGGCAGGATAGAAGGGGTGGAAGAGGGAATCGCCATCGAGCAGTTTCCGGGAGGGCATTCCAACCTCACCTACCTGGTGGCGGCGGGCGGAAAAGAGTACGTGCTGCGACGCGCTCCTCACGGACCGGTGGCGCCCCGGGCTCATGACATGGCCCGGGAATGCCGCGTGCTTCAGGCCGTGCATCCCTACTTTCCGCCGGCGCCGAAACCGTATCTGCTGTGCGAGGATTCCTCGGTGATTGGAGCGGTATTCTTCCTCATGGAGCGCCGCCGCGGGGTGGTCCTGCGATCCCGGATCCCCACGAACTGGGCGGCGAACCCGGATCTGCCGCGCCTGGTCAGCAAAGCGTTTCTCGAATGCCTCGTGCAACTGCACTCGGTCGAGGTAACGCGCACCGGACTGATCGCCATGGGAAAGCCGGACGGGTTCGTCGGGCGGCAGGTGCGAGGCTGGTCGGAAAGGTGGCTGCGCGCCCGGACGGAGGAGATGCCGCGCATGGAGAGGGTGATCGAGTACCTGCGCGCAAACCTGCCGCCCGAAGCGCCGCCGGCGCTGGTGCACAACGATTTCAAGCTCGACAACCTGATGCTGCGCGCCGATGGCCCGGGGACGGTCGAGGCCGTCCTGGATTGGGAGATGGCGACCGTGGGCGATCCGCTCGTCGACATCGGCCTCACCCTCTGTTATTGGGATCCGCCGGATGAGGATGTGCGCGATGGTCCCGTCACCTGCCTCACGCGCGGACCCGGCTGGATGACGGGTGAAGAGTTGGCCGGGCAGTGGGCCGAAAGGACGAAACGTTCCACGGCCACTCTTCGCTACCATGAAATTTTGGGGATCTTCAAACTCGCGGTGATCGTGCAGCAGATCTATTTTCGCTGGTTCCGCGGACAGACCGGCGATGAACGCTTCGCGTCGTTTCACAGGCGCGTGAAGTCGCTGGTGGAAGCCGCCTATGCCCGCGTGGAGGCCGCCGCTTGAGTTCGCTCTACTGCTTCCGGCACGGACAGGCCGGATTGCGCGATGATTATGACACGCTCTCGGAGACGGGACTGAGGCAAGCCGGAATTCTTGGAGAGTTCCTGGCCGGCCGCGACATGAAATTCGACGCGTTCTACACGGGTGGATTGAACCGCCAGCGGCAAACGGCGCTGGCAATCCGTGACGCCTATTTCGCGGTGGGCGTCGAGTTGCCGGAACCGGTCACCGATGCCAACTGGAACGAATTCGATCTCGAGGCGGTCTATCGCGGCATCGCTCCGCGGCTCGCCGCTGAGAATAAGGAGTTCCGGCGCGAGTATGAGGCGCTGGAACGGGAATCGGCGGACGCCGGGTCGATGGTTCACCGCCGCTGGACGGCAGCCGATGTCGCGGTGGTCCGGGCCTGGATCGAGGGCCGCCACTCCTGCGAGGCGGAATCGTGGGCGGACTTCACGGAGAGGGTGAGAAGGGGGCTGGATACGCTGGCGGCGGCCGGCGAAAAAGCGAGAATCGCCGTTTCCACCTCGGCCACTCCCATCGGAGTCTGGATGGGTTTGGCGCTCGGCCTCGAGAGCCGCTTCATCATGCGCGCGGCGGGTGCGCTTTGCAATGCTTCCATCACCACATTCCGGCTGCGGGGAGGCGAAGTGTATCCGGGCACATTCAACCAGATCGGCCACTTCGCCGATCCATCGCTTGTGACCTTCCGTTGATAGAGAGGGAATCATGAACTTCGACTACAGTCCGAAGGTTCAAGAGTTGAGAAAAAAACTCGAGAGCTTCATGGACGAGTACATTTATCCGAACGAGGAACGCTATCTCGCCCAGGTGGCAAAAACCGGATGGGGAGCCATCCCGGTTATCGAGGAGTTGAAGCCTCTGGCCCGCCGCGAGGGCTTGTGGAACCTTTTTCTTCCGGAGAGCGAATACGGGGCCGGCCTGACGAATCTCGAATATGCGCCGCTGTGCGAAATCATGGGGCGGGTGGCCTTCGCGCCGGAGGTGTTCAACTGCTCGGCGCCGGATACGGGCAACATGGAAGTGTTGGTGCGCTACGGCGCCCCCGGGCACAGGAAGAAATGGCTCGAGCCCTTGCTCAATGGCGAAATACGCTCGGCCTACTGCATGACGGAGCCGGGCGTGGCCTCATCGGACGCGACAAACATCGAAGCGAGCATTCGCCGCGAAGGCGATGAGTACGTGCTGAACGGGCGCAAGTGGTGGAGCACCGGAGCGGGGGATCCCAGATGCAAGCTGGGCATCTTCATGGGCAAGACCGACCCCACGGCCGCGCGCCATAAGCAGCAATCGATGATCCTCGTTCCACTCGATCTGCCGGGAGTCAGGATCGAGCGGATGCTTTCCATATTCGGCTATGACAGCGCGCCGCACGGGCACGGCGAGATCTCCTTCAGCGACGTGCGCGTTCCCGCTGCCAATCTGTTGCTCGGAGAAGGCCGCGGATTCGAGATCGCGCAGGGGCGCCTCGGCCCCGGGCGTATCCACCATTGCATGCGGCTGATCGGAGTGGCGGAGCGGGCGCTCGAGGCGATGTGCCGGCGGACCACGCGGCGTGTCGCGTTCGGCCGCAGGATCTCCGAGATGGGAACGATCCGCGCCGGTATCGCGCAGTCGCGCATCGAGATCGAGCAGGCCCGTCTGCTGGTGTTGAAGGCGGCGTACATGATGGACACCGTGGGAAACAAGGCGGCGCGAACCGAGATCGCGGCTATCAAAGTAGTGGCGCCGAACGTGGCGCTGCGCGTGCTCGACCGCGCGATTCAGGCGCATGGCGGCGGCGGTGTATGCCAGGACTACTTTCTCGCGGCCGCATGGGCCAACGCGCGCACTCTGCGCTTGGCGGACGGCCCCGATGAGGTTCATATCGAGAGCATCGCGAAAACCGAACTGCGCCGTCACGAAACAACGGCATGAGCCGCCTCACGCTGGTACGGCACGGACAGGCGCGCGCCTTCTCTCCCGATTCCGACAGGTTGTCGGAGGCCGGAGAGAGCCAGGCGCGCAAACTGGGAGCGCATTGGGCCGCGCTTGGCGTCCGCTGGAGCGAGGTCTGCTGCGGAACGCTGCGCCGCCAGCGGCAGACGGCGGAACTGATTGGCGAGTCATACCGCAAGGCAGGGCTCGCTTATCCGGCGCCGCGGACGGACTTCCGGTGGAACGAGTACGATTCCGGCGGCGTGCTGAGCCGCGTGGCTCCGGTTCTGGCGGCCCGGGAACCGGAATTCGCGGCGCTCGAGGCGGAGTTTCAGCGCTACAGGGATACGCCCGAAGCCAACCGCCATTTTCAGCGTATGTTCGAGCATCTTACCCGCATGTGGATTGCGGGCGAGGTGGACGCGCCCGGGGTCGAGAACTGGCTATCGTTCCAGACACGGGTGATCGAGGGCTTGAGGCATGTGCTTGGCGAACCCGGAGAGCGCCGCAATGTGCTGGTTGTCAGCTCCGGCGGGCCGATCGCCACGGTTGTGCAAACCGTGGTCATGGCTCCCTCGGCGATGGCGCTCGAGTTGAACTGGCGCATTCGGAACTCCTCGGTCACGGAGTTCCTCTTCACGCGCCCCGGACGCGTCACGCTCGATCTGTTCAACGCCACGCCGCATCTCGCGGCGGAGGAGATCACTTATCGCTGAGGCCGGAGCCGCCGGTCCATTCCGCGTAGACCTTCCGGAAGGACCATCCTTCGGGGCGGTACAGAACATGCGCGGTTGGATATTGCGCCTTCACGGCCTGCTCGAGCAGGGGAACGCCGCCCGCATCGCGCGCATCGGCAATCCATACCGGACGCGGAGCCAGGGCGCTGACAAGGTCGGGCAGATCGTAATCGCGCAATACTCCGGGCAGCACGATGTCGATGAGGCCGCGGGGGAACTTCGCTTGCGTCGCGGCGAGCCAGGAAAGCGGCATCCCCTCCAGTACCGCGGATTCGATTCCCGGCGTCAGGAATGCGGCATGCAGCGCCGTGACAGCGGCCGGTCCGCGCCCGTAGATGCGGATTCGCCCGCTGTCGATTCGCGGGTTTGCGGCGAGGGCCGTGTAATCGTTGAGGACATCGGAAAGCTGCAACCCTATCAGCGTGCGTCCCACGAGGAAGGCGCGATTGGCGGTTTGCCATTGCGAGGAATAGCCCGATTCAGCGCGGATGGAACTGGCGGGGAAGCGGATGGCCATCACCGCGAAGCCCGCCCCCAGCATTTCGCCGATGTCCTCTTCCGCCGCGTTCAACGCGAGGATGGCGGGCCGTCTGCCATCTGCGTTTTCCGGCAGCCTGAGCCGGGAATCGAAGAATCTCGTCTGCGTGGGCGAATACTGCGTGCGGCGGATGACCATCTCCCTTGTCACGCCGCCTGACCTGGCGGCGCGCCGCGAATAGAGACGGAGCGCCTCCCTGGCGTTCAAAGATTGCGTGGTTTCGCCGCCGAAGCTCGTGAGCACCTGTCCGGTCGGCGTGACGTAGAGGTTCTGCTCGGGCTCGGTTTCGACCTCCTCTTCGCCGCCGGCGGATTCCCTGCCCATCAGCCATTTTTCAAACCAGCGGTACGCCGCTTCGCGGCGAGGCTTCGACCACCCGTGTGTATCGTCGTATTCGAAGTAGCCCGCCTTGGCGTCGGCGTCGAGCGCGCCGTAAAAGCGCCGGATCTCCTCATAGGTGCGCCGCGCGCCGTCGATGGGGAAGAAGTCCCGGATCGCGGTTGTCATCATGAAGGGCTTGGGAGCGGCGGCAAAGGCGAAGTCGGGGAAATCGAAACCATCCTTGAGAAAGCCGGGAAACACCTGCTCGGCATCCTGGGGGCCGGGCTTGTACCAGAGTTGCTTCCAGGAGGTCATGTAGCAACTCGAGACGGCCGCCGCGAGCCGGGGATCCGCCATCGCGAGGTAGGCCGCCTGCGTGCCGCCGCCGGAATTTCCAGCCACCCCGATCTTCGTGCCGTCGACGTCCGGGCGGGTCTTGAGGTAATCGACGGCGCGCATGCCGTCCCAGATCTCGTACCTGGCCTCGTGGCCTCCGGTCAACAGACACTGCGACCCGATGAGAATGTGCTCCTGCACGCCGATGCCCGCGCGCGAGGCTCCCGTGGCCGGATCAAGAGTCTCGCTTCGTTCCCCCTGTCCGGGCGGATCAAAAGCGAGAACGAGAAAGCCGCGCCTCGCCATCGTTATCCAGACGTGCTGATACGTGGCCGAGGCCTTTCCGTTGGCGCTGTGTCCGGCCACCCCGACAAGAGCGGGAAAGGGAGGCCGGGCATTGAGCGGCACGTAAACGTTCGCCGTGACGTGGAGGCCGGGCAGGCTCTGGTAGACGAGCTTTTCGACGCGATAGCCGGGCCGCGTGAAACTGCCGGTGATGCTCGCCCGAAGGGGGCCGCTTGAACTGGGGAGTCCGCCGATCTCGGCCAGCATCTTCTGGCGGATGACGGCGCGCCGCTGCTCCGCCTGAGCCCTCGTGAGGCCGGAGAGAGAGGCGGCGCGATCGGCCAGGGCGGACTCGGCAAGTTCACTCAGGTATTGATCGACCGCCGGCTGCGCATAACCGGAGAACGCGAGAGCGAGGAACGCGAGCAGCTTTCTCATGCGCCGAGCAGCCTCAACACGTAGGTCAGATTGCGCTTCATATCCGCTTCGATGTTGTTCGACGGCGAGGATGTCTCGAGGTTCGCAAAGCCGTCGTAGCCCGTCTCGCGTATGGCCTTCAAGACCCTCCCGAGGTCGATCTTCCCTTCCCCGAGATAGTTCGGGTTGTCCTTAAGGTGGATCTGGCAGATTCGCTTCTTTCCGAGCCACCGTATTTCACGCGCCGGATCGAAGCCGGCGTTGGTCGAATTGCCGATGTCATAGTAGGTGCGAACGGCCTTCGAACGCGACGTCTCCATGATGCGGGCATTGTCCTCGGCGGAAATGGTGTCCTCGATTCCAAGCAGCACGCCGGCCTTCTCGGCTTCCGGACCGATCTCGCGCAGGAAAGAGGCGACGTAATCCTGTTCCGCCCGGGTCTCGATGGCCGCCTTGCCGAAAAACGGCAACAGCATCACCCGCGCATTCAGATTCCTGGTGATGGGAATGCCATCGGCCACCCACTTCTGCCCGAGTTTGTCGTTCTTGAGATGGTTGACGTGGAGGATGTCCAGACACGTCCCGGCCAGCCGGATGCCATGCTGCTTCGCGGCCGCGAGGTATTGCTGTTGCAGCGCGGCATCGTCGAGCGGAAGTTTGTTGCCGAGCGGCTTGCGGCCGAGACTCACTTCCACTCCGTCGAAGCCGAGCCTGGCGGCGAGCGCCACGGCTTCCACCTTGCCGGACTGCCTCAGATTCCAATCGGTGACGCCGATGCGGAAACCGTATGACCGTCCCTCGATGCGGGCCGCCGCGCCCGCTAACAGGCTCGAGGAAAGAAACGTTCTGCGAGAATGGCGCGCCATGCCGGTAGTGTAACGTAACGCAAACTTCAGCGCGGCAGCATCAGTCCTCCGTCCACGCGGAGAACACTGCCTGTGATGTACGCCGCTTCGTCCGAAACGAGAAACTTCACGGCGGCCGCGATCTCTTCCGGTTTGGCGAGACGCCCGAGCGGCAGCAGCCGGCCCTGTTCGCGAATGTACTCCTCGGTGAAAAACTTCCGCTCTCCGGGCGTATCGGTCCAGCCGGGTTCGATGCTGTTCACGCGGATGCGGTGCGCGGCAAGCTCGCTCGCCCATGTGGCGGCCATCTGATTCACCGCCGCCTTGGCCCCGTTGTACGCCGTGCTGCCGGGAAATCCGCGCGCGGCGTGAATCGAACTGATCATGACGATGGCGCCGCCCGCGCCTTGATTCACCATCTGGCGCGCCGCAAGCTGCGAGCAATGAAATACGCCCCACAAGGTCGTTTTCCAGACGGCCGCCACATCATCCACCTCCAGTTCGAGCAGTGGTTTGCGGATATTGATGGCCGCGTTATTCACCAGAATGTCCAGACGGCCCCACCGGCTCACCACCTCGTCGAACATCGCCTCCATCTGCGCGCGCTCGCCGGTATCGGCGGTGAGATAGAGCGCCCGGCTTCCGGCGGATTCGATTTCCTTTACCGTTTCCGGAGCCGATGCGGCGATGTCGCAAAAGGCGACGTCACAACCGGCGCGCGCCAACTCCGCCGCCGTCGCGCGGCCGATCCCCCTGGCGCCCCCGGTCACTATCGCGATCTTCTGAGCAAGACTCACGTGATTTGCACTCCCTCCCGGAACAGGAAATGGATCCCTTCCGGTTTTTGCTGTGGCGATTCGTAGGTGGCCCGCGCGCGGATGGCGGCGGCATCGAACACGGCGACGTCGGCGATCGCTCCGGGCCGCAGTACGCCACGCCCCCGCATGCCGAAACGCTCCGCCGGCTTTCCCGTGATCTTGTGCACGGCGGCGGGCAGCGAGAGCCATCCGCGCTCCCTGGCCATCTCTCCCAGCAGGCAGGGGAACGTGCCGTACAGGCGTGGATGCGGCCGTCCTTTCACATAGAATCCATCGCTGATCACAGTGCACAACGGATGCTGCAGCAGTTTTCGCAGGTTGTCCTCGCACTGGTTGAAGCTGAGCATGTTGACATCGCCATTCTCCTCCTCGATCACCTCGAAGACGGCCTCGACCGGATCCACGCCGCGTTCTTCCGCGATTTCGGCGAAGTTCCTGCCGATCCAGCGCGCCCCCTCCGCGCTTCCCGTGGCCACCACGAAGATGTCGCTCCATTGCTGCGCGGTCTGCGCGATGGTTTCCTCGGCGATGCGGGGCCGGAGGGCGGGGTCCGCGAGACGCGCCAGCATCGCGGAAATGCCGCCATCGAGCGTCCACTGCGGCAGAAGTTGCGTGAGCACCGTGCTGCCGGCAAGATATGGGTAACTGTCAAAGGCCACGTCGATCCCTTCGGCGCGCGCCTGTTCCAATCGCTCGAGGGCGCGATCCTGCTTGCTCCAGTTCGCCCGGCCCACCGCCTGGAGATGGGAGATCTGCAAGCGGCACCCGGCCTCGCGCGCCAGATCGAGTTGCTCCTCGATGGATTCGAGCAACTCATGCATATAACTGCGCATGTGCGTCGAATACACCTTGCCGTGCTTCGCCGTAACCCGGCAAAGCCGCACCAGTTCCTCGCGCGGCGCGCTCGAACCCGGCGCGTACATCAGCCCGGTCGAAAATCCGCAGGAGCCGGCCTCGAAGGATTCTTCAAGGATTCCCTCCATCCGATCCATCTCCCTGGGCTCGGGCGCTCCCTGCCGCTGTCCCATGACGGCGATGCGCAGGCTGCCGTGGCCCACCATCGACCAGACCGTGCAGAGCCGCGATTGCCGCCGGGCGTATTCGAGATACTCCGCCGCCCCCGGCCAGCCCCAGGAATCGCCGCCGGCGAGGATCGCATGGCCGTAGCGCCGCACGGCCGCCGCGTCCGCGCCGCAAGGGTAGGGCGAGAACCCGCAGTTGCCGACGACCTCGGTCGTCACGCCCTGATCCGCTTTCGCGCGGTCGTTCTCGAGAACCATGACGTCCGAATGGCTGTGGATGTCGATGAAGCCGGGTGTGATGGTGAGCCCCGTGCAGTCGATAACGCGCGCATCCGCGGGTGGCGCATCCCGACCTATCGCGCTGATCGCTCCATCTTCGATGAGGACGGAGGCGCGTTCCGGAGCCGAACCGGTCCCGTCAATTACCGTTCCGTTGTGTAGATAGATCAAACGGTGATTTTCGCATGGCGCGGCCCCCACCGGTGAGATGTCAACTCTTCCGCGATGGGCCGGCCGCGGAATCCAGGCGATCGAGCAGGCGCGCCGTTACCGCGGCGATCTCTCCCACCGCCGCCTCGAACGCTTCCTGGTTCGCCTTCGAGGGCTTGTGATAGCCGCTCACCTTGCGCACGAACTGGAGAGAGGCGGCGTGGATGTCGTCGCGCGTGGCCGGAGGCGTCTGCTTACGAAGCGCTTTAATGGCGCGGCACATACTTCTCAGCTTACACGCCCGGGTTTGAGGCGCACGGTAATCACCGTTCCCCCGCCTTCCGGGCAGTTCAACTCAACCGCGCCTCCGAGCAGTTTCACATTGCGCCGGACGATGGCGAGGCCGAGCCCCGTGCCTTTGACTTTCGTTGTGAAGAACGGCTCGAAGACGCGCTCGCGCAGCGCTCGATCGATGCCGGGCCCCTGGTCGGCGACGCGAAGCAAAGCGGGATGCTCGAGAGTCACCGACACGGCCTTGCCGGCGGGCGTCGCCTGAATCGCGTTGAGCAGAAGGTTCAGCACGATCTGCCGGATCAGTTCGCGGTTGGCGTTTTCGACAGCGATTCCGGGAGCGATGGCGGCGTTGATGGCGACCCCCATCGGATTCGCCTGGCGCGCGAGCGCGGCGGCGGCGCTTTCCACTTCGGCCGACATATCGACCGTCTCCTCCATCGAGGGTGCGGGGCGCGAGAAACCGAGCAACTGGCGCACCGACTCGTCAAGGCGGTTCACTTCGGTGATGATGAACGAAAGGTCCTCGCCGTAACGCTCGAGCAGGAGCGGATCCTCGCGCATCACCTGGGCGATGGTCTTGATGGCGCTGAGAGGGTTTTTCACCTCGTGGGCGATGGTGGCCGCGGCTTTGCCGAGACTCGCCAGATTTTCCTGGCGCGCCAGTTCCCGTTCGAGACCCACCTTTTCCTCGACCAGGCGGCACGATTGAAGAGACTGCGCGATCTGGGGAGCGAGACCCTGCAGCACCTCCTCGTTCTCATCGAGAAAGGCGAGCGGAGTGGCATCGAGCAGCAGCAGGCCGCGGAGCTGATTGTCTTCCCGCAGCACGTACATGTACTGGCAGCCAAGCCCCCGCATGACTTCCCTCGCGGGCGAGTCCTCCATGCGGGGTTCATACACCTTATCAGCCGGATGATCTTCCGCGTAGCGCTCGAGCTCCTGCCGGTCCGGCCCCGCGAGAACGCCGGGCGCGCCGGCGGAAACGCACTCGGGTCCGAAGACGAGCAGGACGCTCCGCAGCCGGAACCGCTCCCGCAGTTGCGAGGCAAGAAACTCCATGCGCCGTTTCAGGTCGAGGATGAGACCGGCCCCGGGAATGACGGTCCTGGCGAAATCCGTGTAGAAGGCCGCGCGCCGCGAGAGAAAATTCGAAATGGCGGCATACACGGGGAGCCAGAGGATGCCCGCCCAGAACAACAATGCCAGTTCGAGCAGAACTCCCCCTTCGCCAAACCGCTGTTCGAAGATCCGTCCCAGTTGGCGCGCCAGCAGGAGATAGAGCGCGACGGAAATGCCCAGAATCAGCGAGAAGACCGATCGCACGGCGAGCAGCAGGCCGAAGACGTTATCCCAGAAGATGAACCACGCCAGCATGAAAGGCGGACCGGTGGTGAAGAAGGAGGAATGGTGGAAAGCGGCGGCAAGCAGCACCGATACGCCGAAGCCGAAAACAAACAGCCGCAATCGCCGGCGCAGGCCCAACCACAACAACCGGAAGCCGGCAACCATCCCGCTCACCAACCCGGCGGCGCCCGCCGCCCTCCACAAACCGGCATATTCGAGTTCCCTTCCCGCCGCCTCCCGGTAGAGTCCGCTGATAAGCGTGGCCGCGTGCCATGCTCCGAACGAGATCACGAGTATCCAGGCGGGCATCCCCGCCGGGCGAATGTTTCGCTGGGGAAACATCACGATGCCCAGGAACAGGCAGAGCCCCATTCCGAGGAAGGCCATGAAGACCGGGAAGGCGGTTAACGGAGGCATAGGCCGCTAACCGGCGGGACGGAGATCCTTCGAAGCGGCGCGGCGATTATGACGCGGCGGAGGTAGGACATAACAGATCACTGACAGTGACCAAATCATACCCCTGGCCGCGGAGTTCCGGCAACAGGCGGCGCACCGCTTCGATGGTGTCGCGGATATCGGGTTTCGGCGTCAGTTCGCGCCCGTCGTGGAGGCAGAGAATCGCGCCGGGGCGGGCGGCGCTCTTCATGCGGCGGTGGACGCTGGAGGCGTCCTCGCGCCAGTCCTGGCCGATCGCCGTCCACATGACGCCCATCAACCCGTGGCGCCGCTGCGCCTCACGCAACCCGAACCAGCGGCAGCCATAGGGCGCGCGAAACAGCAGCGGCCGGGAGCCCGCCGCTCTCTCGATGGCGTCCTGGCAGAGCGCGATCTCGTCTTCTATGAATTGCCGCGGCCGGAGATACAGCGGAGAGTGCGAATACGTGTGGTTGCCGATCTCGTGGCCGCGGCGGACGGCCTCCGCCGTGATCTCACCGAGCCGTTCCACGTGGCGGCCGATTTGAAAGAAGGTGCAGCGCGCGCCGGCCGTGTCCAGCAGGTCGAGAAGTTCGCCGGTGGATTCCGAGGGCCCGTCGTCGAAGGTGAGGGCGATCCGTTTCTTGGTTCGTGGTCCGCGCCAGACGGAGGGCGCCAGCACGCAAGCGCCGCGGCCGCGCACCGCATAGGCCATGAAGCCCGCCGCGGCCGCCACTCCCGCGTAGCCCGCTTCGAGGATCACGGAACTACCCCTTGCCGGTCCACTTCACGCTGTGATCGGAAGTGACGGCGAATGTTTCCGGCGGCGAGATGAGGCTGAAGAAGGACCACGGCCCGGGAATCCAGGGATAGCGCGCGATGACGCCTTCATCGACGGTGACGCCAAGCCCTGGCCCGGTGGGGACCACTAGGTTGCCATCGGCAATCTGCAACGGCTCCTTCAGCATCTCCGCGGCAAGCGGAAAGGGATACATGAACTGGCGGCCTGCCTCGGTATAGCAGGGATACTCCAGCCACTCGACGACGGTCTCCGGCCAGCAGATTCCAATCTGCGCCGCCGCCATCACCTCGAGGGCGGTCCCCCAGGAATGAAACGCGAAGCGCAGTCCTTCCCTGGCGATCTGCGCGAAGAGACGGCGCCCGAGGTTGTATCCTCCCTGGCAGACAACGTCCATCTGCACATAGTCGACGCACGGGCCGTTCAACAGATCGAGGAACCCCGCTTCGTCCGGTTCGTGTTCGCCGCCCGCGAGCGGCACGAGGTCTTTCTCCTTCAGCCGGCGGTAAGCATCGTGGTCATCGGGAGGCAGCGGCTCCTCGAGCCACGTGATGCCGTAACGCGCGAGTTGTCCGGCGGTTTGCGCGACGGTCTCCGGTGTGTAGCTGCGGTCGCCCATGCGCCACCACGAGTGGGCATCCACCATCAACTCGAAGTCGGGGCCCGTCGCCTCGCGCATCAACTGCACCGCCTCGATATCGCGCTCCGGACCGAGCGCGGGGCGCATCTTGTAGGCTTTGAAACCCATGCTCCTGGTAAGCGCCGCTTCGGCGGCGTAACCTTCCGGCTCCATGTACATTCCGGCGCTGCCGTACAGGCGGATGCGGTCCCGCACGCGCCCGCCGAGAAGTTCCGAGACGGGCACGCCCTTCAGTTTGCCCACCAGGTCGTAGACGGCCACCTCCACCGCGCAGTAGATCTTCATCAACTCCGCATCGGGCTTGGTTAGCTGGAACTTGATGCGCAAAGCGTCCGGATCGGCGGCGGCGTGAGCCCGCAGAAACGGCGCAATCTCGTTCTCGATACGGCTCTTCCATAGCTCGCTGGCGGATCCCGGACCATAGCCCGCCATGCCGTTGTCCGACACCACGCGGATGAGCATCGCGTCGCGCTTGACGATGGTCCGCTCCCCGCCGTAATAGGTTAGTTTCGGCGGGCCGGGCAGCGGAAAGGAGAGAAGGAAGGCTTCGACAGATCGAATTTTCATGCGAAGTGTCCAGTATACCCGGCCTGGTGGTCCTTAATTCGTCATTTCATCCGCACCAGCTTGTCCGCGCCGTAGAGGGTAAGCAGCGGATGCTTCACTACCGCGCGGAATTCATAGATGCCGCCCCTTTTCCAACCCGTCGCCCGCATGGAAAAGACGCCCGTCGAATTTCGGGTAACGAAGCCCACCGTCTTCCAGGGGTCTGTCCGTTCATTCACATCCTGCCCCTCCACGGAGCGGTATTCAAAGCCCACATCAAGCGACGGCGCCTGCCCCATGTCCAATAACTCGCCCTCGAGGGTGACCGCTCCATTCGCCTCGCGATAGCTGCGCGTGACAACGCGCGGGGGCGTGAGAGCGGGCCGCGCATGGGTAATCTTCAGGACGGCGGGATTCGGCCATGAGCGGTCCGTGGCCAGCCGCTGGGCGCGCATCGCGCGAATATGCAGCCCATCGGGTTCCTGCTTCCAGGTGGTGCGCGGGATCACCTTCGGGTGGTATTCGAGCACGAGATCATTTTGTCCGAGCACGCTGACCTTCGATTCCGGGGATACGCGCACGGAGCGCAGAACAATGTCCTTCCACTCGCCGAGTTTCCAGCGCTGCTTTTCATTCACGAACACGTACACGGTGTCCTCGTTCTTCTGTTTGGTGAACCAGTAGCTTTGCTCGTTGGTGACCACCCAAGGACGCACACCGTGGATGGATTCGCCGTTGACGAACATCCAGAGCGCTATCTCCCGCAGCCGTTCCTCCTGCTCGATGGGGAGTTCGCCATCGGGTTTCGGACCAACGTTCAGCAGGAGGTTCCCGCCCTTGGCCCGCGTCTCGATGAGCCGGCGAATCAACTCCCCCCCGGACTTGTAGTTCTCGAGCGTCGGCCGGTAGGTCCATTCCGTGCCCATCGTCAGGTTCGCTTCCCAGGGCCCTTCCAGCGGCACACCCGGTATGTACTGTTCGGGGGTCTGCATCGCGCCGCGCGTAACGACGACATCCGGATGGATGCCCCACGCCAACTCCTTCAGCCCTTCCGGCGAGCCGTCGAAGAAGAGAAAGTCGATGGGTCCGTACTTCGTCATCAGCTCACGGACCTGCTGCTGGTCATATTTCAGGAAGGCGGGATCGCTGGCCGGCTGCGCGTCCGCCCCGCCGCGCTGGATCAGCTTCCCATGCTCGTGGAGCCACAGAAAGTCGTCCGGGGAGTAATAAAACCCGGGCGCGATCCCCTGCTCGCGAAACGCGGCCACCACTTCGGCGACGATGTCGCGGCGGAAGGGCGTGTGCATGATGTTGAACGGAGTGGTCGCCGTGTCGAACATGCAGAAGCCCGAATGGTGCTTGGTGGTGAAGACCACGTACTTCATTCCGGCCAGTTTCGCCAGCACGGCCCAATCCTTGGGATAGAATTTGCGCGGATTGAAAGTCTTCGGCAGGTCCTCGATGTAGCGCTTGAGGTAATCCTGCGAAGCGCCGGCCATCGAATGGCTGGGTACGGCGCCGATCTGGCTGTCGGGGGTCCAGTGGATGAACATGCCGAAGCCGAGATCGCGAAACCACTCCACACGGTCCGCCTTGTTGGCGTTCTGCTGGGCGGTGACAAGCAACGGAAGAAGGATGAGAACGGACGCGCGGACTATCGATCGCATTTCGCAATGATACAGGAATCCGTCAGCCCGCCAGGTAGCGGCGCATCGATTCGGCGCGGAAACAGTGCGCCAGGGCGGTCTCGCTGGTGATGCGCCGCGAAAACACCAGTTCGGCCAGCGACTGCTCCATGGTGCGCATGCCTTCCGCGCGGCTGATCGAGAGCTGCGAGTAGAGCTGATGATCTTCGCTCTTGCGAATCAGGTTGCGCACGGCGTCGGTGGCGGTCATGATCTCGAGCGCCGGATAACGGGCATTTCCCCCGGCCCCGGGAACCAGTTGCTGGCAGACGACGGCGTGCAGGGCGAGCGAGAGTTGCTGGCGGATCTGGGGCTGCTGCGTGGAAGGAAACGAATCGATGATGCGGGAGATGGCCTGCGTGGCGTCGTTGGTGTGCAGCGTCGACAGCGCCAGGTGGCCCGTCTCCGCGATGCGCAGCACCGTCTCGACCGTCTCGCAATCGCGCATCTCGCCCACGAGAATGACATCCGGAGACTGCCGGAGAATGCTGCGCAGGCAGACCGCGAAACCCGGCGTGTCCGAGCCCACTTCGATCTGTTCCACCACGGACATCCTGTTCTGATGCTGAAACTCGATGGGATCCTCGATGGTGATGATGTGCTCGCAGCGCCGCGTGTTGATCGAGTTGACAAACGCGGCGAGCGTCGAACTCTTGCCGCAACCCGTGGCTCCGGTCACCAGGATCAGCCCCTGGCGGCGATCGGCGAGCCGCTCGAGGGCGGGCGGGAGATTGAGGGATTCGAAGGTGGGCACGCGCCCCGGCAGCAGGCGGATGGATGCGACGAGCCCGCCGCGCTGGAAGTGCAGGTTGACCCGCGCCCGCCCGGCTCCGGGATCGGTGAACCCGAGGTCGATCGAACGCTGCTGTTGTAACTCGCGCCAGTGGCGCGGAGTCAACAGAGGCTCGACCAGGGCGCGGATCTCGGCGGCCGTGAGTTGTGGCCCCGGCAGGGTCTCGAGCCTTCCGTGGACGCGCGCGCAGACCGGGGAATCCGCAATCAACAGCACATCGGACGCCTGTCTTTGCAAGGCGCCCGAGAGGATTTCGCGCAGTGCTCCGGAGCGTTCCAACACGCGCTCGGAGGGTTCCCGCGCCTCGGCTGGATCCGCCCCCGGCCTGGCGCGGTTGAGCTGTTCGACAATCCGGGCGAGTTCGTCTTTCTGGTGCATCAATACCTCTTACTTTTCCGCTAATGCGCGCCGGAACGCAAGGGCGCCCATGCGATATAGTGAAGACCTCACGGAATGCGTTCTCCATCACGCCGCGAACTGTTGCAATCGGCCGCCGCTATCGCCGCCGCGCCACTGACGCGGGCGGCGCGAAACGGCAATCCTCCCAACATCCTTTTCGTGATTGCCGACGATTGGGGCTACGGACATGCCGGCGCCTACGGCTGCTCCTGGATCCACACTCCGTCATTTGACCGGATAGCGCGCGAAGGGGTCAAATTCACCAATTGCTTTACCTCGAACCCCAAGTGCAGCCCGTGCCGCGCCAGCATCCTGACGGGGCGCAACACCTGGCAGTTGAAGGAAGCAATCAACCACTACAGCATTTTTCCCAACGAGTTCGCCGTCTACCCGGCCGTGCTCGAGAAGGCCGGCTACTTCACCGGAATGACAGGCAAGGGATGGGGACCGGGGGACTTCCGGTCCACCGGCTGGGACCACAATCCCGCGGGGGAGGAGTATCAGGAGTTCAAGCTGCGGCCGCCCTATAGTGGAATCGCCGCCACTGACTACGCGCGGAATTTCGAGTCCTTTCTCGAGAAACGGCCCAAGGACAAACCGTTTTGCTTTTGGCTCGGCGGACATGAGCCGCACCGCGCCTATGAAGAAGGGTCCGGTCTTCGCGCCGGCAGGAATCCCGCCGGGGTGACGTTGCCGGCGTATTATCCGGATAACAAGATCATCCGCGCCGACATGCTCGATTACGCGCTCGAAGTGGAGTGGTTCGACCGTCATCTGGGGCTCGCCTTACAGGCGCTCGAAAAAACGGGAGTTCTCGAGGACACCCTGGTCGTGGCGACCTCGGATCACGGCATGCCTTTCCCCCGCGTCAAGGGGCAGATCTATGAACACGGCTTCCATGTGCCGCTGGCCATCCGCTGGGGCAGGCGCGTCGCCGGCGGACGCACCGTCGAGGACTTCATCAACGTCCGGGATTTTGCGCCTACCTTCCTCGAAGCCGCCGGCCTGCCCCCCGCCGGCACGATGACCGGGCGCGGTTTTCTCAATGTGCTCGAATCCGGGAAATCCGGCGTGGTGGATGCCTCGCGAAATCTGATGCTGATTGGAAAGGAGCGGCACGACCTCGGGCGGCCGCATGATGGGGGCTATCCGGTGCGCGCCATTCGCACGCGGGAGTTCCTATACGTCCGCAACTATGAGCCGGACCGCTGGCCGGCCGGGAATCCGGAAACCGGATACCGCAACGTGGACGACAGCCCCACCAAGACTCTGCTCATCTCCTCCTTCGACCGCTACTACAACATGTCTTTCGGCAAGCGCCCCGCCGAGGAGTTATATCGCGTGAGCACGGATCCCGATTGCGTGCACAACCTGGCTGCTGATTTGCAGTATGCCTCTGACAAGCGGCGGTTGCGCGAGAAGATGGAAGAACTGCTGCGCGCGGAAGGCGATCCGCGGATGCTGGGGCGCGCTGATTTCTTCGACACTATCCAATACACGGGTCCGCGCAAGCACGCCTACGATACGTGGTTGAGAAACCATCAGCAGTGAATTAGGGATCCGCGCGCCGCACCAATACTGCCCGGCCCGATCCCAGTCCTTGGATACTTCCCAACTCGTTGGCCACCCATGCGATCTCGAGCGTGTTGCCGGTGAGCATGCGGATGCGTAACTCACCGCTTGCCCCTCCCTCCCCGGACCAGGGCAACCGCGCGCCGTCGCCTTCGCTTTTGCCGCTGAACTCGAATGCGACCTCGGGTGAGATGGCGCGATCGGGAACGCGGTATCGCGCGCGGTAACGTCCCCGCAGAATGCCGCTTTCTTCCTGAATAACGGCCTCGATATATTCCGGCGGATACAGGTCGCGCCCGGCAGGCGCCGAGGACTTTGTGAAGTACCAATGCCCCGCCAGGCCTCGTGCCGCCGCGGGGGAGACAACCGTTCGGACCGTGGAAGGCTCCCGCGCCGGCGGGAGAGCCGGTTGAGCAGACGCCGGAATGCTCTCCACCGCTGGCGCTGTGGGCATGGGCGGCCCGCGCCTTTGTAGCTCTGTGAGTTCCCGGGATAGCGCCTGCGCACGCTCGAGCGCCTCGTCTCGCTCTCGCCGCATCTGGGCCAGCCGCTGCCGTAATTGGAGCAGTCGCGGGTCCGGAAGTGGCATTTCGTTTCGCGCCGCCGTTTCTCTTATCGCCGCCTCCCTCCGCGGACCGTGTATCACACTCGCCTCGGGAGTTCGAACCGTGTCCGCCAGAATCCACAGCAACAGCAATAGTCCGAGGGCTCCCGCGCCGGCCCAAACCCCGGTTGGTCCCTTCAGCCGTCGCGGTAAGCCCATCCATATGGACTTCTCCGGCTCCGGCGCAATCTCTTCATCGAGCGGTTGGGCGGCAAACAGAGCGGCGCGCAGCGATTCGTCGTACGCCATCCGGGATTCGGGGTGGACCAGGGTTTCATACACCCCGTTCAGCCGCTTCATCTGGCATTCCGCGACATGCCTCTGCTTTTCGTTCTGGAGTTTATCGGGATGGAGCAGCCTGGCCAGCCGCTTGTACGCCTGCCGGATTTCCTCGACGGTGGCATTCGCGCTGATCCCGAGTTCTTCATAATAGGTCATGCAGCGCGCCGGACTCACTCAGCTTCATCGACACGCGTATG
>JABAQT010000060.1:38829-138268 GCA_019187195.1 Bryobacteraceae bacterium
AGCAGCCTGGCCAGCCGCTTGTACGCCTGCCGGATTTCCTCGACGGTGGCATTCGCGCTGATCCCGAGTTCTTCATAATAGGTCATGCAGCGCGCCGGACTCACTCAGCTTCATCGACACGCGTATGAAGAAGGTTTAGAGCGCGGCAAGAGAACTCCGCGCATACAAACGTATGTCGCGGTCTATTCGTCCGCCACCCACGCCAATGCAGTCAATCGCATGGCGTCCGCCTGCAGCGTAGCGATGTTTTCCTCGGCATAGGCGGCATCGCGGCACTGCTTCCGCGTCCTGTCGATTTCCCCGCGCCGGGCCGCGGTGCCAAGTCAGCCTCATCGACACTCGCATGAAGAAGGTCTTGAACCCGGCAAGAGAACTCCGCGCATACAAACGTATGTCGCGGCCTTATTCGTCCGCCACCCACGCCAATGCAGTCAATCGCATGGCGTCCGCCTGCAGCGTGGCGATGTTTTCCTCGGCATAGGCGGCATCGCGGCACTGCTTCCGCGTCCTGTCGATTTCCCCGCGCCGGGCCGCGGTGCCAAGTCAGCCTCATCGACACTCGCATGAAGAAGGTCTTGAACCCGGCAAGAGAACTCCGCGCATACAAACGTATGTCGCGGCCTATTCGTCCGCCACCCACGCCAATGCAGTCAATCGCACCGCAATCCCCGTCTTCTTAGGCCGGATTGTGACAATCTCGAATTTCTCCGTCGCCGGGTTCACCGCCGCGATGGCGTCCGTTTCCGCTTTGATGGAAGCCTCGAGTTCTTCTTTCTGCGCCTGCAGCGTGGCGATGTTTTCCTCGGCATAGGTGACATCGCCGGACTGCCTCCGCGCCCTGTCGATTCCCCGCACCGCGGTTGCCGCTTTGCCGGCCGCGGTGCTGAGTTTGCGGGAACCGAACAGCGCCCCGAGCAGTCCCGCGCCAACGGACACCACGCCCTCTAGCACCGCGCTTTGCGATTCGGTCTTCTCCTTGTCCAGCTTCTGGTGCGCGCGGCGGATCTTTTCCTCGAGCGCCGCCATCCGCGGAGCGTAGCGGTCACGAATGGCCTGCATATCCGCGTCGCGGCGCTCGCGGGCGAGAATCTGCAGGCGCGCCCGGAAGTCCCGCTCCGATTCTTCCTGGTTCGACATCTCACTGGTGGACGGGCTCAGGTACAGATCGAGCTTCTGGTTCGAGAACAGCCAGTTGAGAAACTCCTTGTTCCAGAGCGCATAGCTCTTCGCCTTGGCGGCGGCGGCGGGCAGGTCCGCAAACGTCGCTCCATCGGCGGGCGCGTTCTCGAGTTCATCGGCGGTGGTATCCGTTTCCGCGGCGTCCTCCCAACTCACAGGCGTCGCATCGGCCGTGATGGGAGCAAGAATGTTCACCGAACGCGTGAGATCAACGTTCCGCCGGGCATCGAGAAACTTCACTTCGGCCGAGCCGAACAGCCTGGGCTGATAAAGGGGGGAGGCAGACCGCGCGGGGACGAAATACTGCGGAATCTCGGGCGGCAGAACCGGGCGGGCGCCCGAGGTGACGCCCATAACGGACGCCGCGCCTGTCTTCGGAGCGCCGGCCGGAGCCGCGGCTTTGTCCCCCTCCATCAACAGCTTGATCTGGGCGCGCGTGAGCGGTCCGCGCAAATAAGACATCGCCCAGCGGGTCTGGAACACCACCGGCCCGCCGCGGTGTACATCGTTCATCAGAAACACACGGTTGCTGAGGCTCGACAGCATGCGGTCCATCTCCGCGCGGTCGAATCCGCCTCCGCTTCCGGCTACACTCTCCAATCCGTCCAGCACGCGATTCTTGTCGCGCTCGGTTTGCAGCCTTCCGATGAACCACGTCCCCGCGTTCGACAATCCCTTGTAGTCGAGGTCCACGGGGTTCTGCGTGGCCAGCACCACCCCCACCCCGAAGGCGCGCGCCTGCTTGAGCAGCGTGAGCAGCGGCCGCTTCGAGGGCGGCTCTCCCACCGGTGGAAAGTAGCCGAAAATCTCGTCCATGTAGAGTAAGGCGCGCAGACTGGTGGTTCCCGTCTGCCGGCGCATCCACGTTAGCGTCTGGTTGAGCAGCAGAGAGACGAAGAACATGCGCTCGGCGTCGCTCAGATGAGCGATCGAGAAGATGCTCATCCGCGGCTTTCCCCGCGCCGTGAACAGCAGCGACTGGATGTCCAGCGGCTCTCCTTGCAGCCACACCTCGAAACCCGGCGAAGCGAGAAGATTGTTCATGGCCATCGCCAGCGCGAAGCGCTCCTTGGCGGGATAGAATCCCTCGATGTCCAATACGCCGATCTTCGTCAGAGGCGGGTTCTGCACCTGGTGGATGAGCCCCGCGATATCGAGGTTTGCTCCGTTGCGCCAGGCGTTGTCGAACAGGTTCGAGAGCAGTATGTGTTCCCGGCTCTGAATTGGATCGGCGTCGATTCCGAGCAGGCCGAGCAGCGCGGTGGCGGTGGCGCTCACAAGTTCGCGGAACATCTCGCGATCGTCGATGACCTCCCGCGGCGGAGCCTCGAAAGACCGCAGAATCGAGACAGGCAGCCCCGCATCGCTGCCCGGCGTGTAGATGGAAAAATCACAGTTCCGGCGCAGGTTGGCAATTCGCTCGCCGCTTTCTCCCCATTGGGCCAACCCGTCCCGCCACAACTCCGCCTGCTGTCTTGCGTACTCATCCGGATCGAGGTTCTTACGGCGCGCGTCGTCCTCGTTGATCCAGGGCCGGAACTGTTCGGGCTTCAACTCGGGGAAAGTCAGCAGCAGGTTCCCCAGGTCGCCCTTGGGATCGATGATGAGGGCGGGGATGCCGTCCATCGCCGCTTCCTCGAGGATGCTGAGGCAAAGTCCTGTCTTCCCGCTTCCCGTCATGCCGGCGCATACCGCATGCGTCACCAGGTCTCGCGACTCGTAAAGAAGCAGGTCGTCCTTGAGGGCGCGGGCGGCCGGGTCATACTGGCGCCCGAGATAGAATACACCAAGCTTTTCGAAATCCTGCATGTCTCTTCAGGATACACGGGCCATACCGGTGATTCCGGCGAAAACGGGAAGCTACTGGCCCGGCGGAATAATGAACTCGCCCTTTCTCACGCCATAATCCTTGGGCAGCGTCTTCCAGTCCACCCCCGCCCGCGCGTTCCAGTCGTAAACTATGGCGCCCGCCCGCAACGTCATCTCGCATTGCAGCCTCTGTCTGCCCCTCATCACCCCGCCCTCCTGGTCCGCGTAGCCGAAGTCCCCCTCCAGCACCCGGAACGCGGCCACGTCCGCCACGGCCCCCACGCTCAGGTGGCCCAACTCGGGATGGTGAATCTCCCGCGCCGGGTTCCACGTCGAGCGCAGAATTACTTCCTTCAGCGGCATGCCGAGAATCAGCATCTTCGACATCGTCACCGGCATGTCGAACATCGGCCCGTTCATGCTGCCCGCGTGAAGGTCCGTCGAAATCGAATCCGGATAGAACCCCTGCGTGATCGCCGGTACGGCGTTGCGCCACACAAAACTCCCGCCGCCATGCCCCACGTCGAACTTCACTCCCCGCGCCCGCGCCTCCTTCAGATAGCCGTACAGCTTGCCATCCTCGCCGGTAAACGGAACCGGAGCCCGGAAGAAGTGGGTGCTGATGTCTCCGGGCCGCAACTTCTCCGTCACCAGCCGCCAGTAAGGACGCCCCTTCCGGAACCACCCGAAATCCACCATCACCGGGATATTCGCCAGCTTGCCCGCTTCCACCGCGCGCTCCACCGAAGTCCAATCTTCGCCTTCATAGTGCGCGGTCTTCACTCCCACCACCACATCCTTGTGTTTTCGCGCCATCCGCGCAACCTCCTCCGGCTGCATATCGGAGGTCGCCTGCTCGACGATGTTCGTCATCATCCCCAGTCCGGCAATGTTGAGGAAGGCGAATACACGCGTCTTCACGCGGTCGATCACCGTATGGCGGAAAGTCTCGAAGTTCCTCCACCCCGAACTCCCCGCATCGGCCATCGTGGTCACTCCCGTGCGGAAACTGAAGCTGTCCGGAGCCACGCTGTTGTCCCCCGCCCACGCATTCTCGACCCCCGTCGTGTGAAACACGTGAACGTGAATGTCCACCAGCCCCGGCGTCACATACAGGCCGCGCATGTCCACCACCTTGCGCGCCCGCGCCGCCGGAATCTCCGCCCCCGTCGCGGCGATCTTCCCCCCGCTGATGGCGATATCGCGCACGCCGTCGATGTTGTTCCGCGGATCGATGACATGCCCGCCCTTGAGCAGCAGGTCGTAATTCTGCGCGGCGGCGGGTAGCGCCAGCAGTACCGTCAGCGCCAGCCTATGCATGAACCACGCGCTCCCTGGCCTTGTCCCACGCCAGGTACTTCCGCGTGCGGTACGACTCAACGCCCATTCTCGCCGCCACCACGCCGTAATAGCCCATCATGCAATCGCACTTCAGCGGCTCATTCTTCCGTATCGCGGCCTGAAGGTTCTTGTGATGCAGCGAAATGTCCTCGGCGCCCTTCTTTTCGTAGACCACCGGCTTCACTTCGTTCTCATACAGCTTCTGCGGCGTGATCGTGAAACCCGTCCGCGTGAATTCCAACGTCGCCTTGTGCCCGCGCAGCAGGTGCCGCACCGGCGTGTCGTTCGCCATCGACGACACCAGTTGCACCGTCACGCCCTCCGGATAATCGAGCAGCATGTTGAAGGTGTCGGGAATCTCCGCCTTGCTCTCCGAAAACTCGAACTTCCCTCCCGTCGCCACCACCCGCTCGGGAAACGTCAGCCCCAGCGAGCGTATGATGCGCGTTACGCGGTGCACGAACAGGTCCGTCGCGATGCCGCCCGAATAATCCCAGAACCGCCGCCAGCTGAAGAACCGTTCCGCGTCATAGGGACGCTTCTTCGTGGGCAGCAGCCACGTGTTCCAATCGAGGTTCACGCCCGGCTTGGCGTCCGGGTCCTCTTCGTACAGCCAGAAATCTCCCTTGTGATTGCGCGAGTAGTCGATCTGCGCCAGCACCACCTTGCCCAGGTACCCTTCCTTTACATACTGGTTCGCCGTCTCGTACGATTCGTCCGACATGCCCTGCACGCCCACCTGCAGCTTGAGACCCGTGGCCTTCACCTTCGCCACCACCTTCTTCGCCTCTTCGATCGAATACGTCATCGGCTTCTCGCTGTAAAGGTGCTTGCCCGCCGAAAGCGCGTCCAGAATGACGCGCGCGTGCCAGTGCTCGGGCGTGGCGTTCAATACATAATCAACGTCCTTGTCGTCCAGGATCTGCTTATAGTCCTTCTGCATCTTGCCGCCCGTGAGCTGGCTCGCCTTCTCCAGCCGCTTCTCGTACAAATCGCTCACCGCGGCAATCTCCAGGTTCTCCGCCTCCCTCATCTTCACCAGCGCGTGCATGTGCCCCGTGGCCATGCCGCCGCAGCCGATCACGCCGATCCGGATGCGGTCGTTCGCCCCCACGATTCGCGTATACGCCTTGGCCGTCGACAGCGCCGCGCCGCCCGCGAGAAAAGTCCTTCGGGAAACTGAGTCCATAGGTGCTATTTTAGGCGTATCGGAACAATTTTGCGATTGTGGCAGCGATGACGGGACCTCCTTCCACATCGATGATAGGCCGCCTGTTCGGCCCTTATGAAGTCACCCGCCTCATCGGCTCGGGCGGGATGGGCAGCGTCTACCAGGCCGCGCGCGTGGACGGACAGTTCAACAAGCAGGCCGCTCTCAAGGTGATCTCCCCCGATGCCGCCGGCCCGCACGCCATCGGACACTTTCTCCAGGAGCGCGAAACTCTCGCCGCTCTCGATCACCCCAACATCGTCAAACTCCTCGACGGAGGCGTCACCGCGGAAGGTCTCCCCTACTTTCTCATGGATTACGTCGAGGGGACGCCCATCGATGAATACTGCAACGCCCGCAAACTCGGAATCGAGCAGCGTCTCCACCTTTTCCTTCAGGTCTGCGCCGCGGTCCAGTACGCCCACCGCGCCCTCATCGTGCACCGCGATATCAAGCCGCGCAACATCCTCGTCACCGCGGAAGGCGTCCCCAAACTGCTCGATTTCGGCATCGCGAAACTCATGCGGTCAGCCGCCGGCCACGGCCACACCCAGGCTTCCGAATTGACCCAGTCCTTCCGCACCTTCACCATCGAGTACGCCAGCCCGGAGCAGCTTCGCTCAGGCCCCATCACCATCGCCGTCGACATCTATGCCCTCGGTGTATTGCTCCATCAACTGCTCGCCGGCTGCTGGCCCTATGCCGTCGAAACCCCAAGCGAAGTTGCGCTCGCCTACGCCATCTGCGAACTGCCGCCCGAAAAGCCGAGTGATTCCGTGTTCCGCAAGGATCCCGCCGCCGTCGCCGCCCAGCGCTCCACTACGCCCGAAAAACTCCGCCAGCGCCTCGCCGGGGACCTCGACGCCATCGTCCTCAAGGCCATCCGCAAGCAACCCGAACAGCGCTACTCCTCCTGCGCCGCCCTCGCCGCGGATATCGAACGCCACCTCGCCTCGAAGCCCGTCGAAGCCCGGCCATCCACTTTTCTCTATGTCCTTGGCAGATTCGCCCGCCGCAACCGCGCGGCCTTCGCCGCCGGCGCGCTGGCCGTGCTCATCCTCATCGCCGGAGTTGCCGGCATCATCCGCCAGTCGCGTAAGGCGGAAACCCAGCGCGCGCTCGCCGAACGCCGCTTTAACGAATTGCGCGCCCTCCTTGGAACCTTCCTCTTCGATGTCCACGACAGCATCCGCGACATGCCGGGTTCCGCCTATGCCCGCTCCCGCATCATCGCCAAGACCTCGGAATACCTCAGTTGGCTGGCCGCGGAATCGAGCACGAATACCGGCCTCCAACTCGATCTCGCCGACGCCTACATCAAACTCGCCGGAGCCCAGGGCAGCCCCTACGAAACCAACCTCGGAAACACCCGCCAGGCCCTCGACACCTACGCCAAGGCTCGCGCCGTCGCCGAGTCCGTCCTCCGCGCCCACCCCGGAAATCCCCGCGCCCGGCGCTACGTCGCGCTTGCCATCCTCCGGACGGCGGACATCGACGAGCAGCAGGGCAGGTTGCCCGAGGCCATCAACCGCGCCAAAACCGCCCTCAAGACCCTCCTCGATCTGAGCCTCGCCCAGCCTGGCAGCATCGACGCCCATCAGGATCTCGCCTCCGCGCATGAGAGCCTCGGCGATTTCTCCTCCTCCAACGATCAGCGGGCTATCGCCCTCGATCACTACCAGGCGTCCCTCGCCGAAAATCGCGCCGTGCTCGCCATCGATCCCGCGAACTTCCGCTCGCGCCGCGGCGTCGCCATCATGAAAATGAAAATCGGCGACATCCGCCGCGCCAACGGAGAAGTGTCGCTCGCTCTGGCCGAATACCAACTCGCCACCGAGGCCGTCGATTCACTCTATGCCGAAACCCATCGCGATGGCCTCAAGCGCCTGCGCGCCATGCTCATCGGCAAGACCGGCCACGTCCGGTTCGAAATGCTCGACTACAAGGGCGCGCTCGAACGCTACCAGGAACAGCGCTCCATCTATGAGGGACTCGCCCGCCTCGACCCCGGCGACAAACGCGCCCTGCTCGATATGGCCTCCACCTTGAAGAATGAATCCGACGTCTACTGGCAGTTGGACAACATGCCCCAGGCGCTCGCCTCCACGCTGCGCTCGCTCGAGATCATGGACAAATTGGCCACGGGAGATCCCTCCAATGAGATCATCCACGAACGGCTGGCCCTGCTCGAAATCCTCGCCGGCGATTACTTCGTCGAACTCCACAATCCAACCGAAGCCCGCGCGCACACCAGCCGCGGCCTCGCCCTGCTGAAGGAGCTCGCCGCCGCCCCCGAAGCCCGGCCCGCCCTCATCCACTCCTACGCCAACGCCCTCCTCACGGCAAGACCCGAGGAACTCCGCAACCCCGCCCTCGCCCTTGAAATCGCCAAAATCGCCGCGCAAAAAACCAACCGCTCGGACCTCGTCTTCCTCGACACCCTCGCCCGCGCCTACCAGGCCAATGGCGATTCCCCCGCCGCCATCCAAACCATCGAGGAGGCCATCTCGAAACTCCCTCCATCCACTCAACCCTCGCACCTCAGGCAGGTGCTCGAAAATCACCTCGCTCAATTCCGCGCGCAGACCCAACCCCTCACGCGGTAGGTTTACTCCCCTTCCACTACCACCCTGTCGCGAACCAGTTCGTCAATCTCCGTATCCTTCATCCCCAGCACCTCCCGCAACACCTCCCGCGTGTGCTGCCCCACAAGCGGCGCCGCCGATGCGACGCTCCCCGGCGTTTCGCTCAACTTCACCGGAACCCCGGTCACCCTCACCTCTCCCGCCGCCCGGTGGATCACCGCCGGAAACATATTCCGCTCCGCCGCCTGCGGATCTTCCGCCACTTCTTTCAGGTTCCGCACGGGAGTGCAGGGAATTCCGCGCCGTCGGAAAACTTCCTCCCACTCTTCCGCCGCCCGCCGTCCGAGCACCCCCGCAATCGCCGCCTCGAGAACGCCGCGGTGCCTCACCCTTTGGGAGTTCGTGGCGAACCGTTCATCCGTCATCCATTCGGGCTTCTCCACCGCCTCGCAAAACGCCGCCCACAATCTCTCGCTCGCTACCGCAATGGCGATCTCGCGATCCTTCGCCGGAAACGCCGCGTAAGGCACGATCGTCGGAAATGCCGTCCCGAGCGGCCGCGGAATATTTCCGCTCCCCAGGTGATAAGCGAAGTTCGACGCCATCGCCGAGATCATCGAATCGAACATCGAGACGTCCACAAACTGCCCCGCTCCCGTCCGCTCCCTTGACCTCAACGCCATCAGCACCCCGATCAGCGCGAACATCCCCGCCGTAATATCGGCCACCGAATGCCCGCATCGGGCCACCCGCCCGTCCTCCGTTCCCGTCATGCTCATCAGCCCGCTCGATGCCTGCAGGATCAGATCCATCGCCGCCTTGTCGCGCGCCGGTCCGCTATGCCCATACCCAGAAATCGAACAGTAGATCAGCCGCGGATTCCGCGCCCTCGCCTCTTCCCATCCCAATCCGAGACGCGCCATCGCCCCCGGACGGAAGTTCTCGATCAACACGTCCACCTTTTCCGCCATCCGCAGACACACCTCGCGCCCCCGCTCATCCTTCAGATCCACCGAAACCGCCCGCTTGCCGCAATTCAGCCCCAGAAAATACGACGCTTCCCCACCTTGAAACGGCGGCCCCCACGTGCGTCCCATGTCGTGCGTGTCAACCCCTTCAACCTTGTAGACCTCAGCCCCGTAATCCGCCATCAGCATCGTGCAATACGGCCCCGCCAGCGCATGCGAAAAATCAAGCACCCGGATTCCATCCAGTGGTTTTGCCATGAACAGCCTATCGTAGCCCATATACAGAATTTTCAGTATTGGCACATGCGGCCCCAGGCCCTAACATCGAGAGAAAACCTATTGCCTCATCAACGGGGATGCGGTGGTGTCCGGCGGTCAGGGACGCGCGGTGGTGGTTGCAATTCCTCCTATCGCGCGTGGGACACCACCCGCGGCTTTCGCGTTTCGCGAACATCCGCGAATGGCAACCGGCGTGCTTCAGTTTTTCCATCGAATATTTAGGGGGAAGAGGATGTTCTCTGAAGCCGAAGTTGTGTCCCTGTTGCGTCTCGAACTCTGCACTCTCTGCGACGAGCGTAGGCCCGACGGTAGTTGTGGGCTCAAAGACCCCGCCTGCTGCCAGTTGAATCAGCGTCTGCCCCTGGTGGCGGCGATATTGACGAATGAGAAACGAGGATCCCCATCACACTTTCCCGCCATTCGCGAAGCGCTCTGTTCCACCTGCCCCCGCCCCGTGATCGAGGGCAGTTGCGCCATCCGCGAGCACGTCTCTTCCGAAGTTGTCATCGCCACTCTGCTGCAGCCCTTCTCCACACGCTATGTTCCCCTGGCCCCGGCGCCGGCGAGTCCCTCGATGGTGGTGGACGCTCTCGAGCGCGCCATCGACGCTGTCAGCCGCCGTATCGGTGCCGCTGCGGGAGAATAAATTGATCAGCACGATGGCCAAAGTCAAGAGAATCGGTAAAGACCGCCTGCTCGAACTGCTCCGGTCGCACAACTTCACCCGTAAAATGCCGCGATCGCACCTCGCCGCTATCGCCGGCTTTGCTCAACTGGTTCATATCCGCCAGGATGAGCTGGTGTTCAGTTCGGGTGAACGGCCCCGCTTCTTCTACCTGCTCCTCTCGGGCACCGTCTTCCTCGAGATCCACACCCCCACCTACACTATTTGCATCGAGCGCCTGCACGCCGGCGAGGCATTTGGTTGGTCCGCGCTCGTCGATAATCCCTATCGCGCCTTCCAGATTCGCGCCCAGGAACCATGCGTGGCCGTGCGCATTCGCGCGGACCGCCTGCGCTCCGCCTGCCGTAAGAACAGCGAGTTGGGCGTCCATGTGTTTCAAATGATGGCGAATCTCATCGCCCGCCGGTTGCGCGCCACCGAGTTGCGCATGGTCGAGTTCATTGGTTCGCCCGTAAGGAAAAATTAACGGCCGCCCCACAATCACCCCCTGGTTGGGTGTGTGATATCACGAATCCGCGCCAATTCACCCAGATTCCATCACAGCCGGAATCCCCCTGCTCAATGCGTCATCGCGTAAATGACATAGTTCACCCCCAGCCGGATGCCCAGCGCCGAATACTTCTCCGGATAGTTCGGATCATCGGCGAACTCCCACGAATCTCCAATATCCGAGTTGAACAAGATCGCCACCATCACTCTCCCGCGGTCGTCATAGATGCCCCGCCAGTGCGGCGTCGAGCCGTCCTTGCGGTAGGTCGTCCCGCGCCGCAGCGCCCATTGTCCCGGTATCGTGTAACGTTCCTTCAACTCATAAACGCTGTGCAGAATCGGATCCGCGTCCTCCAGCTCCACCACCGGACGGTCGGGAAAGATCAGGTGCATGCTCTCGTCAAACCGGTCCCACTCCTCCGTCCCCCAAAAATCATCGAGCATCAGAAATCCGCCCCGCAGCAGGTACTCGCGCACGGTCCTCGCCTGCGCCGCCGTCAGCTTCCAATCCCCCATCTCGCCGGCGAACAACCAAGGCCAGTTATAGATGTCATCCTTGTCATCCGGATTCACCGGCTGTTCGGTGGATCGCGCGTGAATCCGTGTCAATCTCCGGATAGCCTGCGCAAAATGCCGGTCCGCCCGCGGGTAGTCCTGCGTCCAACTGGTTCCCCCCTCCCGCCAGTTCTGCTCCCCGCCCCACCGCGACCGCCGCCCGAACATTGCATTCGGATGCTCGGGATACATCAGGCGCCCGAACACCCACTCCGTGTGTTCCCCCCAGTCCCTGGGCACCGGAACATTGTCGTAGGGCTCGAGGCTCGGGTACACCCGGAACGCCTGCTGCCAGGCGAACGCCGCGCAAGCGCCCGCCGCCAAACCCGCCAGCATCCAGCAAGCCTTCCGGGACATTGCACTTCGAGCATAGCAGCGGGCAGGAAATCTGCTCAGGAACCCTGCATCTGGGCCGCCCTTTGCTGATACCGCAAATGCGGAGGATCCTGCCCGAACGTGACGAACAGGTTGGCCGCGAACAGCGTCATCGCCGTCATCTCGATGATCGCTGAAACCGGCAGCACGGACCACAGCGCGGGCAGGTATCCCTCATACGCGCCGATCTCCGATCCGACCCGCAGAAAGCATCCGGCGTTCAGTGACGCCAGCGCCGCAAACATCAGAACCGGACTGAACAGGACGCGCATTCCGCAAAACGCCGGCAATACCCGCTGGCCGATGGCAAAAACCATCGTCGATATGAACCCCACCGTCAGCGCGTGGCGCGACGCGCCCCACAAGCCGCCCGCCTTATCCCATACCGCCGCGCTCAACGAAATACAGGCCGCGATGAGCAGCCAGGCATAGGCGATGCGGACGAACAGCGGAAAAGTCGGATGCACTCCCACAATCTTCGGCGGCCGCTCCCCTCTCGAGAAAATCCGCAACCCCGCCGCCGCGGTAATCGAACCCGCCAGGAATAGCGTGGTCGCCGGCAGCCACCACGCGCCGAGCGCGCATGCCACCGCCGCCGTGTTGATAGCCAGCGCCGCTTTCAGAAGCCGGTCATCAGGTCTTGAAAGACCCAGAAACGTGGGCAGCCAGCGTGCGCTGAAACCCCAAATAGTGACCACCGGGAAAGCCCACGTGTACACCGCCAGCAGACGCGAGTTCAACCCCGGAGCCACCGCCGGACCCGCCCCCTCGAAAGCCGAATGGATGGCCGCTCCCAGGTTCGCCAGCAGACTGAGCAAAAAACCCATCGTGCCCACTACGACAATCCCGATCCAGATGCGCGAACCCTGGCCCCCCTCGCTTGGACTCTTCTCGCCGCGATGCCCGCGAACCGTAAGGAAGAACAGAAGGAACGCCGCCAGTTCCAATACGCCCGAAACCGGCAAAGCCACCCGCCATTCCCACCGCCATAAATTCGTCGCCCACCGCAGCCCCACCCCGGCCGTCCACAAAGCCCAGCTCGTCCATGACCGGCTGATGGCGAATGGAGCCTGCCCCCGCATCTTCGAGAGCGAATAAAAGCCGATGCCCAGAATGAAGCAGCCGATCCACCCAAAAATCTGCGCGTGCCCGTGCGCCTGAATCCATGCCGGATCCACGTGCGCCGCGCCGTGTTCGTCCGATATCGAGATAAGATTCCATGCTCCGAGAAACGTCCCCGGCAAAAGCATGAACAGCAGCCCTGTCACAATCCAGACTGTCGCCGACCGTTGTAACGCCGCTTCATGTTGTTTGATTGCTTCGATGTCGCGCATAGCCAACTAGCGCCGGAAGCGGCGCAGGTACTCCTCCAATGGGGCATAAGCCCGGCCGGGAACCGCGCTCCCATCCCACTCCTCGGCAAACACGTTCAGAAAACCGGCTTCCTTGTACATGCTGCGTTTCACATCCCCCTCGAGCGCGGCGCCTCGAGGTTTCCAGTCCGGCCCCAATGCCTTCCTCGCGGCCGCGAGCATCGCCGCCGCCTCGCGTTCGTCCTTCCGCCGCCACGCGATATAGCCGCGAAGAAACCACGCGTTGGCGGCGCGCGCGTTGGCCTGGCAGGCGTGCGTGAACTGTTGGTCCGCCGTCCTCAGGTCGCCGAGCGCCAGATCCACTTCTCCCAACAGCACCAGCGTCCCGGTCTCCTCCGAATTCAGCCGCAGCGCGGCCTCGAGCGGAGCCCGGGCAGCCAGGAACTGCGCGCGCGACGTTGCCGATGACGCCAGCAACTCGCCCTTCCTTTGCAGCGCCCGGTGGCTTTGCGGATTCACTCGCGCCAGCTTCTCGAGTTCGGCAACCGCCCCGGCCGCGTCCCCTCCCGCCGCAAGGCAGTTCGCCAGGTAATAAAGCGAATCCTCGTGCCTCGGGTCCATTTCCAGCGCTTCCCGAAAAAGCCTCGCCGCCTTTGCCGGATCATGCTCGCGTTTCATTGCATCCATTGCTGCCCGCTGCTTCTCCCAGAATCGCACTACCGGATGCTGGCCTGCCGGTCCCCGTGGCGCGAACTGGCGTGCTTCTCTCTCTCCCTCCGTGATCTCCCAAATGTGATTCGCCGCCAGATCCGTCCACGTTTCCACCCGCCCGTTCCCCCAACGCACCTCCAGCCGGTCGATCTTCGACGCCGCCCCCAGGCCGAAGTGCGCCCGCCGGCTGTCCTGTGACAGGTAGGACGCGCTGGTGATGGTGCGCCGCAAAGGAACCGCGCCCGCCCAGGCGGTCAACACCGCCCCATCCCCGAATCCCGATACCGCCCCCTTGCCGGTCCGGCTGTGAAGCCGTATCTCCGCCCAGTTCCCGTGCGGCATGTCATTGCGCAACAGCCGCACCCCCTCGCCGTGATCCACCATCGCGATGTCCATCGAGCCGTCGTTGTCGAAATCCGCAACCGCCAGCCCCCGGCTGACGTGCGGCTGCCCCAATGACTGGTTCCACGGAGCCAGGTCGTGAAAGAACTGCCCCCTCGCGTTCCAGAACAGAAACGACGGCATCGCCGCCAATTGCCGCCTGCTCTCCTTCACCTCGAAAGTGCTCCCGTTGGCCACCGCCAAATCCAGCCAGCCGTCGGAATCGAAATCGGCGAAACTCGCGCCCCATCCGATCATCTGCATCGACGGCTGCCCGATGCCGCGTACTTCCGATACGTCCGTGAAGTGCAGTTCCGTCTTCTCTCCCGCTTCCTTCTGCTCGGAGAGCAGGGATTGGTAGAGCGCATACTGCTGCGCAATCCAGTGGGAGATGAACAGGTCGTCGTCGCCATCCCTGTCGAAATCGCCCGCCGCCAGCCCCATCGACCCGCGGTACTCCTCCACCCACGCGCTGCGTCCCGAATCAACGAACTTTCCTCTCCGGTTCAAATACAGCCTGTTCTCTGAAATGTCGTTGGCAACGTAGAGGTCCAGCCAGCCGTCCCCGTCGAAATCGTGCCACAACCCGCTCAGGCTGCGTCCCTCCGCGTTCGCCACGCCCAGTTCCCGCGCCACCTCGGTGAACGATCCTCCGCCGTTGTTGCGGTACAGCAGGTTTCGTTCCGGCTCATACGACGCCGGGTTGAGCGTGAAGGGAACCTCCTTGCCGAACTGCTGCGAGATGCTCGCCGCGTCCCCTTTCCCAACAACGTATTTTACGTACCCGCAGATGTAGAGATCGGGCAGCCCGTCCCGATTGTAATCGCCCCACGCCGCTCCCGACCAGAAGCCTTTGGGCGAAGGAAAGCGGGTGTCGCGAACAAAGCGGCCGCCATCGTTGCGAAACAGGAGAATCGTGTCGTATCCGGTCACGATCAGGTCCAGCCGGCCGTCATTGTTGTAGTCCCCCCAGGCGGCCGCCATCCCGCGAATCCGCGTCTCCGGAAAGCCTTGCTCCTCGAAACGCCCCTCTCCAACGTTGCGGTAAAGCTTCGAGGCCGCGAGTTGCCTGTCCGGCAGGTTCAGTCCCCCGCCCCCGCTCACCACAAACAGGTCGTCATTGCCGTCGTTGTCAAAATCGCCCCACGCAAGCCCCGACCCCATGTCCTCCGGCAACTGTGACGTGCGCGCCCCCTCAAACTGCCGAAACCCTCCAAGACCGGCCTCCTTCGTTACATCGGTGAACCGCGGAGCCGGCGCGCCGGCGGGCAGCGGCCGTCCCGCGTCGCGCAAGGCGTCGGCCTTCCGGGAACTCACCTCGGTGCGCGCCTGTTCCACCGCGCCGCCCCGCCTCCCCTGTTCACTGATCACCGACGTCACGTCCTCCGACGCTTCGCCTGGCGTATATTGCTCCGGCTCGTTGTCCTTGTGAATGCGCCACGCAACCAGCCCGCTGATCAGCACCAGCGCGGCGAGCGTCGACGCGGTCCATGCGATCCGCCGGTGGCGCCGGGAAACCGGCCTGCGTGGAGGCGGCGGCGGAACAGCAGCCTGCACGATCTCATTTCCCCCTGGGAGCCACTGTGATCTCAGCCGACGCTTTCGCGATCTCCACCGCCGGAGATGTCAGACGCGCCTCTTCGCCCATCACGTAGTTCAGCAGAAACTGGTCGATCTTGCGGTAATGGAGCGTCGCCGTAACACGCATCTTCCCCGCCTTCTTCGCCCGGACTGAGAATTCCCGTGTATCGCCGCCCGCCTTCGTCTCAACCTGGGCCGCGCCCGATGGGCACACTACGTTGTATTCCACCGTATCCGAATAACCGGGGAACAGCGAACGCCGGTACCGCACCCCCACCATCTCCCAAAGATTGTGGCGGTCGATCAGATTGCCGTACTGGTCCACCGGCTCCGCCTTGAACAGGAACGTCCCCGGCCGCAGGAAGTTCCTTTCATCGCGCTCCCCGGAAACGAAAACCGCGCGCCCCGTCTCATCCTCGGCCCGCAACTCCACCCAGCTTTGAATCATGTCCAGCGGCCCGGTTGGATAGTCGTGCCCCACCTTGTTCGACACCAGCACCACCCGCACCGCCGCTTTCTCCCCCGGCGCCGCCGTCGGCGGAGCCTCGAGGCGCAACTTCACCACCGGTCCTTCCGCCCACTTGTTCCGTATCTCGGGAATGCTGATCTCCCCACGCAGCCACTGTTCCGTTAACTCCGTGTGTTTCGCCGCGCCTTCCAGCCGCAGCAGGCTGGGCACGAAATTGTTCGCCGCCAGAAACCGGTGGCTGCGGTGCTTGCGGTCCGCCGGGCTCCGGTTATAGTCCGTCGAGTCGCCCGCGGCCGGATCCACCGACTCCACCAGCGGCATGTGACACTCCCGGCACTCGACGGTCGCCCGCGCGTCCCCCTTCTTGTTCCAGTGGCTCGCCGCCCAGTTGTCGTACTGGTTCTGTAGCTGAACCCATCCCACGCGGTTTACCTCCTGGTCGATGAACTGCTTGTGGCAGGCCGCGCAATACTCCGGCTTCTTGTACATCCGCCTGCTCAGCCGGTTGTGCTCGGCCGGCCAGACGCGGATCAGGAAATTGCGCGCCGCCGCGCCCGCCGTATGCGCGCCGCTCCATTGCCACAAATACTCGCCTGGCTGCGCGATCGTGTAGTTCGCGTTGCCCCGTATGTCGGTCTTCTGAATCGCGTGGCAGGCGACGCACGAGATGCCTTCGTTATATCCATCGAGACCCGTGAGGTTCTCCACGAAAATATTCTTCGTCCCGGAAAACAGCGAGATCGGGTCGTGGCACCCTCCGCAATAGCGCGTCGATTCCGGCCCGTTTTGCTTCGCCATGACGTTCTGGATGCCCTGAAAAACCGGATCCATGGCGGCATAACGGTGCGCGCTCGGCTGCCACTCTTCATAAATCTGCGTATGGCACCCGCTCGAACCGCACGTGGCCGACCCCGCCATCGACCGCGCATCGAAGGCGCCGTTGGTCGTCGTCCGCGCCAGGCTCGGAGCGAAGGGACGGTTTTTTCCGTACAGGTAATTGTAGTCGGGCGGAAACTCATTGCGGTACTTCATGCCCGAATAGGAGAGGGTCAGCATGGCCGTCGCGCACACCCCCGCCAGACACCCCCCCGCGGCCATCGCAACCCATCCTCTTGCGGGCCGCGTGAATTCCGTCCGTCTCCGCCGCAGCCACGAGATGACGATGTGCGGAACCGAGGCGGCCACCGCCAGCAGCGCCGAGATGAGGTGCAGATACCGCAGCCACGGCGTCGTGCGCGCCGCAAACAGCCCCTGCCAGCTAACCACCGCCCCCGTCGCCACACAGACCGCCAGCGCCGCCAGCCCAACATAGCCAAGCAGCAGCACATCGGACATCGCCTGTCCGCCGTAGTCCTTCCAATGCCGCGCGAAGTACCACGCCATCGGAGCTATCGCCGCCACCCCGATCAGAGTATGCGCCAGCAAACCCCATTCAACAGCTGGATGAAACGGCCCGAACGTGATCGCCAGGCCGGAGACGAGTTCAAACAGGAGCAGCGCCGCCGTGACGCGGGCCAGAATCGAGGCCCACCCCGTGCGGAGAAGACGGCAGGAATGTCCGGATTGCATGGGCGCCTGGATCCTCCACTTGCCAATCGATTTGACACGCTCCCTCACGCCCCGTTGATAGAGAATACGGTCGGCAATCCCGCCTTGCTGTGACTAAAGTCACAACCGGACCCGGCCTCACTCGGGCGGCTCGGTTTCCACGCAACTCACCGTGGCCCGCAGGCAGGCGACACCGGCGGTGTATCGCCCGTCGCACACCGTGAACGCAATGCCGTCTTCCACCCAGTCATGCCATACCCCATCCGGATCATGAGAAGCGGCCGTGAGCGTGTACTCATGCGGGCACAGGTGGCAGACAAACGAGAAGGTCGCCTGTATCGTCTGCCCCGCCCGGCAGGGCCCGATCTTCACCTTCTCTAACTCGGTGTTCGTCCCATAGACTTCAAACCCGATGCGCGTGCGAATCAGAATACCGATTACCGGATCTTCCACCTCCCGCTCAAATCGGACGGTGACGCGGATTCCCGCCGCTTCCCCCGCTCGCCATGTAGCCGTCGGAACCCCTTCTCCATCGAGCGTCTCGAGGGAAACAATGCGCGCCCGGCCATCGCCCCGGCGCATCGCCGGAGTGAGCGGAATCTGCGTCCCTCCCGCGCGCGAACGCAGCCTCGCGGCCATGTGATGGCGGTAACGGTCCAGCACCTCCCGCGGGTCGCCCCTGGCCGCCAGGAGCCCTCCCTCGATCCACCACACCTCATCAGCCAGCCATTGAATCACGTCCGGTTCATGCGAGACGAGCAGGGCGGTCCCCCCTCGCCTGCGGAAAAGCTCCAGTTCGATGGCCGCCTGCGCGCGCGCCAGGCCATCCTTGAGCGCCAGCGTATGGTAGAGCGAAAGGGTTTGCGCCTTCCCGATCACCACCTCATCGAAAGGTCCGTGGTGGCGGTGCGGAGCCGTGGCCGTGACCGTCCCCGCCTCCGGCGCGAGGGTTCCGCTCGCCAGCCGCAACAGAATCTCCTTGCCCGCCCCGTCATCCCCCACCACTCCGATGACAAACCCCGAGGGAGCGGTGGCGGTGAACGCCCTTAACGGCGCGTGGGCGCAGCCTTCGAAAATAATGGACATCCGGATGTTAGTCTAGCGAAGGTGAAGTCAATTCGGACGAGTGGACACTCCATCGCCGCCGCGCTCCTGGCCGCCTTCCTTTTCTGCGCCGGCTGCCGCAAGGAGTCAGGATTGCGAAGCGCTCTCGAACGGAAAAGCGGCGTCGTGGAACTGCCCTCGGGGGATACCGGCTTGTCGCGCCCTCTCGTCATTGAAGGAGCCCGCGACCTGACCATCCGCGGAACCGCGCGGAGCCGGTTGCGCATGAAATTCGACGGCCGCGCGGCATTGCTGATCCTGCGGTCGAAAAATGTGAAACTCGAGAATTTTGCCATCGAGGGAAACCGCGAATCCGCTGACCGCCGCCTTGCCCTTCCCCCCTCTGATCAGCCCATGGCGCGCTGGAATCCCAATAACGCCATCCTCGTCGAGGACTCGAGCGGGATTGCCATCACCGGTCTTTCCATTCGAAACGTGGTCAGTTATGCCGTATTGGTCAGCCGCTGCAAACAGGTTGTCATCGACCGGGTGTCCGTCGGAGACTCGGGCTCGCTCGACGAAAACGGGTTCAATAATGCGACCGGCGGAATTCTCATCGAGGAGGGAACGCAACGGTTCACCGTCCGCAATTGCAAACTCCGCAATATCCGCGGCAACGGCATCTGGACCCACTCCCTCTATCGCTCTCCGCGCAACCGCGACGGCGAATTCACCGGGAACGAATTGAACTACATCGGCCGCGACGCGCTACAGGCCGGACATGTGGTGGCGCTGAGGATTCAGGCGAACCACGGCGGATTCATCGGCTTTCCATCAGCGATCGTCGACGTGCTCCACGGCGCCGTGCCGGTGGCGATCGATACCGCCGGCAATGTCGAGGATAGCGTCTATGCCGGCAACTCCTTCGAGGAGGTGAACGGCAAGTGCATCGACCTCGACGGCTTCCATGACGGCGCCGTGCGGGGCAACCAGTGTATCAACCGCCGCGATGCCGGCGCTTATCCCCACGGCCACTACGGAATCGTGCTCAACAACAGCAATCCCGATATGCAATCAAAAAATATAACAATTGATTCAAACATTATCACGGGATTTCGTTTCGGCGGCCTCTTCCTCATCGGCCGCGATCACATCGTGCGCGGAAATGTTTTCCGCAACGTGAACACCGCTCATTGCAACGACAACCCCGCAATCGGCTGTCTCTATAAGAAGGATGAGCCGGACCTGCTTCGTGGCGGCATCTACCTCGGCAAAGGCGCCGAGCGCCCCGCCCCGGCCGCCCGCAACCTGGTCGAGAACAACACCGTCCAGGGTTACGGCATGTCGAAGTATTGCGTCGTCTTCGCCCCCGGCGTCAGGCGCGAGGCGAACACCATCCGCGGCAACAGGTGCGAGGAATGATCCGCTCTATGCCTTGGCGTTCTTGCGCGCCGCGTTGAGCAGTTCCCGCAGGCGCTTGCCCACCACGAGTTCTTCTCCCGGCTCCATGGTCATCGAGATGATCTGCAGTTTGTTGTGCCGCGGCGTCTTCGGATCCCTCCCGCGCACCGCCGGAACCAGGCTCGGATTCGAAGCCGTGAGCACTTCGATTCGCGGTTCGCCTTCCCGCAACTGCCGGTCGCAATCGGCCACCGTGTATTTCCACCCCGCCTCGTCCCAATTCACCGTCAGCGTCGGGTAGCGGTTTCCTCCCTCGGGAATCGAGATGTTGGTCGTGACCCCGGGAACCGTTTCCACCAGCTTGGCGATCCGCTCCACCCGCTCCTTCCATTTCCGGTTCAGCGCCTCGAGATCCATCTTCGACCACGCCTCCACCGCCGCCAGCGCTCCCATCACCTCTTCCTTGCCCACTTTCATGGGCCGGCACACCGCTCCCTCCCAGGGACTCGTGTTCGCCAGCGCCGCCTCGATCAGGTCCTTCCGCCCGAGCAGCAGGCCCGAGCACTGCGGTCCCGCGAGACCCTTTCCCCCGCTGAAACAGTAAAGATCAATCCCCATCTTCGCGTAGTTCTTCAGGTTGTCCACCGGCGGAATGCCCGCCGCGTCATCAAGCAGCAGCGGCACCTGGTGTTTCTTCGCGATCTCGTGAATCCTCTGCAGACGCTCGCCAAGCGATGTCGTGTAGATCATCGCCGTGTTCGAATTGATCGCCGCCTCCACGTCTTCCACCGAGCGCGCCACCACTAGCTTGGCCCCGGTAAGGCGAATCGCGCTGTCAAACGCGCTGCGCCCCCCGGCCATGATGACTTCTCCCTTCATCCCTGTCGTGTCGGGAAGTTGCCATACCTTCGCGGGATCAGTCCCCGCCATGCACCCCGCCGCCGCCGACGCCATCGCCCCAGCCGCGCCCGACGTGACCATTCCCGATTCGGCCCCCGACAGCTCCGCCAGCCGCTTGCCGGCCGCGCGCTGCAGCTCGAAGATGTCCACGAAATGCCTCGCGGCCTCCTGCTTGGCGGCCCGCACCTCCGGCAGTTCCAGCGAACCGCTCAGGTACGTCCATGTCCCTCGGGCGTTGATGAACGGACGCACCCCGATCCGCGTGTAAATGTTGCCGGATGCCTTGCTGCCCGCCGCCAGGGCCTTTTGCCGGATCGAGTCGAGCGCGATCGTGCCGAATAGCGGCAGAGCGCGGCTGTATTTGAGAAGAGTACGCCGGTTGATGTCCATGAGAGCCTCTCCTGTTAGAGTAGTTCGATCGCTCGCCCCTGGCAAGGCGATCCGCTCCTACATCACCGCGGACAGCTCGCGCCAGTCCCGTCCCTGGGATTCGGCCACCGCGCCGTGCACGATCTCCCCCTGGTATGTGTTCACTCCCTCCGCGATCGCCCGGTTGTGCTCGCAGGCATGCTCCAACCCCTGCTCGGCAATCGTCAACAGGTAGGGCAGCGTCGCGTTCGTCAGCCCCGTGGTGGACGTTTGCGGCACCGCGGCGGGCATGTTGCTCACGCAGTAATGAACCACTCCGTCCACAAAGTAAACAGGCTCGCTGTGCGTGGTGGGCCGCGAAGTCTCGAAACACCCTCCCTGGTCTATCGCCACATCCACCACCACGGACCCCTTGCGCATCCTCGCGATCATCTCCCGCCGCACCAGTTTCGGAGCCGACGCGCCCGGAATCAGCACCGCGCCCACCACCAGGTCGGCCTTGCGGACGGCTTCCCCGATCGTCGACGAATTGGAAGCCATCGTCATCACGTGCCCGTTGAAAATGTCGTCAATCTCGCGCAGGCGCTCCAGGTTCTTATCAATCAGCGTTACTTCCGCCCCCATTCCCATCGCCACCTTGGCCGCGTTGTGCCCCACCACGCCTCCCCCCACAATGAGAACGTTCGCCGGAGCCACTCCCGGAATGCCTCCCAGCAGAATCCCCCTCCCCCCGTTTGGAGCCTCCAGGTACTGCGCCCCCACCTGCACCGACATGCGCCCCGCCACCTCGCTCATCGGCGTCAGCAGCGGCAGCGACCCGTCGGCCTCGCGAATGGTCTCATAGGCCACCGAGTTCACCCTCTTCTTCAACAACTCCGCTGTAAGCTCCGGCATCGGAGCCAGATGAAGATAGGTGAACAGAATCAGGCCGGGACGGAAGTACTGCGTTTCCGCCGGTTGCGGCTCCTTTACCTTCGCCACCAGATCCGCCCGTCCCCATACCTCCCCCGCCGGCAGAATCCGCGCGCCCGCCGCTATGTAGTCCTCATCGGGAATACTGCTGCCCGCCCCCGCGTTGGTCTCCACCAATACCGTGTGTCCGCGCTCCCGCAGCGCCGTCACGCCGCTCGGAGCCAGCCCCACCCTTGCCTCGTGATCCTTGATCTCCTTCGGAACCCCGATAATCATCTATGGCCTCGCTTGCGCGCCGGCCGTCCGCCGCGGACCGAGACCCAGCGCGATCAGCGAGAGCGAATCCAACTGGCCGCTCGTCTCGATGTTCTGATCCTGCTGGAACCGCCGCATCGCGTCCACCGATTCAGCGTCCCACTTGCCGGAAGCTTCCCCCTTCAAGTACCCGCGCTCGATGAGCGCCTGCTGGATTTCCCGATACCGCTCCGGCGTGGGTGTCGTCTGCCCATAATTCCGCGCGGGTGCGGATCGCGCTGCCCGGCGGTTCCTGGAGCCCTTGGTTCTGGCGGTGGTCCGCGCTCGCGTGTACGCTTTGGCGCTGCCGGCGGTCTTCCTCGACGTCGCGCTGGTCCGTTTCTGGGCGCTCTTCACGGCCTTCTTCTGAACACTCGCGGGCTTGTGGGAAGTGGCTCCGCTCCGCTTCCTCGCCGCGGCCATCGCGGAGCCGGCGGTCCACAGCAGAACCAGCAAAGACATTACAGCGGCGGTATGTTTCACGCGCATCTCCAGTATACGGCACTCTACTCAACCTCGAGGCGCACCGCCGGGTAGCGCTGGCGCCGCGCTGCCACCTCCAGCACATGCGTGCCGCGCCCGATGGTCTCATCCAACCGCACAACCAGCTCGACGCGCGGCGTGCGGCGGCAGGACCAGTGCGCCATGCTCACCGCCGCCTCCCGGCCGTCAATCAGTATACGGACCTCCGCCGGATTCGTTAGCTCCTCCATCACCACCTTCACCGACCCCGACCGTATGCGCGGACCAAGCAACAGATCCGTCGCGTCGGCAACCGTCATCAGCCGCGGCACCTGCGGACTCGCCGCCGTCACCCTCATGATCGCCTCCGGTCCCATCTGCCGCCCCAGCCACTCCAGCCTCACCGGAACCAGACCCGTCGGAGCCCCTTCCGGCAGCAGCACATTCATCTGCTGCTCTCCTCCCGCAAGCGGCGGCGCGATGTAGTTCGCCAAACCCCACCCATCCCCCATCCGGACCCTGACATGGTTCACCCCGCACTCCGGATGCAGGTCGTCGATCCACAGCGAAGCGCACGCGAAACGGCCGCTTGATGGCACCACCGGCTCCGTCCCGTGCGGATTGACGATCTTTCGGATGCGCGCCGAAGTTGGGGGCGGCGACGCCGGAAGCTCAGCCCACCACCCCTTTGGGCGCTTCCGCAGGCTCGTCCACATGTATTGCGTATTCAAGCCTTCAAGCGTGTACATCTGAAAGTCGTTGCCGTTTGCGAAATCGGCGATCTCCTCCGCCCGGAACCGCGCCCCGCTCCAGGTGTCGGTGGGAGCGCCGCCCGCCGCGAGACCGTTCACCTGGAACCACAACAATCCCCCGGTCTTCAGCACCCTCCTCGCTTCCCTCAGGTAGCTGAGCGTCACGTCCTTGTCCGGAATGTGCTGGAACACCGCATAGGAATACACCAGGTCGAAGGATTCATCGGCGAACTGGCGCAGGTCCGCGCCCGCGCTCAAGTGTGCATGCGCATGGGGAACATCCCGCAAACGTTCCCTCGCCAGCCGCACCATCTCATCGGAAACATCCACTCCGTGGATCTCCCCGAAATGCCGGCTGAGTGGACGCATCAGGCGCGCCGGCCCGCAGCCGATCTCGAGCGCCCTCCACGCCCTCCTGTTCGCCTCCCGCGGAAACCGCCGCAGTTCATACTCGAGCCCGTGCACTACCTCATGGGCCGTCGCCTGAAACTCGTCCTCATCCTGGTTGTGGCGGCCGAAGGCGACGTAATAATGCGCGTCCTCGAGCGCCCTCCGGTTCCAATCCTCCCGCATTCTCCCGGCTTCTTCCATCAAGCGCGATTGTGGCACAGCCGGGCGCGCACCCGCATGCCAGAATATAGAGCAATGCCCCATATTCGAGCCAATGATCCGGCCTGCGAAGCCTGGAACAGGACCCTGATGGAAGACTTCATGCGCAAGGGGTTCTATCACAGCATCCCCTTGCCGGACGGACGTGTGCTCGAAGGCATCCTTCCCCTCGACGTGCTCAACGAAAGAGTGAGTGAATTCCCCATCCCCGCCTCCCTCGCCGGCAAGCGCGTGCTCGACATCGGAACCTGGGACGGCTTCTTCGCTTTCGAAATGGAGCGCCGCGGAGCCGGGGTCGTGGCCATCGACGCCACCGAAGTGGAAAACTTCTACGTGGCCCGCCAGTTGCTCGGCTCACGCGTCGAATATCACGTCCAGGACGTCTATGACCTGAGCATCGCCCGCAACGGCGTCTTCGACATCGTGTTTTTCATGGGCGTGCTCTATCACCTCAAGCATCCGCTGCTCGGGCTCGAACGCGTCTGCGAGGTCACCCGCGATCTGGCCATCGTCGAGTCCTTCGTCACCAACGAATCTCTGAACGATGAGGTCCCCACCCTCCAGTTCTACGAAACAAGCGAGCTGTTAGGCCAGATCGATAACTGGTGCGGCCCCAATATCCAGTGCCTCCTCGCCTTCTGCCGCACCGCCGGATTCGCCCGCCCCCAATTGCTGCGCGTAAACCGCCAGCGCGCCCTCGTCGCCTGTTACCGCCACTGGCTGCCCGAGCCCGATCATCCCACCGCCCTCCCGCCCAATCTCCTCGCCACCACCCACTCCGGCAACTACGGAATCAACGTCAGCCCGAAATCAGATGATTTCCTCACCGCCTTCTTCAAATCCGGTGAACAATCCCTGACCCGCGACAATGTCTTCCCCGAAGTGGGCGGTTTCGGAGTGGCCCCGGTCGCTATCATCAACACCGGCGCCGACGGATGGCAGGCGAGCTTCCGCATCCCCCCCGGATTGGGCCCCGGCTGGCACGGCGTCCGCTTGCGAACAGCCAACAGCCGCTTCAGCCAGCCAACGCGCATCGCCATCGGCGTGCCGGCTCGTTGCGCCTCTCTCGAAATCACCGGCGTCTGCGATGCCGGTTCGTGGCGCCCCGGGGAAGTAGCGGCAGGCGATGATGCGTTCCTCTGCATCTGGGTAAAAGGCCTCCCCCTGAACGCGGATCGCGGAAACATCCGCGTCTCTCTCGGAGGAAAGAAACTGGCCGTCCACCAGGTGTCCCCCCATGACAGCGATGACGAGCCCCGCCAGGTAAACGCCAAACTGCCGCCGGACTTTCCAGCCGGGCGCTATGACCTCGTCGCGTCCCTCGGCGAAACGCGCTCCGCCCCGGTCTCCATCCGCGTCGTCTGACTTCCCCCACTGCCCGAAAATGATAGAAAACCTTAACAACTTTGTCCGGTTTGCCGCACCCCTTTGCTACAATCGGAACGATGAAAGGCAACGATCAGGTCCTCGCATACCTCCAGGAAGCGCTCAAAGCCGAGCTTACCGCCATCAACCAGTACTTCCTTCACGCCGAGATGCTCGAAAACTGGCACTACAAGAAACTCGCCGCCCACACCCGCAAGGAATCCATCGATGAGATGCGCCACGCCGAGGCGATCCTCGAGCGTATGCTCTATCTCGATGGCTCCCCCAACATGAGCGAGCTCTTCCCCCTCCGAATCGGACAGAATGTCCGCGCCCAGCTCGAAAATGATCTTGCCCTCGAATACGAAGCCGTCCCCCGCCTCAACAGAGCCATCAACTGCGCCGTCGAAGCAGGCGACAACGGCTCGCGGGAACTGTTCGAGAAAATCCTCATCGACGAGGAAGAGCACGTCGACTACCTCGAAGCCCAGCTCCACATGATCGAGGAAATGGGCTACGAAAACTACCTCGCCCAGCAGTTGGACGAATAACAGCTCAAGAGACCGGTTCAGCGGCCCCTGTCCATCAGCCCCAGCACGAACAGCGCCGAATCCGACGCCACCGCGATGTATTGCTTCCCGTCAACGGCAAAACTCATCGGCGATGACTTGATCTGCGCCCCCGTCTGGATATGCCACAGGTACTTCCCCGTGGCCGCGTCGAGAGCCGTCAGGTTCCCATCTCTTCCCGCCGAAAACACCAGCCCTCCGGCCGTGCTCAACACTCCCGCCGCGGAAGAGCCGAGATGCAGTGAGTAGTCCCATCGCCTCTCCCCCGTGAACGGATCGAGCGCCCGCACAAACCCCGGATCGCCGATGTCCGGATCCCCCTGCTGCCCGGTCCCCGTATATGGCAGACCCGGTACCGGCTCCTTCGTCACGCTCGAGTACACCGCGCACGTCTCGCGCACCGGCACATAGAACAGCTTCGTCAGCGGATTGTAGGAAGGCGCCGCCCAATTCGTAGCCCCGCCCGCGTCCGGACAGACGTACACGCCCTCCGGCGTCGGATCCGTGTTCGGCTTCACAATCGGCCGCCCCTTCTCATCCAGCCCCTCCGCCCACGTCTGCTTCGCAAATGCCTTGCCCAGCAGAAACTCGCCGTTGGTGCGATCGAGCACATAGTAAAACGCGTTGCGGTTCGCCATGATGAGCAGCTTTCGCTGCCGCCCCTTCACCACCCCGTCAATCAGCACCGGAGTCTCGTTTGCGTCCCAATCATGCGTGTCGTGCGGAGTGTACTGAAAGTGCCACTTGAGCTTCCCTGTCCGCGGATCGAGCGCCAGCACGCTGCACGTGTAAAGATTGTCCCCCAACCGCACCGTCCCGTCGTAGTCGGGCGATGGATTCCCCGTGGTCCAGAACAACGTATCCGTTTCCACGTCATAGGTGCCCGTCATCCACGTCGGCCCGCCGCCCGTCTCCGCCGATTTCCCCGACCACGTCGAGCGCGCCGGGTCCCCTGGCTGCGCAATCGCCCAATATCTCCACAATCGCTTTCCCGTCGCCGCATCGTAGGCGTCGACAAAACCGTTCAGCGCGCACTCGCCCGCCGTCACCCCCACTATGATCTTGCCGTTGATCGCCAGCGGCGCGTGCGTAATCGAGAAGCCTTTCTTGTAGTCGTCCACCTCCGTATCCCAAATCACGTTCCCCGTCTTCGCGTCCAGCGCCACCAGGTGCGTGTCGAGTGTCGCCAGGTACGCCCGGTCGCCCAACACCGCCACCCCGCGGTTCGTCATCACCGTGCAGTTCGCCGCCACCTGCGGCAATGGCCGGTGGTACTCCCAAATCGGCCGCCCGCTGCGCACGTCGAGCGCCGCCGCGTCACTCAGCGGCCCTGTCACGAACATCAGCCCGTCCGCCACAATCGGCGTCGTCTCGATGTTCGTCCCCTTGAACTGGTGGATCCACTTCACCGAAAGCCCCGATACATTCTCCTTGCGAATCTGCTCGAGCGCGCTGTAGTGCCTCCCCTGGTAGTCCCCCCAATACGTGAGCCAGTTGTGCGGCTCCCTCGATGCGTTGCTCAGCCGCTCGAAGGACACATTCCAGTCTCCCGGACGCCACTCGCCCGCCGTCACCGCCCGCCGGTCGCCCTTCACCAGAAACGCCACCACGTCCTCCACCTGCTCCTTCGAAAGCGAACTCCTCGGCATCAGCGACCGTTTCGGATGACGCACCTCCCGCAACTCGCGCTTGGCGAAAGAGTGCAGCCGCTCCCGCCGGTCCATCATCACCAGCGTGTGCGTGTCCTCGCTGCGCGCCACGCCCGTCAGCGTTTGCCCGCTGCTCGTCACCACCTCCACCGTTTCGAAGCGGTTGCTCAACTCCTTGCCCGGCTCCTCGATCGAAGCGCGCAACTCGGCCGCCCCGCGATCGCTCCACGCGTTGCTCAGGTCCGGCCCCAGCCGCCCCCCGCGTCCCCCCATCATGTGGCATCCGCTACACCCGCCGGAGCCGAAAAACAGAGCCTGCCCCTTGGCCGGATCTCCCGTGGTCTGCTGGTTGCCCGTGTATTTCCTCAGCGATCGCAGGAACATCACAATATCGTTCGCTTCTTCTTTCGAAACCGCAAACGCGGGCATCTGCGTCCCCGGTATTCCCTTGCGGATATTTCCCTCGATCGCCTCGTCCGATGCCCCGTATTTCAACTGCCCCGTCAGGTCCGGAGCCCTCCCTCCCTTCGCATTCGCGCCATGACAGGCCGAGCATTGCTTCGAGAAAGACGCGCGCCCCCGGCTGATGCTGTCCGGATGCTGCGCCAGCGCCGTACTCGAAATCAGAATTGAGAGAAAGGGGAGTATTCGCAAGTTCATCGTCTAACCCGACCCTGATTGTAACCGTCTTACACTGAAGAGTGTGAAGCCCCAGCCGCTGACCCCGATGGAAGAGCAATCCGCCAATCACATGCGCGCCCTGGTGGAAAAACTCCTCCCCCTGCAGGACCGCCTTCGCCAGGGTGGCGGAGCCGCCAGAATCGAAAAGCAGCATCGCGATGGAAAGCTCACCGCCCGCGAACGCATCGCCAGGCTGATCGATCCCGGCTCCATGTTCCTCGAGATCGGTCTTCTCATCGCCTACGACAAGTACGATGGCCAGGCCCCCGCCGCCGGCGTCGTCACCGGACTCGCCCGCATCGAAGGCCGCCCCGCCGTCCTCGTCGCCAACGACGCCACCGTCAAAGCCGGAGCCTGGTGGCCCGAAACCATCACCAAGATCCTTCGCGCCCAGGAAATCGCCATGCGCAACCGCATCCCCATCGTCTACCTCGTGGATTCGGCCGGCGTCAATCTCCCCTTGCAGGACGGCATCTTTCCCGGCCAGTACGGAGCCGCGCGGATCTTCTATTACAACTCGCTCATGCGCCGCCGCCTGCGCGTCCCCCAGATCTCCGCCGTCATGGGCCCCTGCATCGCCGGCGGAGCCTATCTGCCCGCGTTGAGCGACGTCATCTTCATGGTCGAAAAGACCAGCTTCATGGGCCTCGGCGGACCGAACCTCGTGAAGGGAGCAACCGGCCAGGTGGTCGACGCCGAAACCCTCGGCGGAGCCGCCATGCATACCGCCACCAGCGGCGTCGCCCACTACAGCGCCGCCAGCGATGAAGAGTGCCTCCAGATGATCCGCCAGAAGTTCCGCGAGTTCAAACCCGCGCCCGAAAGTCCGAAAGGAACCCGCCCCCCGAAATCCACCGACGGGCTCTACGCCGTCCTCCCCGCCGATCACCGCTTGCCCTACCCCATCGAGGAGATCCTCGAACGGCTCTTCGATGACACCGACTTCCTCGAATTTCAGCCAGCCCACGCCCCCGAAATGCTCTGCGCCACCGCCCGCCTCCACGGCCACCCCGTCGCGGTCATCGCCAACCGCCGCGGCTTCCTCAAAGCTGATGGCCGCCCCCGCATCGGCGGCATCGTCTATACCGAATCGGCGCGCAAAGTCGCCTACTTCGTCGAGACAGCCGAGCGCGCCGGCCTCCCCATCCTCTACCTCCAGGACGTGAGCGGATTCATGGTCGGCGTCGAAGCCGAATCCGAGGGCATCATCCGCGCCGGAGCGGAAATGGTCGAATCCATGGCCTGCGCCACGGTGCCGAAAATTCTCCTCGTCCTCAACCATGCCTCCGGGGCCGGCTACTACGCCATGGGCGGACAAGGCTTCGACCCCCATTTCACCTTCTCCTGGCCCACCGCCCGCATCGCGGTCATGGAAGGTGATTCCGCCATCCAGGCCGTCTACGGGCCGGAACTCGACAAGCTCAAAGCCTCGGGCAAGCCCGTTCCGCCGGACCTCGAAGCCCGCATCGCCAAAACCCGCGCCGACTACGAAAACTGGCTCGACGCCTGTTTCGCCGCCTCGCGCGGGCACTGCGACGCCATCCTCGATCCTCTCGCCACCCGCCGTACCCTCGCCTTCGTCCTCGATTGCATCAGCTACTCCGCGCACCGCGAACACGTCGCCCTCGAGGTGTTGCGATGATCCGCATCGCCAACGGCCAGGGCTTCTGGGGAGACTGGCTCGAAGCTCCCGTCCGCCTCATCGAGCAAGGCCCCATCGACTATCTCGCCCTCGACTACCTCGCCGAAATCACGATGTCCATCGTGCAGAAACAGAAACAGGCCGACCCCAACCTCGGCTACGCCCGCGATTTCCCCCCTCTCATCGGGCGCATCGCGGACCGCATCCGCGAACGCCGAGTGAAGGTCGTGGCCAACGCCGGCGGCGTCAATCCCATCGCCTGCGCCCGCGAAGTCCGGAGCCTCGCCCCGCATCTCAAAGTCGCGGTCGTTCTCGGCGATGACCTGTTTCACAGCCTTGACAGCCTGCTCGGCAAAGGCCACTCGCTTTCGAACATGGAAACCGGCCAGCCTCTCGCCGCCATCCGCGATCGCATCCTCAGCGCCAACGCCTACATCGGAGCATTCCCCCTCGCCGAAGCCCTCTCGAGGGGAGCCGACGTCGTCATCGCGGGCCGCTGCACCGACACCGCTCTCACCCTCGCCCCCATGATCCATGCCTTCCGCTGGCGGCCGGACCAGTGGAATCTTCTCGCCGCCGGAACCATCGCCGGACACATCATCGAGTGCGGCGCGCAATGCACCGGCGGAAATTGCCAGGCCGGCTGGCAGTCCATTCCGGACATGGCCAACATCGGTTACCCCATCGTCGAGGCCGAACCCGATGGCTCCTTCCACGTCACCAAACACCCCGGAACCGGAGGCAGAGTCAACACCGGCGTGGTCAAGGAACAACTCCTCTACGAACTCGGCGACCCGCGCAACTACATCACCCCCGATTGCGTCGCCGATTTCACCTCCATCCGCATCTCGGATGCCGGCCCGGATCGCGTTCGCGTCCATGGCATTCAAGGCGGACCCCGCCCGCCCTCACTCAAAGTTTCCATCAGCTACTCCTGGGGCTACAAAGCCATCGGCTCCCTTGTCTATAGCTGGCCGGATGCGCTCGAAAAAGCGCGCGCCGCGGACCGCATCGTCCGCCGCCGCCTCGACCAATTGGATCTGCGCTTCGACGAAATCCACACCGAATTTCTCGGCGTCAACGCCTGCCACGGACCCGCCGCCCCACCCTCTCCCGACCCGCCGGAAGTGCAACTTCGCATCGGCGTCCGTGGAATGGAGCGCAAAGCCGTGGACCGCTTCACCCGCGAACTCGTCCCCCTCGTATTGAATGGCCCGCCCACCGCCACCGGCTTCGGAGATGGCCGCCCGCCCGTCCGCGAAGTGGTAGCCTACTGGCCCGCCCTTCTGCCCCGCGAGGAAGTCGCCACGCGCGTCGAGGTAATCGAATGAAAGCGCCCCTATCCCAAATCGCCCACACCCGCTCCGGCGACAAAGGCGATACCGTCAACATCGGTGTCATCGCCTACCATCCCGAAGACTACCCCGTGCTCCTGCGCGAGGTCACCCCCGATCGCGTCAAAGCCCACTTCGGCGACCTCGTAAAAGGCGAAGTCATCCGCTACGAACTGCCGAACCTCCTCGCCCTTAACTTCCTCCTCCATGAGGCGCTCGGCGGTGGAGGAACACTCTCCCTCCGCATCGACGCGCAGGGAAAAACCTTCGGCGCGGCGCTCCTGCGCATGGAGATCGAACTGGACCGCTAATCCCCTTCATGCCGGAAACCCGGGTCGTGCGACGTGCAGGTCTCCACTCTAATCCTTCACAAACAGCGTCCCAACTTCCACCTGAAATCCCGGCAGCAAAGCCGTCGTCAATCGGTCCCCCTCATGCAGCACCACCTTCGATCGGAACCCGCCCGTCTTCGATGCCCTATGAACCTCCACGGTCCGCCCCTCCGGATCCATGATCCAATACTCGGAAACCCCGTTCTCGCTATACAACCGCCGCTTCACCTTGCGGTCGCGCTGCTCATTCTTCTGCCCCGGCGAGAGAACCTCCACCACAATCTCCGGAGCCCCGGTCAACTTCACCCCGCCTATCCTCTTCTTCCTCTCGTTTGAAAAGTAGACAAGATCCGGAATAACACCGTTGAACTCGTCGAAGATCACACCCACGCCGAACATCACCTGCCCGAGCGGCTGTTCCTGTAAGTAGATGAACATCCTGCCGAACAACTCTCCCAGGCAGTGCTGATGGTGATACGAAGGGGCTGTGGACACGTGCAAGTCTCCGTCTATAACCTCATACCGGTTGTCATCCTCCGGCATCAAATCGAGATCCGCCACCGTCAACATGATCTCCGCGCGCTGTTTCATTGTTCTTTTATTCTAAACCGCATTCCGGTGATACGATGAGGGAATCACCCCATGGCTTGCCGTCCCATTGTCTTCTTCGCGCTCGCGCTCACAGCCTTCGCCGCGCCCCCGTCCGCCGATGATCACGATGCCGCCCGCTGGGTCATCCGCAGCCAGGGCCGCCTCCGCATCACCGGCAACCCCCATATCCTCACCTCGCTCGATCAGCTCCCCACAACCCCCTTCCGCCTCGAGGCCGTCGACCTCGTCGGAGCCACCATCGAACCCTCGGAACTCAAGCACCTCGCCAACTGCGTCGAACTCCGCGAACTCCTCCTCCCCGGCCCCAGCTTCAATCCCGCGGCCGGCAGCCGCCTCGACGCCAACGAGGAATTGAAAAACCTCGCCAACCTCACCAAGCTCGAAAAGCTCCACTTCAGCCTCCATTTCCTCACCGAAATCAACGTCCAGGACAAGGGACTCACGTACCTCGGGAACCTCACATCCCTCCGCGAGCTGCGCCTCACCCAGACCCGCGTCAAGGGCCCCAGCCTCACCCCCTTCGTCAACCTCGAAAAACTCGATCTCAACTACTCCTCCTTCGGCGATGACGGCATGGCCGCCCTCGACAACCTCGGAAAGCTCAAAGTTCTGAACCTCCGCGACACCCTCGTCACCGACCGCGGCGCTCCCCATCTCGCCAACCTCCCCGCCCTCGAGGAACTCGATCTCTACGGAGCCAAGCTCACCGACTCCGGCATCCGTTATCTGTCCGGCGCCGTCAACCTCCGGAGCCTCAACCTGCTCGGTTCCCGGATCACGGATGAAGGCGTCGAAATCCTCGCCCGCCTGCCCAATCTTCAGGAACTCGTGCTCTATCGCTCTCAAATCAGCAACACCGGGCTCGCCCGCCTCGCCACCCTCAAGAACCTCCAGCACCTCGACCTCCGCTACACGCGCGTCTCCCGCGGCGGCATTGACAGCTTCCGCAAGACCCACCCTGACTGCCGCATCGAGTTTCAGGACACCACCCCGCAGTCCGCCTCCGCCGCCCTTCGTAACAGCAAGCCCGCTGATTCCTCGGTGAACGCCATCGCCGAATGGGTCCGGAAGATGGGAGGCCGCGCCGAATTCGCCGAAGGAACCCTGCGTGAAATCGACCTCTCCCGCACTCCCATAACCGACGCCCAACTGGCCGCCCTCGCCTCCCTTCCCGCCCTCAAGAAGCTCAGCCTCGAAACCACCGAGGCGGGCGATCTCGGCCTGCAATCCGTCGCCCGCCTTACCTCCCTCGAACAGTTGAACCTGAGCCACACTCTCGCAAGCGATAAGGGGCTCTCCCTTCTCGCCCCCCTTTCTCATCTCCGCCGCCTCTCCCTCAACAACACCCCCGTCGATGGAACCGGCCTCCCCCGCCTCCCGCAACTCGAGGATCTCGAGATGGACGGAACGAATCTTAACGACGCCGGGCTGGGGATAGTGAGTTCCTTCGCCGCCCTCCGTTCCCTCCGCGCCGCCTACACCAACATCTCCGACGACGGCTTGAAACTCCTCGCCGCGCTTAAGAGCCTCCGCGCGCTCGACTTGACCTCCACCGATCTCACCGACACCGGCATGCCCCATCTCACCCCTCTCACCTCGCTCGAGGAACTGAACCTCAGCTACTGCCGCTTCACCGATAAGGGACTCGCCGCCATCGCGGATCTCACCAACCTCAAGAGGCTCGAACTTGTCCGCACGCGCGCCTCCGATGACTCCGCCCCAACACTCGCCCGCCTCGCCAACCTCCGCCTCCTCAACCTGAACTACACCAACTTCTCCGACAAGAGCATGGCCGTGCTCAAAGCCGGCCTCCCGAACATCCGCGAACTGCGCCTCGACACAGCCAACATCACCGACGCGGGCGCGGAAACCCTGGCCGGCATCACCGGCCTCAAGTACCTCAACCTCTATCACACGCTCGTCTCTGAAAAAGCGTATAACCAGCTTAAACAAGCGCTGCCCGATTGCCAGATCATCTATGACCCGGAATCCTCACTCCCGAACCGCCGCAAGAGTTAGCATCGCCTTCCTCGCGGCCTGCTGCACCGCCGCTGCCGCCGTCGCCATCGGCCAGTTCGCCGCCGCCCTCGGTGGAACCGCCTCGCGCAACGCCAGGGGCGAGATCACCGCCCTCAGCTTCCGCTCCACCTGGATTACCGACGGCGATCTCAAGACCCTCTCCACCCTCGCCACTCTCCGCGACCTCGACCTCTCCCACACCCGTATCACGGACCTCGGCTTCCAGAACCTTAAGGCGCTCCCCTCCGTCGAAAACGTGAACCTCTACTTCGCCGAACAAATCGGCGACGGCGCGCTCGCCGTCATGAAAAACTGGAAGCATCTCAAGTCCGTTAATCTTCGCGGCACCAAAGTCACCGACCTCGGCATCGCGCAACTCGCCAATCATCCCTCCCTCGAATCCATCGACGCCGGCTACTCCCTGTTCACCGACAACGGCTTCGAGTCACTCACAACCATCCCCAACCTCAAACGCGTCGCCATCGGAGGCAATAAACTCACCGACGTCGGCCTCAATCTCCTGCGCCTCATCCCCAACCTCACCGAACTCGACCTCGCCGGAGCCCAGCGCACCGACTCCGGACTCTGGGCCGCCGCCGTCACCGACAAAGGCCTCGAAACCATCGGACAACTCCGCAAACTCCAGGTCCTCAACCTCCAGGCCGCCAAGATCACGGACTCGGGCATGCCCAAACTGTCCGCGCTGTCGGAGTTGAGGGACCTGAACCTCGCCCGCACCGCGCTCACCAGCCAGGGTGTCAAAGCTCTCGCCTCTCTCCCCCATCTCGAAAAACTCGTCCTCTGGAAGTGCGCCCGCATCGACGGCGATGCCGTCGCCACGCTTTCGCAAATGAAGAGCCTCCAATGGCTCGATATCGAGGGAACGGGCATCTCCGGGGCGGCCGCGGCAACTCTGCAATCCGCCCTTCCGCGTTGCCGCCTTCTCAAATAAACCGCCGCGCCCGCATCCTCCTTGCGATCCGTTCCACTCTCCTCCTCCCAACACTGATAAAATTCTCTTTTGCCTTATGAGTGAATCCATCTATCCTCCCAGTCCCGAGTTCTCCTCTCAGGCCAATGTCTCCGGCATGGAAGCCTACCAGGCCCTCTATGAAAAGGCCAGGGAAAATCCCGAAGCCTTCTGGGGCGAACTCGCCGAAAAAGAGCTGCACTGGTTCGAAAAGTGGAACCACGTCTTTGAATGGAATCCACCTTTCGTCAAATGGTTCGCCGGCGGCAAGCTGAACGTCTCCTACAACTGCCTCGACCGCCACCTCACCACTCACCGGAAGAACAAAGTCGCCATCCTCTGGGAAGGTGAGCCCGGCGATCAGCGCCTGATCAGCTACCAGGAACTCCACCGCCTCGTCTGCCGCTTCGCCAACGTCCTCAAAAAGCTCGGCTACAAGGCGGGCGACCGCTCCATCATCTACATGCCGATGGTCCCCGAGCTCCCCATCGCCATGCTCGCCTGCGCCCGCCTCGGCATCATCCACAGCGTCGTCTTCGGCGGCTTCTCCGCCGAAGCCCTCAAAGCCCGCATCCTCGATCTCGATGCGCACCTCGTTATCACCGCCGATGGAGGCTTCCGCCGCGGCAAGGAAGTCCGCCTCAAGGACGCCGTCGACCAGGCCCTCAACGATTGCCCCAACGTCAAGGATTGCATCGTCCTCAAGCGCACCAACTCGGAAATCCACATGCGGGAGGGCCGCGACCAGTGGTGGCATGACGTCGACAAGGACGTGAGCGAGGATTGCCCCGCCGTCCCCCTCGATGCCGAACACCCCCTATACGTCCTCTATACCTCCGGCACCACTGGAAAGCCCAAAGGCATCCTCCACACCTCCGCCGGCTACCTCCTCATGACCGCCATGACCATGAAGTGGGTCTTCGATCTCAAGGAACACGACACCTACTGGTGCACTGCCGACATCGGCTGGGTTACCGGCCACAGCTACACCGTCTACGGCCCCCTCTGCGCCGGAACCACTTCCGTCATGTACGAAGGAGCCCCCGACTACCCCGCCTTTGACCGCTTCTGGCGCATCGTCGAAAAGCACCGCATCAGTATCCTCTACACCTCCCCCACGGCCATCCGCGCCCTCCTCCGCCAGGGTGATTCCTGGCCCAACTCCCACGACCTCTCGAGCCTCCGCCTCCTCGGCAGCGTCGGCGAACCCATTAATCCCGCCGCCTGGGAGTGGTACCACCGCGTCATCGGCAAAGGCCGTTGCCCCATCGTCGATACCTGGTGGCAGACCGAAACCGGCTCCATCATGATTGCCCCCATGCCCGGAGCCGTTCCCGCCAAACCGGGTTCCGGCACTCTCCCCATGCCCGGCATCATCCCCGAAGTCGTCGACTTCAACGGCAACCCCATGGACGATGGCAAGGAGGGCTTCCTCATCATCCGCCGCCCCTGGCCCGCCATGCTCCGCACCATCTGGGGCGACCCCGACCGCTTCAAGGAACAGTACTGGAGCCGCATCCCCGGCATCTACTTCACCGGCGATGCCGCCCGCCGCGACAGCGACGGCTACTTCTGGATCCTCGGCCGCGTCGATGACGTCATGAACGTCAGCGGCCATCGACTCTCCACCATGGAGGTCGAGTCCGCTCTCGTCCACCATCCGGCCGTCGCCGAGGCCGCCGTCGTCGGCAAACCCCACGAGATCACCGGCCAGGCCGTCTGTTGCTTCGTCACCCTCAAGAAGGGCGACTGGAATCACGAACAACTCGGAAAGGATCTCCGCCAGTGGGTAGCCCACGAAATCGGAGCCTTCGCCCGTCCCGAGGAGATTCGCTTCACCGAAGCCCTCCCCAAGACCCGCAGCGGCAAGATCATGCGCCGCCTGCTGCGCGAAATCGTGACCAGCCACACCGTCACCGGCGACGTTACGACCCTCGAGGACATCACCGTCCTCAGCCGCCTCGCCACGCAACACGAAGAGGATTAACGTAACTAGCTCACAGCCGCGCGCAATCGGCCCCGGGCCTCTCCTGTTCATCGGCCCGGTGGCCGTCCCTTCCCTGGCCCTCGGCTTTCTCCAGCACCGCTCGATCGGCGAGGTCAGCCGCGCCCGAGCCGAACGCCCGCGCGCCGGCCTCCACTCTGTCCTCCGCCGCCTCGCCACGCAACACCAGGAGGATTAAGCGTAACTACCTCCCCGCCGCGCGCATCTCTTACTCCAATGCGTGTCCCACGCAACCGGCCCCGGGCCCTCTCCTGGCTTTTCATCGGCCTGGTGGCCTCCCTTTCCCTGACCCTCGGTTTTCTCCAGTACCGCTGGATCAGCGAGGTCAGCCGCGCCGATGCCGAACGCATGCGCGCCGGCCTCCAGTCCGCGCTCCGCCGCGTCACCCTCGATTTCAACTCCGAACTCGCCGCCGCCTGTTCCGCCCTCCTCCCCGACCCATACTCCACGGAAAATCCCGGTGATGAAAAAGCGTATGAACTCCGCTACGCAAAGTGGCGCGATGCCGGCCGCTTCAAGGGATTCTTCCGCCGCATCGCCCTTGCCACACCCGCCAACGGAAACCTCACCCTCCGCCTGCTCGACCTCGACAAGGGCGTTTTCCAGGATGCTCCTTGGCCTGACACATGGCAAGCCTCGAAAACCCGTCTCGAGGCGAGACTCGCTTCCCGCCCTCACCCTCCATCACGTTTCGCCGAGGATTCGCTCGTCCTCGATATCCCCCGCTTTCTCTTCCCTGACGGACCCCACCCTCGCTTCCGCTGGGATCGGCCCGCGCCACCTGCCCGAAACGGCGCCCCGATGCGCCGTCAGGAATTGGAGTGGCTGCTCGTCGAACCCGACCCGGATTACATCGGGGCCACGGTGATTCCCCAACTTCTTAAGCACTTCCTCGGAGCCCGCGGCGATTTGGATTACGACATCGAAATCGTTGCCCGCAACAACCCGTCCCATATCCTCTACTCCAGGAACTCCACCCCCATCGGCGCCTCCGCCGACGCTTCCTCGAGTCTCTTTGATGTCTCTTATGAGCAACTCCTGCGCCGCGGACCATGGTTCCGCCCCGGAGCCGAACGGATGCGCGCCGCTCCGCCCTTCCGCGGCCGCTGGTCCCTCCTCGTTCGCAATCGCGCGGGCTCCCTCGGAGTCGTGGTCGAGCGCGCCCGCTTCCGCAACCTCGCCGTCACCACCGCCATCCTCCTGCTGATGCTCTCCGCCATCGCCATGCTCGTCTACACCACCCGCAAAGCCCAACGCCTCGCCGGGCTCCAAATGGAGTTTGTCGCCGGCGTATCTCACGAACTGCGTACCCCGCTTACCGTCATTCGCACGGCCGGCCATAACCTCTCCGCCGGCCTCATCAGCGGAGCCTCCCAAGTCGCCCGCTACGGTGCGCTCATTGAAGCCGAATCCGAAAAACTCCAGGCCATTGTCGAACAGGTCCTGCGCTTTTCCAGCGCCGAAGCCGGCCGCGTTGTCCGGATTCGCGAACCCGTCAGCCCCGCGGCCCTCATCGAGGACGCCCTCCGCGCCTGCTCCTCCGCCCTGCGTGAATCCAAGTGCGAGGTCGAACGCAACGTGGATCCCCATCTCCCGCGCGTCCCCGGCGATCCCACCGCTCTCCTCCACGCGCTGCAGAATCTCGTGACCAATGCCGCTAAGTATGGCCGCGAAGGCCGCTGGATCGGCGTCGCCGCCGCTTCCTCCACTCACGATGGCAAGCCCGCCGTCGAAATCCGCGTTGCCGACCGCGGCCCCGGCATCCCCCCCGATGAGCGGAACAACATCTTCGATCCCTTCTATCGCGGCCGCCGCGCCCTTGACGGTCAGATCCACGGCACGGGCCTCGGCCTCAGCCTCGTCAGGCGCATCGTCGAAGCCCACGGCGGAGCCGTTTCGGTCAATAGCCGGCCCGGAATCCTCACCGAATTCGTCATGCGGATTCCGGCATCCATGGAGCCAATGAATGGGTTCACAAATTCTACTGGTTGAGGATGAGCCGGGTCTCGTCCTCACCCTCACTGACCTGCTCGCCTCGGAAGGCTACCAGGCCGACACCGCCTCCGACGGCCCCTCCGGCCTCGAAAAAGCCGCCGGCGGATCCTATCGCCTCATCATCCTCGACGTCATGCTCCCCGGCAAGAGCGGGCTCGAAGTCTGCCGCGAACTTCGCCAGCAGGGCCTCGATACCGCCATCCTCATGCTCACCGCCAGGACTCAGGTGCATGACCGCGTCGCCGGACTCAGGAACGGAGCCGACGACTACCTCACCAAGCCATTCCACCCCTCCGAACTACTGGCCCGCGTCGATGCCCTCATGCGGCGCGTGCACAAGGAAAAGCTGCTGCCTGTCCACCGCTTTGAATTCGGAGCCATCGAGGTGGATTTCGAGCGATCCCAGGTTCGCAAGGGCCGCACCCCCCTCAGCCTCGCGGGCAAGGAGTTGCAGTTGCTGCGCTACCTCATCGACCGCCGCGGTAAAGTCGTCTCTCGCGATGAGCTGCTCAGAAACGTCTGGGAATACCAGTCCGGCATCTCCACCCGCACCGTCGATGTCCACGTAGCCTGGCTACGCCAGAAGCTCGAGGAGAATCCACAGAATCCCCGCCACATCCTCACCGTTCGCGGAGCCGGATACCGCTTCGTGCAGTGACATCACCCTCCGAAAAAACGCTCCGTTTCTCTCATTTGCCGGTATCATGTCTGTTGATGCCGTACATCAAACACCGGATGCGCCCCCTCCTTGCCGCCTTCCTCGTTCTGTCTGCCGCTTTCTCCGCCGAGCCGGACATGAAATCCATCCCCGCTCCCCGCTCCGCGGCCGAAAAGCAGGTCATCACAGTCTTACAGGATATGGCCCGCAACGGAGGAACCTATCTCAGCGTCCCTAACCAGGATGCCCGCTGGCTGCGCTTCCTCACCGAAGCAGCCTCCGCCAAACAGGTCATCGAGATCGGCTCTTCCACCGGCTACTCCGGCCTCTGGTTCAGCCTCGCCCTGCTCCGCACCGGCGGCCGCCTCACCACCATGGAACTCGACCCCGGCCGCGCCGCCGCCGCGCGGTCCCACTTCTCCCGCGCCGGAGTGGATCACATCGTCACCCTCATCCAAGGCAACGCCCATGAGGAACTCCGCAAATGGAAGGGCCCCATCGACGTCGTCTTCATCGACGCCGAAAAAAGCGGTTACGTCGACTATCTCAACAAAGTCCTCCCCTTCGTCCGCCCCGGAGGCTTCATCCTCGCCCACAACATCGAAATGACGCCCGATTACGTCAAGGCCGTCTCCGCCAACCCGGACCTCGAAACCGTCTACTACATGGAGGGAGCCGGCCTCGGCATCTCGAGAAAAATCCGCTGACGCCCTTTCCTATTCGAATCGGATCGTAATCGTTGCTAACGTATTTGCCCGCGTCAGCGGTTTGCCGCCGCTCACGTCCTGCAGGAAGAACATCATCCCATCGTTCACCCAGGTCCCGGTCTTTGCCGATCCCCGGGGGCCCCCCGACGCGAACAGAGCGCCGTCCGGCTTTCCCACCCGAACCTCCACGCTCTCCAGTCCCGGAACATTCCAACTGATGGTGGTCATCCTCGGCGCTCCGGCCGCAACGGGTATCGGGTTGGGAAACGCCGCGAACGACCGCTCCACCGCCGGACAGGGCGCGTTCAGCCCCGTCAGGCACACGTTCCCGTCAAACACGTTCGCCCCCTCGGCCGACAGGTTCACAATATCGTAACCCTGAGGCGCCGGAAGACTCACCGACATCTGTACCGCCGGGTTCCCCATCACCACGTTCTTACGAAACACGTTCTTCTCGGTTCCGGCCTCCAATCTGATTCCATGCGCATTGCCTACAATCGTGTTTTGTTCAACAAGATTCTCCTGTACCGCCGCTGCAATAAATCCAATTCCAAAATTGTTTCCTGGAGCCACAAAACCATTTCCACTGATCCGGTTCTCACGGAGCCGGTTCCGGCGGCTGCCGCCGTTCACTCATATCCCTCCGCACGGAAACGTCATGTTCCCGTTGCGAACCGAGACGTTTCCTTCCAACTCGTACTCGGACGCGGCGTTCAGGTAAAACCCCGCAAAGCAGTTGGTCGACGCCGTAACGCCGGTGATCTTGCCGCCGCTGCTGTTGTTCACCCGGATACCGAAACTGCGCATTTGCCGGATAACTCCTGGTCCTCGGATGACCGCTCCGTTCTGTCCGTTTACGTCAATCCCGATCTCCGTTCCCACGCCCCCGCCCGAACAGGCGGCCTCCGCATCCGCTTGACCCGTGATGGCATAACCATCAAGGTCGAGCGTAATATTTGGCGCGCCAACAACGATACAGGGCGCGCTCTCGACCGCGCACGTCACGTCCTCTACCAGGACGCTGTTTTCCTCGATTCTCAACGTCGTGTTGATGGTGCCTCCGATCTCCTTGGCCGGGATCGGCTGTGATAACCACGCGAGGCTCACCATGACGCTGCTAAGCCGGAACAGCATTCTATCGGGTTTCATTTCGTTTGCCGCCTTTCTCGGCATTCCTGATCCGTCCAACCTTGCATTCCACGGTTTCTCCGCTCCCCAGAATCAGCCCCTCCACCAGCAGTTGCGCCCCCGGTTCGATCGTCCCCGCCCCCGCGCCCAGCCGTACGGGAATTCGATTCCTTCCCGCCACCAGCAGCATCTTCCCGTCACCCCCCGTTTCCAATCGTCCCCGGGCTTCCATTCGCATGCGCAGAACGTGGACTCCCAGCGGTCTGAGAACTTCCTCGATCTCCTTCGCCGAGAACCGCGCGTCAGGCTTGTAGTGAAGCGTGATAGTCTCCTTCGCCGAGCTGATGTCCACCTTCCCGATGCCTTCCATTCGCCGGAATCGGACCTCGCTCACCACCGCGCATACGCCGCATGAGATGCCGCTCGTCAAAATCTCCACGTTGTCCACCTGCGCGAGTCCGGCAACCTCCACCCCCACAAGCATCGCTGCCGCCATCAATGATTTCGCCATGCGCATATATCCTCACCGGTAACGAAACCAAAGAAAAACCCACGTTGCCGCCACGATTCCATTGACGCCCAGGCTGACCGCGAGCATTGCCCGGATGCTCCGGGACCGCATCGCGCCGCCCCGGCCGCGCACCAGCCACATCTCATATGCCAGGGCGGCCACGGCCAGACCGAAAAACACCGGCCGCAAACGCTCCAGCCGGTAGAAACACCCCGCGCCAACCATCGAGAACACGCCAAGTCCTGCCAGGACTTGCGGCAACACTCATCAGCTTGGCGTAAGCAGAGCCGCGAGTATGGACACCCCGGCCGCCAGTCTCGGGCCTAAGTGAAAACCGCGCGTCATCACACTTCGCCCATGTTTCATCTAAGCCTGTTTTCAGCCCGGAGTATAACTGGAAAATAACTCGCAGTCAATTATATTTCACACATAAATTTGACTGTAAATGTACTTTCCAGAACTGTATCTTCTGATGATCTTAGTCCGGACTTACAACCGGACCGCGGCGCCTCCCGCATCCGGAATTGCCTTCGCCGGCGCCCCCTCGATCACGCCGTCATTCCGGAAGAATGATCCCGCTGCCTCACGAAAGAACGCGCCTCCGCTACCTCGGGCCCGCGCCCAGCCACCCGAGAATCGTGTCCGTCCCCACGTAGGCAAGCTCTTCATAGCGGTCCGGCTTCCACCACCCCTGAATCGTCCGCACCTCGCCCACCGTGTTCGCCTTCATCATGCGGATCAGGCGCCGCGCATTGTTCAGCAAAGCCTGCAGCGCCTGCCCGTAAAGCTTCGCCAGTTGCTGGTTATTCTGCTGCACCGCTTTGTCGTAGTTTGCCTTCACCGTATTGTAATTGGCCCGGTACCCCGCTCCCTGCGCATTCGTCTGAAACCACTGCACCACGGCGCTGTCGCTCTGAAATCCCTTCATGTATTCATCAATCAGGTCGATCTCCGCCTGCGAATAGGAACTCGAAGCGTTCGTGAACGTCCAGCCCACGTCGCGCTTGAAGTACATCTTCCTGTTCTCGTTCAAGTGGATCTCCGCGCCCATCCCCGCGCCTCCGTCCACCGTCGAGTACGTCTCCCCCGTGATCCCCACAATGATGCCCACATGGCCCGCCAGCGCTCCCTGCCCGCGCATCAGAAACTTGTGCGCGCCGTCGCCGTCCACAAGATATATATCGCCGAGTTCCAGCCGCGGCCGCACGTCTTCATGGTTCTCATCGAACCCCCCTTTGAACTCCACCCGGTCGGAACGCTCCACCGTAACCACCGGGTTCGTTACCTCTTTCCAAATGCCGTCCTTCTTCACCGTACTCGTCTTCACCGACGGCACTCCCAGCTCCACGTTCATCCCGAGCGGCGTATTCACCGTTGGAACACGCTGGCCGATCATCTTCGCTCCGGCCGCATGATAAATCGCCCGCGCCGTCATGATGCACGTCGTCCCGCCCGACCCGGTCACCTTCACCGCCCCCTCGGACGTCTTCTTGTCGAAGTAGCCGCCCAGGGAATACAGACACGTAAGCTCATCGTTCTTCGGGCCCATCCCGGCATGCGCCCGCGCAATCGCCGCCACTCGCGGCCGGATTCCGTTCAAGGCGATCGTAAGAAACTCCGGGTAGAAGATGTACTTCGTCGAGTTCTCCTTCAGCTTCCCGTTGATCTCCGCGCACCCGAGCATCGCCTTGCGCAGTTTGTGCAGAAACGGGTTCACTTTGTACGCCCCCGCATCCCCGGGCATGAGATACTTGCTCCCCGCCACCACCGCGAACATCCCCGCCGCAAGCACGTTGATCGCCCGGCAATCACTCTCCTTGCCGCTTCGCAGCATCGTCTGGAACGACTCCCGCATATCCGGATCCGAAGCGTTCGCCGCTACTTTCACCAAATACTTCCGTATCTCGTCTTCCGTCGAGCTCGAAGTGATCTTTTCCCGGATCTCATCAGCTATGGTTTCCACCGCGGTTGGCATCTGTGTTGCTCCTCATCCTGGTCATGCGTAAACACGCCCCCGTCTCTCTCACCACTCTCCGAAAAGCGAACGAAAATGCCGCCAGTCTAAGGTGTTACCCTCAAAGAAGCCCCGTCCTCGAGAGGAGATGACAAGATGACGAAATCCGTATTCCTGGCTGCCGCCACCCTCGCCGCCTCCACCATCGTATTTGCTCAAGGAAAGAAAAAACCGCTCAGCCCTCCCGCCGAAACCTCCGTCACCATCGGCGGCAAGACACTCTCCGTCAAGTACTCCGCTCCCTCCATGCGCGGAAGAAAAATCTTCGGCGATGGCGGAGTCGTGAGCCACGATTCCACCTACCCCGTCTGGCGCGCCGGTGCCAACGCCGCCACCGCGTTTCACACCGATGCCGATCTCGACATCGCCGGCCTCTCCGTCCCGAAAGGCGACTACACCCTCTTCGTCCTCGTTAACACCGATCCCTGGCAGTTGATCATCAGCAAACAGACCGGAGAGTGGGGTCTCGCCTACAAGCAGGATATGGACCTCGGCCGCGTCAGAATGACCATGGCCAAGCCGTCCTCTCCAATCGAAACCTATAAGATTACCCTCTCGAGCGCCGGCGGAAAGTCCGGCAAGCTGCAGCTCGAGTGGGAAAACGTCATCGCCTCAGTCCCCATCACCGTGAAGTAACACCGCCGGCGGACTGCACCTTAGCGGCCAGCGCTGTGCGTTTTCAGGCAGCCGGCCTTCAGAGCGCCGCTCCGCGCGCCTCCTGTTTCCGCCCCTAAGTGCCTTCCTTTCAGAGGGGAGCGCCCCCTGCTCCCTCCGTGGCCACCCGCGTGCACATACCGTGCTCGAACGTAATAATTCCCAAGGAGCTCAGTGTGACGCCAACAGTTGCTTCCAACACCCCCAGACAGGAGGATCCCCGTTACCTTTCCCCCGCGCAGCTTGCCCAATTCGGCGTGTCGAGGTTGAACCGCTACGGCATCCTGCTTCAGTGCAGGATGTGTAACGCAACCTGGTCTCCCAAACTCAGCGCGGATGGATCGCTCCCGCCAGGCTATTGGCAATGCCCCAATAAGTGCAACCTGTAGCCCTCCGCTACGGTTGCGCCGCTCACGGCGAAACCGCCCACAGATACATCGCTGCATACGCCCGGAACGGCCGCCATCGCTCCGCCATCCGCGACAACTCCGCCGCGCTCCCCGCGCCGCTCGCCCGCAGCAGCCCCAAATCCGTCGCCGGAAACGCATCCGTGTCCCGTCCCAGCCGCACCGCCAGGTACTCGATCGTCCACGCCCCCACACCCCGTATCGCCGCCAACCCTTCAGCCGTCTCCGCCCAATCAACCCCCTCCAGCCGCAGCCGCCCGCCCGCCGCCGCTTCCGCCAGCGCTCGTAAACTCCGCACCCGTCCACCCGTGAGCCCCAACCCGCTCAAGTCCGCCTCCGCCACTCTCTCCGCATCCACCCCTCCGCACCGCGCCGCCAGGCGCCCCATCAGCGTGTGCGCCGCCTTCACGCTCACCTGCTGCCCCAATACCACTCGCACGCACAATTCGAACCCATCCCAGCAGCCCGGAATCCGCAGCCCCGGAGCCTTCTTCACCCGTTCCCTGAGAATCGTACACATCCCCAGCACCCGCCTCACCGCCGCCGGATCACAGCCCGCGTCAAACATCCGCCCCACTCGATCCGCCTCCCCCGGGCGCGACACGCAAAGTCCACCCGTCCCGTACCCCACCGTCACCACTTCCTCCCCTACCCGCCGCCGGTACACCCCCTCTCCAATCTCCTCCACCCCCGGCGTGTACCGCCACGACAAGTACTCGAGCACCCGGTCCCATGCGTACGGAGCCCTCACCGCAATCACTTCGCGTTGTGAAAGATGATCCCCAGCGTCCACCGCTCCCCCTCCGTCACCGGACTCACTCCGTGCCGCACATTTACCTTGTAATAACCCCGCTTGCCTTGCACCGGCCGGTGCCGCGTCGTGATCACCAGACCGTCCCCCTGCCTCAACCGCAACGCCCTCCCCATCGCCTGCGCCCGCGGAGCCTGCTCCACCAGCAGAAACTCCCCGCCCTTGTAATCCCTCCCCGGCTCGGAAAGAAAACACACCACCTGGAACGGAAACGCGACCTCCCCATATAAATCCTGGTGCAGGCAGTTGTAATCTCCCGCGCGGTATCGCAGCAGCAGGGGAGTCGGACGCGTCTGTCCGTGCTCCCGGCACTCCTCGATCAGCCCATCCATATCAAGCGGAAAGACCCGCGACCCGAGCATCTCCGCCCAATCGTTCGCAACCGGAACCAGCCTCCGGTACAGCGCATCCCGCAAATCCCGCACCAGCCCCGGCAGCGGATCCCGAAAGTACTGATACTCCCCCCGTCCGAACCTGTACTGCGCCATATCGATGCGGCTGCGAAACAACTCCCGTTCTTCATACAACCCGGCCGCCCACTCGCATTCTTCCCGCCCAAGCAGACCCGGCAGCTCCACGTAGCCGCGTTGAGCCAGTTCGATCGCCGCGCCTTCACTCCAGTTGACCTTCATACGCATCCCCATCTTGCCAACTCCCGCCCCGCTCCGCAATCCGTTTCTTGCGCCGCAATCCGTGGCCCCTCACATGCATCTAAATATGACGAAGGAGGAAATCTCCATGATCACTCCGCGTTTACAGGAATTCCTGGATGAACAAAAGGCCATCTATACTCACGCCACCCACCGCCTCACCTACACCGCGAAAGACCTCGCCGAGGCCGATCACGTTCCGCCTTGGGAAGTCGCCAAGACCGTAGTGTTCGTCGGCGATGGAGCCTTCGCCATGGCCGTTCTCCCGGCCAGCGAGCGTATCGACCTCGAAACGCTCCGCCACCAACTCGGCCTCCGTACCCTACGCCTGGCCGGCGAAGAGGAACTTGCCAGCCTCTTCCCAGACGTCGAACTCGGAGCCATGCCGCCCTTCGGCAACCTTTACAACAATCTCCCCGTCTACGTCGATTCCACCCTCGCCGCCGAGGAGACTATCGCTTTCAACGCGGGCACCCATCGCGACGTCGTGCATATGAAGTTCAAGGACTTCAAACACTTCGTCCACCCCATCGTTCTCTCGTTCGCGTTTCCCGCGTAACCGGCCCGCTGCGCCATGGCGCGCACCTCATGGCAGGGTCTTTTCGCGCTTTCCCGGGCGCTCCCGGTCACCAGGACGAGGAACAAGGATAGCCGCGCCCGATGACCAACGCCTCGCGACGCTCCCGCGATGCGTTGGTCCATCAGGCAAGCGCCTTCTTCACCACTTCCCCGCCCACGTCCGTCAACCGGAAATGGCGCCCCTGATACTTGAACGTCAGCCGCTTATGATCAATCCCCAGCGTGTGCAAAATCGTCGCCTGTAGATCATGCACGTGCACGCCGTCCGAGACGATGTTGTAGCAGAACTCATCCGTCTCCCCTAACGTCAGCCCGCGCTTCATCCCTCCCCCGGCCAGCCACATCGTGAAGCACCGTCCGTGATGATCGCGCCCGTAATTCGCCTCCGTCAGCTTCCCCTGGCAGTAAACCGTCCGCCCGAACTCGCCGCCCCATACAATCAGCGTCTGGTCGAGCAGACCGCGCTGCTTCAAGTCCGCCACCAGCGCCGCCGATGCCTGGTCCGTCCCCTTGCACTGCAGCGCCAGGTCGCGCGGCAGATCGTTATGCTGGTCCCACCCCCGGTGGTACAACTGCACGAAACGCACCCCCCGCTCCACCAGCTTCCTCGCCAGCAGGCAATTCGCCGCGTAGGTCCCGGGCTTGCGCGAATCCGCGCCGTACATCTCGAACGTCGCCGCCGGCTCCTTCGACAGGTCCATCAACTCCGGCACCGAGGTCTGCATCCGGTACGCCATCTCATATTGAGAGATCCGGGTCTCAATCTCCGGATCATGAAACGCGCTCTCCCGGATCTGGTTGATCTTCCCGATCACGTCCAGCATGTTGCGCCGCGTATCTCTCGAAATCCCCGGCGGATTGTCCAGGTACAGTACCGGCTCCGCCCCGCCCCGGAACCTCACCCCCTGGTGGTTCGAAGGCAGAAACCCGTTCCCCCAAAGCCGCGAAAACAACGGCTGATCCACGTTCAGCGCGTTCGCCTGCGACAGCATCACCACGAATGCCGGCAGGTTCTCGTTGTCGCTCCCCAGCCCGTAGCTGACCCACGCCCCCATGCTCGGCCGCCCCGGCTGCTGGCTCCCGCTCTGAATGAACGTGATCGCCGGATCATGATTGATCGCGTCCGTGTTCACCGTCCGGATTATCGTCAGATCGTCGGCCACCTTCGCCGTATGCGGCAGCAGTTCGCTCATCCATGCCCCCGCCTGCCCGTGCTGCGCGAAGCGGAACATCGACGACGCCACCGGCAGCGTCGACTGGCCCGATGTCATCCCCGTAATCCGCTGCCCCATGCGCACGCTCGCCGGCAGTTCCGTCCCCTGCAGCTTCTTCAGCGCCGGCTTCGGGTCGAACAGGTCCATCTGCGATGGTCCGCCCGACTGATGCAGGTAGATCACATGCTTCGCCGTCGGCGGAAAGTGCGGCAGCCCGCTCAACGTCCGCGCCGATGCGGGCTCGCCCATCAGCGTGGCCAGCGCCGCCGCGCCCAAACCCGTGCTCGTCAGCCCGAAAAAATGCCGCCTCGTCAATGCCAGCTTCAACTCATCATGCGGATTCATCGCCGGTTACTCCTTCGTAATCACTTCATCCAGATTCAGAATGGCGCTCGCCACCGTGGTCCACGCCGCCAGTTCCGCCGCATTGCCGCTTGCTCTCGATTCACCCACCTCGAGGAGTTTCTTCGCCTCCTCCGGATTCCGCTGGAATGTCTCTTCCTCTTTCTTCGCCAGGCCCGCCAGCAGCTTCACTTCCTGCGTACCCGGCGTCCGCGCCGCCGCCATCTCGAACGCCATCCTCACGCGCGACGCCGCGTCGCGCTTCCCCTGCGCAATCACCTTCTCCGCCAGCGCCCGCGCCGCTTCAATATACGTCGGATCATTCATCAGCACCAGGGCCTGCAGCGGCGTGTTCGTCCGCGTCCGCCGCGCGATGCACTTCTCCCGGTCCGGCGCGTCGAATGTCGAAAGCTGCGCCGGCGGAACCGTCCGCTTCCAGAACGTGTACATGCTGCGCCGGTAAAGATCCTTCCCGTGGCTCGGCGTGTAGGTCTGCGCGCTGAACACGTCCCCGTAGGCTAGCTCTTCCCACAAACCCGCGGGTTGATACGGAAACACGCTCTTCCCCCCGATCTGCCCGTTCAACAGCCCGCTCACCGCCAGCGCGTTGTCTCTCACAAACTCCGCCGCCAGCCGGAATCGCGACATCCGCGCCAGCAGCCTGTTCTGCGGATCGCGCTCCATCAACTCCGGCGTCGCCTTCGAACTCTGCCTGTACGTCGCGCTCATCACGATCAGCTTCTGCATCGCCTTCACATCCCAATGCCTCCCGCTGAACTCCGTCGCCAGCCAGTCGAGCAGTTGCGGATGCGTCGGCGGCGAACCCTGTGATCCGAAATCCTCCGCCGTCTCCACAATCCCGTTCCCGAAATAGATCTGCCAGAACCGGTTCACCGCCACGCGCGACGTCAGCGGATGCGTGGGATCGATCAGCCACTCCGCCAGCCCCAGCCGGTTTGCCGGAGCCCCGTGCGGCAGCGGAGGCAGGCTCGCCGGCACCCCCGCGCTCACCTTCTCCCCGTGATTGCGATAGTCCCCCCTACCCAGAACGAACGTGTCGCGCGCCTGGGGCAATTCGTTCATCACCATCACCGTCGTAATCTGCTTGTCCAGCTTCTCCCTGCTCGCCCGCAATTCCTTCAACTCCGCCCACGCCTTGCGCTCCTCCTGCCCCGCCGCATACGTCAGGTAGTAATCGTGAACCCGCTCCTTCTGCTCCTTTGACCATCTCCCTTCCGGCCCGTTCAGAATGCCCCGCACCGGCGCGTCCACCGCCAGTTGCCGCGCCTCGTCCGCCGTCAGCGCCCGCGCATAAAAGCGTACATCGTCCAACTGCGAACGCAGCGGCTTGTCGATCGTCTTGTTCCCCGTGCTCCATGGCGCGCTGTTCCCCACCCCGCCGCTCAGCCTGTCCGCCACCACGTTCAACCCGGTCGGCTCGCCATTCAGGTAGACGCGCACGCCCGCCGCCTTCCCCGTTCCGTCGTAGCTCACCACCACCTGCGTCCATTCGCCCTGCACCACATACTTCTTCGTGCTGACTTCCGCGCCCCCCTGCCCCATCAGCCGCACGTGCAGGTGCGCGCCCCGCTTCAAGTCCCCAATCGACACCGCCTCATCGGTGCGAATCAGCGCGCCTTTCCCACTCTCAACCTTGTGCAGAATCGCCTGCTCCAGCTTGTTGTTCAGCCGGAACCAGAACGCCGCGCTGAACGCCTCGCCCCGCGCCGCCGCCCAGTCCACCTGCGTCTCCCCGTCAAAAGCAACCGCTTGCCCCGCCGCCCCGCTCGAAAAAGTCGGATTCCCCGCCACCACCCGCGCCGGTTTGTAGTGCCCGCTCGCATCGGAAAAACTTCCGTCCAGTTCAAAGTGCGCCACCGCGTCCGCCGGCCCGTACGGTGGCTCCGCGCTCCGCATCCACGCCTCCACCTGCTCCCCCACCTTCTTTTCCGGCAGCGCCTTCTCCCGCGCCTCGATCGCCGCATCGAGCTCCTTCACCCGCGCCGCCTGCCCCTCATCCGGCAGCGCCAGCACCGGCTGCGCGTTCCCCGCTTTCCCGTCCAGCCCCTTCTCGTCAATATTATGGAAAAAGGCCATGAAACGGTAAAAATCCCGCTGGCTGATGGGATCGTACTTGTGGTCGTGGCAGCGCGCGCACCCCATCGTCATCCCCATCCACGTCACCGACGTCGCCTCCACTCTGTCCACGTTGTACTCCACCATGTACTCTTCCGGAATCGCCCCGCCCTCGAAATTGATCATGTGATTGCGGTTGAACCCCGTCGCCAGAATCTGCTCCCGCGTCGGATTGGGAAGCAGATCCCCCGCCAGTTGCCACAACGTGAACTTGTCATAGGGCATGTTCGTGTTGAACGCCTGGATCACCCAGTCCCGCCACGGCCACATGTCCCTGTGGCTGTCAATGTGGTAGCCGTGTGTATCCGCATACCGCGCCAGGTCGAGCCACTGCATCGCCATCCGTTCCCCATAGTGCGGCGACTCGAGCAGCCGGTCCACCTGCTTCTCATATGCATTCGCCGACTTGTCCGCCAGAAACGCCCGCACCTCCTCGCGCGATGGCGGCAGCCCCGTCAGATCCAGGCTCAGCCGCCGCAGCAGCGTCACCCTGTCCGCCTCCGGCGATGGCTTCAAACCCTCCTTCTCAAGCCGCGCCAGCACGAAGCTGTCTATCGGATTCCGCACCCATGCCTTGTTTGAAACCTCCGGAACCGCCGGCCTCACCGGAGCCGTGTACGCCCAGTGCGTATGCCACTCCGCCCCCTGGTCGATCCATTTCCCGATCAGTTCCACCTGCTCCTTCGTTAGCGTCTGCTCCGCCCCCGGCGGCGGCATCCGCCGTTTCGCGTCCGCCTGGCTCACCCGCTGATACAATCTGCTCTCGCCGCGTTTTCCCGCTACAACCACCCGCATCGCGCTGTCCTTCTGGTCCAGACGCAGCCCCGCCATCCGGTGCTTTGAATCCGGCCCGTGGCAGGCAAAACATTTATCGGAAAAAATCGGCCGGATCTGGCGGTTGAAATCCACCTTGCCGGCCACGCCCGTCTGCGCGTAACTAAGTACAGCGCTCACCGACACTGCCAGCGGAAGCAGAAACGAACAGGTGTGTCCCATGAGAATACTTCCTTTGTATCACCTCCTGGAACCGGTTGCTCCGGCCTCCGCTCCGGCGATTAGCCTACAATCAAAGCACGGGGACACTCAAGCCCCGTCCGTAAACCCGGTGATCAACAGGAGGCCGTTCCCATGCCCCGCTTCTGTACACACTGCGGCGCCCCGCAATCCGAGAGTGCCTCGTTCTGCCAAGGCTGCGGCAAGCCCCTGCAGCCCCAGTCCGCCGCTCCCGCCTCCGCTCCATCCGCCCCCGTGAAACCCGCCAGCAGCTCTCTCCTCAAGTTCGTCCTCGTCGCCTTCGCCGTCATCGCCATCCTCGGCATGATCTCCGTCGCCGGAGTCATCTACGCCGGCTACCGCGTCAAGAACAAAGTCGAGCAGAGCGCCAAAGATCACGGAATCAACCTCCACGACCTGACCTCCCCCTCGAACGCCGCCGCCCGCCATCTCGATCCCTGCTCTCTTCTCACAAAGGAAGAAGCCGGACAGATCCTCAACACTCCCATCATCCGCGCCGAAAGCTCGGGCGAGGCCTGCAACTACTACGCTAAACCCCTCTCCGTCGAGGAACGCGAAGCCAACGTCCGCAAGGCTTTCGAGGAAGTAGGGAAGAAGGCCCCCATTGCCGATTCCGCCCCCTCCAGCGAAAAAGTCCGCGAGTCCGGCATCGGCGACCTCGCCCGCCAGATCGTCGGATCCGCCAATGACGGCTCCGCGCCCCTCTTCACCATCACCTACTCGCAGGACGGCAAGCAACAGATCGCCGCCATGAAGATCGCCATCGGAGCCGTGGGCGGCAATCTCGCCTCGGGTTCTCTCGATGAACTCCGCGGAATCGGCGACCAGGCCCTCCTCGGCCCCCTCGACAGCATGCTCGTCGTTGAAAAGAACGGAGCCGGCGTCACCATCGATCTGCGCCAGCTCCCCAAAGCCAAACAACTCGCCATCGCCATGGCGCGCCGAATCGTCCCCAGAATGTAGTTGCCGTTACATGCGCGGGCCGTCCGGCCACTGACACGCGGATCTGCTGAAGCATCTCGTGCACGGAACTCCAAATCCGCATGGATTCGCGGCCCGGCTGCAAGCATCAGCGCTGATCCCGCAGTACGGAAATCAGGCTCCACCTCGACCGCGGCGCGAAGTCAGTCAGCCGCTCAACACCCGTACCTCGCCGCCATTCTGACTCCTGCCTCCTGCCTCAACTCCCCACAATTGCCCCGGCCTGCTCGGCAACCTCGATCGCATGCTTGTGCTTGCACTCCGGATTCGGACACTGCGCCACCGGCCCCGCTTTCAGCCACTTCTCGATCATGTACTCGCCGCCGCATTCCGGGCACTTTTCATTGAGCGGCTTGCCCCACGCCACGAAGTCACACTCCGGATACCGGTTGCACCCATAGAACGTCTTGCCCCGCTTCGAGCGCCGTTCAATAATGTCCCCCTCGTGGCACTTCGGACACCGCACACCGATCGTCTTCTGCTTTACGTACTTGCAGGTGGGGTAGTTGCTGCACGCCGTGAACTCTCCGAAACGCCCGTATTTCAGCGCCAGATGGTTCCCGCAAACCGGACACTTCTCCTCGAGCGGCACATCCGCCTTCTTCTGCTCCTTATCCCCGATCCGCTTCGTCGTCTTGCAATCGGGATAGCCCGAGCACGCGTAAAACGTGCCGAACCGCCCCTTCTTCAAAACCATCGGACGCCCGCAGTTCTCGCAGTACTCCTCGTCGCCCTGCTCGGTGAACCCCACCTTGTCCACATCCGGCAGATCCACCGTCAGCTCGCGCGTGTTCGTGCACTCCGGATAACCCGTGCAGGCGATGAAGCTCCCGTGCCGCCCCCACTTGATCACCATCGGCTTGCCGCACTTGTCGCAAACCAGGTCCGTCGGCTTCTCCATGCGCTTGATATCGGTCATGTTCCGCTCGGCGTGTTCCAGATCCTTCTCGAACTTGCCGTAGAACTCCGTCAGCGCTTCCCGCCAGTCGATCTTCCCGTCCTCGATCTCGTCCAACTCCTCTTCCATCCGCGCCGTGTAGCGGACATCGAAGATATCGTCGAAACTCTCCACCAGCAGGTCCGTCACCACCATCCCCAGTTCGGTCGGAACGAAACGCCCGCCTTCCTTCTTCACGTACTCCCGCTCCTGGATCGTCGAGAGTATCGATGCGTACGTCGACGGCCGCCCAACGCCATCCGACTCCAGTTCCTTCACCAGCGTCGCTTCGTTGAACCGCGGCGGCGGCTCCGTGAAATGCTGCTCCGGTTCGATCGAGCGGAACTTGAGCGTCTCCCCTGGTTCCACCTGCGGCAGGCGGTTCTTCAGTTCCTCGTCCTCGTCGTCCTTCTGGTCCTTCCCCTCTTCATACACCGCCAGAAAGCCGTCGAACTTCGGTACGCTTCCCGTGGCCCGGAACAGATACCGGTTGCCGTCGCTTCCCTCGGCCCTCACCTCGATCGTCGTCTGGTCGAACACGGCCGGCATCATCTGTGACGCCACAAACCGCATCCAGATCAGCCGGTACAGCTTCCATTCATCCTCGGCCAGCAGTCCCTGCAACTCGTCCGGCGCGCGATGCGCATACGTCGGCCGGATCGCTTCGTGCGCGTCCTGCGCGTCCTTCTTGCTCCGGTAAAAATTCGGCGACGAAGGCAGGTACTCCGCTCCGTAGCGTTTCCCGATCACCTCCCGCGCTTCCGCCAGCGCTTCCGCCGAAACCCGCGTCGAGTCCGTTCGCATGTAGGTGATCAGACCCACCGAGCCCTCGCCCGGCAGTTCGATCCCCTCATACAGCCGCTGCGCCAGCATCATCGTCCGCTTCACCGAAAACCGCAGCTTCCGCGCCGCCTCCTGCTGCAGCGTCGAGGTGATGAATGGAGGAACCGCGTTGCGCCTCTTCTCCTTCGTCACCACCGAATCGGTAACGTAGGACGCGCCGTCAAGCGCCGCTACTATCGCGTCCGCCTCGCCCTGGTTCCCAATCTCCACGTTGCCGTCGTTGCGTTTGACAAGCCTCGTGTGCAAAACCGGCGGCTTCTTCCCGTTCAACTGGACATCGATCGTCCAGTACTCTTCCTTCTCGAATGCCCGGATTACCCTCTCGCGCTCCACAATCAGCCGCAGAGCCACTGTTTGCACGCGCCCCGCCGACAACCCGCGCCGCACCTTGTCCCACAGCAGCGGGCTGATCTTGTAGCCCACCAGCCGGTCCAGCACGCGCCGCGCCTGCTGCGCGTTCACCAGGTTCGCGTTCACCTCCGCCGGCTTCTCGAAAGCCCTCTCGATCGCCGCTGGCGTAATCTCGTTGAACCGCACCCGGTAGATGGGCGGCCCGTTCTTCCCCCGCGCCTCCAACTCCTCCCTCAGGTGATAGCAGATCGCCTCCCCTTCCCTGTCAGGGTCAGCCGCCAGATAGACGCTCTCCGCTCCCTTGGCCGCCGCCTTCAACTCACCAATGAGCTTCTTCTTCCCTTCAATAACGATGTACTTTGGTTCGAAGTCGCGATCCGTGGCGACCGCGAGATCGTTCTTGGGCAGATCCTTGATGTGGCCCAATGATGCCTTGACGACAAAATTCTTGCCAAGATATTTGCCAATCGTCTTCGCCTTTGTCGGCGATTCAACGATGACCAGAGACTTTGCCATAACTACCTGTGAAAAAACCTCTTACCAGACCTTTATGAACTGCTTCCCGGCAAGTTGCCGGACCAGCCCGAGCATCTCGAGCTCGAAAAGAGCCGCAATCAGCTCCGACGATGAATACTGTGGCAGATTTTCCAATATAACGTCAACGTGCAGCGCCTCGTCCACCGCCAGCAATTCCAGCAGCGAACGCCCCGCCGCCGATTCTATTTCCGGCGTAAGACTCTGCTGCTCAGCAACTTGCCGCCCTCCCTTCATTGCCCCTAGCCGCCGCCGGTCCCCTGCCGAAAGTTCGCTCAGCACATCTTCCGCCTCCTGCACCAGCTTCGCCCCCTGCTTAATTAACAAATTCGGACTCCAACTCATTTTTGACGTGATGTTCCCTGGCACCGCAAACAACTCCCTCCCCTGCTCCACCGCCAGACGCGCCGTTATCGCCGACCCCGAATACTTCGCCCCTTCCACCACCACGATTCCAACCCCCAACCCGCTCACCACCCGGTTCCGCACCGGAAAATTCTGCGGATACGGCGGCGTCCCCATCGGAAACTCCGACACCAGTAACCCCTTCGCCCCTATCTCCTCGGCCAACTTCCGGTTCTCGGCTGGATACACCATGTCCACCCCGCACCCCAACACCGCTACCGTCCCGCCGCCAACCTCGAGCGCCGCCTTGTGGGCCGCCGTATCAATCCCCCTCGCCATCCCGCTCACCACCGTCAGGCCCGTCATTGCAAGCTCACGCGATAACCGGTCGCTCGCCGCCATCCCATATGCCGTCGGACGCCTCGTCCCCACCACGCCGATCATCACACTATCCAGTAATTCGATGCGTCCGCGGCAAAAAAGTAGCGGAGGGGGGTCGAAGATCGACCGTAGCCGCTTCGGATACCGCCCCTCGAGCAGCGGAATCATCACCGCCCCGCACCGCAGCATCTTCTCCTGCTGCGTCGCCGCATCCTCGAATGTGCACCCGCTCAGGATGCTCCGCGCCGTCGCGGCCGCCAGTCCCAGGGACTCGAGTTCGGACAGGCTCGATCGGAAAACCTCCCGCGGACCTTGGAACTGCTCGATCAGTTGCCCTGCCTTGCGGCTTCCAAGCCCCGGCACCAGTTGCAGCGCCAGCCAATAAAGTTGTTCATCTTGGGTAGTCTGGATAGCGGACATAAACAGGAGTGGCACGGGGAACGCCGGAATCTCACCACGGCTCGGCCACCCCTCCACCTCCGCCCGCGGAACAGGTATCTTCAGACATGCTCATCTATCTTATACTTCTGCTTTCTCTCATCCTTCCGCCCGCCGGAGCCGCCGAGTTCCACGTCGCAACCAACGGCGACGACGCCAACAACGGAACCCGTCAATCACCTCTGCGCACCATCTCCGCCGCGGCGCGCCTGGCGCAACCCGGAGATACCGTCACCGTCCACGCGGGCACATACCGCGAGCGCGTCACCCCGCCTCGTGGAGGAACCCTCCAAGCCCGAATCACCTACCAGGCCGCTCCCGGCGAGGAGGTCTTCCTCAAGGGATCCGAAATGGCGCGCGGCTGGAAGCTCTATCGCGGCAACGTCTGGGCGCTCACCCTCCCGAATGCGTTCTTCAAAGGCTACAACCCCTACACGGACACGATCACCGGTGACTGGTTCACGGACAAGGGCCGTCCCCACCACACCGGAGAAGTCTACCTCAACGGCAAGGCATTGCTTGAAGCCGCCTCGCTCGAACACACCCTTCACCCCCAACCCCTGCCCGGAGCCCGCGACCAGGAGGCTTCCACCTGGGTGTGGTTCCCCTCGATCGACGAAACCTCCACCACAATTTACGCCAACTTCCACGGCAGGGACCCCAACAAGGAAACCGTCGAGATCAACGTTCGCGACAGCGTCTTTTATCCCAACCGCCCCGGCATCAACTACATCACCGTCCGCGGTTTCCATATGAGCCATGCCGCCACGCAGTGGGCCGCCCCCACGGCCGAACAAATCGGCCTCATCGGAACTCACTGGAGCAAAGGCTGGATCATCGAGAACAACATCATCAGTGACTCCAAGTGCTCCTGCGTCACGCTCGGCAAGGACCGCGCCACCGGCTATAACGTCTGGATGAACAACCCGAAAAAGGATGGAGCCACCCACTATAACGAAGTGATCCTCCGCGCCCTCCATGCCGGATGGTCCCGCGAGAACATCGGCTCCCACATCGTTCGCGGCAACACTATCTTCAATTGTGAACAGGCAGGCATCGCCGGCAGTATGGGAGCCGTCTTCAGCCGCATCACCGGCAACCACATCCACAACGTCTGGGCCAAACGCCAGTTCACCGGAGCCGAAATGGCAGGCATCAAGCTCCACGGAGCCATCGATGTCCTAATTGCGAACAACCGCATCCACAACGCCGGACGCGGCCTTTGGATGGACTGGATGGCCCAGGGAACCCGCATCAGTTCCAACCTCCTCTACGACAACACCACCGACGACCTCTTTGTCGAAGTCGACCACGGCCCCTTCCTCGTTGACAACAACCTCTTCCTCTCCTCCGTCAGCCTCCTCGACATGTCCGAGGGCGGAGCCTACGCTCACAACCTGTTCGCCGGCCGCCTCGTAAGCCGCCCCGAACTCAAGCGCTGGACTCCCTACCACCTGCCCCATTCGACGGCCCTCGCCGGCGTCACCCTCACCAACGGCGGCGATAACCGTTTCTACAACAACATTTTCATCGGCCGCCCCGTCGAGCCGGCCCTCCGCAACCCCGGCGACCTCACCATGTCCGGTTATGGCCTCTGGATCTACAACCCTCGTGCCTACCCCTCCACCGCCGCCGGCAATGTCTACCTCAACGGAGCCCTCCCCTACATGTCCGAACAGGGGCCCCTTCATCTGAGCAACGTGCCCGAACCCGCGCTCGAAGAGACGGGAAAAGAGGTCCGCCTCCGCCTCTCTCTCCCACCTCTTGGGGACGCCGCCACCCAACTCGTCACCTCGGCGCTCCTTGGTACAACCGTTATCGCCGAAACCGGCTACACCGAACCCGGCGGCGAACCGCTGGCGATCGGCAAGGACTACTTCGGAAAACCCCGAAACCAGGGAAAACCTCATCCCGGACCCTTCGCCTCCCATCTCCCTGGCGCAACAATCCGCGTCTGGTGATTACATCCCTCCGTTCAGCCGGCATCGAGTCACACCCCTCGAAAAAAGTTCCGTGTTGAACCCAAAAGACTTACCACGCGCTCTGCCGTATTTCTCAATCCGCCATGCTAGCTTCGGGCCAGCATGGACGATACGCTCTACGCCGGCCTCAGCCCCGCCCAGGCTCGAGTAGCCCTCTCCCTCGCCTCGGGAGCCTCCCTCTCCCACGCCGCCAGATCCTCCGGCGTCGGCCGCACCACCATCTACGCCTGGCTCAAGGACAACCCCCACTTCTCCGCCGCCATCGAACACGCCAAAATGGAATACATCGCCACCCTCCGCGACCGCGTCCGCGACCTCTCCGCCAAAGCCCTCGACACCCTCGACGCCATCCTCGACGATCCCTCCGTTCACCCCTCCGTCCGCCTCAAAGCCGCCCTCGCCGTCCTGAACCGCCCCCACTTCCCTGACCAGGGCTGGCACCTTCCGGAAAAGACCAACCACCCCGGCGACGAGCAGGCCCTCGAAACTCTCGCCCAACTCGAGTTCTCCCACCGCCAGGCCCGCTACGCCCAAACCGTCCTCGATCACATCGTCGAGGCCGGACTTGCCCACCCCCCCACCTCCCCCGAGCCCCGAACACATCCGGACACTTCCGAACAGCAAACACAGCCTGTCCGTCCCACCCCGCGCCCCTCGCGCAACGAACCCTGCCCCTGTGGCTCCGGACTCAAGTTCAAGCGCTGTTGCCTCAACAAACCCCGCCCCTCCTCCGAAAGATCATCCGGATGAAGCACCGGCCACTTCTCCTGAGAACGCACGGCCTTTGCGGCCACATTCTCTTACAGTGCTCCCTTGGATCTTCTTCTTTCTCGCCTACTGCTGCGGCGAACGCTTCGCCCCCCAATATTCAGCCGCCACGGTCGTGCATGCCGCCACCGCCCTCCCCATCCTCGCCCCCAACGCCTTCGCCTCCATCTACGGAAAGGATCTGGCCTACACCACACGCGCCATCGCCTCGACCGACCTCGCCGGCGGCCTGCTTCCCACTGTCCTTCCCTCGACCGGAGTCCGCGTTCTCGTCGACGGCCTCGCCGCTCCCATCTGGTATGTCTCCCCCACCCAGATCAACTTCCTCATGCCCGGCATCCTCGGAAACAATCCCAGGGTCAGAATTCTCGTCACCCTCGATGGCAAAGCCGGCCCGGAAGTCGAGTGCCGGCTCGTTCCCCTCGCCCCCGGCCTGTTTGCCCTCGACCCGGAAACCGTCATCGCCACCCGCCTCGACGGCGCCCTCATCCGCGATTCCTCCCCTTCCGCCCCCGGAATGGACATCGTCCTCTATGCCACCGGACTCGGCCCCACCATCCCCGATACTCCCTACCGCCAACTCGCCCCCTCCGCCGCCCCGCTCCTTTACCGCCCCTCCTTCGAGGTCCTTCTCAACGGAACACCCGTCCCCGGCAACCGCATCCGCTATGCCGGCGCCGCCCCCGGCTTCGCCGGACTCTACCAGATCAATCTCTGGCTTCCCGATAACACTCCCGCCAATCCGGAAATCCAACTCCGGATCAGCGGCGTGCTGAGTCCGCCCGGCCTCCATCTCCCGCTGCGGTAAACCCTACCGCACTCTCAGAATCTCACCCCACATGATCGTAAAGGCTTCCACGTCGCCTTCAAACGTCTTTCCCGCCCGCACCTGAACCGGCCGCCCCATGGGCATCGCCTGCCTCATGTCCGGTAGCCCCGAACCGATATAGCGCGTGTCCTGCCGCAGTTGTATCACCTGCCGGACTCCGGAACGATTGCGCAGCACAATGGACCCCTCCTCCACGCGTAGGATGATCCCCGTAAACAGCAGGTTCCCCCGCGGAGCGAACGATTCCGTCGGACTGTAGGCGGTCTGCGCATGAGGGTGAGGCCGCGGCGCGCGCTGCTTCCCATCCGCCACCACCCGCACGATCAGCGCCCTGCAACGCGGCGGCTCCGCCGTCCGCTCGGAGAGAATCTCCAGGTTCTCCCCCTTGGCGATCCCGCTTACATACGTGCGCCGGTGATCCTGCTCGAAATACGTCTTGCTCGTGAACCGGCACCGGTGCTCCTGAAGATCGGCCGTATGAAATCGGAATGTCCCGTTCTCTTCGGCCCCCACCCAGTCCTGAAAAACTCCACGCACAAGGGGAGCAGGCGGACGGTCCTGGGCAAGACCGCACCCCGCCGCCATGAACAGCCCGAATAGCTGCCTCCACATTCCCAATCGGCGCCTCTGCTGATCATCTTACACAAACCCGCCCCGCGACGCCGTCAAAAGAACGCCCGCATCGCCCCGAACTCGTTCTGAAACTCCAAGAGGATTCGCCCCGCTTCCTCCTTCAACCCCGCCTCGGCCAACACCTCCTCCGCCGTCCCCTCCGTCAGGGAAGCGCACGCCGGTATCATCACGCCCAGCCGGTTTACCACCTTGTGCGCCACCAGAAGCAGTCCGCCGAGATCCATCTCCCCGTCTTCCTCCCCGCTCCCGCCACTCTGGTTCCCTACCGCCCTCTGAATATCAGCCGGCAGCTTCCACTCCCCCAAGGCAGCCGCCCCCAGTTCCGTATGCCGGCATCCGATGTGGAAGTACTCCGCCTCCTCCATCGTCAGCTCGCTCGAACCCTGATATGTGGCCAGGATCATGTCATAATGTTCCGGCAGCCCGATGGCGATCATCAACTTCCCCACCGCATGCAGCAATCCCGCCGTGAAAGCACCCTCCGGATACCGTACTCTCACCCGCTGCGCAAGCTGATCCGCCATCACCGCCGTCGCCACCGAGTGCAGGTTGAACGCCCCCTGCGGCCACGTCTTCGGCGTCTTCACCATCTTCCACATCCGCGCCACCGACAAACTCAATGCCACGTTCCGCAACTTGTTCAGCCCCAGTATCGAAACCGCGTGCCGCACCGAATTGATCGTCCCGCTGCGCGCGTAAAGCGCCGAATTCACCAGCTTCAATACATGACCCGTCAGCACCGTGTCTTTCTCGATAATCGTGGCTATCTCCTTCAGGAATACGTCCTCCTTCGCCAGACTCGCCAGCAGCCGGCTCAGCGTCGGCGAAAACGGCGGCAGTTGGTTCAGTGTCCGAAAAGCCCGCTCACGCAGGTCCTGTTTGCTCATTGGCGGCGCTGTCACAATCCCCTCATCGGCCACGCCCTGCCTCACACCCGCACGAAGATAAAAAAATGACGGATTCCATCTTTCCGCCACCTTCATGAAGAGACCTTCACAAAACCCAAGACATCACCGCTTCCGTACCGTACACTGGTACTATGAGCGCTTCGCGGTGGATAGCGCTCCTCACCTGGGCATGGGTGGCGCAGGCTCAAACCAAGACCTCGCCCGAGTTGCAGAAGGCGATCGACGAGTTCCGTCTGCAGACTCGAAACCTCGGCCTTCGAGAGGATTCGGCGGTGAAAACCAACGGCAACGGGTCGAAAAAACCCCGCTGGCACGGGAGAGTTTTCGAAAATTTCCGCAACGATTTTCTCGACGCCGTCCCCCACGAAGTCGCCCAGCGTGGCGGCCGCAAGAATATCCTCCGCCGCAGCCAGTTCGGCTTCAATGTCGCCGGACCCGTGGTGCTGCCCCGTATCTATGACGGCAGCAACTCCACCTTCTTCACCTTCACCTTCGAGGGCATGCGCGAGAAGATCGGCCGCTCTCACCTCTTCACCATTCCCACTCTGGGTGAACGCGCCGGAGATTGGTCGGCCACCGTCGACGCCGCCGGCAATCCGCTCCCCATCTTCGACCCTCGCACCACCACCCCCAACCCCCGCTACAATCCCGCCCAACCCGTCTCCACCGCCAACCTGCAATACAACCGCGAGCCCTTCCCCGGCAACGTCATGCCCCAATCGCAATTGGACCCCGTCGCCCAGGAAGCCTTGCGGCTGTACCCCGCCCCCAATACCGATGTCGGCCCCTTCTTCCGCAATAACTATTTCATCTTCACCCCCGAAATCAACTCCGCCAACGGCGTCATCACGCGCGTCGACCACAATATCCGCCAGCGCCACCGCCTCGGCATTGGCATCAACTACTCCAAGGGCCAGGATGGAGCCGCGCCCTACTTCACCACCCTCGCCAACTCCGGAGGCGTCGTCCGCGACCGCCACAACCGCCGCGCCTCCGTCGAACATGTCTTTACCGCTTCGCCTCAGGCCGTCAACACGCTCACCTTCGACCTCGCCTCCGACAAGATCGACTCCCTCCCGGAAACGGACGCTGACGGCAAGGTGTTTCCCAAGTACCGCTTCTCGCCCTATCTCTCCATGGGCCACTCCACCCCCGAGTTCCGTACCGCCCGTCACTCCTTCGCCCTCACCGATGGCTTCTCCTGGCGCCGCGGAGCCCACCGCCTCCGCTTCACCGGCCAGGTGGTTCGTGAAAGGGTCAACGTCTTCGCTCCCCAATACCCCGAAGGGGCCTTCACCTTCAGCGAGGGACTCACCAGTCTGCCCGGCATCGTCAACACCGGCCATGCCTTCGCCAGCTTCGTCCTCGGCCAGTCGGAGTTCGCCGAGCAGAGCCTCGTCGCCTCCCCTTCCTACTTCCGGCGCACCTACTATCGCGCCTCCGCCTCCGACCAGTGGGAGCTTCGCAAGGGCCTCACCTTCGGCATCAGCCTCGGCTTGAACATGAGCACCCCGCGCGTCGAGAAATACGACCGTCAATCCACCGTCTCCCTCACCGCCATCAACCCCCAGAACAACCTCCCCGGCGCCCTCATCGTCGCCGGCCTCAACGGCCAGGGACGCGCGTTTCAACCCTTCCTCGTCAAGGCGGAACCGAGCGCCAGCCTCGCCTGGAACGTCCGCGGCAGCACCAAAACCGTCGTCCGCCTCGGCTACTCCCGCGGCTACTCCACCATTCCCATCTATTCCGCCCAGTGGGGCACACAAGCCTTCAACGGCATCCCTACCTGGATCTCCCCCAATCCCCAATTGATGCCCGCCGCCGTGCTCTCCCAAGGTCTGCCCCCCACCGGCATCACCTTCCCCGACACCCGCCCCGACGCCGCCAACAACACTGTCGCGGACCTCATCGAGCCTACCGGCCGCCAGCCTACCTACCAGTCCGCTTCCCTTTCCCTCGAACGCGAACTCCCCGGTTCGACGGTTCTCACCCTCGGAGCCGGCCACTCCGATGGCCGCAACCTCCTGCTCAGCAACGGCGGCTCCAACCCCAATGCCATCCCCCTCTCCGCCCTCGAATACCGCGACCAGTTGAATAACGAAACCTTCAACGCCTCCCAACGCCCCTACCCCCAGTACAAACGCTTCGACGTCTACAGCTCCTGGCCCGAAGGCCGCTATCAGCGCGACGCCGGTTACCTCCGCGTCGAGAAACGCACCTCCGCCGGACTCTCCGTCTCCGCCTACTATGAATTCTCCAAGCAGATGGATGACTACTCCGGCCCCTACGGCGTCCAGGACTTCTACAACCGCAGGAACGAATGGGCTCTCACCGCCGGCAATAATCCCCAGCGGCTCACCCTCACCTATAACTACGATCTCCCCTTCGGAGCCAATCACACCCTCCTCGCCGTGACCGACTGGCGACGCTACTTCGTCGAAGGCTGGTCCTTCAGCGGCGTCACCTCCTGGGCGAGCGGCGACCCTCTCGCACCGCATCCCATGTTCAACAACACCGGCGGCGTCGTCGATGCCCTCAACGTCAACGTGGTCCCCGGCGTCGACCCCCACGTCCCCAACCCCGGCCCCGATCTGTGGTTCAATCCCGCCGCCTTCGCCCAGCCCGCCGATTTCACCATCGGCAACGCCTCCCGCACCAGCCCCACCCTGCGCCTTCCCGGCAGCCAGAATCATGACCTCGCCCTCAACAAGCGCTTCTCCCTCTCCACGGAAAAGAGCGTCGAACTGAGCATGGTCGGCCTGAACGTCATCAACCACGCCAACTGGAATAACCCCGATGTGAACATCGGCACCGCCGCCGCGCCCAACGTCAACGCCGGAAAGATCATCGGCTCCCACGGGGGCAGAGTGATCCAGCTCGGACTGAGGTTCAGTTTTTGATTCGCTTCCTTCCACTCCTGCTCCTCTCCACCCTCGCCTGGAGCGCTCCTCCTCCCCCTCCCCCCGCCCGCGATGTGATGCGCATCCCGTTCTGGTCGCCCGACAACGCCGCCGTTCCGAAAGATGACATCCACGTGAAGCTCAACGGCAAGCCCGCCAGGGTCTCCCGCTACATCGGCGCGAACGGCGACCTGCTCATCCTCCTGGTGCTCGACTGGTCCGGCGATCTCTCCCTCATTGCTCCCGCCCGCGAAGCCCTCATCACCGCCATTCAAAAGCTGCCGCCCAATGTGGAGGTCGGCATTCTCCGCGTGCAGGACGGCCTCCGCGTCCTGCTCGATCCCGGAGCGGACCACGCCCAGCTTACCGATGTCCTCCGGGGCATCACCGTCACCGCGCGCCCCGGCCTGCTCGCGGCCATCGAGCCCGTCCAGCGCCTCGGCGATGACATCGCGGCCAAAGCTCATGTTCGCGTCGCCGCTCTCTACGTCAGCGACAGCGACATTACCGCCTACCGTGAGGACTACACCAACCCCGTCGTCAACAGCTCCGATTCGCACGACATGAGCAGACGCTTCCCCGAGGGCCTGATTCAGGAGAAGATCCGCCAGTTGAAAGCCACTGTTCTAGGCGGTGAAACCCCCATCTTTCTCGTCCACCTCGACTACCGCAGCGACCGTTTGAATACTGCCTATCAAACCGGTTTGCTCGAACTTGCCCTGGCCTCTGGCGGAACCGCCGAATTCTGCCGCTCCCTGGCCGAAATTCCCGCCGCCATCCAGAAAGTCATGGGCAATCTCCTCTCCCACCAGAGCGTCGAGGTAGAATGGCAGCCTGGCAAGGCTAAGCAGGTGGATGTGGCCATCGACGCGCAAGGACGCGCCCTGCGCTTCCGCCCACGCCGCCAATTGGGAGCCCGAAAACGATGAACCGCTCGATTGTCGCCATTGTCCTCGCGGCGCTGGCCGGCGCCGGCATCGGCTATTGGAGGGGAGTCTCCTCCCGTGCCGCGCTTGTCCGCGAAACCGCTCGTTTGCAACAGGTGGAAGCCGGCCTCCGCGCCCGCCTCGTGATCGTCGAAAAAGAGCGTGACTCGCTGCGCGCCGCCCAGGCCGCCGCCGCCGCCCATCCCTCCGCGCCCGCTCCCACCCCGCGGCCCAAACCGAATGTCGATGAATCCACCAGCCGCCAGCAACTGGTTCAGATGCTCGATGAAAGGAGCCGCGAACTCGAAGCCGCCGACACTTCCATCCAGCAACTGCAGGCCAAACTCGCGGAAATGGACGCCCACATCACCCAGTTGACGGACCAGCAGAACCGCCTCCAGGCCTCCGAGACCGACCTGCGCGGGCGGCTCGATGCCGCCTCCAAACAGGCCGCCGATCTCGACCAGTTGTTGAAGGCCCGCGAAAAGCGCCTCGCCGATGTCGAAATCACCAACCAGCAACTGCGCAACAGGACGGATGATTCCGCGCGCCGCCTGTCCAGTTTGCGAAAGCTTTCGAGTGACCTCGAAGACCTTACGCAGCGCCGCGAAGCCTATATGACCAACATCCTCGGCCGCTACCGCGAGGCCACGGATCTCTTCCGCTCCATGTCCTTGCGGCTCGAGAATCCGCGCGAGTCCACCGCCCTCTCCGGAAGCGACCTTTCCCGCATCCAGAACGCCGTCAGCCTGGCCGAGGAAGATATGCGCCAGTTGCGCGCCCTCAACCTCAGAGCCTCCCGCCTCCAAAAGGACCTGAAATCAGCGGCCCGGTAGCCTGTGTTGCGGCGGACCCGGCTCCACGTGCACCAGCACGTCGGCCACCCAGTCCAGCCGGTCGCGAATCCGGCGCCGCACATCCCGGGCGATCTCGTGGGATTCGCGCACGGTCAATTCCGGATCCACCTCGAGATGGAGATCCACATGATACTGCAAGCCCGTCTTGCGCGCGTAGCATTTCTCCACCAGAAGCACCCCCGGAGCCTCGCCTGCCACGCCGCGGATCTCCTCGATCAGCGCCGCCTCTGGCATCGTATCCATCAACTGAAGCGTGGAATCCCGCGTCACCTTCACTCCGAGATAGATGACGATGATCCCCACCAGAATGCCGCCCACGTGATCCGCCGCGAGAAAACGCGTTGGATCATACAGCGTCAGCCCGAGGGAGCACAGCGCCACCACGCCGGACAGAATGTCCACCGTGTCATTCCAGGCGTCGGCCCGCAACCCTTCGCTGCGTGTCTTGCGGGCAAAGTGAAACTTCGCGGTGGAAAGCCCGGCTTTCATCAGAATGGAAAACACCAGCGCCCAGGCGGCGTATGCCTGCGGCCGCGGATGGATTTCATGCATCTTGCCGGTGGCGTGAATGGAAATGCCCGCTCCGGCAACGGCCAGCATGATCCCCACGACAAAGCCGCTCAGCGTTTCGAGCCGCCCATGCCCGTATGGGTGGTCTTCGTCGGCGGGGCGCGCCGCGGCCGCAAGCCCGAACAGCACCACCCCCGAAGCCACCACGTCGCTTGCCGACTCGAGCCCGTCCGCCAGCACCGAAGTCGAGCCGGCCAGAATCCCCGCCGTAATCTTGATGACGGCCAGCAGCCCGCTGATGGTCATCGAGAGGATTGCCACCCGCGAGGCTGTGAGCGTCTTCCGCATCGTCAGCGCTGGTTTGCCTTGAGGATCTTCTTCCGCAGGCGGATGGAACCGGGCGTTACCTCCACGAATTCGTCCTCGCGGATGAACTCGAGCGCCTGCTCGAGGTTCAGCAACCGCGGCGGCACCAGCCGGATCGCCTCATCCGCCGTCGACGAGCGCATATTCGTGAGCTTCTTCTCCTTGACGATGTTCACGTCGAGATCGTTTTCCCGCGCGTTCTCGCCGATAATCATCCCCTCGTACACATCCGTTCCCGGCGTGATGAAGATCTCCCCGCGTTCCTGCAAATTGAAGATCGCGTACCCGGTGGCTTTCCCCGGGCGGTCGGCGATCAGCGATCCCGTCGGCCGCATCGCGATATCTCCCTGCCATTCGACGTAGCCCGCAAACAGCGAGTTCATGATGGCTGTGCCCTTCGTATCGGTGAGCATCTCGCCTCGCAGCCCGATGAGCCCTCGAGAGGGGACGTGGAACTCGAGCCGCACGCGCCCCGACCCGTGATTGATCATCTTCGTCATCTTTCCCTTGCGCGTGCCCATCTTCTCCATTACCGTCCCCACGAACTGCTCGGGACAATCGACGGTAAGCTGTTCGAGCGGCTCATGCACCTTCCCGTCAATCGTCTTGGTGAGGATCTCCGGCTTGCCCACCATCAGTTCGTAGCCTTCCCGGCGCATCATCTCGATAAGGATGGCCAGTTGCAGTTCCCCGCGCCCCATCACCTTGAAGGCATCCGGTCCGCCCGCCTGTTCCACCTTCAGCGAGACGTTGGTCAACAACTCCTTCTTCAGGCGGTCGCGCAGATGCCGTGAGGTGACGAACTGCCCTTCCTTGCCCGAAAACGGCGAGGTGTTGATGGTGAACGTCATGGCGATGGTCGGTTCGTCGATCTGCAGCGGCGGCAGCGGCGCGGGCGTTTCCGGATGCGATACGGTCTCTCCGATCGTGATTCCTTCCACGCCCGCGATCGCCAGCACCTGTCCGGGAACGGCCACCGTCTCATCCACGCGTTTGAGCCCCTCAAACGAGAACATCTTCGTGATATGCGTCTTTTGAACGGAGCCGTCGAGTTTGCAGATGCTCACCTCGTCGCCCAACCGCAGCGTGCCGCTCACCACCCGCCCGATGGCCAGACGCCCCAAATACTCGCTGTAATCGAGGTTCGCCACCTGCAGTTGCAGCACCGCGCCGGGGTCGCCCGCCGGGCCGGGGATGTTCTTCAGAATGGATTCAAATAGCGGCCGCAGATCGGCGCCAGGATCATCGAGCGCGGCTTTCGCCACGCCCGCCTTGGCGTTGGCGTAGATGATGGGAAAGTCCAGTTGGTCCTCGCTTGCGTCAAGGTCGATGAACAGGTCATAGACCTCGTTGAGCACTTCCTGCGCCCTGGCGTCGGGGCGGTCGATCTTGTTGATCACGAGAATCGGATTGAGCCGCGCCTCGAGGGCTTTCATCAGGACGTAGCGCGTCTGCGGAAGGGGGCCTTCGCTCGCGTCCACCAGCAGCATCACCCCGTCCACCATGGTCAGCGCCCGCTCGACCTCGCCGCCGAAATCGGCGTGCCCCGGAGTGTCGACGATGTTGATCTTCACGTTGCCGTAATGAACGCCCGTCGTCTTTGCCAGAATCGTGATCCCGCGTTCGCGCTCGAGCGCGTTGGAATCCATCACCCGTTCGGCGACTTCCTCGTTGGAACGGAAGATGCCGCTCTGATGGAGCATCGCGTCCACGAGCGTCGTCTTGCCATGGTCGACGTGCGCAATGATGGCGATGTTGCGAATCGTTTCGTTACGGAGTTTCTGCATGCGGAATATCGTGTGGGGAAATCCCTATTGTCGCATGCGGCCCGGGTAATCGTCTTTGTCCGGAGGCGCGCGGCGGTCTGCATTCCCGCCGCGCGCCGCGCCCGGCGTAGCTCCTACCAGTAGATTTTCAGCGCCACCTGCATCTGGCGCGGATTGTTCACCTGGCCGTTGACCACGCCAAAGGCCGTCGAGTTCAGGTTCGTGCTTCCCGTGTTGAACACTGTCCGGTTGAACATGTTGAACATCTCCCAGCGGAAGTCCGCGCGGAAGCTTTCCGTGATGGGAAAGGTCTTCGCCAGGCTGATGTTCTCGTTGAAGTCCGGGAATGCGCGCAGCTTCGGGTTATAGTGCGTGGCATTGCCGAACTGGTCGATCGGTTGAGATGGGAACGACGCGCGATCCATGAAACGGTCCACCGCCGGATCGAACCCATCACCTTTCACCGGCGCGCGCCAGTTGTCATAGGTGGTGATCACCGGGCGGGTGAAGGAATTGAAGATGGGGAACGGATTGTTGCGCGACAGTGGGATGGGAAAGCCGCTGGCGTATGTGAAGATAGCGCCGGCGCGCCATCCGCCGAGGATCCCGTTCACGAGGCCGCCGCGGTTCAGGAACCGCTTCCCCCTTCCGAACGGGAGTTCGTAGATGGTGGACATCTTGAGGGAGTGTGTCTGATCGAACTGCCCGATCGACTTTTCCAGCCGGCGGTTGTATTGGTCCTGCGACCCGGAGCCGCTCACATCGTAGTTGTCGGCGTCGGTCAGGATCTTCGAGAAGGTGTAGTTCCACTGAAATGTGAGCCCGGCGGAATAGCGCCGCTCGGCTTTGATCACCAGGGCGTGATAGGTGGAATGGCCGCTCTTGTCCCCGCCCTGGCTGCCGGTCACGACGCTCTGGTATTGCGGGTACGGACGCAGGGCCTGAGCGACGGTTCGAACGGACTGAACGGACCGATCGGTGAAGTTCGGGTAGGGCGGAGCAATGCCCGCGCTTTGCGCCGCCGGGGAACTGATGTCGCTGCGCAGGAGATTGATTGCCTGGGCGGCTCCAAACCGGTTGATGAAATCATTGAGGTAGACCGTGGGCATCTGGTTGAGGTTCACCAACCCGGCCTGCAGGTGCGATCCCATGAGCGCGTTGTAGTTCACCTCGAGCACGGTATTCGTTGAAAGCTGCCGCTGGATGGAAGCGGTCCAGAAGAGGTTCTCGGGCGCGCGGGCCGCATCACTCAACTGCCAGAAATCCACATTGAGATTGTTCTGAAACGTGGGATCGATTTGTGGCGGAAGCTTGTAGGGGGGCAGTCCATTGTCCCAGTTGTAGAGGCTGGTTACGCCCTGGTCGCCGGAGTTGAAGGCGTACTGGCCGATGAATCCGGCGAAGTGTCCGCTGCCGCTTACCACCGTCACCTTGCTGAAGGAGCGGCCGAAGCCGGCGCGAAAGACGGTCTTGTCATCAATCGAATAGGCAAGCCCGGCGCGAGGTCCCACGGCTCCATACCAGCCCGGCACGAGGCTGCGGACGTTTTCGCGGCCGGGCCCGAAACCGGCAAAGCGCAGGGCGCCCGGGAAGTTGTTGACCGCGGGGTTGGGACGATCCGGGGTGAAATCCGAGTATTGATCCGATCCCTCGACCGGCGGGAGCGTGAATTCATAACGGAGGCCGAGGTTCAGAGTGAGTTTGCGGTTGACGCGCCAGTCATCCTGGAAATAGAAACCGTGGTAGCGGTACATCTGCGCCACGAAGCGGTCCGTCTCGGTTCGTCCGCTGAAGGCTTCGCCCAGCAGAAAGGAAGCGAACGAGGAGCCGCTGTTGAAACTGGTCGCGCCCGGGACGGACGTGTTCAAGAAGCTGAATCCGGCGCGGCCGGAGATATCCTGCTGTCCGAAGCCGTTGGCTCTCTGGCTCTGGAACGAATATCCCATTTTGAGGGTGTGGGTGCCGCGAATGTAGCTGAGGTCCTCCTTGATGGACCACAGCGGCTGCTCGGTGCCGTTATCGGCCACGCCGCCCCAACCGCTGAATTCGGTGAACGTGACTCCCGGAAAATTCACGTTGCAATCCACGGAATTCTTAAAGCACACTCCCTTTGCCTTCCAACCGCCGCCCACGTTTGGCGAGAACGAGTCCTTGGAGAACAGGTTGCCGCCGATGGCAAAGTGATTCAACATGCGGGGCGAGATCGTCCAATCATAAGTGAGCCGGTGCGATTCCGTTTCGTAGAGCTGCGCCTGGCCGTCCCACAGAGGCATCGGCAGTCCGGGAGGCCCGCCCGCTCCGACTTCCCTGCGGTAGGAAGTGCCGTTGTAGAAATAGCCGAGTTTGTGATTGGAACTGATTGCGTGATCAAACCGCAGGCTCCCCTTGTCCTGCGGATTGAGCAGGGTTCCCGAGGTGGTGATGAAATTGTCCCGGATGTAGCCGATGGTTCCGGGCACGCCGCCGCGATTCGGCTTCACGGTCTGGCCGTAGGGGATCAGCGCCTTGCTGAACGTGCTGAAGCGGGAGGCGGGGATCCTGTTTCCGGCAAACGGAGTGCGAATCATGCCGCCGCCGTTCGGGTTCGGGCGTGTGGTCACGGGATCGTAGATAAGCAGAAGATTGTTCTTCGCGTCCACCCAGTTGGTGAAGTCGCCGCTGTACATTTCCGGCGTGGGCACCGTGCCGATGGTGTCGTTCGCGCCGACGCGGTTACGAAACCCTTCGTACGCCACAAAGAAAAACGTGCGGTCGCGCCCGTTGTAGATCTTCGGAATCCGCACGGGGCCGCCGAAGGAGGCGCCGAAATCATTCTGCTTATAGACGGACCGCGACTTGGCGAAGAATCCGCGGGCGTCGAGCTTCTCGTTCCGCAAGAAATCGTATGCCGAACCGTGAAACTCGTTCGTTCCGGATTTGGAAGAGAATGTCATCACGCCTCCGCCCGCCTGTCCGTACTCCGCTTTGAAGCCGTTGGTATCGACCGTAAATTCGGTAATGGCCTCGAGCGAAGGGGTGGTATAGGCGATTTCCACCGCGTCCGCCGCGCGATTGGTGGTAACGGACACTCCGTCGAGGGTGGCATCCCACGCCTTGGTCTGGCCTCCGCCGAGCGCGATTCTGCCTCCGCTGCTGCGCGCCTCGGAGGTGATCCGCACGAGGTCGAAGGGGCTGCGCAAAGCTCCGCCGACGACCAGCGGCAATTCGTCGACGAGTTTGTTTTGGACGGCGGTGCTGACTTTGGCGTTTTCGGTCTGCACTTGCGCCACGCTGGCGTTCACTTCGACTGTTTCGGTGACTCCTCCAACCTCGAGAGTGAGGTCGACGCGGAGCGTGGAAGCCGCGGCGAGCGTGAGGCCATCGCGCCGCAACCGCTTAAAGCCGGGCGCGGCCGCTTCGAGGCGATACTGACCGGGGACAAGGTTTGGAACGTTGTATGCTCCCGTGGCGGTGGTCACCACGGTGGTTGTCTGATTGGTGGAAATGCTGGTCACGACGACAGTGGCGCCGGCGATGCTGGCGCGCGTTGCGTCCGTGACGGCTCCGGTTATGTTGCCGCGCTCGGTTTGCCCGTGGAGGGAAACAACAGCGGCAAGAAAAAGGATCGGCTTGCGTGACATCTCTCATGAATCTCCTGACCGAGATATGAAAATCCAGTCACGCAGTATATCAACGAAAGTCAGAGCGGACGAAAGCGCAAATAATCGTTAATCGACTTACATTTAATAATAGTCTACCAGTAGACTTTCAGCGCCACCTGCATTTGGCGCGCGCTGTTCACCTGTCCGTTCACCACCCCGAACGCGGTGGAATTCAGGTTCGCGTTGCCGGTATTGAAGACCGTGCGATTGAACATGTTGAACATTTCCCAGCGGAAGTCCGCGCGGAAGGACTCTTTTATCGGAAAAGTCTTTCCCATGCTTATATTTTCATTGAAATCGGGAAAGGCTCTTACTTTCGGATTATAACGAGTGGCGTTTCCAAATTGATCATTCGGTTGCGCGGGGAAGGCGGCGATATTCAGGAACTTGTCCACCGCGGGATCGAACTTATCCCCCTTGAGGGGCGCGCGCCAGTTGTCATAGCCGGTCACCACGGGCCTGGTGAACGAATTGAAAATGGGGAACGGATTGTTTCGAGAGAGGGCGATCGGGAAGCCGCTGGCATAGGTGAAGATGCCGCCGAGGCGCCAGCCTCCGAGCACCGCGTCCACCAGCCCTCCGCGGTTCAGGAAGTGCTTTCCCTTGCCGAAGGGCAATTCATAGATCGTGGACAGCTTCAAGGAATGCGTTTGATCGAACTGGCCGATGGACTTTTCAAGACGCCGGTTGTACTGATCCTGTGAGCCGGAGCCGCTCACGTCATAGTTGTCCGCATCCGTGAGAATTTTCGAGAACGTGTAGTTCCACTGGAAAGTCAGGCCGGAGGAATAGCGGCGTTCGGCTTTGATCACGAGGGCGTGGTAGGCGGAATGCCCGCTCTTATCCCCGCTCTGAGCGCCGGTCACGACGTTCTGATACTGCGGGTACGGCCGCAGGGCCTGCGCCACGGTACGGACGCGCTGCACGGCCGGATCGGTGAAGTTCGCATAGGGAATGGGAATTCCAGCCGATCTCGCCGCCGTCGAATTGATGTCGCCGCGCAGCAGATTGAGGGCCTGCGTTGCTCCGAAGCGGGTGATGAAATCGTTCAGAAACACCGTGGGCATCTGGTTGATGTTCACCAAACCGGTTTGCAGATGGGACCCCGTGGTGGCGTTGTACCCCACTTCGAGGACGGTGTTCGAGGAGAGCTGACGCTGGATGGATGCCGTCCAGAACAGGTTCTCCGGCGCCCGCGCGGCGTCCCTGAGCTGCCAGTGATCGACGTCCAGGTTGTTCTGGAAGGAGGGATCGATTCGCGGCGGCAGGATGTAGGCTGGAAGCCCGTTGTCCACATTGAACAGCGTTGTGATGCCCTGGTCGCCGGAGTTGAAGGCATACTGCCCGATAAAGCCCGCGAAATGCCCGCTTCCGCTGACCACGGTCACCTTGCTGAACGAGCGTCCGAAGCCGGCGCGGAAGACAGTCTTATCATTCACGGTGTAAGCCAGGCCCGCGCGCGGGCCGATGGCTCCGTACCAGCCCGGCACCAGGCTGCGGGTGTTCTCGCGCCCCGGTCCGAAGCCGGCAAAGCGCAGCGCGCCGGGATAACCGTTCACCGCCGGGTTGGGACGGTCCGGAGTGAAGTCCGAATACTGGTTCGATCCTTCCACCGGAGGCAGCGTGAACTCATAGCGCAATCCGAGGTTGAGAACCAGCTTGCGATTTACGCGCCAATCGTCCTGGAAGTAAAAGCCGTGGTAGCGGTACAACTGCGCCACGAAACGGTCCGTTTCGGTGCGGCCGCTGATGGCATCTCCCAGAAGGAAGGAGGCGAAGGAAGAGCCGCTATTGAAACTGGTGGCTCCGGGGATCGAAGTGCTCAGGAAGCTGAATCCCGCGCGCCCGGCGATATCCTGCTGCCCGAATCCATTGGCGCGCTGGCTTTGGAACGAGTAGCCCATCTTGAAGGTGTGGGTGCCATGAATGTAGCTCAGGTCTTCCTTGATGGACCATAGCGGCTGTTCGGTTCCGTTGTCGGCGGTGGCTCCCCAGGAGCTGAACTCGGTGAAGGTGATTCCCGGAAAATTCACGTTGCAATCGACGGCATTCTTCAGGCAGATGCCCTTCGCTTTCCAGCCGCCGCCGACGGCCGGTGAAAACGAGTCCTTCGAAAACAGATTGCCACCGATTGCGAAGTGGCTCAGCATGCGCGGGGATATGGTCCAGTCGTAAGTGAGACGGTGCGATTCGGTTTCATACAACTGCGCCTGGCCGTCCCAGAGAGGGACCGGCAATCCGGGGGGGCCGCCGGCTCCCACTTCCTGGCGGTAGGAGGTGCCGTTGTAGAAGTAGCCCAGTTTGTGATTGGCGCTGATGGCATGGTCGAATCTCAGGCTGCCCTTGTCCTGAGGATTAAGGAGAGTCCCGGAAGTGGTTATGAAGTTGTTCTGCACGTATCCGATGGTGCCGGGGACGCCTCCGCGGTTCGGCTTGATCGCCTGGCCGTAGGGGAGCACGGTCTTGGTGAAAGCGGCAAACCGGGACGTCGGGATCTGATTTCCCGCGAACGGCGTGCGTACAAATCCGCTGCCGGCCGGGTTCGGGCGCGTGGTGGCCGGGTCGTAGATCTGAAGAAGGTTGTTGCGGCTGTCCACCCAGTTGCTGAAATCGCCGTTATACATTTCGGGCGTGGGCACACTCCGGATGGTGTCGTTGGCTCCCACACGGTTGCGGAAGCCCTCGTAGGCGACGAAAAAGAAGGTACGGTTACGGCCGTCATACAGCTTGGGAATGCGCACGGGACCGCCGAGGGACGCCCCGAAATCGTTCTGCTTGTAAATGGACCGAGACTTGGCGAAGAAGCCGCGCGCGTCCAGTTTTTCATTTCTAAGGAAATCGTAGGCTGATCCATGCCACTCGTTCGTTCCGGACTTGGATGAGAAGGTCATCACGCCACCGCCGGCCTGTCCGTATTCGGCCTTGAAGCCGTTGGTGTCCACGGCGAACTCCGTGATCGCCTCGAGGGAGGGAGTCGTGTAGGCGATTTCGGCCGCGTCGGCCGAACGGTTGGTGGTGACGGAGACGCCGTCGAGGGTCGCCTCCCAGGCTTTTGCCTGGCCGCCGCCCAACGCAATCCGCGAACCGCTGGCGCGCGCCTCCGAGGTAATCCGCACGAGGTCGAAGGGGCTGCGCAAGGCTCCGCCCACGACGAGGGGCAGCTCATCGACAAGTCTGTTCTGGACGGCCGTAGTCACCTTGGCGTTCTCGGTCTGGACCTGGGCGACGGTGGCGTTGACCTCGACCGTCTCGCTGACCTGGCCCACCTCGAGCGTCGCGTCGACGCGCAACGTGGCGGCGGCGGTGAGAGTCAGGCCCTCACGGCGAACCTGTTTGAACCCCTGAAGAGAGACCTCGAGGCGATAGGGGCCGGGGGGCAGGTTGGGGACGTTATAGGCGCCGGTGTCCGTGGTCCGCACGGAAGTGGACTGGTTGGTCGTGGTGTTTGTCACGACGACGGAGGCTCCGGCGACGGCGGCCTGGGTTGTATCGGTGACAGTGCCGGTGATATTTCCACGTTCGGTTTGGGCGTGCAGGAAGATAGCCGCAAGAGAGAAGAGGGCAACAACAGATCTGATTTTCATAGCACCACACTTATGGGGTTTTGGGGATTATACCACTTGTTGCCGATAACCGCCTGTCGGTTTCCGCGAACATTTTACTCGAACATCGTTTTATACAAACGAGATGCGATTAACGTTCGTGAATCCCTACCTGGCAGCGTAGTAGCCGTCCCGTGTCTGCACCAGCAGGCCTTTGCGGTTCACCGAAAGGGTGATCTTCCGATACCCCCCGCTCCTGGGCTGATCGGACACGTACCCGAGGCTGTACTGGTGGCGCAGTTCCTCTTCGATCCGGCCGAACACTGTCTCGATGGGCTCGTAGCCGGATACCTCGAAGAATCCTCCTCCGGTCTCCTTTGAAAGCCGCTGGAGCGTTCTGCCTCCCTCGGTGTCGCGGGGCAGACGCTGGAGCCAGCGCCAGCGGCGGTCGACTGGTTCGGGAACCTCTCCACCGTTGGCGACGACGTCATAGAAGAAGATGGAATAGATGAGAGTATCGGCACGCTGCGCCGCCTCGATGGCCTCATTCAGACTGGCCATGCTTCCCGCGTCCACGCCATCCGTCATCAGGACGAGAGCTTTTCTTCCCGTTTGCTTCCTGGTGACTTCATTGGCGGCCAGCACGATCGCGTCGTAGAGCGCCGTGCCGATGCCCGGACCTCCACGGCGGCGCGGGGTGTCCGGTCCGATGGGAGCAACGGGGGAAGGCGGACCCGGGGGAGGAATGGCCACCTGTACAAGCGCGGCCTCGAGGGCGGAGCGGGATGGCGTGAGATCCTGCAACAATTCGGGGGTCACTTCAAAACGCATCACAAAGGCGCGATCATTGTTTTCGCGCAGCACCTGGCGCAGAAAGCGGATGCTCGCGATCAGCTCGGACCTCAGTACGCGGCGCTGGCTGCGGCTGGTGTCGACGAGCAGTCCCATGGTGAGCGGCAGGTCCGACTCCTGCGCGAAATAGCGGATGGTTTGGGGCCGCCCGTCTTCTTTCAGCAGGAAGTCGTCTTTTTTCAGGTCACGGACGATCTCTCCGCGCTTGTTGCGCACCGAAGCGAGGAGGCTCACCACGCGGACCTCCGTGGAGAACGTTGCCGGCTCCTGCGCGGCCGCGAGAGCAGCCAGCGATAGCAGCAGTTCGCGCCGCGTGTATGTAGTTTCGTTCACCATGTTCAGCGATGCGCCGCGAGAGTGTCACTCTCCTCTCTTCATGTTACGACCTGCCCGGAGCCGCCACTCGTGTTCAGTTCCGCTCGCGCACAAAGAACAATTGTTTATCCATCCCCGGAGGCACGGCGACATCAAAGAATCCGATCATCATCTCTTCCCAACTTTGTTCGCCCCAATGCACTTCGGCTCGAGGGTCGGGGTTGCGCGGATTGTTGGCCGAGTTATCGAAGATTCCGGTGACCAGCAGCCTTGTCCCGGCGGGCAGCAACCGGGGCTTCTTCAGCCGGTAGGAAAGCTGCCAGTGGAAGTCGTAGTGGTTCACCTTGAGCAGGGTCTCGACGCGTCCGCGCGAATGCACGATCTGGTATTCGAAGCCGCTTCCGCGCAGATGCATGTGGGGCAGCATGCTCAACAGGAGGGCCTCGCGAGGCAGAGTTCCCCAACGCGAGAGGCGGCACTCGGGATCACCAGGAGGTATCACAATATCATCGACGCCCATCTGTAGCGTGAGGACGCGCTTGCGGACCGGCTCTTCGGCGAACACCAGGCCGACGCTTGTCTGATCGGAAGAAGCGGTCTTTCCGGCCGTATAGTGTAGTTGCAGGATCAGGTCGGCGCCGGCGGGAACCAGCTTCGCCATTCCCTCCGGCCAGGAGGAAACGGGCGATCCGGGGGTGTAGACGCCTAGAATGTCCGCTTTCGTCTCCCGCGCCGCGCGCAGGGCCGGCGCATTGGAGGAGGGCGGCGCATACATTTCGCCCGAGGGGACGCCACGGAGCCATTTCGAACCCGCCTCCCTCACGTAGAGGACGGCGTGATGCACGACGGCCGCATCACTGGGGCGGATCTCGACCAGGCGCACCCAGCGGTCCGACTCGAAGCGGGTGGGCAGAATGACGTACTGATATTCGAGGACGGCGTTCGCGGGAATGGGGAAGGCATGCGGCATGCTGAAGACCACGTCCGGTTTGCGCGCTGTCCAATGAGAAGGCCATTGCTTATCGGCCGGCGCGTCGCCGCGGTTTCCTTCGCGGGCTCCCTCTTTGACCCAGCGGTCGATTTTTCCGATGTCTTCGGGCGAAAGGGATGGGTTGTTGGCGAATTCGCCGAAGCGCGGGTCGGCAAACCACGGCGGCATCCTGCGCAGCCGGACGGCCTCCCGAATGGCCTTCGCCCACGGCCTGACCTGGCGGTAAGTGAGAAGCGGCATGGTCCCGATTCCGCCCGGACGGTGGCACACCTGGCAGTGGTTCTGAAGCACCGGCAGAATGTCCTTTGTGAACGTGACTCCGGCCTGGCAGGGAGCGACGAGCAGGAGCAACAGCCAAACAACCACAATGATTTCACTATTGCATGTCATGACCGCACGGATGTATTCTGAGAACGTGAAGAGGCACTCCGCGATCATCAGTTGCGCGCTGGCGTGTCTTCTCTTCCTTCTCTGCGGCGTGTGCGCGGCCAACTGCGCGACCGTTACGGCAACCCCGAAGCATGATTGCTGTCCGTCCTCGAAGAAGACGACGGACACGGCTCCGAAGGCGTGCCCCTCGCTCGCGGTGAGCAAGATTGCCGTCACCGCCGATCTGGACACGATGGCAATGGCCGTACCCGTAGCGCCGGTTGCGGGCATGCCCGCGCCGGCGGCGAACACGACGGAACGGCTCACCGTCCTATCCTACACGCCACCGGGTGTTCCGCAGTCTTTCTCCGTCCTCCGCATCTGATCCTCCGCTTTCCATCCCAGCTCTACCACTGCTCGTGATTCCCGTGGAGGATTGTTATGTCTTTGTTCCCTGTATTGCTGTGTCTGATTTCGTCCGCCCGCGCCGCCGATCCGATTCTGCAGGCGCTCATCGACGAAGCGCTCCGTAATAACGCCGAGGTGATGGCGGCCGGGAAAGGTTACCAGGCCGCGACGCGCCGCGGCCGCCAGGCGAGTTCGCTCCCCGAAACGATGTTTTCCGCCGGCTACGCAAGCAGCGGACGGCCGTGGCCGGGCGCCGGCCTGGGGGTGGACCCCACGTCGAACATGGGGTTCATGGTGACGCAGGAGTTTCCCTTTCCGGGGAAGCGCGAGCTGAGAGGAAAGATCGCCGATACGGAGGCGCAGGCGGAATACCAGGACTACCGGGCGGCGCAACTGGCGGTGGTTTCGCGGCTCAAACAGGCGTACTACCGGCTCGGTTACACCTACGCGGCAATGGACGTCTTGAACAGGAACAAAGACCTGTTGACACGTTTCCTGCGCATCACCGAGGTGCGCTACTCGGTGGGCAGCGCAAGCCAGCAGGACGTGTTCAAGGCGCAGACCCAACTGGCGATTTTCGAGACGAAGGTGGTGCAGTTGAACCGCGAGAAGCAGGCGCGCGAGGCGGAGATACTCAGTCTTCTCAACCGTCCTCCGGCGAGCGCTCCGCTAGGACGGGTGGCGCTGCCGAAGCCGCCAAAGCTCGGCAAGACGCTTGACGATCTGTACGCGCTCGCGAACGGGTTCGCGCCCATCATCCAGCGCGAACAGAGAATGGTCCTGCGCAATCAACTCGCCACCAACCTTGCGAGGAAGGATTTCTACCCCGACTACTCGATCTCGGGCGGCTATTTCAACATGGGCGGCATGCCGGACATGTATCAGTTCCGGGTCGACTTCAAGCTTCCCACGTCCTTCTTTCGCAAACAGAGGGCGGCGGTGGAGGAGCGCGTGGCGCTGGTGAGCCAGGCGCGCAAGGCGCTCGAGGCAACGGCGCAGAGCCTCGCCTTCCGCCTGAAGGATGACTACCTCATGTATGAGACCTCGCAGCGGCTGATGGAGCTTTACGAACAGACGGTTGTTCCGCAATCGAGCCTGGCGCTCGAATCATCGCTGGCGAGCTACAGCAACGGCTCGGTGGACTTCCTCTCGGTTCTCACGAACTATCTCACGATGGTGGATTTCGAGATGAACTACTACGAAGAACTGCTTAACGTGAATCTCGCGCTGGCGCGGCTGGAAGAGATGACGGGCGCGATGTCCCTTGAAGAGGGGGTCTCGAAATGAAACTCCTCAAGATCATCGGACTTGCCGTATTGGCTGGAGGCGGATTCGTGGGCGGGGTCATCTGGCGCGACTCCGCCGGCCCGCGGGAAGGCGCCAAGTCCGAGGAGCGCAAGCCTCTGTATTGGGTGGATCCGATGCATCCCGCTTACAAATCCGATAAGCCGGGCATCGCTCCTGACTGCGGCATGCAGCTTGTTCCGGTTTACGAAGAACCGGCCGCGAAGGCGGGGGAGCATGAGCACGGCGGGCACGATCACAGCGCGATGGCGGGGATGGCGGAGACGGCTCCGATGGCGGAAGGCACCGTGCAGATTTCGCCGGAAAGACAGCAGTTGATCAATGTGCAATTCGGAACGGTGGAACTGGCTTCGGCGGCGGAGACGATTCGCGCAGTGGGCAGGGTGGCGGTGGATGAAACACGCATTCATCACGTACACACTCGCGTGGAGGGATATGTCGAGAAGGTCTACGCCGACTTCACGGGGAAATTCGTGAAGCGGGGCGACCCTCTGCTCACCATCTACAGTCCCGAGATGCTCGCCACGCAGCAGGAACTCCTGCTGGCGATCAAGGGCCGCGATCAGCTTCATTCGAGCACGCTCGATACGGTTCCAGCGCAGATGGCCAGCCTGATCGAGGCTTCCAAACACCGCCTGGCCCGCTGGGAGTTTTCCGCCGGCCAGATCGAAGAGGTGATCCGGACGGGGACGCCCATCCGCAACTACACGCTGTTTGCGGGAGAGGACGGCTACATCACGGCGCGCAACGCCTTCCCGCGCCAGCAGGTGACTCCGGCGATGGATTTGTACACGTTGGTCGATTTGAGCCGCGTATGGATCATCGCCGACATCTTCGAGGGGGACGCGGCGGCGATCCGCATGGGGGCTCCGGCGGTGATCACGGCGGCGTATGACCGCGCGATTTCGCTTCGCGGCACGGTGAGCTACATCCAGCCCGAGTTCGACGCGCAGTCGCGCACGCTGAAGGTTCGCATTGAAGTTCCCAATCCGGGGCTGCGCCTGAAGCCGGATATGTTCGTGGACGCCGATTTCCGGCTGGCCACGGGGCCGCGGCTGGTGGTGCCCCAGGATGCCGTGCTCGATACGGGGGAACGGAAGACGGTCTTCGTCGATCGCGGGGAGGGGAACTTCGAGCCTCGGGAAGTGGAAACCGGCGAGCACATCGACGGCCGCATCGCCATTCTCAAGGGCCTCAAGCAAGGCGAGCGGATCGTCACCAGCGGCGTTTTCCTGATCGATTCCGAGAGCAGGCTGAGAACAGGCCACAGCCATGATTAACCGCATCATCGAGTTTGCCGGCGCGAACAAGTTCCTCGTGCTGCTGCTCACCGGGGCGGCGGCGGTGGGCGGCTACTGGTCGATGATGGACGTGCCGCTCGATGCGATTCCCGACCTGAGCGACACGCAGGTGATCATCTACTCGCGCTGGGACCGCAGTCCGGACATCGTGGAAGACCAGGTCACATACCCGGTGGTCACGGCGATGCTGGGGGCTCCGCGGGTGAAGGACGTGCGGGGCTTTTCCGATTTCGGCTTCTCGTATGTGTATGTCATCTTCGATGAGGGAACCGACATTTACTGGGCGCGCTCGCGCACCCTCGAGTATCTTTCGGCCGTGCTGCCGCGCCTGCCGCAGGGAGTGAAGACGGAACTTGGGCCGGACGCCACCGGACTGGGGTGGGTTTTCCAATACGCGCTGGTGGACAGCACGGGGAAGCGCAGTCTGGCCGATCTGCGGTCGATTCAGGACTGGTACCTTCGCTATCACCTCAAGTCGGTTCCGGGAGTGGCGGAGGTGGCTCCGCTCGGCGGGTTCGTGCGGCAGTATCAAATCAAGCTCGATCCGGTGCGCCTGCAAGCGTACCGGATTCCGCTCGGCAAGGTTCTCGACGCGGTGCGCGCGGGAAACAGCGACGCCGGAGGGCGGCTGATCGAATTCAGCGGCGCCGAGTACATGGTGCGCGGGCGCGGTTATGCGCGCTCGACGCGGGATCTTGAAAAGATCGTGCTCGCGACGAGCGCGGCGTCGGTGCCGATCCGGGTGAAGGACGTGGGGGAGGTGACGCTCGGTCCGGACATCCGCCGCGGGGTGGCGGATCTGGACGGCAAGGGGGATGTGGCGGCCGGGATTGTGATCATGCGCGAGGGGGAGAACGCCCTGCGTGTGATCGACCGCGTGAAGCAGAAGATCCACGACATCACGCCCGGCCTTCCAGCGGGCGTGCGGATAGAAACGGTCTATGACCGTTCCGACCTCATCCTGCGCTCGATTGAAACCCTGAAGACGACGCTGACGGAAGAACTGGTGATCGTGTCGCTGGTGATTCTCGTTTTTCTGTGGCACATTCCGAGCGCGATCATACCCATCATCACCATTCCGGTGGCGATTCTGATCTCCTTCATCCCCACGCGGGCGATGGGGATCACGTCGAACATCATGTCGCTCGGGGGGATTGCGATCGCGATCGGGGCGATGGTGGACGCGGCTGTGGTCGTTGTCGAGCAGACACACAAGAAACTGGAGGAGTGGGAGCGCGAGGGGCGGAAGAAGGATTACCACCGGGTGGTGATCGACGCGGTGAAGGAAGTAGGCGGCCCGAGCTTTTTCGCGCTGCTGGTGATTGCCGTCTCCTTTCTTCCCGTGCTGTCGCTCGAGGCGCAGGAGGGGCGTCTGTTCAAGCCGCTCGCCTACACGAAGAACTTCGCGATGATCGTGGCGGCCATCCTCGCCATCACGCTCGATCCGGCGCTGCGGCTGCTGTTCACGCACATGAAAAACTTCGACTTCCGTCCGCGATGGCTGTGCCGGGCGGCCAACGCGGTGCTGGTGGGGACGATTCATTCCGAGGAGACACACCCCATCAGCAAGCTGCTGATCCGGGTCTACGAGCCCGTTTGCACGTTCGCGCTGCGCTGGAAATACGCCGTCATTCTCACGGCGATCGGACTGGTGGCGGCGACAGTGCCGGTCTATCAGCGGCTCGGGTCGGAGTTCATGCCGCCGCTTGATGAGGGCTCCCTGCTGTACATGCCCTCCACTCTGCCCGGCATCTCGATCACCGAGGCCGAGCGGTTGTTACAGGTGCAGGACCGCATTCTGGCTAGCTTTCCGGAGGTGGAGCGCGTGTTCGGAAAAGCCGGACGGGCGGAGACCTCGACGGACCCGGCTCCGCTGTCCATGGCGGAGACCACGATCCTTCTGAAGCCGAAGAGCGAGTGGCGGAAAATCCCGACGTGGTATTCCAACTGGGCCCCCGAGTGGGCGCGGCGCGTCTTCCGGCGGTTCACGCCGGATCACATCCCGGCCGATCAACTGATCGACGAGATGAACGCGAAGCTGAGCATTCCGGGAGTCAGCAACGCCTGGACGATGCCCATCAAGAACCGGATCGACATGCTGACCACGGGCATCCGCACGCCGGCCGGCATCAAGATCTACGGCTCCGACATACACGTCATCGAGAGTCTCGGCACGCAGATCGAGCGCATCCTGAAAGACGTTCCCGGGACGCGCAGCGTGTTCTCGGAGCGTACCGGGGGCGGCTATTTTCTGGACTTCGACTGGAAGCGCGACAATCTCGCGCGCTACGGGCTGAGCATCGATGACGCGCAGATGGTGTTGATGTCGGCCATCGGAGGGGACAACATCACGACCACTATCGAAGGCCGCGAGCGCTATCCCGTGAGCGTGCGTTATTTTCGCGACTATCGCAGCAACCTCAACGAACTGGGCCGCGTGCTGGTGCCCGTGATGGACGGACGCATGCAGATTCCCATTTCGCAGCTGGCCGACATCCGCATGCGCAGCGGGCCGGCGATGCTGCGCGATGAGAACGGCATGCTGAACGGCTACGTTTATGTCGACGTCGCCGGGCGTGATATCGGCGGTTACGTGAACGAGGCGAAGGAACTGGTGCGGCAGAAGCTGAATATGCCCGCCGGGTATTCGGTGGTGTGGAGCGGCCAGTACGAGGCGATGCAACGGGTGAGGGAGAAGCTGAAGATCGTGGCTCCGATGACGCTGTTTCTGATTGTGCTGCTGCTGTATCTGAACACGAAATCCGGCGTGAAGACGGCCATCATTCTGCTGGCTGTTCCCTTCTCCGCGGTGGGCGCCATCTGGCTGCTGCACCTGCTCGATTACAACATGAGCGTGAGCGTCTGGGTGGGGCTCATCGCGCTGCTCGGCGTGGATGCGGAAACGGGGGTTTTCATGCTGCTCTACCTGGATCTGGCGTACGCGGAGGCGAAGCAGGAAGGCCGCCTGAACAGCCTGCGCGACCTGCAGGAGTGCATTCTGCACGGGGCGGTGAAGCGCATCCGGCCGAAGTTCATGACGGTGGCGACGATGTTCGTGGGTCTGGTTCCGATCATGTGGTCGGAAGGGGCCGGGGCCGACGTCATGAAACGCATCGCGGCTCCGATGATCGGCGGCATTGTCACGTCCTTTGTTCTCGAACTGATTGTTTATCCCGCTGTGTACGAGGTATGGAAATGGCATTTCGAATTGAAGCGCGCGCTGGCGCGTGTTTAGTGGCGCTGCTGGCGATTGCGCCGGCGGCGGGACAGGAATACACCTACCGGGTGAGGCATGAGCACTGGCGCAAGTTCTGTAGCGGCACGCTCACCATCTCCGCCGGGGGCGTGACTTACACCGAGGCCGGGGGGAAGAAGCGCAAGGAACCGCATCACTTCGCCTGGAAGTATGACGGGATTCAGCAACTGTCGCTCGAGGCGCGGCGGTTGACGGTGCTCACCTACGAGGACGTACGGCTCAAACTCGGCGCGGACCGGGAGTTCCGTTTCACCGCGGAGCAGGGGCAGACATTCGAGGATGCGTATCCCCTGCTGAGCAAGCTGGACCAGCGCTTTGTCGCGGAGATTCCGCTCGAGGTGGCGAATCCGGAATGGAGCATGCCGGTGAAGCACCTCTACCGGATGGGCGGGTCGCAGGGCGAACTGGTGGTGGGCGCGGACCGCATCGTGTACCGCACGGCCAAGCCGGGGGATTCGCGAACCTGGCGGTTCGAGGATATCGAAAGCATCTCGACGGGCGGCCCGTTTTCGCTGACACTGACCACTTTCGAGCGGTCACGCGTTCAATACGGAAGCCGGAAGGATTTCCACTTCCAACTGAAGGAGGCTATGCCGGAAGCCCGTTTCCAGGCGTTGTGGCGGAAGCTCGAGAGCTTCCACACGGCGAACGCGCTCGTGAGGACGCGGTAACAGGGATGCGGACGGCGTCAGATGCGATTGAACTTCTGAATGGTTTTCGTCAGGCTCTTGAACTGTTTGATGAAGGGCACCATTTTGCTTTCGCGGTCGTCGATTTCCTGGGCTGTCTTCAGAACCTGAGCGGCTTTTTCGGAGGGGACGACGACGACGCCGTCTTCCCCGGCGACAATGATGTCTCCTTTTTTCACCTTGACTCCGGCGCAGGTTACTTCCTCATCCATGGAGACGCTGATATAGCGGCCAACGGAGGTGGATGGGGCAATGCCTCTCGAGAAAACGGGCAGACCGAGGGCGCGGATTTCGGCCAGGTCGCGGACCGCTCCATCGGCGATGATGCCCGCCATATCGCGGGCCTTCGCGGTGGTGGCCATCAAGCCGCCGATGGCGGCAATATCGAGGCCGTTCTCGAGCACGATGATGCCGACCTCGCCGGGTTTGGCATCGTCAATCATGGCCACGGCATGCTTGGCGGCGTTCTGCGGAGTGGACTGGCCCTTGGCGGCGGGACGGGCGAAAGCGGTGCGGGCGCGGCCGACGACCCTGGCGGGGGCGCCGGCGATTCTGGGCCGCATGTCGTGCGACATGAAACCAGGATGGCCGACGACGGTATCGACGGCATCAGCCACCGAAGCGACGGTTGTCTTCCTGAAGCCCTCGATCAGCGGATCCGTCGAGACGGCGGTTTTCCTTGCCGGCTGGAACCCCATCAGGATCGCCAACGCGAAGACGCCGGCGCCGGCTCCTATCCATTTCTTCCAATTGCGCATGAAGATTTCTCCTTTCACTGGATGGCCATGTCACAGGATACAACTAGAGAGGTGAGGAGAATGGTTCCTCGGGGGAGATCCCTGGAACGGTACAATGAAGGATTAGTCAATTGATGTCATCCCGCATACGTTCCACCACGATTCTCTGCGTTCGCAGAAGCAACAAAGTAGTAATGGCCGGCGACGGCCAGGTCACCATGGGCTCGGAGGTTTTGAAATCATCGGCCAAGAAGCTGCGCAGGTTGTACAGCGGCAAGATTCTCGCGGGGTTTGCGGGGTCGACGGCCGACGCGTTCTCGCTGTTTGCGCGGTTTGAAAGCAAGCTCGAGCAGCACGGGGGAAACCTTTCGCGTTCGGTGGTGGAACTGGCCAAGGACTGGCGCACGGACAAGGTGTTGCGCCATCTGGAAGCTCTGCTGCTGGTAGCGGACCTGGGCAACACATACATTGTCAGCGGCAACGGGGATGTGATCGAGCCGGACGCGGAGATCGCCGCCATCGGATCCGGCGGTCCGTTCGCCAAGGCAGCCGCGGTGGCGCTGATGGAAAACACGCAACTGGCGGCGAGGGCCATTGCCGAAAAAGCGATGGCCATTGCGGGCGATATCTGCATCTACACGAACCGGAACATCATTTACGAGGAGCTTGGGTAATGGTGATCTACCTTCCCAGTCAGTCGCTCGAGGAGACTCCTGCCCTCGATGAACTCACTCCGCAGGAGATTGTCAGGGAACTCGACCGGCATGTAGTGGGTCAAGCCGAGGCGAAGAAGGCGGTGGCGATCGCCTTGCGCAACCGGATTCGCCGCCAGCGCCTGGAGCCGGAGATGGCCGAGGAGGTGATGCCCAAGAACATCCTCATGATCGGCCCGACCGGAGTTGGAAAGACGGAACTCGCGCGGCGTCTGGCGAAGCTGGCCAACTCCCCGTTCATCAAAGTGGAAGCGAGCAAGTTCACCGAAGTCGGTTATGTGGGGCGGGACGTGGAAACGATGATCCGCGACCTGGTCGAGATCGCGATCGACATGGTGCGGGAAGAGCGGCTGGACGAGGTGGCGGACCGGGCGGAGCGGAACGCCGAGGAGCGGCTGCTGGACCTGTTGATGCCGCCGCAGCCGGAGCCATCCGAATCGGTGGACAGAACGCGGGAGAAGCTGCGCGAGAAGCTGCGGGCGGGGAAGCTGGATGACCGCGCCGTGGAGATCGACGTCAAGGAGCGCGGTCCGAGCTTCGAGATCACCACCAACTCGGGCATGGAGGAGATGGACATCAACCTGAAGGATTTCATCCCCAATCTCTTCGGGCAGCGCACGCGAAGACGGAAGATGCGCGTGCATGAAGCGCTCGATTACCTCATCCAGGAAGAGGAGCAGAAGCTCATCGACATGGACCAGGTGACGCGCACGGCGCTCGAGCGCGTGGAGAGCAACGGGATCATCTTTCTCGATGAGATCGATAAGATTGCCGGCCGCGAGGGGGGGCACGGGCCGGATGTGAGCCGCGAGGGGGTGCAGCGGGATATCCTGCCGATCGTCGAGGGAACGACGGTCAACACACGCTACGGGTTCGTGCGCACGGACCACATTCTGTTCATTGCGGCGGGCGCGTTCCACGTGAGCAAGCCGAGCGATCTGATTCCGGAACTGCAGGGACGTTTTCCGATCCGCGTGGAGTTGAAGTCGCTCACCGAACAGGATTTCGTGCGTATTCTCAGGGAACCCAAGAACGCGCTGACCAAGCAGTACGTGGCGCTGCTCGAAACCGAGGGCATCAAGCTGCATTTCACGGAGGACGCCTTCGAGGAGATCGCGCGGTTCGCGGCCCAGGTGAACCAGCAGCAGGAGAACATCGGGGCGCGGCGGCTGCACACGATCATGGAGAAAGTGCTCGAGGAGATTTCCTTTCTTGGCCCCGATCTGAAGAAGAAGAACGTGAAGATCGACGCCGGTTACGTGCGGCAGCACCTGGCGGAGATAGTGAAGGATCAGGACCTGAGCAAGTACATTCTCTGATGCGCCTCACCCTTGTCTCAGCGGGCGTACTGTTGGCGGGTTGCGGATACGTGGGCGACCCGATGCCGCCGGCGCTCAATATTCCCAAGCGCATTGAGGATCTCGGCGCGGTCCAGCACGGCGCGTCGCTGCGGCTGACGTTCACGCTGCCGAAGATGACCACGGAAGACCTGCTGATCCGGCGGCGCGGAGAGGTGGATGTCCGCGCGGGAGTTCCGGGGGAGGGTGAATTCAATGTGGATGCGTGGGCGGCGACGGCCCGCCGGGTGCCGGCATCGGCGGCGTCGGCGAACGAGGACGGAAGCATGGTGGTGGAGGCTCCGGTGGGCGAGTTCGCGGGCAAGGAAGTGTTTGCCGCGGTGAGAACATCGAACCCCAAGGGGAGATGGTCGGGGTGGTCGAACGTGCTGGCGGTGAAGATTGTCAAGCCGTTGGAAGTTCCCACGGGGCTCTCCGCCGAGGCGGTTGCGGACGGGGTCCGGCTCACGTGGAACGGAGAACGGGAGGGCCATTACCGGATCTACCGGCAGGGTGAAAAGGAAGAGACATTTACCAGGATAGGGACGGCACAGGGCTTGAGCTATGTGGACAGGACAGCGGATTTCGGGAAGATGTACCGCTATGAGGTGCAAGCGGTGGAACAGGCGGGCGAGAGGGAAGCGGAGAGCGGGCTATCGGCGGTGAAGGAGATCACGCCGGTGGATACGTTTGCCCCCGGAACGCCGGCGGGGCTCACGGCACTGGCGGGAGTGAACACGATCGAGTTGGCCTGGGAAAGGAATGCCGATAAGGACCTGCGCGGCTATAATGTCTACCGCGCCACGGGTGACGGACCGCTGGAACGTATCGCCACGCTCGCGGAGCCGGCCTACAGCGACAGGGCAGTGGAGCCCGGCAAACCGTACCGCTACGCGGTGAGCGCCACCGACCAGAGAGGGAATGAGAGCGCCAAGTCGGAACCCGTCGCCATCACACTCCAGCCATAATCAGTAAGGACACCCATGAGCAAGCACATCCGGTTCAGTCACGACAGGAACGCCAGGCCCACTTTGCCGGACGGATCACCGCTCGCGCGATACGGCATTCTCGAGGGGGACCGTGTTTTTGAGACCGAGTCGCCGTGGAGCACGGAGAAGACAGGCGAGTTCCTGCTGGCCCAGGTACGGCTCCTGCCCCCGTGCTGGCCGTCGAAGATCGTGTGCGTGGGGCGGAACTATGTGGATCACGCCAAGGAACTGGGCAACCCCGTGCCGGCGGAGCCGCTGCTGTTCTACAAGCCCGTCTCCTCGCTGATCGCGAGCGGCGATCCCATAGTTTATCCGCCGATCACGCAGATGGTGAGTTTCGAGGGGGAACTCGGGTTGGTGATCGGCAGGCAGGCGCGGAACGTTCCCGCCGCGTCGGCCATGGATTACGTCTTCGGCTACACCATCGTGAACGACATCACGGCGAGGGATCTGCAAAAGAAAGACGGCCAGTGGGCCCGAGCGAAGGGCTGCGACAGTTTCTGTCCCACCGGACCTTGCATCGCGGCGGGGGAGCTCGATTTCGAGAGCATTCGCATCCGCAGTTGGGTGGACGGGCAGCTCAAGCAGGACGGATCGGTGCGGGATATGATCTTCCATCCGGGCGATATCATTGCGTATATCACTCAGTTTCAGACGCTCGAGCCCGGCGACCTGATCGCCACGGGCACGCCTCCGGGCGTGGGGCCGCTGGAGCCGGGCAACACGGTGAGGGTGGAGATCGAAGGGATCGGAGCGCTGGAAAACACGGTGATCCGGAAGTGAGTAGTGGGATGGGAGGAGAGATGTGGGGGTTTCCGGCGCCGCGTCAACCGGATAATATCGATAGACGCAGCCGTCAAGTTGCGGTATTTCTAGATTCTCCGTGGGAGCATCAAGATTGAGCGCGGCCGCCGCCATCATCCTACTCAGCGCCGTGGGCGGAATTCTGCTTGTCGTGGCGGGGTTTCTTCTGTTCGGCAGGCGGCACTCGCCGGATGAGAAGGAGCGCGCCCGGCGGATTTTCCTGAGCACCCGGGGGCGTTTGATCGAGGCGGAGATTACGGAGGTGCAGGGAGAACTGGTAGGCTATTCCTATCAGGTTGGGGGCGTCACCTACCACGTGGTGCAGGATCTGGCCGCGTTCCGCCATCTTATGCCACGGGATCCCACGCTTCTTCTGGGACCGGCCCTGATCCGATATTCGCAAGCGAATCCGGCCAACTCGATCCTTTTGAGCGAGGAATGGAGCGGCATCCGCATGGCAAGACCGGATTCTATAAAACAATAAGGAGCCTAATGAACGCTATGAAAAACTGGTCAAGACGCACGCTTCTCAGGGGTTCGGCCCTGGCGCTGGCGGGAACCACGACACTGGCGGCGGCGGGGAAACCGAAGTCGATCATCCATGTGGTGACTCTTTACTGGAAAGACGGGACCACGGCAGCCCAGAAAAAAGCTGTCTTCGACGGGATTGAAAAGATGGGCGCGGCAATGCCGGGCATCAAGAATGTCTGGCTGAAGAGCATCAATGTGCAGGGAGACATTGACGGCAAGAAGCTGGAGTCGGCGTTCGTGATGGAGTTTGAAAGCGCGGCGGCTCTCAAGGCCTACGCCAACCACCCCGCCCACAAGGCGTGGGAGAAGATATACCTGCCGCTGCGCGGAGAAAGCCGCACGCACGACATCACCAACGAGTGAGCGCATGGTGGCCGGGAGCGGGCGCGTTCCCGGCCACCGCCGCCGTATCGGGAGCCGGCGGGAGGTTCGCTCAATTGCAGCACACGTTTTCGGCGTGCAGACCCTTTGGACCCTCCTTCACTTCGAACTCCACGACGGCTCCATTGTTAAGAGAACGGTAACCGTTCATCTGGATGGAGGAGTGATGCACAAAGACATCCTCGCCGGTATCCCGTTGGATGAAGCCGTAACCCTTGGCGGCGTTAAACCACTTGACTGTGCCTTTTTCCTTTTCCTTCAACACGAGTTTCTCTCCTGAGCGCTAGAGCGCGCGGCGGGACGCCAATGGCGGCGCGGCCGCGCATGAATGGTTCCAGGGAGCATTCGCGAATCCTCCCCGCGGGGTGAGATTCCGGCATCGGGCCGGAATGGGGTCCAAACGAAAGCGGCCACGGGAGTGGAGCCTCCCGCGGCCGGCGACGATGAGATCCGATTGGATAAATCCACGCATTCGTACAGCGCAACTGCTTGCGTTTCCCGCATTGTGGCAGAAGAGGATAAAACATTCAAGCACTTTTTTGTTTGAAACAGAAAAAGATGACACGGGCCATCGCCCACGGGGTCCGGCCGGCGCGCCGCCGCGGCGTTTTGGGGGAACGTTAGAATGAAGGCATGTGGCGAATTGTCTTTCTCCTCGCGCTCGCGGCCGCTCTCCCGGCCGCGGAGAAGTACACCGGCCCCAGACCGCCCAAACCCGACTTAATCTACATTGTCCACGCCTCCAATCTGGTCCCGACGGAGCAGGCGGAGGCCACGGAAGGGAAGAAGAAGGACGACACGATCTATACGGTGAGCGGCGCCGAATCTCCGGCGAAGACCCCGGTCGCCGAGCCGATCTTCATTTTGGAGAGCAAGTCCCTGAGTCCGGAAAGAGTGCAGCTTTACCGGATGGAGGTGAAGAACGGGCAGAGAGAGATCGTGTTTCCACCGCCGGGAAAGCGCCGCAAGGATGCCCCGCGGCCGATGCACCTCAGCCTGCGCCGTCTGGGGGACGGACTCTACCGCATCGAAGCGAATGAGTTTCTCCCGAACGGTGAATACGCGCTCAGTCCGGAGGGCTCGAACACGGTGTTCTGCTTCCAGGTCTACTGAGCCGCTCAGGCAAGCGACAGGCCGGCTTGGGCCTTCATGGAGAAGTCCGAGAATTCGCCGCGCAGGAACTTAGGGTATGCCGCGGCGGCGATCATCACCGCGTTGTCCGTCGATAGGGCGGGAGTGGGAAAAAAGACGGGACAGGGAATGCGGGCGGCGAGAGCCGCGCTCCGCAACCCGGCGTTGCAGGCGACACCACCCGAGACCACCAGAGAGCGGGCGCAGATATCCTCGGCGGCGGCCTCCGCCCTCGTCAGCAACTCCTGAATCACGGTGTATTGAAAAGAGGCGATCAGGTCCAGAGTACGTTGGGGGGTGAGATTGCGCCACTCGTCCACGCGCGGGTTGGGATTCGCGCGCAACAATGCCTTCCGGGCGGCGATTTCCGCCTCCATGTCATGAGCCTGCACCCACCGCAGAACGGCTGTTTTCAGGCCGCTGAAACTGAAATCGAGCGGATTCCCCTTCATCTTCGCCATGGGGAAGCGTACGGCGAACGGATTCCCGCACACGGCCAGTTGATCGAGCACGGGACCGCCGGGGTAGTTATAGCCCAACAACTTCGCCACTTTGTCGTAGGCCTCTCCGGCGGCGTCATCGCGAGTCCTGCCGAGCAGGCGGTAGCGGAATCCGGCGGCCACCTCGAAGAGATGGGTGTGGCCGCCGCTCACCACCAGGGCAAGCGATGGAAATTCGAGCCGTTCGCCGGCCTCGAAAGCCACGGCATGAATGTGGCCCTCGATGTGGTTCACGCCGATGAGCGGCAGTTTACGCGCAAAGCAGATGGCCTTGGCGTAGGTGATTCCCACCAGCAGCGAACCGGCGAGGCCGGGTCCGCGCGTCACGGCGACGGCCGAAAGATCGTTCCAATGGCAGCGCGCCTGATCCATGGCCTGCCGCACGATGGGGGTGATCGCGCGAAGGTGTTCGCGCGAGGCGAGTTCGGGAACCACGCCGCCGTACTTTCCGTGGACATCGAATTGGGAGGAGACGGCGTTTGAGAGGATCTCCCGCCCGCCGCGGACCACCGCGGCGGCGGTTTCATCACAGGAAGACTCGATGCCGAGGATGTACAACTTGCTATTGTAGCGGCTGAGTGAATCTCGGCGAATTTCATTATGATCTTCCTGAAGACCGAATCGCGCAGCACCCGCTCGAGGATCGCGCGGCGTCGCGGATGCTGGTGGTCCATCGGAGAGAAGGGCGGTGGGAGGACCGGGCGTTCAGGGACCTGCCGCAATTTCTCCATCCCGGCGACTGCCTGACGTTGAATGATTCCAAGGTACTGCCGGCGCGGCTGTTCGGCCACCGGCAGGGTTTCAGCGGACATGTCGAAGTGTTGCTGGTTAGCGCGCGCAGTGACGATCACCTGACGTGGCTTGCGCTGGCGCGCCCGGGAAGGAAACTCCGCACGGGAGAGCGCCTGGTCTTTTCGGACAAACTGCGGGCGGAGATCATCGGGCGGGGGCAGTACGGGGAGCGGTTGATGCGCTTCACCTGCAAGGGAGATTTTTACGAAGCCATCGCCGAGGCCGGGCACATGCCGTTGCCGCCGTACATTCATCGCGGCGACACGGATGAGGACCAGGCGCGGTATCAGACGGTGTACGCGCGAGAGCCCGGTTCAGCCGCCGCGCCCACGGCGGGCCTGCACTTCACCCGCGGTCTTCTGAGCGAGTGCGAGGCGGCCGGGGCGGTGATTGCGCGAGTGACGCTGCATGTCGGGCTGGGGACGTTTCAGCCGCTCCACACGCGGGTGATCGAGGAAGTCAAACTGCACGAGGAGAGGTACTTTATTGGGCCGGAGGCGGCGGCAAGCATACGGGACGCGAAACGCGTGATCGCGGTGGGAACGACGAGCGTACGCACGGTGGAAACCGCCGCTGCCCGGAACTGGACGCAACTCGAGGGGGAAACGGGGTTGTTCATCTATCCGGGGTACGAGTTTCGCCGCGTCAATGCCATGGTGACGAACTTCCACCTGCCGGAGTCAAGCCTGCTGGTTCTGGTGTGCGCGTTCGGAGGGAAGGATCTGATACTGGAGGCTTACCGTCACGCGGTGGAATCGGGGTACCGGTTCTACTCCTACGGCGACGCGATGTTGATCGTGTAAATTTGAGTCATGGCCTTTCCCATTCAGCGAATGCGGCGAATGCGCCGGACGGCGGAGTTGCGCGACATGGTGCGCGAGACCCGTCTCGGCCCGGGCGACTGCATTTATCCGCTGTTCATCGTGCCCGGCGAGGACGTGAAGCGCGAGATCGGAGCGATGCCCGGCAACTACCAGATGTCGATCGATGTGGCGGTGAGGGAGTGCGAGGAGATCCACCAGCTTGGGATCGGTGGAATCATTCTCTTCGGCATTCCCGCCGTTAAGGATGAGCATGCCTCGGGAGCGTACGCCGAGCACGGGATCGTGCAGGAGGCGGTCCGCGCCATCAAGCGCGGCGTTCCGCGGCTGGTGGTGATCACCGACGTGTGCAACTGCGAGTATACCGATCACGGCCATTGCGGCAGGGTGGTGGGCAACGATGTGGACAACGACACTACCCTCGATTGGCTGACGCGCTCGGCTGTCTCCCACGCTCGAGCGGGCGCGGATATCGTCGCGCCATCGGATATGATGGACGGCCGCGTGGCGGCGATTCGCAAGGGGCTGGACGAGGCGGGCTTCCAGAAGACGCCCATTCTCAGCTACGCGGCCAAGTACGCCTCGGTATTTTACGGGCCTTTCCGGGAGGCGGCGGAATCCGCGCCGCAGTTTGGCGACCGCAGGAGCTATCAGATGGATCCGGCAAATGCCCGTGAAGCGATGCGGGAGATCGCGCTCGATGTCGAGGAAGGGGCCGATATGGTCATGGTGAAGCCGGCCGGGCCGTACCTGGACATCATTCGCATGGCTCGAGACCGGTTCGACCTGCCCCTGGCGGCCTACCAGGTGAGCGGGGAGTTCAGCATGATCAGGGCCGCGGCGCGGAACGGATGGCTCGATCTGGACCGCGCGATCCTGGAGTCGCTCACCTCGATACGGCGGGCGGGCGCGGACTTCATCCTGACCTACTTCGCCAAGGACGTGGCGCGGCTGATCGGGTAAAATAGAGGTTTTCGGAACATCATGTCCAGCACACCTACACCGGCCGCGAACGGCGAAAGAGAAAAGCTCCGCGCTGAGCGAAAGCTGCATTTGATTAGCGAAAAGGAACAAGGAGACAGCCTCGACAACGTCTCCGGCGGCGTTTACGGGTTTACGAGTTCACCGGGTACGGAAGGATCGCCGCTGTTCGACAGGCAGATCTTTCAATCGTTCGAGATCCACAAGACCAGCGACGGCAATGTACACTTCGTCGGGTACATGACGGCGGAGGAAGCCAGACAGTTGGAATCTTCCGCCGACATGCTGGAGTTGAAGCTGTACCCCGAACCCCATGAGAACGCGAGCCGCTTCGTGAGCGTTCCGGGCGCGCGCGTGCTCAAGGCGAAGCCCGTCGTCAGGGAGCACGGAAACTATCTTCCGATTCTGCTGGCTCCGCGCTGAGCGCGGCTAGCGGCGAAGGCGCTCGACATCCTTGCGGGGTATCCGCAGGCCGGCGTTGCCGCCGAGAGTGATGATGTCGAACCGCCCGCGCGTTCCGATGAGAAGGTGGGCTTCCTCCGCGCCGAGACCGTGTCCGGCGGTGAGCCATTGAAGCATGTCGCGGACCGCGATGCCCACGCTTTCGTTGAGGTTTCCGCCCTCCTTGCCGCCGATAGAGACGAGCCAATCCGGGGTCTCAAGCCGGGGACCGGTCAAAGCGCGGCCTTTTCGTAACCCGACCGTCACCTCGACATCCAGCGAGGTTTCGACGCCCGAGCCGACGGCCTCTCCGTCTCCCTGCAGGGCGTGCCCGTCGCCAAAGAACAGCAGGGCTCCTTCATGGAAGACCGGCAGCAGAACCGTGGCACCTTCGCGGACCATGTTGTAATCCATGTTGCCGCCCCAATAGCCCGTGGGGCCGGACCTTGGGGAATAGCCGCCTTCCGGGGCAACACCCATGCATCCGAGCATGGGTTGCGCGGCGAATTCGAGCCTGCCGTGGCGCACAAGCGCGCGGCGTAAGTCGATGGTCCAGGGGACCAGCGTATCGTAGCCTTTGTAAACGGCATCGGCCGCAGGCTTTACTCCGGCGGGCGAGGCGTCCTTTATTCCCACCTGATAGCCGGTATAGCCGCTGGCGCGATTCAGCCGCAGACGGTCGATGCGCACTTCAATCGTGTCGCCCTTCTCCGCGCCCTTGATAAAGAACGGGCCGGTGAGCGGATTGCCGTGCGTCCTGGTGCGGCGCACGCCGGAGAAATCGAAGCCCGCGGAATCGACGGTCTTGGTTACAATCCGGTCGCCTGGCTCGACAGTCAACAGAACCGGGTGCGCGGCGGAAAACGTGTGCCAGTAGTGTTCCGCCACCACGCGATGGACGGCCGCGAAACCCGGCAACGAGGCCGCGATTCCGCATAGAATTACAATCCTCATTCAAATAGCATAGAATGTCCTGAACATATGATGCGCTTGAATTTCCGCTCTTTCCGTTCCGAAAGATGGTTCAAGGCAGGGGGAGGATGGATCACTCCCCGGTTAGTCCGCCAAAGCCGCACCAGCGGCTCGCGTTCAATTCGAGTGTCAACGAACATTTTCAATCAGAGGTCTGTCCGATGAAACCAGTTCACAAATCTATTTCTCTACTGATCGCGTCGATTGTTCTGGCCATCTCCGGGTATGCGCAGATCGGCACATCCACGGTGACCGGACGAGTGACCGATCCGACCGGAGCCGTTGTCCCTGGAGTTCAAGTCACCGTCGTGAATACGGCGACAAACTTCACGTTCACGGCTCCAAGCAATGAACAAGGCATCTTCCGGGTTCAGTCGCTACAACCCGGAACCTACCGCATCACCTTCAACGCGAACGGATTCAAGACCGTGGTCCGCGATAACGTCACTCTCCGGGCGGGGGACACGCTGGCTGTTGACGTCACGCTTGAAATCGGCGCTGTCGCCGAGCAGGTGGAAGTGACCGGAACGCCGTCGCTTCTCGAGACCGAAACGTCGGCCACCGGCACGACCGTGGAGGGCTCGATGATCTATAAACTGCCTATCTACCAGCGGTGGGTAAATTCGACGTTTCAACTGACACCGGGCATGACGCAGTCGGGCTACGCCTGGGGCGGGAGTCTCGGGGGATACCACATAGCGGGGCAGCGCGCCAGTTCGATCGGCTATTTCGAGGATGGCGTCAATGCACAGGACCAGATGAGCGGGGCGACGAATACGAATACGATTCAGAATTCGATTGAGGAAGTAAAGATTCTGACTACCGCGCTTCCGGCTGAGTACGGCCATTCGGCCGGCGGCATTATGAGCGTCGTCAAGAAGACGGGGACCAACAGCTTTCACGGACTGGCTTCCAACTATGGACGCACGCGCTCGATGACGCACCGGCGGTTCTTCGACAAGTGCAAAACCTCGCAGCAAGACCAGGGTTGCGTTCCCCAGGACAGTTTCTTCATGCAACCGGACGCCAACGGAGGCGGGCCGGTGGTGATTCCCGGGTTGTACAACGGCCGGAACAAGACGTTCTGGTTCGTCGGCTATCAGAAGCTGATCGAGAAGAAGACCAATCAGTTTTATGCGTCCACGCCGACGACGGACATGCTGAACGGCGATTTCACATTTGGAGGCATCGGCAACCCGCTCTTCGATCCGGCTTCGACCAGGCGAACGGCTGAGGGAGTCTGGATGCGGGATCCCATTCCGGGCAATATCATACCGAAAGCGCGTTTCGATCCGGTGGCGAACAAGATCCTGAGCTACAACCCCTGGAACGCGCCTAACGTTTCGAGCGCGAGTTTTCTTGCAACGGGACCTTCGAATAACCTGCTGTATGACGAAAGATCGCGCACGTTCTATGAGTGGTACAACGGGCGCCTGGACCACCAGTTCAATTCGAATTTCAAGATATACGGCAGCTACAGCTACGACCATAACAGCGGCATGGGACGCCCGAGCATTGTGAGGCTCAAGCCGTTTGACGGGGCGCAGGGAAACGAGACACCACATACCGCCCAGAACTATTCGATCGGGGGTTCATATGTGATCAACCCCTCGATGATCAACGACGCCCGGGTTGGCTATTTCCGCAACCGGAACGATAAGAGGGTGCCGTCGTTCGGAGAGAATTGGCCCCAAACCCTGGGCATTCCCAATGTTCCGCCGGACCTGATGCCCGGGTTCGGCGTCTATGGCCTGACGGTCAGCGGCCCAAACCGGACGATCGGCGAAACACTTTCGTTCCGCAACGACCTGACCAAAATCAGCGGCAAGCACGCCTTCAAGATGGGGTACGAGGTGCTGCGTTTCCGGTTGAACGGCATCCAGAGCACCTATCCGAGCGGCAACTACAACTTCGTGGACGTGACCGCCGGCCTGCAGGCGACGGGCAACACAGTTCCCCGAACCGGCAACGATTTCGCGGGCTTTCTCATGGGGTATGTAGGGCAGGCGAGTTTCTCGTCGCAGTTGACGAGCTGGCTACCGCGCTCGGCGGTGCATAGTTTCTACTTTCAGGATGACTGGAGGGTTAGCCCATCCCTGACTCTCAACCTGGGCTTACGCTACTCGAACGAGAGCCCCTTCAACACCAAGTACGGCAGTATGACTA
>JABAQT010000060.1:138368-144514 GCA_019187195.1 Bryobacteraceae bacterium
CCGCGCTCGGCGGTGCATAGTTTCTACTTTCAGGATGACTGGAGGGTTAGCCCATCCCTGACTCTCAACCTGGGCTTACGCTACTCGAACGAGAGCCCCTTCAACACCAAGTACGGCAGTATGACTAATTGGGATCCGGCGGCGACGGATGACGTCACCGGCCTGAAGGGCGCCTTCATTCACACGAAATCACCGCTGAGCAAGCGCGACAACAACAATCTCCAGCCGCGAATCGGCATGGCGTGGCACCCGCTGCAGAAATGGGTGATCCGCGGCGGCTTCGCCGTAAATACCGTGGATATCAAGTTCCCACAGGCTTTCGGACAATTTGAAGAGTACACGGCAAGCGCTAACCTGCAATCGCCGCCGGGAAATCCCACGCCGGTTTTCCGTCTGAGCGCCGGCCCGCCGAATATCCCGTACATGATCCGTCCGAATGGGACCTCTCCATACCTGGGAAGCAACTTCGGTTCGCGCAGCGCCGATATGTGGGACCCGGCCATGCGGAACCCTTACGTATTGAACTATAACCTCAGCGTCCAATACGAGTTGAATCCGAGCTATCTGTTGGAAGTCAGCTATCAGGGTTCAGCGGGAATCGGCCTGCTCGAGCGGTGGCAATTGAACACCTTCCCCGTGAATTTTGCGACAGGCGATCCGGCCCTGCTGAGCAAGGTGTTCGCCGCTCCGCAGAATTACCGGCCATACACGAACTTCGGCGATGTTCTGATGCGCTCGAACTTCGGCCATTCGACCTACAATTCCGGCACTATCAAACTCGAGAAGCGTTACTCGCGCGGTCTGACGTTCAGCACCTTCTACACCTACTCGAAGGCGATCGACAGCCAGGATAGCGACAACGCGGGGACGGGCGTGGCGCCGATTCAGAGCAGGGCTCTCGAGAAAGCGCGCGCGGGCTACGATCGCAACCATCGCTATTCCGCCCATGCCAGTTACGAACTGCCAATCGGAAAAGGCCGGCGTTTTATGAACAGGGGTGGAATTCTCAACGTGCTCTTTGGCGGATACGAGATTTCGTGGGTTCAATCACTCGAAACCGGGAATCCGTTGACGTTCAGCTTCGCCAACAGCCCGTTCAACTACTACCCCACGTGGGTGGGTTCGAGGCGGCCAAACCTGAACGGCAAGCCGGAGATTCGCGATGGCTGGAGGGATGTGGGTCCGGACCGGTTTGTCACCAACAATGAGAACGCGGTCATCAGCATGGATCCGTTCAGCTATCCGGCGGCATTCACGCCCGGCAACGCGGGACGCAACATCGTCACCGGATTGCCGCTGGTGTGGTCCACCTCCTCGGCGCAGAAGAATTTCAAGATCACGGAGAGATTCAACCTGCAACTGAGACTGGATTACAACAATACGCTGAAGACGTTCAACTTCGACGCGCCCACGACGACGGTGGACTACCAGAACCCGAAGTCGTTCGGAAAGATCAGTTCCGATCAGCGGACCGCCAGCTGGGGCGGCATGCCGCTCATGGACCTGACGCTGAAGCTGTCCTGGTAATGGGAAACTGCTTCCCGCGCTGTCCCCGCGGCCGCGCGGGAAGCAATCTTCCTCCCGAGTAGCATAGAATGTCCTGCATATGATGCGTTTGAGTTGCCTCTCCCTCAGCTACCAAAAACAGTTCAAGGCCGGGAAGATGGACATCTTCTCGTTTATCCGGCAGTGCCGCGCCCTGAACCTCGATGGCTTCGACCCCCACTACCGCGATCTCGGCGGCGCCAGCAACGACATGCTCAAACGCGTGCGCCGCGCGGCCATCGACAACGGGCTCAGCATTTCGAGCATCTGCGTCACGACGGAGTTCGGCCGCAACGCCGCCGCCATTCCGGCGGAGATTGAAAAAGCGCGGATCGCGATGGAAGCCGGGATGGTGCTGGGCTCGCCGGTGTGCCGCGTTTTTGTGGGTTCGGCGCCATCGCCGGATAAGAGAGAAGAAGCCTTTCAGCGGGGCGTCGAAGCCCTGCGCAAGTGCGCCGAGGCCGGAGCCGGCCTGGGGATGCTGGTGGCGCTCCAGAACCACAGCGGACTCACCTCGACCGGCGATGACATGCTCCGCTTCCGCAAGGAAGTGAACCACCCGAATTTCAGTCTTCTGCTCGATACAGGGCACTTCACCGGGCGCGACGGCCCGAACGGTCCGAAGATCGCCGGCCACACCTACGAGAACTACTATCGCTCGATTGAGCAGGTGGCTCCACTCACTCAGTTCGTGCGGGCCAAGCTGTACCAGCTCGATGGCCGGGGGCGGGAACAGTTTATCGACTATAACCGGGTCTTCAATATTCTCCGCGGCGCGCACTACAACGGCTTCGTCAGCCTGGTGTATGAAGGGCAGGAGGATGAGTTGACGGCGATTCCACGCGGGGCGCGGTTTCTGCGGCAGTTCGTTTCGGCCTGTTGACGGAAGTGGAGGGGAGGTGGCGCGTCCGCTCGCCATCCGTGCGAACGCGCCTGACAAACTACCACGTATTGTCTTGAACGATTAATCCAAATTTACGCCGAAAGGCGGATGGCGGAAATAGCCTGCGAATGGTAGAGAAGGATCCCAACCGCAAGCGAGTCGGCCGCCACGCTAGATGCGGCGGAACCAACGGTGGGAGCTGGCCACGATCTCCCATCCCTCGCTTTGATAGAGGGCGTTGCCTTTTGTGTTGTCCGTGAGACATTCGAGGTTGGCGTACTCCATCCCAAGGGAGCGGAAGTGGTCGAGCATGCCGCGCAGCATCAGGCGGCCATAGCCCTTCCCCTGACACTCGACATCGACGCCGAGCAGGTCGACAAAACCGAGCCTGGCGTGTTCGTCCACAGTCCCGGTGGCCACGGCGACCACCTGGCCATCCACTTCGCCGGCGAGAATGATCTGAGTCTCGAAGATATGATCGAGCCGATGCTCCCAGCGCTCCCGCCAATGACAGCCATTCAGCGGGCCGTACTTTTCGTCAAGGGTCCTGTACCAGGTGATGGGCTCAAAACTCGAGATGATCATTTCGCGCAAGCGCGCGTATTCCCCGGGACGGGCCAGACGAAAGGTCATGAAAAGTTCCTCGAAGGATTATACCCTTCCGGCGGCGGTGAGCCGGCAATCCGTTCTTCAGTTTTCATCAGCCTCCGCGCCGGTGCGGGCGGAGGAGAGCATGAGCTTTTCATGGACCAACTCGCGCACGGCGGGAATCCCTCCGGCCCGCAGGAAACCGGGAATGAAAAGATTCTTCTGTAACTCTTCCTCGGCGCCGCCCAACTCATCGAGCCCGTCATTGAACTGGAAGATCGCGGGCGAGAGCGCCTCCGCCAGCAGACACCACGCGCGGGCGCGGCCGAAGCAGAGCAACCGGCGGCGGGGGGAGTCCATGGGAGCAACGAAGGCCATGCTGGTGAGAATCTCCTGAACCCTGTAGGCATCGTCGGAAAGATGGTAGGTGAGGTAGTCCTTGCCGCGCGCGGGTGCGCGGGCAACAACGCGCGTCCGCGCGTAGGGTTCAACCAGCAGGACTGACGAGCCGCGGGCCAGTTCCTGAGCCACCTTCGGCATCCGGCGCGCGGCGTCCGGACCGTCCGGATGCACGACGATTGTTACGTTTCTCGACAGACCGGGGTACCAGGCGGCCGGAACGAGATCGGCATGACCCTGCCTGCTCAGCAGGACTCGATCTCCGGCGGTTACGGCGATCACTTCCGGCGGCCATTCGGCTCCGGTCACGGCCAGAAGAGTGTCTTCGAGATTCGCGGCCTCAGGGCCAGAGGGGCGCACGGCGGTCAGCTTCCGCCATTGCGCGAACACAAAGTCGAGATTGGGAGTGATATGCAGGGATTTCAACACTTCCGGCCCAATCAGCAGATCCTTGGTGTCAAAGTCGATGTTCACCGTCTCCTTGGGGGCAGGTCCGGGCGCGGGAGCGAGGACGCGGCGGAAGAAACGGTAGACGGATTCACGGCTCGCGCGGTTGTAGTTGTGTCCGGCGTCGATCTGAACTCCCGCCAGGCGCGCCGATTCCCCGAACAACCGGTAGACGGCCCGGATTGCGGGATATTCCAGTCGCGGCGTATATCTGGTCCAATCCTTTGACGAAGAGACCAACAGCATCGGCCTGGGGGCCACCATGGCGGCGATTTCGACGTTGTTTGTGCCGATGCGCAACCCTGGCGCCATTTCGCACGCGTCGTCCCCCTGAAAAATCGCGGAGATCATGTTCACGGGCGCCGCCACCGCCACGCGTTCATCGACGGCGGCAAGCAGCAGCGTCTGAGTCGCGCCGCCGGAGGCTCCGGTGACCGCAATACGGGATGGATCGACAATATCGAGCGAATCGAGAAAGTCGAGCGCGCGCATGGAATTCCACAGTTGCAGCCCGAGGGGATGGAATGCCCACAGTTCCTTTTCCGGGGACTCTCCGAAATCATGCGGCGTTTGGATGGTGTCGTTGTATCCCACCATGTCGTAGGCGAAGGCCACATAGCCCTGGGCGGCCAGATTGGCGCAGAGGGCGGGAACAGAATAGTCCGTTGCGTTGTGAATCCGGCCGTGTTTCCAGTGCCCATGAGGCACCAGCACGCCCGCCATTCGCCGCGCGGCCGGAGTTTCGGGGTAATAAAGGTTGCCCGCCAGGAAGTAGCCGGGCATGGTCTCAAGGAGCACCTTTTCCACCGCATAGCTGCCGTGCACGGCGCGTCCGAACCGGCGTGGATGCAGGGGCGTGGGCGAAGGTATGGGGTAGAGTCCGGCGGCGGTGAGAATCTGCCTGCGAAGTTGCGCCTTGCGGGCCGACCATTCCGTAAGATTTCTGGGCGGCGGCAGTGTGAATTTCGTGTGGGTATCCGTCCGCGGCGTCATTCGCGGATCCAATGTCTGCGCCCTGCTCAGCGCCACGGAAGCAATGAGCAGAATAAGCCTGAAGTGTCCTGAATCCATGATTAGTCAGTTCAGCGACACAAGACCCGTGGCTATAAGATGCTTCTCCCCACCCCGTGGTTACTGTTTTCGGGCGGATGGCGGGGCGGCCGCCATGCAATTCGCGATTATGTGATGACGAACCTTGTTAATTTCCCGAGTGCTGGCGTCCGGGCGACTTGCTGTCCCAGTCTTCGCTGGTGATTCCGTTCAGATCCCACATGGTTCGTCCGCCTTTCAGCGTAAGCTCACAGATCAGTTTCTGCGTTCCGCGAAGGCGGCGCCGGGAGGAGTCGACAAAGCCGAAATCGCCTTGAACGAGGCGCAGAACGGCGACGTCGGCGACCGCGCCCACCGACAGGTTTCCGTACTGTTCGCGATGGATTTCGCGAGCCGGATGCCAGGTAGCGCGCGCGACCACGTCCTGGACGGAAACTCCCATGGCAAGGAATTTCGACATCACGTTGAGGAGATTCTTCATTCCCGCGTTCATGCTGGAGACGTGCAGGTCAGTCGAGATGGAATCGGCGAGGAACCCCTGTTTGATTGCGGGAACGGCCTGCCGGAACGAGAAACTTCCACCGCCGTGACCGACGTCGAAGATGACGCCGCGTTTACGGGCATCGAACAGATACGGCAACAATTTGCCCTGGGCGTCGAGCATGGGGACGGCGGTCAGGTAGGCGTGCGTGTAGATATCGCCGGGCCGTAGTTTTTTCAACACCAGATCCTGGAACGGGCGTTCCGGACGGAAGGTGGCGAAATCCACCATCACGGGTATGTTGGCGAGTGTGCCGGCCTTGACCGCCTTTTCCACGGGCCCCCAATCGGGCCCGGCATAGTGAGCGATCTTGACACCCACCACCAGATCCGGGTGGCGTTTGGCCATTTCGGCCGTACGCTCGGGGTCCATGTCGGTGACGTCCTGCTCGATATCGGCGCGCCCCGCCATTCCCTTGCCGACGATGTTGAGCATCGAAAAAACCCGTGTCTGCACGCGATCGATCACAAGGCGCTTGAACTCCTCGAAATTCCGCCAGCCGGAGCTGCCGGCATCGACCACGGTGGTGACGCCGCTGCGGAAGGTAAAGCCGTCCGGACGCACTCCCCACTCGCCGGTGTATTCACGGTCCATGGTCGCGGCGAAGACGTGGACATGCATATCGACGAGGCCAGGGGTGACGTAGAGGGAGCGCACATCCACGACGCGCCGGGCAAGGGACGCCGGGATATC
>JABAQT010000011.1:0-82659 GCA_019187195.1 Bryobacteraceae bacterium
ACGCTCGAGGTATACAGGTTGTCTCCCTTCCGGACATCCCCGTTCCAATCCGGCGAAGGATTCCCCGTTCCCCAATAGACAAGGTTCGTCGAAGAATCGTAGGAACCAGTCACCCAGGCCGGGCCGCCTCCGGTTTTCCAGGACTCTCCACTCCAGGTCTCATGCCCTTTCTCCCCTGGACCCGGGATCGTCCAGAACCGCCACATGCGCTTTCCGGTCCTCGCATCGTAGGCATCGAGAAAACCGCGGATGCCATATTCGCCGCCCGCGATTCCAGCCACCACCTTCTCTTTCACCACCAGTGGAGCCACCGTAATGCTGTGACCCGTGCGCCGGTCCGCCACCTGCGTCTCCCAGAGCACATTGCCGGTGCGCCGGTCGAGCGCCACCAGATAAGCATCCACCGTTCCGAGAAACAGCGCATCGCCCAGAATGGCCATGCCGCGGTTCACCTGTCCGCAACAGACGTTGATCTTGCCGGGCAACCGCCGGCGGTAGGTCCAATAGTGGCGTCCGGTGGCCGCGTCCACCGCAACGGCGGCGTTCGGCGGTTCGGTGAAATACATTACTCCGTCCACCACCAGCGGCGTTGTCTCCACCTTCTCGAGAGTCTTCATTTGATACACCCACTCGACGGCGAGATTCTTCACGTTGCCTGTGTGGATCTGATCGAGCCCGCTGTAGCGCCAACTCCGCAGGTTGCCGTTGTAGGTGAGCCAGTTGTGGGGTTCAGCCGAGGAGTTCAGAATGCGCTCAAAACCGGCTTGCGCCATCAAACAGGCGGGAAGGGCGATCAGGGCCAGCAGCTTCATTCTTCCCTCGCTTTCCCCCGCAATCCGTACAGGTAGGCCACAAGATCGCTGATTTCGCCGGGCGCCAGCTTCCCCTCGTACGCCGGCATGAAGGATGTCTTCGATTCCACGTGGAGGCGCGCCAGATCCGTCTTGCGCAACGAGACAAGGTCCTTGCGGAAATCGAGGAGTTGGATGGTGTACGTGTCCTCGTTCAAACGCAGTCCGCGATAGCTTGCTCCCGATTTCGCCGTAGCCTCGACAATCCACCACCGCATGGGGAGGTCGTCGCTGGGGTTGAGAATGGAGGCCCGCAGGTTGGACGGACTACGGGAGGAACCGATAGCGCTCAAGTCCGGCCCGAAGCGGCCGCCGCGTCCTCTCACCATGTGGCATCCGGCGCATCCGCCCTTGCCGTGAAAAATCTTTTCCCCCGCTGAAGGATCTCCCGCTATCTTCAACCGGCCGCCGCCGGAAGCGAGTGAACGCACGAAAGCTACAATCTGCCAAATCTGATGATCCTCGTAATAAACGCCGGGCATCTGCGTCCCCGGAACCCCGTTGCCAATGGTCTTGAAAAGAGCCGCGTCGCTGCCGCCGTGCCGGTACTCGGCTCCCGTCAGATCCGGTCCGCGCCCCCCTTCTCCTTTCAGACCGTGACACTCCGCGCAATGCGAGCGGTAGATGCGCCCCCCGGCGGCGACATCTTCCGGAGCCGTGCGGGGATTCCTCACCTCCGCCGATTGCGACCAGGCGGCCGCTGCAAGCAGGCGCCAAATGAGCAGGAAACACATGGCTCACCCTGGAATCGCCAGTGATTATACGGAATTCCGCGACGCCGCGCCACGCGCCCGGCTACTTCACTTTCCAACTTCCGTCCGCCGCTTTTTCCCGGTGCGCTTTGTGGCATCCGCCGCAGGTGGCGGTTGCTTTCTTGAAAGACGCATCGGCCTCATCCCACTTGCCCTTCGCCGTCAGCTTGCTGATAGCCTTGAACTCCGCCGCGGCGGTCTTGGAATACGCTACACCGTCTTCGGCCTTCCGCTCCTGGAAAAACTTGCGCACGGGGCCAAACGAGGCCACCAGCGTCTTGGCGTCCGCCGATGCCGTGGCATCTTTCGCCTTTATCTTCTTGCCCAGCCCGGAACACACCGGACCGATTTCCTTCATCGCGCCGTGCAACGCCGCTTCATCGGCGGCGAATAGCATGGTTCCGGCAGCCACGACGCAGCCGGCAATTGTCAGTATCCGCATTCGGGATTCTCCTTGAACTCGAAAAAGTGGGCAGCCCGCATCCGGCGCGGACCCGGCCCTGATGGACCACCACCAGCCCAGGTGGGATTGGCGATTCGTCTATCATAATCCAGCGCCCGCGCCGAGTCGCATCGCGCCGTTACTAAAACAGGATCTTCAGGCCAAGCTGCACTTGACGCGGGCCGTTCTCCTGGCTGGTGACTACGCCAAAGGTCGGGCTCCCCAGAACCGTCCCCGGCAATCCGAAGATCGGTGTGTTCGTCGCGTTGAATGCCTCGGCGCGGAATTCGATGCGCATCCGCTCGACCGGGTGGAAGCTCTTGAACACCGACAGGTCGAGATTGTGCGCCGCCGATTGTCTCACCCCGCTCGCCGTTCTCCCCACGTTGCCAAACGTGAAGGGAGCTGGCTGGCTGAAGGCGTCCGTGTTGAACCACTTGTCGATCGTCTGGTCTGTGGTCCGCGGACTGGCGCCCGTCGCATTGGGACGCTGGCTGCCGCCGAAACAAAAGCAGGTATCGTTGGCCACGCCGAAATTGAACAGGGGCAGCCCCTGGGAAAGCGTCAAAATGCCGTTCACCTGCCAGTTCCCGGCAATGGCGTTCAATGTCCGGTTCCAACCGCTGCCCAGGGCTTTCCCCTTGCCGAACGGCAGTTCGTAGGTGCTGTTGGCGACGAAACGGTGCGGCTGGTCATAGGATGATACCGCGCGTTCACAGGCGCGGCAGTAATAGGAGCGGATCAGGTCCGCGCGGTTCCACAGCCCGTCCGCCGCGTCGGTAATGGTCTTCGAGAACGTGTACGAGGCGAGAAAGCTCAACCCCATGGAGAAGCGTTTCTCAAACCGGCTCTGCAAGGCGTGGTAGTTGGAATTCGCCCACCCGGCGTTGGTGGCGCTGACTCCCGAGTATTGCGGATAGGGCCGCAGCAGGTTGCCCAACTGCACCGTCGGGGCTCCCAGGGCGAACGCCGGGCTGATGATCCCATGGAACGGATTGGGGGTCTGCTGCAGCAACCGGTCCCCCATCGTCAACAGCGCCGGATCCAGTTGGTTGAACTGGAACGTCTGCGAGAGACGGGTCCCCTTGTTGCCGGCATAGGCGATCTCCCAAACCGCGTTTCCCGGCAGCGAACGCTGGATAGTGAAGTTCCACTGCTGGTTGTACATGGGGCGCAGCGAGGGCTCCCATCCGCCGCCCAGCGCCTGTCCGAGGGCCGCATTCGGGCCGGCGGCGCTGCCCGGCGGAAGCGTAAAACCGTTGGGGAACGGATTGGTCCAGGGCGCCGCCGAGGATGGCGTGATGCCGTCGGAATCCACGGTGGAAATCCAGGTGGTCGAACCCGAGAACGCGCCGCCCGTATATCCGCTGCTGGCGGCATAGGAGGGCAGCCCGAAGAAGATGCCATAACCCGTGCGAATCACCGTCTTGTCATTCAACTGGTAGGCAATTCCCAGGCGCGGGTTCACTTGCGTCGGAACCACGGGCCGCACCTGCCGGCGCCCCAGGGAACCGCCCGCAAACAGCGCGATCCCTTTCAGGTCCATGTGAAGTGGATCGGCCAGCGGATTCCTGGCGTACGGATCAATGCCCGTAATGCGGTCGAAGCGTTCCGTTACTCCGCCTTCGAAATCCCACCGGAACCCGGCGTTGACCGTAAGCTTCGAGTTGACCTTGAAGTCATCCTGCACATAGAAGGCGAAATACCGGTTATAGTTTGCCGGCCGGATCTGGTGCGTGATGTTCCCCGTCCCGAACCCGAGCAGGAAGCTCGCGTAGCCCGCTCCTCCCACCGCGGTTGGCGTGCGCGGGTCCGGCCCCTGGGTCTTGTCGCGGTTGAACGCGAACGTGCCGCTCGGCGTCCCGAGTTGGCCGTAATTGACATAATTGAAGCGCGCGTCAATGCCATACTTCATCGAATGCCGCCCCTGAACGCGCGAGAGGTTGACGATCATCGAATGGGACGTGTCACCCATGAAGTAGATATCGCCGCCATTCGGTCCGAGTTGCGTCATGTCCTGAATGGTGATGGTGGGAAACACACGGTGATCGGAGATGTTGTCGATATAGGTAGGCAAACCGATTTCCGCCACCTTGAACCCGTCTTCCCGTTTGAAAGATGCCGACCAGGGGACGCGGTTGCCGGACACCCGGCCCAACCCGTAACGCAGGTTCAGCACCATGGTCGAGCCGATGTTTTCCGTGTAATCGAGCGCCAGGTTCTGAAGCCTCTGGTTCATTGGATCGCAGCAGCCGGGGTCCGCGAGGTTCCCCCAGAAGTTCGGCTTCGAGTACACCGAATCCATGAAAGTGTAACGGCCGAACATCCGCCGCCGGTCGTTGAAGTTGTGATCGATCTTGAACTCGACGCGGTCCTGGGGCTGCGGATAGGCATCCTGCAGGACCAGGTTGTTCTGATGGGTGAACGGGAGCCCCGGCGAATTCGGCTGCGGATAGAACGCTTGAGACTTGAGTGCCACCGGGCTGATCATGCTTTGCGGAATGCGGTTCGAGGGAAACGCATCGCGCAGAAAACGTCCTGGGCGTGACGGGTCGGGCCGCGTCGTGAAGGGATTGTAGATGAGCCGCATCTGCCCGTTGGTCGTGTAGGTCTGCGAGAAATCACCGGCGCGCTCGAGATCGCTCGGCACCGTATGCTGGGCGATGCTCGCGGCGCGGATTCGCTGTCCTTCGTAAAGGACGAAAAAGAACGTCTTGTCCTTGCCGTTGTATAGCTTCGGAATCGAGATGGGGCCGCCGAGGGATCCGCCAAACTGATTTCGCTTGAAACTGGCCAGCGGCCGTCCCGCCCGGTTGGCGAAGAAATTGTTCGCGTCGAGCTTCGAATTGCGCAGGAATTCAAACAGGGACCCGTGCAGCACGTTTGTGCCGGATTTCGTCACCAGCGTCACCAGGCCGCCGCCCGAACGCCCATACTCGGCGGCAAAGGCGTTCGTCTGTATGCGAAACTCCTGAATTCCTTCGACCGACGGAATCGCGCTGACCGCGGGGATGTTCGTGATATTGTGGGACACCGTCGCCGTGACGCCGTCCAGAACGATATCCGAGGTCGATTCCTGGCCGCCGTTGACAATGAACCGGTTTGCCGTGAACGTATCAGCCACGCCTCCCGTCTGCCTCACAAGAAAGACCCCCGGCACCAGGCCGGCAAGCGAGTAGACGTTCCGTCCGTTCAACGGAGGTCCAGAATCCTCTTGTTCTCGACCAGGCCGGAAAGGGTGGCCGTGGCGGATTCGAGCAGTTGCGCCTCGGCGGTCACCTCCACCTGCTCGGTGACGGCGCCGACTTCCATGGTGATATCGAGTGTTGCGCGCTGCTGTGTTGTCAGGGGCAGGCGGTCGGCGACAAACCGGCGGAATCCCTGGAGTTCCGAAGTCACGCGATAGTTGCCGGGGGGCAGTTGCGATACCGAGTAAAAGCCCGTGGCGTTCGATGTAGTGCGATAGTTCGAGTTCTTATCGATGTCGGTGATGGTGATCGCGGCGCCCGTGATCACGGCGCCGGTGGAGTCCGTCACCAGCCCGGAGATGGATCCGGTGAAGGACTGGCCGGAAAGAGACGGGTTCGCTGCTACCCAGAGCAGAAGGAGACATCCGAAGCGGGACATAGCTGTTCCTCTCGTCAGAAAAGCGGCCCGGGCCCAGAGGATGGAGGCCGCAATTTCAGATAAGTATATATCGCTTGGACGATCGGTCAAGCGCTCAATGGTTTATTTTGAAAAAATAATAGATGGAGATTATCGGTTTCGATTATTCCAACGGCGAGCGTTCCCATGGGAAAGCTGGGCAACCCGGATCGCCTCGTTCATTCAGACTCAAGGTCACAAGCAGTAGGATGAAGCTACCCAGGTTCACCGGTTCCGGAGCTGTTTTCTTGACGGCGCCCTTTCCAAGTGATCCACAACAATTGTGTCGAAAGGCGCCTTGCGAGCCTGCCAGGCACAGTTGCGTGGACCGGGCAACCTCCTGGTAGAGCCCGGCAACGGCAATTGTTAAGGCTCTGTAAAGCCTGCCGCGGTATCGCAACTCACTTACGCCACCACGCGTCTTCAACGCATGACAATTCGGTGGCTTCAGCTCTTTTATTTCTTTAGCGTAGCGGTGTACGCACAGACACCACCGCCACATCCGTTCTGGTCCAACGACGCCGTACAGGAAATACGCCTGACTTTCGCGCAGGCCGACTGGTATGAGCAACTCACTGCGAACTATCAGGGAACCGAAGAGGAGTCGATTTATCTGACTGCCTCATTTCAGTGGGGCTCGGTCAAGTTCGATTCAATTGGCGTTCGTTTCAAGGGCAACAGTTCCTATCGCGTCAACAGCCGGAAGAAGCCCTTCCGCCTTAAGTTGAACGAATTCGTGAAAGGGCAGAAGATCGGAGGAATCGCGGCCTACAACTTAAGCAACGGCTTCAACGACCCCAGCATGGTTCGCGAAGCGATCTATTACGAGATGGCGGCACAGCTTGGACTGAAGGCGCCGCGAACCAGTTTCGCCGCCCTCTACATCAACGACGAGTATTGGGGCCTCTACGTTCTGGGCGAAGTGGTGAATAGCGACTTTCTGAAAAACTACTACGGGAAAGGTGAAGACGAAGGCAATCTGTACAAGGGCAATATCGGAGCCACCTTCGCCTACCTAGGTACAGATATCGCATCTTACAAGAGCGTTTGGGAGAAACAGACCAACGAAGAGGCAGACGACTGGACCGACCTAATTGCCTTGTGCAGGACATTGAACGAAACGCCGGCCAGCCAACTGGAAAGCGTGATGGACGAGTTGATGGACATCGATAGCTTCCTCACCGCGATGGCTCTAGATAACGCGACGGTGAATCTCGACAACTACATCGGGATGTCACAGAACTTCAACATCTACAAGCGACCTTCGGATGGCAAGTGGGTGTGGATCGTGTGGGATCCTAGCCTGGCATTCGGGGCGTTCTCGCAACGGACATCGAACCCGGCAGAGTATCCGCTCCAATTTTCGATTTCCGCCGGGGGCGGCGGGGGACAGGGAGGAACTGCGCGTCCTCTGTTCACCAGGCTGATCGCGGTTCCGTCGATTCAGACTCGTTATCTGCAGATCTACAAGCAACTGGTGGAGCAGGTATTCAACCCCACGAAAATCGTAGCGCGCATGATCGCTTTGCGGGACCTGATTCGTCCATACGTGGTCAGCGATACGCAGAAGCTCATGACCCTCGCGCAGTTCGATTCCGCGATGACTTCGGTCAGTGCGGGCGGCACCGGTGGTCCTGGTGGCGGTGGTGGCTCGGCGCCTGGTCTGCAGACTTTCGTCGACGCGCGCGTCGCCTGGCTGACGGGTCAGCTAGCGACTGCCGCAACAGCAGGTTTGCTGATCTCCGATACATCCGGCCTGCAGTTCACTGCGAACGCGGGGACCAATCCTTCGGCTCAGACGGTCACGCTGAACTATACAGGCGTGGGAACGGGTCCGTCATACTCGGTACGGTCCGCGACGGCTAACGGCGGCACTTGGCTGGCTCCTCTTCCCACCGGCGGTCCACTCCCCGGATCGTTCCAGGTTTCGGTGAGCGCTAGCGGTCTCGCGGTTGGTTCGTACACAGGATCGGTTTCTGTGTTTCTAGCCGGAGCCGGCAACTCGCCTATCGTCATTCCGGTGATGTTGACGGTCCAGCCGGCGGAGGCCAACTCGAAACCCACTATATCCGCGGTGACGAATGCCGCCAGCTACGCCACTGGTCCGGTTTCGCCTGGTGAAATTCTGGTTCTGTTTGGCACGGGCCTTGGTCCTGCGGCGCTGATATCCGGCAACGGCGGAGCGCAAGTGACATTTGACGGCGTCGCCGCGCATGTAATTTACTCCCGCTCCAACCAGGCCAGTGTAGTCGTCCCGATGGAAGTCGCGGCGGGATCCACTGCCATTCAGGTCATCTACGGCGGTCAGAGTTCATCGGCGGCTAGCGCGGTTGTGCAGGCTGCTACACCGGGCATTTTCACGATAGACGGGTCGGGTACGGGTCAGGGCGCGGTTTTGAATCAAGACACGGCAATCAATAGCATTGCCAATCCGGCCGCCAAAGGGTCAATCATCTCGATCTTCCTGACAGGCGCCGGAATGGTGAACAGTACAAACCACCTGACTGGAGACGTTGCGGTTGAAATCGGCGGCCAACCGGCGGTCATCCAATACGCGGGCGTGGCGCCCGGAGCGGTGGCCGGGCTGTATCAAATCAACGCAACCATCCCGGCTTCGATATCAAGCGGAGCGATACCGGTAATTGTCTCGGTTGGTGGCGTTAGTTCACAAGCGGGCGTCACGGTCGCGGTGCAGTAGGTGTCGCGGGGGTCGAAGGAAAACATCCATTAGCGGTCGATCAGAACTCGCGAACAAACCATCGCTTCCTCGAGTTGCGCGGAGAGATGTACAACATGCCGAATATCGTCAAACTCGCGAACCCGGCCACCGATCGTTCGGCACCATCACCAGCGCGGTTGACGCAAGACAGATCCAGTTCGCGCTGCGATTCTCATTCTGATTCGCACGTCAATCGAGATGGAACACCTCGTCCAGCCGCTTCATCGACCTGTCGGCGTGTTCACCGTCCAGCTCGAAAAAATCCGCCATCTGCCGCTGCCATCGCTGGTTCACTTCGCGTGAGGCCATCCCCCGGCGCGCCGCTTCAAAATCCGGCGTTTCGAGGTATCCCACGAGCAAACCGTCCTCCCGCAGAAACAGGCTGTAGTTCGTCCATCCTGTTTCCCGCAGCGCCTCCAGCATTTCGGGCCAGACCGCCCTGTGCCGCTCCCGGTACTCCGCCAGCCGGTCCTTTTTCACCTGCAGGATAAAACAGACGCGCTCCATGCGGCCTCCCCTCACACGCGGTTGATCAGGCTCGCGACGTATCCCCCGCCGAACCCGTTGTCAATGTTCACCACGGTCACATTGCTCGCGCAGCTATTGAGCATGCCAAGCAGCGCCGCCAGGCCGTGAAAGCTCGCCCCGTAGCCGACCGAGGTCGGCACCGCGATCACCGGGCATCCCACCAGCCCGCCCAGGGCGCTCGGCAGCGCGCCTTCCATCCCCGCCACGCATACGCAAACCTTCGACTCCGAGAGCCGGTCCAGGTTGTACAGCAGGCGGTGGATTCCCGCCACTCCCACGTCGTGGATGGCCTCGACTTCGTTCCCCATCACCTCGGCGGTGACCCTTGCCTCCTCCGCCACCGGGATATCGCTGGTTCCCGCGCACACCACGGCAATCTTGCCCTTCCCGCGCATCGTACGGTCCCGCCAAACGCGGAACGCCCCGCTCAGCGGGAAATGCTCCCCCTCGGGAAACCGTTCCTTGAGCCGCTCGGCGGCCGCTTCATCAGCACGCGTCACCAGCAGGTTCGCGCCGCGCTCGAGCAGTTTCTCCGCGATACCCAGCACGTGCGCCGGACTCTTGCCTTTGCCGAAGATCACCTCGGGAGCGCCCTGCCGCAATGCGCGGTGATGATCCACCTTGGCGAATCCCAGGTCTTCAAAGGGCATGTGCCTCATCTTCGCCATGGCCTCGTCCACGTCCATCGCGCCCGAACGCACCTGCTCGAGCAATTGCCGAACCTGTTCCTGATCCATGAACCTGCCTTAGAAACTCACTATCTGTCCAACCGCCAGCCCGTACCTGGCCGCCATTCCGCCCGCCAACTCCAGTACGAACTGCGCGTTCTCCCTGCCTCCATACTGCGGACACTTCACCGGATCCCGCTCCAGACACGGCGGTGTCTCGGGCGACATCTCCACAATCCGGTGCCCGCTGTCCATCCAGATGATATCCAGCGGAATCCGCACGTTGTGCATCCAATAGGTGTACTTGCCGGGGCGCGCGTGCACGAACAGCATCCCGCGGTCGGGAGCAAGGGAAGCGCGGTACATCATGCCGCGCATCATGTCCTCCGGCCTCAGCATTACCTCCGCCATCACCTGCTGCCCGCCGGGGAGCGTCACGGGTTTGAGTGATATCGCCTCTTCCGAGGAAACCTGGCGGTTGCATCCAGCCATCCACATCCATCCAATCATCACAATGAGAATTGCCCGCGGCATGAAATATAGCGGCATGAAATAAAATGGTAACAGTCCGCGAGTAAAACTCTGAAATGTCCTCCTTCCTGCACCGGGTCCGCCTGACGCTCGACATGATCAAGTTCGAGCACTCCGTCTTCGCCCTGCCCTTCGCTCTCACCGGAGCCTTGCTCGCCTGGCGCGAGGATGGATACGCGCTTGCCGGCCTCGCCGCGAAACTCGTCTGGATTGTGCTCGCCATGGTGGGCGCGCGATCGGCGGCGATGGCTTTCAACCGCCTGCTGGATGCCGAAATGGACGCCCGCAATCCGCGCACGCGAACGCGCCACATACCCGCCGGACAGCTCACGCGCAAGTTCACCTGGGGCTTCACCGCCATCTCCGCCGCGGCGTTCTTCGCCGCCGCCGCCGCGCTGAACCCGTTGTGCCTCAAACTGGCTCCACTCGCCCTCGGCGTCATCTTTTTTTACTCCTTCACCAAGCGCTTCACTTCCCTTTCGCATGTAGTGCTCGGCTTCTCGCTCGGCATCGCCCCCGCCGCCGCCTGGATCGCCATCCGCGGCTCCCTCGACGCCAGAATCCTCTGGCTCACCGCCGCCGTCACCCTCTGGACCGCGGGCTTCGACATCATCTATTCCTGCCAGGATTACGATTTCGACCGCCAATCCGGCCTGTTCAGCATCCCCCGCCGCTTCGGCATCGCGGGAGCGCTCCGCCTGTCGCGCCTGTTCCACGCCGCCATGCTGCTCTGCCTTGCGGCGCTGGTGGTCGATTTCCGCCTTGGCGCGGCAAGTTGGCTCGGCGCCGCCATCGTGGCCGCCCTGTTGCTTTATGAACACGGCCTTGTGAAACCGCATGACCTTTCCCGTGTCAACGCCGCCTTCTTTACCGTGAATGGCTGGGTCAGCATGCTATTCTTTGTGTTTTGGGCCGCGGATATCGTGTTCTTCCAACGCGGAGCCTGAAAATCAACCTGAATGCGACTGGAACCCAATTTTGAAGATCAGCGCCTGCTTCCCATTCTCGACAAGGTGCGGGCCGGCCGGAGGCTTGCCTTCGAGGATGGCCTCGCCCTGTATCACTCGCGCGACATCCTCGCCATCGGCTACATGGCCAACATCGTGCGCGAGCGCCTGCATGGCAACGTCACGTTCTTCAATGTGAATCGCCACATCAACCCCACCGATGTGTGCGTCGCTTCCTGCCGCCTCTGCGCCTTCGGCAAGAAGGCTCGCGACCCGAAAGCGTATACGATGTCCCTCGAGCAGGTTTGGGAGGTGGCCGGCAAGGGCTATTCCGAAGCCGCAACCGAGTTCCACATCGTCGGCGGACTGCACCCCGAACTCACTCTCGACTGGTTTTGCCAGATGCTGCGCGGCCTCAAGCAGCGCTATCCCCAGGTCCACCTCAAAGCCTTCACCATGGTGGAAATCGCCTACCTCGCGAAGCGTCAGAAGATCGGCATCCGCGAAACCATCGAGCGGCTTCGCGACGCGGGCATGGACTCCATGCCGGGCGGAGGAGCCGAAATCTTCAGCGAGCGCGTGCGCCGCATCATCTGCGATCACAAGATCGACGGCAACGAGTGGATCGACGTGGCCCGCATCGCCCACCAGGTGGGGCTCAAGTCGAACTGCACCATGCTCTACGGCCACATCGAAACAGCCGGGGACCGCGTGGACCATCTCTTGAAACTGCGCTCCCTGCAGGATGAGACGCACGGCTTTGTCACCTTCATCCCGCTCGCCTTCCACCCCGATAACACGCCGCTCCAGCACATCGCGAAAACCACGGGCTTCGATGATTTGAAGAATATCGCCGTGTCGCGCCTCATGCTCGACAATATTCCGCACATCAAAGCCTATTGGGTCATGATGACTCCGCGCATCGCCCAGATCGCCCAGCGCTTCGGAGCCGACGACATCGACGGCACCGTTGTGGAAGAAAAGATCTACCACGACGCCGGAGCCACCACTTCCCAATCGCTCCGGCGCGGCAGCCTGCTGCAACTCATCCGCGCCGCCGGCCGGGAGCCGGTCGAGCGCGATACGCTGTACCGCCCCGTCGAACGGACGGAAACCGCATTTACGGTCCTGGTGTAACCCCTCCGCCGCGCGTCATCCCTTCCGGTACGCCTCGTCCAGGATCTCTATCACGTGCGCCACGCGCTGCCCCCTGCCGTGCATCGCCACACCCGCGCGCAGTTGCAGCATGCACCCCGTATTCGCCGTCGCAATGACATTCGCCGTAACGGAATTGGCCAGGTCCATCTTGCGCTCCAGAACCTGCATCGACATCCCGGTTTGCAGCACGTTGTAAATGCCCGCCGAGCCGCAGCACAAATCGGATAACGGCATCTCCTGGAACTCCAATCCCGGTACCGCTTTCAGCAACTGCCGCGGAGCCGCGCGCACTTTCTGCCCGTGCGCCAGGTGGCAGGAATCCTGATAGGTCACGCTGTACGGCAGCGTGCCCATGCGCGGATTGAGCCCGATGGCGGCGAGGAACTCGTTGATATCCTTCACCAGCCTGACGAACTTCTCCGCTCCGCCTTTGTACGCCTCATCGTGCTCGAGCAGTTCGTTGTACTCCTTCAACGTCGAGCCGCAGCCCGCCGAGTTGGTGAGGATGGCGTCGAAGCCTCCGCCGAGCAGCGCGTCGATATTCCGGCGCGCCAGGCGCCGCGCGTCCTCTCTAACGCCGGAGTGCGCATGCAGCGCTCCACAGCATGTCTGCCCGCGCGGCACGTGAACTTCGCACCCGTTCTTTTGCAGCACCCGCACGGTGGCTTCATGCAGCCGGGCGAAGCTGACATTGGCGATGCATCCGCCTAGCAGCGCGACCTTGTGCCTGCGCTCGCCTTCGGCGGGAAACACTTTCCCATAGGCGGAGAAAAAAGTGGGAAACTCGGCCGGCGGCGCGAATTTGTCGAGTTGCTCCACCCGCCCCATCAACTTCAAAATGCCCAGGCCGCGCGCCAGGGCCCGCAGTCCCGAATTCTGATACACATACATCCCCGCCGCCGCCGCTTTCAACAGAGCCGGCGAAGGCAGCAGGCTCCCGAAAACGAAGCGCCGCAACAACCGCGTCAGCAACGGACGCCGCACTTTGTTTTCGATCTCGGCGCGCGCCGCCTCGATCAAGCGGCCATACTGCACGCCCGAGGGACACGCCGTTTCACAGCCCCGGCACGCCAGGCACAGGTCCATGTGCGCCTGGTAGGAGGCGCTGATCTCCGCGCCGTTGTGCACCTGTGCCATCTGGTAGATGCGCCCGCGCGGCGAATCCATCTCGATGCCGAGCACGCGGTACGTCGGACAGGCGTTGAGGCACAACCCGCAATGCACGCAGCGGTCCAGGTCTTCCTGCCGCGGCCTGTCCAAATCCCGTAGAACCGGCAGGTCAGAGACGGCCATAGAATCTTCCGGGATTCAAGAGATTCTTTGGATCGAGCATCTGTTTGATTCTTTGCATGATTGGGAAACCGGAGTCAACTTGCGGCCACATGACGAGGGAACTGTCGCGCGAAACGGGTCCGTACTCCATCACGCTCCGCCCGGTCTCGAGCGCGCGCCGCGCCTCCGGAACATTCTCGCAATGCGAGTAGCATACGCCGTTCCCCGCTCTGGCCACCACCGCGCCGGGCAGCTGTTCGAGCCCCGCTTCCATGGCGGACAGCGTGAGCGAACTCCGCACCATCACTCCATCCGGGCGCTGCTCCAGAAACCGCGGCGTGAACTCGCGAACATAGTCCCAGAAGGAGCGCTCCGCCTCTCCCTCCACCGCCTCCGCCCCCGCCAGTTCGCGCGTATAGCGGCGCAATACGGCTTCGTTGCCGCTGACGCCGATCGCCACCAGCCAGCCTTTGCGCCCCAACCCGCGCCCGGCGGCCGGATTCAGCAGGTCCATCGCCACGGGTTGCAAAACACCGTGCAGGATGCGGTCCCGCAAAGCGATCGCCTCCTTGAGAATCGAGTACTCGAAGAGAAACGTGCGCGAAGCGGCGGGAAGCGGGATCAGCTTGAAGTTCAGCACCGCCATGGCGCCCAGCGTGCCGAGCGATCCGATCAACAACTTCCCCATGTCCAGTCCGGCCACGTTCTTCACCACCATGCCGCCCGATTGCGCCAGTTTCCCTTCAATAGTGGCAAACTTCATGCCGATCACCAGGTCGCGCGCCGTGCCGAACAGACGCCGCCGGGGCCCGCTCGAGTTCGCCGCCACCACTCCGCCCACCGTCGCCTGGGCGGCGAAAGGCGGGTCGAGCGGAACCATATAGCCATCCCTGGCGAGCATCTCCGTGAAGCGCGAATAGGGCATGCCGGCGCCCACGCTCACCGTAAGATCCCGTGGTTCGTACATCAGTACATGATCGAGACCGGACAACGAAATGCGAGTCTGAGCGGCGGCGGCCGCCCCGCCCGCTCGGTGCTTGCTCCCATTGCCGAATAGTTCGACCGTTCTACCCGCCGAACCAGCCTCGCCCAGCATGGCGGCCAGTTCCTCGGGACTGCCGGGCTTCAGGATCTCCATGCTCTCCTAATCCTCGGATTCCTTCTTCGCCACCTGGAGCACCGCCAGGAACGCCTCCTGCGGAATCTCCACCCGGCCCACGCGCTTCATCCGCCGCTTCCCTTCCTTCTGCTTCTCCAGCAGCTTCTTCTTACGCGTAATATCGCCGCCGTAGCACTTGGCCAGCACGTTCTTGCGAATCGCGGGAATGTTCTCCCGCGCCACGATCTTATTCCCGATCGCCGCCTGCAGCGCCACCTCGAACATCTGCCGCGGAATCAGCTTGCGCAGCCGTTCAATCAGCGCCTTGCCGCGATCGTAGGCGAAGTCCCGGTGCACAATCATCGACAATGCATCCACCGGGTCGCCGGCCACCAGCACATCCAGTTTCACCATCGGCGACACCCGGTACCCAGCCAGGTGATAGTCAAGAGAGGCATAGCCGCGCGAAGCCGATTTCAAACGGTCATAAAAATCAAGCACGATTTCATTCAACGGGAGCTCGTAGTTCAACATCACGCGGCCCGTGCCGATGTACTCGAACTTCTTCTGCTCTCCCCGCTTTTCCTCGAGCAGCTTCAGAATCTCTCCCAGAAACTCCTCGCGCGTAATCACGGTGGCGTCGATAATGGGTTCTTCAATCTGCTTTATCTCCGCCTGCACGGGCCAGCGCGTCGGATTGTCCACCTCCACCACCTCGCCGTCGAGTTTCGTCACGCGGTAGCGGACGCCTGGGGCCGTGGTTATGAGATCTATGTTGAACTCGCGCTCCAGCCGTTCCTGAACAATCTCCAGATGCAACAGACCCAGAAATCCGCAACGGAACCCGAACCCGAGAGCAGCCGAGTTTTCCGGCTCGAAGTTGAAAGCGCTGTCGTTGAGGCGAAGTTTCTCGAGCGCGTCGCGCAGCAGGCCGTGCTCGTGCGACTCCACCGGGTAGAGCCCCGCGAACACCATCGGCTTGATCTCCTCGAAGCCGGGAAGAGGCTCGGCGGCCGGATTCTCGGCATCCGTAATCGTATCTCCGATACGCGCGTCTGAAACCGTCTTGATGTTGGCGAACACATAGCCGACCTCGCCCGCGGAGAGTTCCTGCAGCGGAACAGGCTTCGGCGACTGGTAGCCAAGCGACTCCACTTCGCTCACCTTACCCGTCGACATCAGGCGAATTCGCTGCCCCACGCGGATGCGGCCATCCATCACGCGGAAAAGGATGATCACCCCCCGGTACGGATCGAACCAGGAGTCGAAAATCAGGGCGCGCAACGGCGCGTCCGGATCTCCCTTGGGCGGAGGCGACAGGTGCACGATCGCCTCGAGCAACTCGTGAATGCCCGTGCCCTGTTTCGCGCTCACCAGGATGGCCCCCGAGGAATCGAGTCCGATCACCTGCTCGATCTGCTCTTTGATGCGGTCCGGCTCGGCCGAGGGCAGGTCGATCTTGTTGATCACCGGAATGATCTCCAGATTGTGGTGCAGCGCCAGGTAGGTATTGGCGAGCGTCTGCGCTTCCACGCCCTGCGAGGCGTCCACCACCAGCAGAGCCCCTTCGCACGCCTGCAGGCTGCGCGAAACTTCGTAGCTGAAATCGACGTGACCCGGAGTGTCGATGAGGTTGAGCTGGTAGAGATTGCCGTCTTCGGCGCGATAGCTCAGCCGCACGGCATGCGCCTTGATGGTGATGCCGCGCTCGCGTTCAAGGTCCATCGAATCGAGAACCTGCTCCATCATCTCCCGCGCGCTCAACGCCGCCGTCGCTTCCAGTAAACGATCGGCAAGCGTGGACTTGCCATGGTCAATGTGGGCAATGATGGAAAAGTTACGGATGAAGGATGGGTCCATGCGGTAGAATGATTTGGTGTAAGCTCAATTATCCCATAGGTGAGCAGCCACACCCCACGTAAAACAGAATGCCGCACTCCGTCATTGAAGGACATCTGGACGCCAAGGGACTCCGGTTCGCCATCGTCGCGAGCCGTTTCAACAGCATCATCACGGAGCGCCTGCTCGCCGGGGCTCTCGATGCCCTACGCCGCGCGGGCGGCTCGGAGCAGGACATAACGGTCGTTTGGGTTCCCGGAGCCTGGGAGATGCCCGTCATCGCGCTCGAGTTGGCCGGCTCGAAACGCTACGACGGCATCATCTGCCTCGGCGCGGTCATTCGGGGAGACACCCCCCACTTCGACTACGTGGCGGGCGAAGCCGCCAAGGGGTTGGGACAGGCCGCCATTCAAACCGGAGTGCCTGTCGCCTTTGCCGTGCTGACCACCAATACCCTCGAGCAGGCTGTCGACCGCGCCGGCGCAAAACATGGCAACAAAGGATTCGATGCCGCCATGACCGCCATCGAAACAGCCGGCCTGATGCGAAAACTCCGCGCCATGAAGTAACCATCCGCATGCCATCCCGTCACCGGTCGAGGCAGCGAGCCTTACAGATTCTTTATCAACTCGACGTGCGCAAACTGCCCGTTCGCGACGCCGTCGATAACTACTACGACACCCTCTACAGTTGGGAATCCGAGCATGAATCGGGCGGTGATGCGCCGCGCGAAGAGGACCCCTTCATGGAGGAACTGGTCCGCGGCACGGTGGGACACGCCGCGCAGGTCGATGAGCAGATCAGCAGCCACAGCGCCAACTGGCGCCTCGAGCGAATGCCCGCGGTCGACCGCAACATCCTTCGTCTTGCCGTCTACGAAATGATGGAACGCCGCACTCCGCCCGCCGTGGTGATCGATGAAGCGCTCGAACTGGCGCGCCGCTTCGCCGGCGAGGAGTCCATCCCGTTCATCAACGGCGTGCTCGATTCGGTCCGCAGGAAACTGGCCTCCTAGACCTTTATTTCCCGATACAGAACGTCGAAAAGATGCGATTCAAAATGTCATCGGCCGTGGTGGCGCCCGTAATGGCGTCAATGGGACGCAACGCGGCATAAAGGTCGAGCAGCAGCATCTCGTGCGGAATCCCCACCTCGACGGCCGTGCGCGCATTGCCGAGCGCCTCGACGCTTTCCCGAAGCAACTGCTCATGCCTCAGGCTCGTGATGAAGCCCGATTCCTGCGCCCATTCGCCGCTGAAGCCCAAAGCCTCTCCAATGCTCCGCCGCAACCCCTCCATCCCCTCTCCCGTGAGCGCTGAAACCGCGCAGTGGGCTTGCTCGAGTTCCAGAAGGCGTGGCAGGTCGCTCTTGTTCGCCACCGCCAGAACCAGTCCGCTCTCTCGCGCTTTTCCCAGCAGCACGGCATCCGCTTCAGTGAGAGGAGCGGAGCTATCGAGAACAACCAGCGTCAAGTCCGCGTCCGCCATGGCCTGATAGCTCCGTTCGATCCCCAGAGTCTCGACCACATCCGTTGCCTCGCGGATTCCGGCCGTATCCAGAAACTTCACGGGAATCCCGAACAGCGATGCCGATTCGGAAACCGTATCCCGCGTCGTGCCCGGAATCCCGGTGACGATCGCCCGGTCCTGCTCGAGCAGGCGGTTGAACAGGCTGCTCTTTCCCACATTCGGGCGGCCCACAATGGCGAGCGTGAATCCGGAGTGCACCAGCTTCCCGTAAGCGAAACTCGCGGCAAGCTTGCCGAGTCCCTCGGCGAGCGGAGCCAGACGCCGCAGTATCTCTTCGTTCGAGGCGAAATCCACGTCGTTGTCCGCGAAGTCGATGCCAGCCTCCAGCAGGGCGATCAGCTCGAGCAACTGGCTCTTCCACGGAGCCAGCCTTCGTGACACGGCGCCTTCCATCTGCCGCGCCGCCACCCGCGCCTGAAACAGCGTCGTCGCCTCGATCAGGTCCCGCACCGCCTCGGCCCGCGGCAAATCAATACGCCCGTTCAGAAACGCGCGCAGCGTAAACTCACCCGGTTCGGCCAGGCGCGCGCCGGCGCCGCAGGCCCGGTCCAGGCAATGCCGCAGGACCACGGGCGAACCGTGACAGGCGATCTCCACTACATCCTCGGCCGTGTAAGAGCGTGGCTTCGCAAAAAACGTCACCACCACATGATCCACCGCCTCGCCCTCTGAGTCGGGAAGCACGGCCAGGAAACTATGCCACGGGACCCATTCCGTGGCCGGCGGAAGATCGAGCACATCGGCGGTGATTGTGGCCGCGTCCGGCCCCGATAGGCGCACGATCCCGATTCCCCCGCGGCCCGGGGGCGTGGCTATGGCCGCAATGGTGTCGTTGAGCCGCAAAAACTACCGGCGGCCCCGGCCCGGGCCCCGGTCTCGGCCACCGCCCGGACGTCGTGGCGGACCGCCGCGATCGCCATCCCTACCCCTATCGCGCCGTTCGTAGGGTTGGCGCGGCGGTTCGGGCGGCGCCGGCATCCCCGCGGGGTAAATCACTACCTGGCGGAACGGACCCATTCCCGACGATTCGCTCCGCACTTCCGGCTCGTTGCGCAAGGCGAGGTGGATGATCCGCCGTTCCCGGCTGCTCATCGGACTGAATCGGAACGGGAGCTTGCTGCGCTTCACCTTCTCCGCCGCGGTAGTGGCGCTCAGCCGCAGTTCGGCAATGCGCAGCATGCGGTAATCGTTGGCGTCGAAGCAGATCCTTTCGTGATGGTCCGAAGGCATCCGCAGCATCTCCATCGTCAGGTATTCAAGCGACAGCAGCAGTTCCGCCTTGTTCGCCAGAAGCAGATCCACGTCCGGGCCGAAAAACCGGACCACCAACTCCGGATCCTCGATGTCGGGATGCGGATTCTCACCCTGCGCTACTTCAAAATCGAGTTCAAAACCGCCGAGATCGACGATTTTTCCGAGAAACTCCTCGATGCGGAGGCCGTGTTCATCAAGTGTATAGAGAGGCTCTGCCACGTTTATTCCAAACGACTATTTTTTGCCGCTTCTCTTCGGCGGCGCCGCAACCGCGGCCGGAGCGCTCACGCCCATCATCCTGTTGAAGAAATACTGCTGGGCAATGCCGACCAGGTTGCCAGTCAACCAATATAACACCAGTCCGCTGGCCACACTGTAGAAGATGAAAATGAACATCAGCGGCATGAACTGCATGATCCGCTGCTGTTGCGGGTCCGTGGTGGTGCTCGGCGTCATCCGCTGCATGAGAAATTGCGTGATGATGGTGGCCACGGGCAAAATGCGGATCGCCAGATGCTCGGGCTGGGAAAGATCGGTCACCCAAAGCCAGTGCGCGCCGCGCAATTCAATGGCGACCATCAGCACTTTGTAGAAAGCGAAGAAAAACGGCATCTGCAGCGCCATCGGAACACATCCGCCAAGCGGATTGACTCCGTGCTTCTTGTACAGATCCATCGTCTCCTGCTGCTGCTGCTGGCGGCGCGGATCACGCATCGGTATGTTGCTGTACCTGGCCTGGATCGCCTGAATCTGCGGCTGCAGCTCCGACATCTTCTTCATCGATTTGATGTTGGAAATCTTCAACGGCATCAGCAGGATATTGATGAGAATCGTGACCACCACAATCGCCCAGCCGTAGTTGTGAATGAACTTGCTGTTGACGTAGTTCAGCGAGAAAAACAACGGCTTGGCGAGAAACCAGAACCAGCCGAAGTCCACCATCTGCTCCAGCTTCGGATCAAGCGCGCGAAGCACGTCGATATCCTTCGGCCCCACGAACAGCAGCGCCTGGTTCACGCCTTCTCCGCCGAGCGCCACCCCGATATGCGGTTCTTCCTTGTTCTGCTCCGCCACAAACGGCAGTTTGTCGCTGATCGTCTCCACCTCGAGCGTGGAACCCGCCGGAGGCAGCATGACAGCGGCGAAATACGTGTCCTCGATGCCCGCGAAGCCGAACCTGCCGCTCACCGTCAACGGCCCGTTCTTCGCCTTCCCCACGTCGTTTACGATGAGCTTGTTGTCCGTCGTGTCAAAGTAGGTGGCGTGCTGTGTCGAAAGCGTGTTGGTCACGGAGAAATCGCCGAATCCGCCGCGCCACTCGACAAGGTGGGGAACCACCCGTCCCTGGTCGCTGATCTCGCTCGAAAACTGGACACGGTAGCGGCTCCTGTCGAAGCTGAATGTCTTCTTTGCGTGAAGCTTCCCGTCGGAAAACTCGAACGAGATGGTGAGACCATCCACGGAGCGTTTCGCCGCATACAGGACCGAGTTGGGCCCGGGGCTGACCTGTGCCCCCTTCAACCGCACGGAGAACGGAAATCCAAGTTGCGTCCCCCCAACGGGATTCACCAACTCCACTGGCTTCCCGGCATTGTCGCGGTACTTCTTCAGCACCCAGCTACGCACCACCGCGCCGCGGTTGGAAAACTGAACCCTGTAGAGCTCGGTCTCGAGGAGGATGGCGTCATCCTGCCGTTCGGCGGACACCTGACCCGGCGGCGGTTGTGACGGAACAACGGGGGGTGGAACTTCCTTCTTCTCCTTGGGGGCCTCTTTCACGCCGGTCTCCCCGGCCCCCGCCGCGGCTTTCTTTGCCGGAGGAGGAGGCGCCGTTGTCTTCATGAAATAGGGGGTGAGGAAGAGCACCAGACCCATCAGAATGAACGTCAGGAGCAGGCGCATCTCCATCGAAAGTTCCTTCGGCCCGCCCTGCTTGGAGGCCGGTGGCTGATTCGATGGATCCGGATCTTTGGTGGATTTGGCCATTATTCTAATTCGGTCAAGCTAGCGTACGGGATCATATCCCCCTTGATGGAACGGATGGCACTTGCTCAGCCGCTTCAGGCCCAGCCAGACCCCGCGCGCCGCCCCATGTTTTTCCACTGCCTGCATCATGTATTCCGAACAGGTAGGGGCAAAACGGCAAGCTGAAGGCAGAAGAGGAGAGATCCACCGCTTGTAGAAACGCAACAATGCGATCAGGGGTTCCCGCATCGCGATACCAGTCTGTTCACTTCACGCAGGATGCTCTCCCAGTCCGCGCCGTGAAGCCCTTTGCGGGGGTTGATGACAATGTCCCACTTCGCTCCCACCCGCGGGAGCAACTCCAGACGCACCGCCTCCCTCATCCGCCGCTTCATTCGATTTCTCCGCACGGCTCGCCCCAGCACCCTCGGAACCGTGAACCCGACCCGGGGCCCCGCCGCTTCCGGATTCGCCCATAGAAATGCCGTGAACAACGGACTGGAAAATCGGGAACCTTGGTCATAAACCCGGCGAAATTCGCTCGAACGAAGCAAACGGTTTTTCTTGGGGAAAGAGTACGATTGCTGCGCGTTCCGAGCCAGAGCTATTTCATCTTCGCGTAGCGGACTACGCGTTCGTCGCTGACGGTAAGTTTCCAACGGCCCTTGGCGCGGCGCCGCGCCAGAACCCGCTGCCCGTCCTTGCTCGCCATGCGGGCGCGAAATCCGTGTGTCTTCGCCCGGCGGCGATTGTTCGGCTGAAAAGTACGTTTAGGCATCTGCTTGCACCATGCGCCGCCGGTAACCGAAGTGTGTCGAAGGCGCACTACTCCTGTCTGTGGGAAATCCCCAAAAACAATAGTTTAGTTTGCGCGCCGCGATGATGTCAAACCGGAAACGATCCCCTGCCCGGCCATCCCCCTCAGAAACCGTCCCTCTTATGCGACAGCAGCGAAAGAAACTCGTCCCGCGTCTCTTTCTGCGTCCGAAACGCCCCCAGCATCGAACTGGTGGTTGTCCCCGAATGCTGCTTCTCCACCCCGCGCATCATCATGCAAAAATGCCGCGCCTGGCACACCACCGCCACTCCGCGCGGCTTCAACACCTCCTGCAGCGTCTCCGCCACCTCCTTGGTCAGCCTCTCCTGCACCTGCAGACGCCGCGCGTACATATCGACAATCCGCGGAATCTTGCTCAGCCCAATCACTTTGTCCTTCGGCAGGTACGCCACGTGCATCTTCCCGAAAAAGGGCAGCATATGGTGCTCGCACAAACTGTAAAACTCGATGTCCCGCACCAGCACCATCTCGTCATACTCGACATCAAATAGTGCGTCGTTGATGATCTCATCAAGATTCATCGAGTAGCCGCTTGTCAGAAAGCGGAGTGATTTATCCGTTCTCTCCGGCGTCCGAACCAGCCCTTCCCGCGTCACATCCTCTCCCAGTTCCATGAGAATGTGCTCGATCTGCGGCGCAAGAGAGCGCCCCTTCTTGTTCGGCTCTATTACCTTCACCAGCGCCTTGTTCTTCACTATCAGCCCCCTATTCAATTCTGCCCTTCCATCTCTCCGCGAAGTTCCACCATGTTCCTTCGCGTCTCAAAAATCTTCACGCTGTCGAGCGACGCGCTCGATGGAAACGCCGCCCTCCACCCGCGCGCCAACTTCTCCCGTATCACCGCGGCGACATTTTCCGTGGTCGGCGGCAGATGCCGGAACGCCTCGATCTCCTCGTTCATGTACTTGTGATCGAACTCGGAAATCACTTCCCGCTTTACGTACTCATCCAGTTGCTTCAACGGCACGACAAGGCCCGTCACCGCGTCCGGAGCCCCTCTCACCACCACCTCCAGCACGTAGTCGTGTCCGTGCCCGTATGGATTGTTGCACTTGCCGTAAACGTCCCGGTTTTCGTCGGCCGACAGCGCCGCCGAGTGAAGACGGTGAGACGCGCTAAAGTGGTATCTCTTGCCGATGCGAACCATTTTCCGCCCCCTTAGCTTCGGCCCTCGCCCCGATACTCCACCCAAAGGTCCTCGGTTTCATGGATCCGCACGCTGTCCAGCCGCGCATTCGAAGTCCGCAGCCTCGGCTCGAGACGCCGCCAGATCTCCATCGCCAGGTTCTCCGCCGTCGGAACAACACGATCGAAGGGAGGCACTTCATGGTTCAGAAACCGGTGGTCCATCGGCGTTACCACTTCCTCCTCCATTACCTCCTTCAGCTTTTTCAGATCCATCACCATTCCGGTAACCGGATCCGGCGTCCCCTCCATCGTCACCTCGAGCAGGTAGTTATGGCCGTGCCCATGCGGATTGGCCGCGTCGCCATAAATCGCCCTGTTCTCCTCGGCGGGCAATGACTGAATTGCGCAACTGTGCGATGCCGAGAACTCTGCCCGTCGGGTAATTTTCATCGTTCCACCAGATTGGATGCTGTCCCACTGCTTCGGGATACTCTAAAATTGTAATTGAGTTCCTATGTCCACTAGCAAAGCCGACCTCCTGCTGAAAGGGCTGATCGCCGCGCTCCTGGTAGCCCTCATCGCCGTCGCCGGCAGCACCCTCGAGCAGCGCGTCGTCGTTTCCGGAGATAACGCTCCTGATTTCCAGATCGTGGCCGATAACGGCCGGACCATGACCCGTTCGGACTTCGGCGGCAAACTGCTGGTCCTCAACTTCTGGGCCACGTGGTGCCCGCCCTGCATTCAGGAACTCCCTTCCCTCAACGCCTTCCAGGAACAGATGCGCGCCAAAGGCATCGTTGTACTCGGCGTCAGCGTGGATAAGAACGCCGCTACCTATGAGCAGTTCGTCAAACGCGCTGGCATCAGCTTCGTCACCGCCCGCGATCCCGAAGCCAACATCAGCTCCAGTTACGGAACCTTCAAGTACCCGGAAACCTATATCATCAACAGTGGCGGCAAAGTGGTCGCGAAGTTCATCGGACCGGAAAACTGGATGGATGACAGAGTGATCCAGCAGGTTCAGAGCCTCCTCTGACGCCAGTTCTCATGATCCCACCGGAAGCCCGCCAGGAACTCATTCAGATCACCGGTCCGCGCGGTTATCTCGACCGCCCCGAGGACCTGACCCTCTACGAATACGACGGCGGCGTCGACAAGGCGCGACCCGAGATGGTGGTCTTCCCCCGCTCCACCGAGGATGTCGCCGCCATCGTCAAAGTCACCGGGCGGTATGACATCCCCTTCGTCGGCCGCGGAGCCGGCACGGGCCTCAGCGGAGGAGCCATTCCCCGCGCGGGCGGCGTCATGGTGGGCTTTTCCCGCATGGACCGCATCCTCGAAATCGACCTTGCCAATGAACGCGCCGTCCTCCAACCCGGCGTCGTCAACCTCGATATCACTCTCGCGGTCCAGTCCCGTAACTATTTCTATGCCCCCGATCCCTCGAGCCAGCGTGCCTGCACCATCGGCGGAAATGTCGCCGAAAACGCCGGCGGACCGCACACGCTCGCCTACGGGGTCACCACCAACCACGTCCTCGGCATCGAGGCTGTCCTTCCCGACGGCTCCATCATCACCGCCGGCGGCAAGGAACAGGACGTCCCCGGCTACGACATCCTGGGCCTCCTGGTCGGCTCGGAGGGCACCATGGCTCTCGTCACCAAGGTCATTGTCCGCCTGATGCGCCAGCCCGAACTCGTAAAAACCTGCCTCGCCATCTACGACACCGTCGATCACTGCGCCGCTACCGTGGCGGAAATCACCGCCCGCGGCATCACTCCCGTGGCGGTCGAAATGTTGGATGGCGTCATGCTGCGCATGGTCGAGGAAGCCACCCACGCGGGCTATCCGCTCGACGCCGCCGCCGTCCTGCTCATCGAACTCGAGGGCCTCGTCGAAACCGTCGAGGAGCAACTCGAGCAGATCCGCGCCGTGTGCCACGACTCGCATGCTCGCGAGTTCCGGGTAGCGCGCTCCGCCGAAGAGCGCGAACTGCTCTGGAAAGGCCGCAAGAATGCCTTCGGAGCGGTCGGCCGCGTCAGTCCCTCCTACTATGTGCAGGACGGCGTCGTGCCCCGCACCAAGGTAGCGCCCACCCTGCGCGAGATTCAGCGCATCGGCGAAAAACATGGCCTTACCATCAGCAACATCTTTCACGCCGGCGACGGCAACATGCACCCCATCATCCTCTTCGATATCCACAAACCAGGCGACCTCGCCAAAGCCCAATCGGCGGGCGAGGAAATCCTCGAATACTGCATCGATGTGGGTGGCTCCATCACCGGTGAACACGGCGTCGGCATGGAAAAGATGGAGTTGATGAGCCGCCTGTTCTCCGAGGACACTCTCGACCTCATCGCACGGTTCAAGAAACTCTTCGATCCCGCCTGCCGCCTCAACCCCGGCAAGGTCCTCCCCACCGGCAAAGGCTGCCTCGAGATTCGCCAGCCCGCTCTCACGTCCGGCAGCCCTGTCTACTGACAGGAACAGGATCCGCCCTTCCGCCTTCGTTCGATCCCCTCGCGGGCGTCCCTCGTGATAGCCTAGCTGCATATATCTGGGACTTATGCTTACACCTCCGCCTACACCTGTACGCTTTCTGCAAGCACTCAGCGGCCATCAGCAAACTTCCGCCCTCAAGTGCGCCGTTGAACTGGAGTTGTTCACCGCCATCGCCGCCGGACACAGGACCGTGGCGGCGCTCAGCGAACACTGTCACGCTTCGCCGAAAGGCATCCGCGTCCTGTGCGACTATCTCACCGTCCACCAGTTCCTCACCAAGGAAAACGGTCATTACGCGTTGACTGCCGACAGCGCCGTTTTCCTCGATCACGCTTCGCCCGCCTACCTGGGCGGAATCACCGCGATGATCGCCGGCCCCACCCTCAGACAAGCCTTCGAGGATCTGTTACCCGTCGTGCGCAAGGGCGGGACGGTGCTCAACGGCGAGGGTGGTTCCATGTCGCGTGAGAACCCTGTCTGGAAGGACTTTGCGCGCTCCATGGGAGCGATGATGATGCCTGCCGCCAACTGGATCGCCCAAAGCCTCAAAGCGAGCGAAGGCGCGCCGATGAAAGTCCTCGACCTTGCCGCCGGTCACGGCATGTTCGGCATCACCATCGCCCGCGCCAATCCTAAAGCCTCCATCCATGCGGTGGACTGGGCTTCCGTGCTCGACATCGCCCGGGAACACGCGGTGAGCGCCGGAGTCGCGAACCGCTGGCACGCCATCGCCGGCAGCGCGTTCGAAGTCGAATTCGGCGGGGATTACGATGCCGTCCTTATCACCAACTTCCACCACCACTTCAACCCCTCCGTCATCGAGACGCTGATGCGGAAGGTGCGCGCCGCGCTCAAGCCGGACGGCGTCGCCGTCACTTTTGAATTTGTTCCCAACGATGACCGCGTCACTCCTCCCGAGGCCGCGGCCTTCGCCATGATCATGCTCGCCACCACCGCCGAGGGCGACGCCTACACGTTCGCGGAATACGAACGGATGTACCGCGACTGCGGCTTCACGCGAAATGAGTTGCACCGGCTCGAACAATCGCCCGGAGCGGTGATCCTTTCGCGCCGTTAAACACGCGCGGCTCGAAGCAAGGAACATTCGGACCGTCCACGCGATAGGCTGCCTGCCCCGTGGCCCTCTCAAGCAAAATTGCCACGGACATCATATCTTGAGAGGGAGGTTCACCATTCCGAAATCTGTACAACTCCACGCCGGAACAGGGCGATGCGACATCACGCCGGCGCCGGGAACTCCCCAGGGCGGCTGGGGAGCGCAGACCCATCAGCGCGGGCTTCGAGCCGACATGCCCTTCTACGCCACCGCATTGGTGCTTGAATCGGGAGAGGAGCGCGCCGCCATTGTCGAAGCCGATGCCATCGGCTTTGATACGGAGTGGACCGAACGCATCCTCGCCGCTATCACGGACCTCACGGGCTTTCCCCGCCGGCAAATCCGCTTCTCCTCGAGCCACACGCACTCCGGTCCCAATACGTTCCGCCTCGCCACCATCAGCGAGGGGCTCGACATGGCGCTCAGCTACCTCGAATCCCTCCCCCACCGCATCGCTTCCGCGGTCTGGCAGGCAGGGCGCAATCTCAAACCCGTCCGCGTCGCCGCCGGCCAGGGATCCTGCGATATCAATGTCAACCGCCGCTTCCGCGATGCCGGGCACGGTATTGTCGTCGGACGCAACTGGAGCGGTCCGGCCAACCGCGCCGTCGGGGTGGTTCGCTTCGATGACCTCGATGAACGCCCCGTCGCCACCCTGCTCCATTACGCCTGTCACGGCACCACCATGGGGTGGCAGACGCAACTGTTTACGCCGGATTTTCCAGGCCCGGCGCGCCAGGTGGTCGAGCGTGAACTCGGGGGTACGTGCCTCTTCCTCCAGGGCGCCTGCGCAAATCTTACTCCCCGCCGCGGCTTCACGGGCGATTGCGCGGTGTACCGCAAATTGGGAACCATACTCGGACTCGAAGCCGCGCGCGTCGCCTGGAACATCGAGACTCTTCCGCGCGATGAACGCCTGACCGGCGTGCAGGCCTCCGGGGCGCCCATCGCCATCTATGAGGATGCGCCCGTGGATCCCGGACCCCAACCGCTCCGCGTCGCGCAGCGCTCCATTGCCCTCCCCGCCAGGAAGTTCGACCCCCCCGAGGAGTTGGAAGCGCGCGCGGCCGCCCTCCGCTCGCGGATGAACAGCCTCCGGAACGAGGGCGGCAGCCCCGATGAGATCCGCGCCGCCACCGCGCAAGCGACGCAAGCCGGATGGCGCGCCGAGTATGCGCGCAACTATTACGGACGTGAAACCATTCCCTGGGAACTGATGGCCATCACCATCGGCTCTTCCATCGCCCTGGTCTCCGTACCCGGCGAGCCGTTCACGGAAACGGCGATGGAGATTGCCTCCCGCTCTCCCTATCCGCACACGTTTGTCTCCGGGTATTCAAACGGCGGCTTCGGCTACATCCCCACCGCTCAGGCCTTCGCCGAAGGCGGCTACGAAACCGAGGCCACGCCGTTCTCCGCCACGGCCGCGGACGTGTTGGCCGGGGAGGCGGTTCGATTGTTACGGGAGATGGCGGCGGCGCCGGCCGGCCGGCAACATTGAAAGGAGCAACTACATGGATTCGCACTTCACCCGCCGTAATTTTCTGGCCGGGTCCACGGCGGCGGCGCAATGCGCTGCTGCCCAAACGCTCATCGGAGAACGGGCTACACCGAAAACGCTGCGTATCGGCGTCGTGGGCGGAGGCTTCGGCTCGTCATTCCAGTGGCATCTGCACCCCAGGTGCAAAGTCACCGCGGTGTGCGACATCCGCCCGGACCGCTTACAGCGCCTCTCGGAAGTCTACCGCTGCGGCAATACCTATAAGAACTTCCGGGAAATGCTGAAGCATCCGGAACTCGACGCGGTCGCCGTGTTCACTCCCCTCCCTCTGCACGTGTGGATGGATATCGAATCGCTCAAGGCGGGCAAGCACGTCATCAGCGCCGTGCCCGCGGGCATGTCGATCGAAGAACTCGAGCGCCTCCTCGAGGCGGTGAAAAGCACCGGCCTCAAGTACATGATGGCGGAGACCAGCTACTACCGCCCGGAGATCATCACCGCCCGCCAGTGGGCCCGTGAAGGAAGTTTCGGAACCATCTTCTACACCGAAGCCGAATACCACCATGAAGGACTCATCCCCCTCATGTTCGACGACCGCGGCTTTCCCACGTGGCGTCACGGCCTGCCCCCGATGCACTACCCCACGCACTGCACCGGCATGGTGATCCCCGTCACCGGCGAACGTCTGACCGAGGTCACCGCCATCGGCTGGGGTGACCGGCATGAAGTCCTGCAGACCAACCAATACAACAATCCCTTCTGGAACACCACCGGCTTCTTCAAAACCTCCGGCGGGCATTCGAGCCGCATCTCCGTTTTCTGGCACGTCGCCGCCGGCGGAGTCGAGCGCTCAGGCTTCTATGGCGACCGTATGTCTTTCATCATGGCCCGCCCCGAGCGTTCTCCGAACACAAAGGTGACCATCAGCAAGGATGGCAAGACGGTGATCGACGCCAACGGTTATCCCGAGGGCGACGTGAAGATCACCGCCTTCAACCAGCCGAACCATTTCGAACTGCTTCCCGCGCCTCTGCGCGTCCCAAGCGGGCACGGCGGATCGCACACCTTCCTCACTCACGAGTTCGTGAGCGCGGTGACCGAAGACCGCATGCCGGCCGTGAACGTCTGGGAAGCCATCGCTTACACCGTTCCCGGCATCATCGCCCATCAGTCGGCGCTCCGCGGCGGCGTCACCATGAAGATCAAGGATTACGGCAAGGCCCCGGCCTAGTGGCGGCGAACCGTCTCAGGGCTGGAGCCGCGCCTTGATCTCCGCCAGTTCCACCCCCAGGCGATCCAGTTTCGCGATCAGTTCCGCCTGGCGCCGGTCCTCGAGAAGCGGCTGCTTACCCGTGAAACACAGTACGCCTGTCGGCTCGATGGCGCATTCATCCACTTCGTTCAACGAGCGGAAACCCTGCCGCCGCGCCGCCGCCTCGAGATCATGGACGCTCATCATCTCCCTCGCCAGCGCCCGCCGCAGGACCTTTCCATGCTCCACCAGGACGGTCGAGCGCCCGGCCAGCAGTTCATCGAGGCGGCGGTGGCCGAACACGAACCGCACAATCAGATAGTTGGCGCCGAGCAGCGTGATCGCCCCGATGATGCCCCCGAGCAGCGTATTGTCGTCTCCGATGATGGCGTTTTGCACGGTGTTCGACAGCGTCAGCAACACGACCAGGTCAAACGGATTCAGTTGCGCCAACTCGCGTTTTCCGAATACGCGCAGCAATACGATGAGAGCGAAATAGACAATCAAGGCGCGCAGGATTTTCTCCATCAGCGGAACCTTGAGGACGAAGAGGTCGGTGAGAATGGACGGTAGTGTGGCCATAGGGAGCTTCTAGGGATTGTCCCGCTTTTCACCGCCCGGCGGCCCTCTCGATCCCGGTTGCCTTGAGCCGGTTGCGTTAAGATGAAGCCATGACACGCCGCGAACTGCTTGCGCTGGCCGGAGCTGCCGCCCCCATGCTGGCGGCCAGGAGCGCCCCCACCGCTCCGGTTTCCATTGCCAAGGTTCCTTCTTATAACGAAGACCTGGTTGCGGTATTCACGAAAATGTTCGACCAGATCGGCGGCGCCGGCCGGCTGGTGAAGAATAAGACGGTGACCGTTAAGCTGAACCTCACCGGGAGCCCGGGGCTGCGTTTTCAAGGCAAGCCGCTCGGCCTCACCCACTACTCTCATCCTAAGACCGCCTCGGCGATGGCCTACGTCCTGCACCGCGCGGGAGCGAAACGGATCCGCTTCACCGAGAGCGCCTGGGCTACCGCGGGCCCGCTCGAGGACTATCTGCTCGATTCCGGCTGGAACGTCCGCCAGTTGCTGGCGGCGGCGCCGAATATCGAGTTTGAAAACACCAACGGCCTTGGAAAAGGCAAACAGTACCACCGCTTCCCCGTCCCCGGCGGAGGATTGATCTTCCCCGCCTATCAACTGAATCACGCCTATGCCGACACCGATGTCTTCATGTCCATGGCGAAGTTGAAGAATCATGAGACCTGCGGCGTCACCCTGGCCATGAAGAACATCTTCGGCATCACCCCGGCCTCCATCTACGGCGACGACGCCGGAAAGGATGAGCCGAACGAGCGGCCCTCGAAGGGACGCGGCGAAGTCTGCCACTTCGGAAAACGGCAGCCGGCTTCCTGTGCCCCTTCCGAAATCGACCCCCACTCGAATCGCGAATCCACCTATCGCATGCCGCGCATCGTCGCCGAACTCGTGGCCGCCCGCCCCATTCACATCTCTTTCATTGACGGCGTCGAAACCATGTCCGGCGGCGAGGGCCCCTGGATCCGGCGCGAACTGGCGCATGTCAAACCGGGCGTCATGATCTTGGGCACAAATCCGGTCACCACGGACTCGGTGGCAACCGCCGTCATGGGCTATGATCCACGCGCCGGCAAGGGAACAGCCCCGTTCCAGCGCTGCGACAACTCGCTGGTTCTGGCGGAATCCCTGGGCGTGGGAACCACGGACCTGAACAACATCGAAGTGGCCGGAGCCAGGATAGGGGACGCCGTGTTCAAGTTCCCCGGCGCCTAAGACGCGCGTTGCGCGCCACAATTATCCTCCACACCCCAGCCACGCTGTAAACTGGTTATACTCGAAGGCTTTTGCGTGGCATACCTGTTCAAGTTGCCGGGTTTTAGTGTCACCGCGGTGATCGACATCGTGTGCGTGGCCTTCCTTGTGTATCAGGCCATCCTCATCGTGCGCGGCCGCCGCGCCGCCCACATCCTGACCGGAATCGGCGTCTTGTGCCTCGTCTATCTCGTCTCCGTCTGGGCGCACCTCGAGTTGCTGCGCGCGCTTCTCGCCACCCTGGCGCCCTATACAGCCTTCGGCGTCATCGTCATGTTCCAGTCCGAGTTGCGGCGCATGCTGGCCCGCATTGGACGGCGCGGCTACTTCAGCACCGGAACTCAGTTACAGCGCCGCGAATCACTCGAGGAATTGCTCCTCGCGGTCCAGCAACTGGCGCAGGACAAGACAGGCGCCCTGGTCATCCTGGAACGCGAGATCGGGTTGCGGACCTTCATCGAGAGCGGCGTCCTGCTTGACGCTCAACTCTCGCGCGACCTGCTGCTGACGATTTTCGAGAAGGGCGCCGTGCTGCATGACGGCGCGGTCATCGTCCAGGGGGATCGCATTGCCGCCGCCGCCTGCTTCCTCCCCCTGACCATGAACCCCCTGTCGCGGAACCTCGGAACCCGCCATCGCGCCGCCGTCGGCGTCACCGAGGAAACGGATTGCATGGCCGTGATCGTCTCCGAGGAGACGGGCCACATCTCCGTCGCCATGGGCGGCGAAATCATCTCGAGGATTACGCTCGATGAATTGCGCGATCGAATCGCCGATGCTCTCGGCTTCGGAGCCAAAGCCAAGCTGGCGCAGGCGGCGGCAAAGAAATTGAGACAGGCGGAGGGCGCATGATCCGCCTGCTCACGGAGAATCTCGGGCTGAAGATCCTCTCGCTCGCCGTGGCGTTGCTGCTGTGGCTGGCGACGGTCGGCGAACCGGACATGACCACCACCATCGCCGTGCCCGTGCAGTACCGCAATACCCCCGTCAATTTCGAGATCAGCTCCGACCTGATCGACTCCGCGTTCGTCGAGATGAAGGGATCGAGCGGGCGGTTGAGCCGGCAGAATCTCGCCAACAACGCCGTGATCGTGGTGGATCTCTCGGGAGTCCGGCGTCCCGGTGACCACACCTTCTCCATCCAGGCGGATAACGTCAAACTGCCGCCCGGCGTGGCCTTCCTGCGCGCCGTGCCGAGCCAGTTGCGGTTGCGCCTCGAGCCGAGAGTGATGCGCGACGTCCCCGTGGTCGTGCGCTATGCCGGCCCCATTCCCGACGGCTATACCATCGCGCGGCAGGAGGTCTCCCCTTCGACTATACGCATCGTCGGTCCGGAAAGCCGAGTGAACGCCATTTCCCGCGTACAGTCGGATCCCCTCGAACTCAGCCGCGGCGAGGAAGAGCAGACCTTTCATGTCCACCCCTTCGCCGGCGACCCTCAGGTTCGAGTCGAGCCGACGGATTTGGTGGTTACGGTTAAGGTTGGACTGGCAAAAACCCGATAGTTTGAGAGAGGAGCGCCGGTGCCAAGGCAACTATTCGGAACGGACGGAATTCGGGGAGTGGCGGGAGAATACCCGCTCGACGCCGCTACGGTTCATGCGGTGGGAGCCGCGTTGGGGAAATGGGCCGCCGGCATCCACGGGCGGGGAAGCGAAATCCTCATCGGGATGGACACGCGCGAATCCGGACCGTGGCTCGCATCGCGCGCCGCCGCCGGCATCCGGCAATCCGGAGCGGTCGTCCGCTTTGCCGGCCTCGTCACCACGCCAGGCGTGGCCCATCTCACGCGCAGCCGCGATTTCGTCGCCGGGGTGATGATTTCCGCCTCCCACAACCCTTATCGCGACAACGGCATCAAAGTTTTCGACCACTCCGGCTACAAGCTTCCCGATGAAGTCGAACATGCCCTCGAACAGGAAATTCTGACCCTCCGCGACTCCGCCCCCGAAAAAGCAGAACCATGCCTCGAGGTCAGCCACGGCCTCGATCAGGCATATCTGGACTATCTCGCTTCCACCTTCCCCCGCCGTCTCGACGGGATGAAACTGGTGTTGGACTGCGCCAATGGCGCGGCGGTCAACCTGGCGCCGCGTCTGTTCCGCACCCTCGGAGCCGAAGTCATCGAAACCGGCTGCGCACCGGATGGCCGTAATATCAACCTCGACTGCGGAGCCCTTCACGTCGAAGGCCTCCGCAAGGCTGTCCTCTCTTCCGGCGCTTCCGCCGGCCTCGCCTTTGACGGCGATGCCGACCGCGCGATTCTCGTGTCCGCTGCGGGCCGTATCGTGGATGGCGATGCCATGCTGTTGATCGCGGCCGATGCTCTCCTGCGGAGGGGAAAGCTCACGGACCACCACGGAGAACCGGTGGTCGTGGCGACGGTGATGTCGAACTACGGTCTCGAGGAGGCGCTGAACGCTCGTGGAGTGAAACTCGTCCGCGCACCAGTCGGGGACAAGTACGTTCTCGAGGAGATGATCCGCCGCGGCGCTCCCCTGGGGGGCGAACAGTCCGGCCATGTCATCTTTCATGAACACGCTACGACGGGCGACGGCATGCTGACCGCCCTCGCCGTGCTCGATGCCGTGCGCGAATCCGGACGCGGCCTCGATGACCTGTCATCCGGCTTGAAGGTCTACCCGCAACTGCTGGTCAACGTCCGCGTCCGCGAGAGACGCCCCCTCGAGGGCATGACTTCCGTGCAGCAGGAAATTCAGGCCGCCATGCGCGACTTCGACGGACTGGGGCGTGTTCTCGTCCGCTTTTCCGGAACCGAACCCCTCGCCCGCGTCATGGTGGAAGGCCCTCAACTCGAGCGGGTCGAACACTACGCCGGCCGCATCGCAAAAGCCATACAGTTGGAATTGGGTGGTTAGTTGCCGTTATACCGGCCACAACGAGAATTATGTTCTCGTTGCGGGTTCAGGCGGCAGCCTTGAGGCCAACCGCTCACGGCAGTTCGCAGCGTTTCTCCGTTTTCTGAATATAGCCGAAGGGGCCGTTGAAGAGTGCCGGTATTTTCTGATCCTCGCCAAGCCGGCCACGATGCTGGAGGAAGCGAGCAGGCTCCTCGGTGCGTGCACCTCAGCCATTCCGGCTTCCTCGACTTCTCGCTCCTGTCTTCCATATCCCGAATGGATAGCAAGGCAAAACCTTGGCTAGTTAGCCCCCGGCAGCAGGCGCTACCATCAACGGCCGAGGAACCGCCCCGCCAACTCGACGAACGGCTGTTCACGAGGCCGCACGCCGGTTTCCACCGTCGAGGGAAGGCCGGCGTACTCTTCCTTGAGCCGGCTCAGCGGTAACTCCTGACCGATCGGATTGACCGCGTTGAAGACGCCCACGCGCCGCGGCGCAATCGCGCCCGCAACGGCGGGGAGGTCGAAGTAGCGAAGCGCCGCCGGCGCCATCTGATCCACATTGCCTTGCAGGATCCGCTCCCTAACCACGGAATCGTATGAGGAGAGCATCCCTTCCACGAGCAGGCCGTGGATTCGGTCATCGAATAACGTGGCAAACAGCGCCGCTGTCGCCGCCGCGCCGCGGCCGATCACCCATAGCCGGGCGGGGTCCACATCCGCGCGCTCGGCGAGCAAGCCGATCCCCCGCGCCACATCGCCCGCGCGCATTCCGGGCATCGTCTTGCCCGTGAGCAGCGCGTTCCATGTGTTTTCGTAATCTCCGAAATTGCGTACAAAGTAGTCACGCCGGTCGAGCGGCGGTTCGGTCTCGCCGAAGCCGCGCAGGTCGGGAGCGAGCACAATGTAGCCCTTAGCTGCCAGGGATTCGGCGTCCGCCGCGGCGGATGCCTTCCCCTTGCCGTCCGCTAGCAGCACGGCTGGCTTTCGCCGGGAGCCGCCTTCCGGCAGAAACAGGAGCGCCGGCAGCAGAATGCCAGGTTCGCTTTCAAACGTGATCTTTTCCACGCGGCAGGCGGGGCGCGCGAGGCGGCCATAGGAGGTGATTCGCGGCGGACCGGCCTGAGTCTCGTAAGCTGTCGCCTCGCGGGCGCGCGCCCGAATCGCGTCCGCGGAGAGCGTCCGGCCGGCGCGCAGCTTCCGCGCTGTCTCGAGGTTGAGCGTGAACACATCCGTCGCGCCGGGTATCGAGGACTTCACCTGTCCCGTGCGCGTGCATTGCAGTTCCTCTTCCGAAGCGAGGGTGAGAGGCGCCTCGGGCGAGTCGTCCTCCCTGCCCTGAAGCCAGCGCGTGAACCAGCGGTAGGCCGCTTCGCGCCGCGGCTTCGAATAGCCATGGCCATCATCGGCCTCAAACATCTCCACCTTGGATGCAAGCCCAAGGCGGCCCAATACCTCCTTCGCTTCGGCGAACGTCGCGCGGGCGCCGCCGATGGGAAAGAAGTCGCGAATGGCGGTGAGCATCAGGAAGGGCTTCCCTCCGAAAGCGTATATATAATCCGGATAGTCGAAACCGTCGCGGAGAAAGAACGGAAACACCTGCTCGCCATCCTGCGGGCCGATGCTTTCCAGCATGCGCCGCCAGGAGGTCATGTAACAGGATGGAGCGGCCACCTGAATGCGATCATCAAGCGCGGCGAGGTAGGCAGTGTGTGTCCCGCCCCCCGAGTTGCCCGTGCATCCCACGCGCTTGGGATCCACTTCCGGACGGGAGACCAGGTAGTCGAGCGCCCGGATGCCGTCCCAGATAGTGTATTGCGCCACGTTCTCACCCATCAGCAGGCTCTGCATCCCGAGAATGCTGTGCTCGACGGTGGAGCCATCAAGCTTCGAGCCGTGCCAGTCCTCATCGTAAAATTGAATCCGCTCGCCCTGGCCGATAGGATCCCATGCCAAGGCTACAAATCCCCTTCGCGCGAGCCCTGCCAGGCACTCCTGCCACGCCGCGTGAGCCTTGGCGCCGCGTTCATGGCCCAGGGGAAACAGAATGGCCGGATACGGCGCTTTGCCGCCCTTCGGCAGGTACAGATTCGCCGTCACGTAGAAATGGGGCCGGCTTTCGAAAATGACTTTCTCGATGGTGTAGCCGTCGCGGTCGAGGGTCCCGGCGATGCGCGCGTTCAGCGGAGTCCGCGCGGGGCGCTCCCCCAGATAGCTCCAGATGCGCTCCCGCAACCGTCCCCGGCGCGACTCGAGATCAGCCATCCTCGCGACATGCGAGATCGACTCCTCTCGCCGGCCGAGCATCGCGAAGGCGCGCTTCTTCAGATAGGCGGGCAGCATGCCGTGAACATCGCGAAAAACCGATGGATCGGAAAGGAAGTTCCAATCGGCGGCCTGCTGCGCCGGCGCCGTCGGGAGGAGCGTGAACAGCAGCGCAAGAATCACTTCACGTTCTCCCGCGCATCCGGATTTCGCCGCCCCGCCACTTCCACTAGGCCCACGATATCCCCGAGGCTGTCGCGAACCGGAGCAAGCGCCGACACCCAGCCGAGTTTTCGCGCCACGGTGACACGCCGCCCCGTCTCGAGCACGGTCTTCATTTCCGGCTCCATGTTCTGGTAGAGCGCGCCCCAGGGCCAGAACTGGCTCAACTCATTCGCGTTGCGAATCACGATCCGCACCTTGCCCGGAAGACCGGGTATGGGCATCCAAAGGTTGGCGTCGGCGGGGAATGGAACAAGCCGCGAAAGACGGATGAGCGTTTTCTTGACGGAATCGAAGGCATCGGCATTCACATCATAGTTATCGCCCGCCAGAAACCGGTCCTTGGGATCGGTTCGCAGCATGTATTCCATCGCGCGCGCGGTCACAATCCGGCGGCAGACATCGCCGTCCACCATCACCGACGCCACCCGCGCCGTTTCCTCGAGTTGTTGCGTGAACCGGTCCTCGGCCGCGAGCGCCGCCGCCAGCGCCAGCCACAGTGCGTATCTCATTGGAGTCCCTCCGCCATCTGCATGATGTAGGCGTGCACACTCTCCCAGGCGCCGGGCCCGGTCTTGCGCAACATGTTTCGCGTCCCCGCCGTGGCCGCGCGGATCTCTCCGTTGGTCCACTCGATGGGCGGACGGTCCGCGATGGCGGGCCGCGGATTCCACCAGTCTTCGGGCTTCGACCCGTTGAAGCTCCGCGCCGCCCCGGCGCGCAATTCCTCGATCGGCCGGCGCGTCCGTAAACTGTCGAGCAATGCCAGGTCCTGCACCGCGTTGCGCTGCACCTTCAACCGGATACTGGGGATGGGACCCTCGATGCCGAAGCGCTCTCCGGAATAGACGAGCGCCGTGCCGCCGCCATCGAAATGGAACCAGGGGTCCTCTCCTGCGCTCACGGTCAGCCAGTGGACAAAGCCGTCGACGCCCCAAAGCCACGCCTGAAACGGAAATTCGGTGATCTTCGCGGAGACCTCCGTCACGGAGGGCGGCCCGGAATAGAACCATACGATGTCTCCGCGGCGCTTCATCTCGCGCGCCACGCCCGGATACCAGCTCAGTATGCCGTCGCTGCAGATCCACATATTCACGATGCCCGCCAACTCCTTCGATTGCTGTTCCATCGTCCAACTCGAGTCGGCGCGGAAAACGAACTGTACGGGAGAGTCCTTCGGCACGGCGTTCCGGAACATCCGGCCATACTCCTTGAAGTAGTAGTCATCCTTCGGAAAACGGACCTCATCGCCATCCCACGGAAATCCCATGTAGCGCTTCTTATGATTGAAGAACAGTTCGAGCCGGGTGTGGGTCCAGCCTTTCTCACGGAAGTGGCGTTCCATTTCCTTGACCACGTTTCCGAACTCGGCTTCGTAGCCGGGTTCTCCCCACCACAAGTAAGAGGCGGGCCACTCGGGGTTGATCGGGAGATAGGCAAAGGGAATCGGACGCGCGCCGCGGCGGGTATCCCGGAATGCCGTCCCATCGAACAGCGGCCCATAATGGCGGTCGTAGAGGTCCCAACCGGTGATGTGCCTCTCGCGTCCCGACCCCTCGAGCGCCGGCGCGAACTCCGGACCCACCTTACCCCCGTGGCCGTATCCAAGCTGATGGAATACCCCCCGGTGCTCGTAAAAGATCCGGTGATAGGCATGGATGAGGTGGAAGAACGCGTCGCTGCGGTAGAAATCAGCGCCGGCCCGCGCGCGTTCCTTGGAATACAAATCGCCAATCCAGGAGGACCCGTAGGAGTTGTGATCGATGGCGACCACGTCCTCGTCCGGAATGACGGGCGCAATTACACGAATGGGGAGAACCGCCTCGGCGTTACCCTCCGCGGACTCCAACCGGAACGTTAGCCGGTATTCACCGGGCCGCGTGGCGGCGGGAACCCAAACATCAATCCAGTACGCTTGTGCCTGCTGGTTTTCGACCCGGTTGTCTACATCGGGAAGACGGGCGGAGTGAGGCGACTTCACGGGGACAAGCGCGTCGGGATACCAGGCCCCATCCTTCTCCAGGCGGTGATACCACTCACGAAACACCTCGGTTGGAAGCGGAGATTGCACAGTGAACGTGTAATTGCCCGGCGAACGCAGCCGGACCGCGACTTGCAGCGAAGCGTAACCGGCGCGAGCCACGCGAATAGACTTGAGTAAGTTCGGCGGCGCGGCGCGGTCGGCGGCCACTACGTCGCCGTCCGGTCCGGTGCGCAGATACTCAGGCCAGAGCCGGAGTTCCGCCCCTTGCGCACAAAGAGATATAAAAAACAATAGAAAACGGAACTTCATTCGCGGACTCACACCCCCACGAAACAGTCTACGAAAGTATTGACAGGAGAGCCAATTCCGCTTAACTTTGTACATTGGCTGAAGGGAGTTCAAATGCTCAGGGACGTATTCCTGTTTTTCTTTCTTAGCGTTGCCGCGTGGTCACAAACCGGCAATGGCACTGTGCGAGGCGCCATAAGGGACGCAACCGGGGGCATCGTCCCGAATGCGAAAGTGAGCCTTGTCGCTCAGAACACGAACGTGAGACGGGAGACCGTCAGTTCCTCGGTCGGAATCTATTACTTCGGCGAACTTCAGCCCGGCCCCTATGAACTCACTGTGGAACTCGCCGGCTTCAAGAAATGGGTGGGAACCCTGGTTCTCGAGGTCGGCCAGACAGCAGTTGTCGATCCGTCGCTCGAAGTGGGAAGCCTCGAATCCACCGTGCAGGTTACAGGCGCTGCCCCCGTCATAACAATGGAAGGGATGCAGGTGGCGGACGTGAAAGACGAACTGCGTATTCGTCAATTGCCGCTGAATGGCCGCTCCGTCAGCAACCTGTTCAACCTGACTCCTGGGGTGGAAGGCGGAGGCGCGCCGCGCACCAACGGTCTAAAGGTAGGCTCGACCGAAATGCTGGTGGACGGTGTCTCCATTGTGGACCGTTTCGGCGGTGGAATCTCGCGTGTTCAACCGGGGCTCGACACAGTACAGGAATTCCGCATCGAAACGAACGGATCGAGCGCCCGTTACTCCCGCCCGGCGACGGTCACCCTTGTAACCAAGAGCGGTACAAATCAGTTTCATGGCGCGGCGTTTGAGACGTTCCGCAACAATGCCAGCGGATTGCGGGCGCGCGCGCGCCAGGATGGCAGCACCTCCGCCAAGCTGATCCGGAATGAGTTCGGCCTTTCCGGCGGCGGGCCGGTGCTGATTCCAAAGCTATACAACGGACGCGACCGGACATTCTGGTTTCTCGCTTACGAGGGCATGCGCCAGCGGCAGAATGCGTTTGATGAGGATTACGTTCCCACGCCGGAGATGTTCGCCGGCAACTTTAGCAACATTCTCGATAACAATAACGTCCGGACTCATATCTTCGATCCCGTCACCACTAACGCCCAGGGTTTGCGCACACCCTTCCCCGGCGATATCATCCCACAAAGCCGCATCAGCGCCTTTTACGGCGTGATGAAATCAGTTACCCACACCCCCACCAGTTCCGCCAACCCCTTCCAGGCGCCCAATCTCGACGTCTTTTATCCCAACAGGAACAACTACGACACGCTCAGCACGAAGATTGATCACCGGTTCTCCGACTCCGACAGCATCTCCGGACGGTTTACGCGCGGGCGCACAACCAGCGCCCTCTTCGGGGGACGCTTCGGATCTCCCGCCGACGGCCTCACCAACGGCTTCGGCACGGGTCGCGGAGACAGCCGCGTATACAACATCAGCCTCACCGAAAATCACATCTTCTCGCCGAACTTCCTTAACGAACTTCTGCTGGCCGTGAATCGCAATCCGAACGGTCAAGGCACGCTGGCGGATTTGACCGACTGGTCGGGCAAACTGGGACTGCCCAATCCGTTCGGTGTGCAGGGATGGCCCACCATCAGCGCGGGCAACTTTCCAGGCAACAACTGGGATTCCGACAATCGCAAGGATCAGAACCTGACCTCTTACGTCATCGAGGATAACGTCACCCGCATCATCGGCCACCATACCCTGATCTTCGGTGGAAACATCCGCCGGGAATACAATAATGTCCGCGAAATGCAACAGGCGCAGGGCTCTCATGATTTCGCCGAGGCATGGACATCGCAGTACGATCCGGACGGAGACCAGGCGGTGTCCTTTACGGGCGTCGGTCTTGCTTCGATGGCCCTGGGCCTGCCTACATTCCTTTCCAATCAGTTCAACCGCGGCTATTTCTATTTCCAGCAGACCGAGGGCGGTCTCTACTTCCAGGACAGTTGGAAGGTGACGCCGCGGCTGACGCTCGAGGCCGGAGTGCGCTGGGAAAAATGGACCCCCTACAAGGAAAAATACAACCGCCTGGTGAATATGGACATTCGCAACTTTGCGAACCGGTTTCAGGTGGTGAGTCCCGGTTCCACTACGCTTGAGAGCATACCCGGAATTCCGCCCTCCGTGCTCACCTCCTGGGCGGGGCGTGGGCTTACCTGGACGACCGCGAATCAGGCCGGACTCCCCGCGAACCTGATCCCGGCGCAGAACACCGATTTCGGCCCCCGTCTCGGGGCGGCCTACCGGTTGAATGACAAGACTTCGCTCCGTGCCGGATACGGCGAATATTTCTGGACTTTGCCTCTTTCGCAGATCCTCCAGACTTCGCGCACGAACCCGCCCCTGAACCTGCGGTACACCAATCCGCTCGGCAATCTGGACGGCACCAGCAGCTTCGCCGTGAGAACGGCGCCGCTGCCAAGTTATTACGTCGGCCAGGCGCGGGTGGATATCAATGGTGTGATCATCATCCCGCCCAGCGCGCAGAGCGCTATCCCCTGGGACTTCACCAATTGGAACGACAGCCGCGCCAAGGAATGGAACGTCAGCATCGAGCGCGAATTGATGAAAGACACCTCGGTGCGAGTCAGCTATATCGGCGACCGCGGCTCGAATCTCGAACAGCGCGTGGGACTGAACAACCGCGAAGCTCAATACAACTACGTCACGCGTACTCGCCTCGCGCCTCCCGGCAACCTGGACCTGACCCGCGTGAATTCCAATTGGAACTGGGGCAATGGCGTGGTGGCCAAGGTGGGCTATTCCAACACGCACTCGGCCCAGGTCCAGTTCCAGCGCCGCTATTCGAACGGACTGGCGTTCCAGTGGTTCTACACGTTTACGCGTTCCATGTCGACGACGGACGCGGGAGCCTCGACCAGCGGCAACGGAGCCATCAACGACACCAACGGAGCCGCGCAGGCGCCGGAGAACATCCAGTTGTTGGGAGCCCCCAACCTCAGCTTCGATCAGCGGCTGCGGCTGACCTACTACAACTCGACCCAGGTGCCGCCGCATCGCATCCGCTTCAACGCAATCTACGATCTCCCCTTTGGCAAGGGGAAGTATCTTGGCCGCAACGCCTCGCGCGGACTCGATGCCGTCATCGGCGGCTGGCAGGTGGCCGCAATCGGCGATTGGCGCAGCGGAAACTGGCTGAGCGTGGCTGCCTCCGAGTACCTGTTCGGAAACCCCGCGTTGAGCCCTGACCAGCGCCTTACGCTGACCCTCAACGGCCGTCCGCAGCGGCTGTACTTCGCCGGCGATTTTGACCCCACCCGCGCCACCAATGTCGACGCCGCCAAATTGCAGGCGCTGGTGCCCGTGGACCGCGGAGCCCGCAAGATGCATCCCGTGGGAGCCGCTTTCGACAACCGTATACCGCTGCCGCTCGCCAGCGGCGCCGTGCGTCTGACCTCCATCACGGATACCGTCTCCTGGAATTCGCGGGCATTCTTCCTGGGCCCTCGCGCCTGGAACACCGACGTCTCCTTCTTCAAGAACTTTCTGCTCACCGAGCGGATGAAGCTGCGGTTTACCGCCGATTTCTTCAACTTCTTCAACCACCCGAACGATGCGAACCCCAACTCGACAACCGGACTGCAGGACCTGAGCCTGCAGACCAACGAACCTCGGATTGTGCAGTTCTCTCTGCGGTTCCAGTGGTAACGGCCGGGGCCGCGGCTACTCGAGGCTGATCTCCGCCGGCGCCAGGTGGCGTACCGGGGCAAGATCCTTCCAATCGAACCGTTCGTTCCGTACGGGCAGCTTGTGCGCGGCCGCGAAGGAGTTGCGCGCCATCCGGATCTGCTCCGTCCATTCGCCGAACGGAAGCAGCAACTCGCGGTACACCATATAGGTCATATCGGTGGTGCGGTCCGGCGCGTGATCCTTTACGTCGTCGAGTTCGTGCAGAAATCGCCTGCCATTGGCTTCGCCGGCACGCGGATACCACGATTTGTACCATGTCGCCGTCGCGCCGGCGAGCGCCCTGTTCCGGGAATAGCGGATCTCATATGCCTGCTCAATCGCCTGGTCCGCCAGCCGCACCGCCTCCCTTGCGCGGTTCCCACGCGCGGCAGAGGAAGCGCCTCGCAGCAGGCCATCCATGCGCGCAATGCCGCGAAGCATCTCGATGTTGTGGCGGTCCAGGCCGGCGATCGAAAGAAAAACCTCGAGGTTATACGCGTTGCGATCAACAAGGGGGAGGTTCGCCCCTAGCAAACCCAGCAATTCATCGTTCTCCACCAGAAAGTCCGCCGCCAGTTCCAGCCGCTTTGCGTTCTCTTTCGTCCAATCGCTGGCATACCCGAGGTCCGGCGAAGGCGCCGGCGGCAGCGGAATGCTCTGATCCCGCGCCGCATGCGGCGGCTGAAAGATCCCCTCTGAATTACCCCAGATCGGCTTGCGCGCCTTCGAGGGACCCACTTCCCAGCTGTCCCACCAGAACTGCGCCTGGCCGCTCATCAATTGATAGATGCGGTCCATATTGTAAATCCGGTTGCCGTAGTAGAGCGGGTAGAAGACCGCCATGGTCTCCCCGGGATTGGGCGAACCGGGATGCCACCCGGAAGCCGCCGCGGCGGCGTATCCCAGCCAGAAAGTCTCCGGATGAAGCCCCGCATCGCCCCAGGCGGCGCTGATCATCCCCATCAGGTCCGCATCGCGCCGGGCCGTGTCGTGGGCGATCTTCGCGAACGTGTCGTACACCCGCCGCGCGGGCGGCCGTTCCGCGTGGAGACGCCGCGACTGAGGAAGCGGGTAGTAGTGGGGAAACTGCCGTTCCTCTCCCTGCGTGCTCGTGTAAATCATTTCCCGGATTCCATGTTTGCGAAAGAGCGGATCGAATTCCGGTCCGTAGACTTCGCCGTTCACCAGATATGGAGGCAGCGAGGCGAGGTCGCCCGGCTTCAGCGGATACTCGCCCCAGAAAATCACCGTCCGGCCACGGTCATGAAGGTAGCCGGCCGCCTTGTGGAGGAACTCGGCCAGCAACTTGCCCACGCTGCCCAGTTCCTTCGCCCGCGGGGCCTCGCGGCATTGCGCATTGTCCGCCATGCCAATGTAGTAGGGCTCGTCCGTCGAAAGGTAGAAATACTTCCCCCCCTTGTTCGCGTCCAGAAGGTCCTGATACATCCCGTGAAGCAGTTTGTAGGAGTCGGGATTGGTGACGCACAACTCGTAGTTGCTGTCCGGGTAAGCCCGCAGCTTCGCATACTCGGGATGCTTGAGGATGAAGGCGATGTGCGCGGGACCATCGAGGAAGGGAATCAATTGGACGTGGCGTCGCAAAGCGTAATCCGTCAGTTCCTGGTATTCGGCTGGCGACATGGCGTACGGCTCCACCAGCGCGGGCGCGCTCTTGAACTGGAAGTGTCCTTCCAGCTTCAGGGCGAATCCGTTGATCTTGAAGAAAGCCGCCGTGCGGATCGCTTGCTTCAGCGTATCGAGGCGGTCCAGGTGATGCGCGTCATCCCAGTAGATTTGCCGCAGTTGCAGGTCGGGCCAGTCCTCGATGCGCGCCTCGGGATAGACCAGCCGGCCGCCGCGATCCTTCAGCAGTTGCGCCAGCGTGGCCGCGCCATAATAAAGACCCGCCGGCGCGTTGGCGCTGATGACGATGCGGTTCGAACTCAGGTCCATCTTATAGGCCTGCCGCGCCAGAACCTCCCGTTCGCGATCCTGGGCCTTGCCCACAGTGGCGGAACCCGGCGCGATCACCAGCCGCAGCACGCCGGCGGCAGTCGGAGAGGGAGCCAGCTTGCGATGAAAACGCCCGGAAAATTCTTCGCGCAGCAGTTCCAGCGCGGCATCCGATGGCGAGACGCCCTGCAACTCGAGTTTCCAGTCCGGAGAGAACACGAATTCGCCCGCCGAAAGTGTCACCACCTGGGGCTGTGGCATCACCGTGTACCCCCGCGCAAACAGCGGCGAGACGGTATCCGCCATCGCGGGCGCAAACAGCAACAGCCCAAGAACAAGCGCGTTAGGCGTCATAAGCCTCCCATTTCTGATACTCATTCCACGAAATCGACGTAGTTGTGCCGGCGAAGAAAGCGGAAATACCCAACAAAATCGAAATCCGTCCCCCCGAGCTCGAGTTGCGTCAGCCGCGCCACTTCGGCAAGATTGCGATGCCCGTCACACCAATAGAGCGCAATCGTGGGAATGGCCGCCCACGCCCCCGAGGGAAACCCGCCCCACTGCTCGTGCGGCAGGTCATCGAGCGGAATTGTGCCGAAACGTTTCCGCTTCACAATGATTCTGGCGGCGTCCGCTGGCGCGGGCATAATCCGCTCGCGGTCCACGGCACGGACGGATTGCAATTCTCTAAACCGGCGCAGGCGCTCGATCATTGGCGCGAGTTTCTTTCGCAACTCCTCGCGGCGCGATTCCGGCACCAGCCGCAGCACGCTCGATACCGCCTGGGTCTCCCGTTCGAGAGCGTAATCGAGATGCTCGCCCGATTGCTCCACCGCCTTCAGCATCCGCCGGTAGCCGCGGCTCTCGCTGAGCCGCGCAAGCCACAATGCCTCCTGCTCACCGGCGTTGGCAATGTAGTAAAGAAACGCGGCGTCAATGACGGAGATGTCGCGCAGCGAACGCTCATCCACGCGCCCGGGCGTGTCCTCGCTGTTATGGTGAGTCTCCACGCCGCTGCCGCTATAGCCCCACACCGTCGGGATCCCCACCATCGGCTCGGCAAGATAAGTATCCGTGCCGGTGGTGAACGGCTTCTCATGCCATGGCCGCCCCACGCTCCGCAAATGGCTGGCCGCGACTTCGAGAATGAACGCATCGGTGAAGTCCGTCGCCACATGCGGGTTCATGTAGAAACTGTATTCCGTGCCCGCCAGATCATACGAGGCGGCGGGCGTATCCACGCACATGGCCGCCACCGTCCGGCGGATGCGCTCGGGGTTGTGCTCCACGTAGTGCATCGAGCCGTACATCTCTCCCATCGTGAGTATGCGAATCGAGCGCTTCGGGCGCGGCAGCTTTCCCCCTTCGATCAATCGATGCAGCGTGCCGAGCGCCTCGAGAGTGGCCGCTACGCCGGTGGCGTTGTCTTGCGCGCCCTGCTCCGCCATGTGGCCGAGCGTCAAAACCTCCTCGGGCCCCGTTCCCCTCACAACAGCCGTGACGTATGGATAAGTGCCCGTATAGTAGCGCGCATCCACCATCGCTTTCGCGCGCACCGGCCCGCGGGCCAGCAGTTTGCGCACCAGCGCTGCCTGCCGCGGGGTGATGGAGAAGCACAGCAGCGGCGTGCTCCTCCTGGTGAATGCCCAGCCATCGTCGCCCCAGGCATTCACCCACTGGCGGCCGTCCGCCAGCGACGGATTTTCGGTGAATGTGTTGATCGCCCCCAGCGCGCCCGCCTTCACCAGAAGCCACTTGATATTGGCCGGATTCACTTCCGTCAGCGCCAGTTTGCCGCGCAGGTCCATCTGCCCCAGCCTGCCGGTGTCGCTCTTCTTCACTTCGACAATCTCCGCCGTCACACCGCCCGGCGGCGTGGGCCCGCTCCACATGCCCAGGGATGATGGGATCGTTTCGTAATCCGCAAGCAAACGGCTCGCCTCGGGCAGACTCGAATCGAGTATCTCCAGCCGCGCGCTCTTCACGTCCCAGGCAAGCGGCATGGTCCAAAAACCCGATTGCGTTACGCCATCCGCCGGCGCGCCAACAATTTCCACGTCGCGCAGGCCCGCTTTGCGCATCTCCTCCTTCAGGTAGTCCGCCGTGGCCTGAAAACGCGGAAAGGTGAAATAGCGGTCGTTGGCGTAGGCCCCCCGCATGTAGTCCATCGCCTGGGAGGAATTGTAGGCGGCGCGCACATTCCGAAGGATGGCTTCCAGCGCCGGCGCGGCCGTTTCCGCGCGCGCAACGGAGCCCCCCGCCACTACCAGGGCGCATAAGAGAATCCTCATTAATACACCTCGAAAGACACTGTCTTCGATTGCCCGCTGAGCAGATCCTTCACTCGCGCTTCCCACCGGCCCGGCGGGTCATTGAGCGCGAGCGCGACCCGCTTCGCGGCCGTTCCCCCATGCGCCAGCAGGTTGCCCGAATAAAACGGCACGATTTTTCCATCCGGATTCACCACGTCGATGTGCAGTGCGTGGTTCTCCGCCGGCGTCGGAGTCGCGAACCGGATGCCCACCTCGACGCTCCCGCCGAGCCTCACGCGCGCTGGAGCGGCAAGCTGCATCGTGGGGATCTCCTCGGCTGCAACGGCAAGGATCGTGGGCTCGTAAGGATCGAGCGCGACACTCACTTCCCTCTGCCGCCCGAGTGCTTTCGCCTGCCGGACGTCATACACGAATCGCTCGCCGGGCAAGGCAAGCCGCACGGTCACCGGCTTCGCGAACCGGTCGTTCGACTTGAACTCGGGCGGCCCCAGCTCATCGATCCGCAACTCCGGATTCGTCAGCAGAGCCACCAGGCGCACACCGCCGTTGCGAAACACGTGCGTTTCCACTCCCGTCACCGGATTGCCGGAAGGTCCGGTCACGGCGAACTCCGGCTTGATCCCCACCCGCCCCAGCAGTTCGCCCATCACCCGTTTCACCTCCCCCTCCCTGCCCACCACGCGGTCCCGATGATAGTTGAGAACATCGGCCTTGAGCAGGACCGCCCTCCCGGTTTTCTGCTCGAACAGATCGGCCAGCCATGACTTGGGCAGGCGGCGGCAGTGCTCATCGAAAGCGGCCGGTTCACCGTCGGCAATCAGCGTGCCGCCGCCCTCGACAAACTCCCGCACCGCACGCGCTTCCGCCTCGGACATGGCCGTCGAGTGCGGCAGGATCAATACGCGATACCCGCCCCGCGCCAGTTCTCCCCGCTCCATCTGGCGGTAGGAAACAAAGTTGTATTGCAGCCCTTCATCCTCGATCAGGCGGCAGTACGACTCGCGCAGCCGGAGAAAGTTGCTGTCCCGGTACTCGGTGCTCGAATTTCGCAGCACCCAGTCCCCGCCCTTTGGGCGCTGCGCCAGCATCCACTCGATCCGCATGCTCGGCTGTGAATAGTGGATCGCGATGGGATCGGCGGCGCGGCGGCTGTTGATCAGCAGCGCGCCCAGTCCGCCGCGTAACTCCTCGTAATAAGGGGCCGTCTCCTTCCCTCGTGGACCGATGGCGTTGTCCCCGCCAACGAAGGCGGACTTGTCATCCCAGATGATCAGGCCGCGATTGCCGTGGAGCAGTTCGTACCACACGCGGTGCTTCTCCCATGGCCCCGTCGCGAAGGACGTCGTCAGCACGGCCATATTCGGATTTAACGACCGTATGATCTCGATATTGTTGCCGATGTCATAAGGCTCGATGGCGTTCAGCGACTCGGTGATGCGCGAATAATCGTACCCGCCCCAGCCCGGCATCTGCCCTCCGCCAATCCCGATGTACGCCTCCGGATCGACGCTATGAATCGCGTCCGCGCCCATCTTGAGCGCGCTGGCGAAGGCAACGTCCATCCACTCCTTGAAGTCGCTCCAGCCGGAGAAGTTCTCCCCCTCCCGTTTCATCGCTTCATCGGTGGTGGGTGGAATGACGGCGTCCCAGTCGCGGAAGTCCGTCCCCCACTGCTCGTTGAGCGCCCGCAGCGTGGCGTAGCGTTCCCGCAACCAGCGCCTCATCGGCACCAGAGATTCGTCGGAAAAGTCGAAATCCCAGAAGGCGGCGAGATTCGCAATGCCGCTTTCATCCCCCAGGCTGTAGAAAAACGGCCGGTACGGCGCGTAGTACTTCGCCGTCTCCACCAGCCGGTCATGAATCATCGCCTGCCAGTATGGATCGTTCAGGCTCGGATGGCGCTTGAAGGGCTCCTTGCTCGACCGGTCTTTCTTATACTGCTCGCGCGCCTCGAGAAACTTCCAATCATTCCGCCGGTCCGGAAAGTAGCGATGGTATTCGGAATAGAAATCCGTGGCGATGTTCTCCGCATACCAGCGCAGGTCGTTGTTCAGCAGAAAATCCGGCAGCGAGCGGTTCCGCCCCACCCATTGCCCCCCGCTGATGCCGATCGTCTTGAGCGCCGCCACCTGGTCCGGTGTGCGGTGCTGCCACATGATGATCTCGTAATCCCACCAGGAGCGGTTCGAGGGACGGGCAATGAATTCCGCCTTCGCCTCCTCGTCGCGATGGTCCGGCTGCCCCCGTTGGTTCACTCCGTCGAATAGAAAGCGCGCGGTCAACTGGTTTCGCATGGCGGTGGCCCGCCCGAGATCGAGCGTGAACCCGATCTGGTTCTCGCCGTTCAGCCTGACCTCGATCCGGCGGTTCTCGATGAGACGTCCGTACGCGTCCGTCCATCGAATCGTTAGCTCCCCGGAGCCGGCCGCCAACTGGCCGGTGCGGTAAGCGGCATGCACCGTTCCCGCGCGCTCGAACGATGCCGCCGGAAGCGCGATCTCCGCGCCGTAAGCCAGGCCGGACGCCATTAGGAAAACGAGGATGTTGTACATCTGAAACTGCGAGTATAGCGCTACGCGCGGCGCTCTTTATGATACAAACGGAGAACATTCACATGATGACCCGCGATGTTGCCGTGTTCGGTTCCGGTGTCTTCGGCGCGTGGACAGCCCTGTGGCTGCGCCGCTCCGGGGCCTCTGTCGCCCTGCTCGATCCCCATGGTCCCGGAAATAGCCGTTCCAGTTCGGGTGGAGAGTCGCGCATCATCCGCATGGGATACGGACCCGACGAGATCTATACGCTGTGGTCCATGCGCTCGCTCGGCCATTGGAAGGAACTTGCCGCGCAAACCGGCCAGCGTCTCTTCGAGCAGACCGGCGTCTTGTGGATGGCGCTCGAAGGCGATGAGTATGCCGCACACACGAAGCGCCTCCTCGAAAAGCATGGGGTGGAATTGGAAACTCTGGCGGCGGCCGAACTGGCCGCCCGCTATCCTCAGATCACCTGCCCCCCCGGATCCTGGGGACTGTTTGAACCGGGCAGTGGAGCCCTGATGGCGCGGCGCGCCGTGCAGGCGGTGGCGGCCGAAGGCGCGCGCCTGGGTGTCGAACAACTCGGCGAGGCGGCGGCGCGTCCGGACGGCGCGGGATTGCTCCGTGAAGTGGTTACCACCAGCGGAACGCGGATTTCGGCGGGCGTCTTTGTTTTCGCCTGCGGCCCGTGGCTACCCGGGCTGTTCCCCGATCTGCTCGGCCGCCGCATCCATCCCACACGGCAGGAGGTGATGTTCTTCGGCCCTCGGGCCGGGGACCGGCGCTTCGCGCCAGGGCGGTTCCCCGTCTGCCTCGATCTCACCGATCCGCGAAAACCCTACTGCTTTCCCGAACTCGATGGCCGCGGCTACAAGATCGCCATCGACGCGCATGGCCCTCTGTTCGACCCTGACTCGGCAGACCGGACGCTCACGCCGCAAGGCATTGCGGACGTGCGCGCCTATCTTGCCGCGCGCTATCCGGATCTGCGGAACGCTCCGCTGCTCGAGTCGCGTGTTTGCCAGTACGAAAATACCTCGAGCGGCAATTTCCTCATCGATCGCCACCCCGATTTCAACAACGTGTGGCTGGTTGGCGGAGGCTCCGGCCATGGCTTCAAGCACGGCCCCGCATTGGGCGAGCACGTGGCCGCGTTGATCTCCGGCCAGGCCGGAGTCGAGCAGCGGTTCTCTCTGGCTTCGAAAGCCGAGAGCCGGGCGCGCGAGGTATTCTGACCTCTCAGCGCAACGCCTTCACGGGAATATTGAACGCCACCGTGTTCACCTGTCCCTTACTCTGAAACTGCACCCACACGCGGTAGATCCCCTCGCGTGGAAAAATCATGTTGAACTGCACCTTCGGTCCGCCATCGGCAAGGAACGGATGCGTGTGGATCATGTCCACAAGGTCTTCACTCACCGCCAGCATGTGGCCCCACGCCCCTATATACGGCTCGAGTTCGAACGGTCCGGAGCCGGCTGGCTCGAGTTGAAAGAACATCAGCGTCTTGAATCCGGCCAGCGGTTGCGGCGGCTCGGTGGTGAGCGAAACCTTCAGATTTTCGCCCGTCTGCGCCTTCAGGTCGGCTGCCAGCGGCTTCTTCGGAGCAGCCTGCCCGGCGACATACATTGTGCTGATGCTCATCTGCGGCGTTCCGCCGGCGGGGTAGAAATCCGCCACGACGCGGTAGGGGCCCGCTTGCGGGAACTTCGCATCAAAAACGAACGTGCCGTCCGGCAGCGGCGTGGGGTGCTCGTGGGCAAAGTAGCTCAGGTCGCCGCTCACCAGAAACAGGTGGAACAGCTTCTCATGAACAATTTCAAACTTCCTGACGGTGGCGTTCGTATTCGGATTCACGGCGCGAAATGTCATCCTCACGGGCTTGTCCGGACGTGGAACACGCGGAACCAATTTCAGGTAGACCGGATATTCCGATGAATCGGGGATGCCGGGAACCAGCTTCATTCCGCAGCGCGGGCATCTCCCCGGTTCCTTCGTCCGCACGTCCTTGTCCATCGGACACACGAACTCCACATCGTTCGGGGGTTCTTTCTCCTTGAGTAGGGAGCCTGCCGGCGCGCCGGGGTTCTGCGCCGCCACTGGCGCGCCCAACAGAATACCCGCCGCGAATACCGCCCTCAGCGAGAAAACAACACTCATCTCACGCTTCAAATGGCCATACGGATGTGGTTGTGTACCCGCCATCCACCGCAATCACCTGTCCCGTGACGTAGTCCGAGGCGGCGCTGGACAAAAAGACGGCAACCGGGGCAATGTCTTCGGGCACACCCGTTCGCGGACTTGCCTGCGCCGTCTTCAACCATTGCTTCATGACAGGCTGCTGCCACATCGCCCGGTTGAGATCCGTAATGATGAAACCCGGCGCTATGCAATTCACCTGAATGTTGTACCGTCCCCATTCAGCCGCCAGCGTGCGCGTCAACCCCGCCAGGGCGCTCTTCGTCATGGCGTACACCGTCAGGTAGGGCAGCCCCAGCACCGACATCAGACTGCCGATGTGGACGATCTTGCCGCCCTTGCCCCGCTCCACCATGCGGCCGCCCACCAGCTTTGTCAACCGCGCAATGCCGTGCAGATTGGTCTGCATGATGGTCTCGTACTCTTCCTGCGTATATTCCGTGAACCGCTTACGGATATTTGTGCCCGCGACGTTGATCAGGATGTCTACTTCCGGAAGCGCCGCCGCGGCGGCGTCGATCGATTCGTTGTCCGCCATGTCCAGCTTTCTCGCCTCGGCGAGCAAGCCCTGGCCGCGAAGCTCACTGGCGCGCGCCTCCAGCTGAGGGAGAGACCGGGAAGCCAGGATCACGTTGGCCCCCGCCGCGGCCGCGCCTTGCGCGATCGCCAACCCGATGCCGCGGCTTGCTCCGTTGATAAGCGCCGTCTTGCCGGCTAGTGAAAAGGGATTCGAGAGATTCATGGAATGCTCAGAATCCATCTTATACGCTGCGTCAGTAGCGCTCCATCCGGATCAGACTCTTGTCAATCGCCCCGATCGCCGCCTTCCCGCACAACCCCATCGCCAGGGCCAACTCCGTCTCCAGCATATGTAGGACTCTTTCGACGCCCGGTTGTCCATACGCGCCCAGTCCCCAAAGCATCGGCCTGCCAACCTGGATGGCGCTCGCGCCGATCGCCAGCGCCTTCAGGATGTCCGTTCCTCTGCGGAACCCGCTGTCCACGATGACCGGAATCCTCTTCCCCGCCGCCTGCACCACCTCCGGCAATACATCGATGGTGGCCGGAGCGTAATCGAGCAGGCGGCCGCCGTGATTCGACACCACCACCCCATCGGCCCCATGCTTCACCGCCAGTTCCGCGTCCTCTCCGGTAAGGATTCCCTTCACCAGCACCGGAGTCTTCGCCCAATCCTTCACTTTCGCCAGATAGGACCAGTCCCACGTCGATGCCGGCCGCGCCTGCAAGCCGTAAGGATGCGGCGGAAAATCGTCCGCGCGTTTGCCCCGCGAGCTTTCGCGGACCGCCGTAACGCGCGGCGTGCCTCGCAACGGCCGCTCCCTATGACCGAGGTAAGGGACATCCACTGTCACCACAATCGCTTTGTATCCCGAGGACACCGCGCGGCTCACCAACCCCCGCGTCGCCGTATCATCCTCGGCCGGATAAAGCTGCCACCACTTGGGCGCGTTCGTCGCTTCCGCCACCTTCTCGAGCGGATAGCTCGAATTGTTGCTCACGCACATGATGGTGTTCACCGCGGCCGCCGCCCGCGCCGTCGCCAACTCGCCCTGTGGATGCACCTGCTGGTGTCCCGCCGTGGGCGCGATCAAAACGGGAAAAGCCAGCTTTGTTCCAAACAGCGTCGTCGAGAGATCCATTCGCGAGGTGTTTACCAGCACCCGCGGACGGAAGCTGATGTGGTCGAATGCCTCCCTGTTATGCCGCAGGGACCACTCATTGTCCACTCCTCCGGCAATGTTGTCGTAGCTCTGCTTCGGAATCCGGCTCTTGCACAGCGGCTCGAACTCGAAAACGTTCACCAGTTCATCGAGCGCCGGAAAACGCTCCCGCGTATCAGGAATATCCTTCTGCCCGCGCGCCAGCGGCGATGCCGCAAGAAATCCCGCCAGGCTCCGGAACGCCTTACGCCTGTTCATTCTCACAACCTCCTGTAAAGTTCTACTGTACCGCCGGAGGCCCGCGGAGGAGATTGGGTGCGCCGCAATAAGGCCTTCACGCGCTGGATGCGCGTCCGGGAGCGCCGCCTGATCAAGCCGTTAGGAATTCATCACCCGGTGGATCCGCGCGATGGCTTCGTCGATCTCGCCGGCGTTCTTGAATCCGACGGTCACCGCGTCCACGCACCCCGAATTCAGCACGAACTTCATCGCCGCGTCGCGGTCTTCCGGGTTCGTGAACCGCCCCTCGCCAATCAACTTCATCCCGATGATGCCCGACCCCTGCGCGTGCAACTGCCGCGCATGCGACATTACTTCCTTCACATCGCCCGGTTCCGGCATGTCGCGCGTGCTGTTGGTGTCCATCCGCGTTCCATTGTGATTCATTCGCATCAGAGTCACATCCAGCCACTGGTTGCCGGGCAGCGTCCGCAATGCCGGCAGTCCGTGCACGGATGCCCCATGCGAGAGGATGATTTTCTTCTCCTTCGCCTCGGAGAACCCGTCCTCGAGACTCCGGTAGTCTTCCTTCCAGGTCGGTGGCCGCAGGCAATGCAGCAGGAGAATATCGATGTATTCAGTGTTCAACTGCCTGCGGAACTGATCGATCTTCGGAGCCGGATCGCCGGAGGCGGGCGTGCTGTACTTCGTCATCAGCTTATAGGTGTCCCGCGGAATTCCCTTCAACGCCGTCGCCAGCATCTCCGGCATTCCCCTATAGCTCTCCGCCGTTTCAAAGAACCGGATGCCGCGGTCATAGGCATGGCGCACCAGCTTCGTGAACGCTTCCTGGCCTAGTTCCCGCTGCACACGGCCGCCGTTGGTGCCGGTGCCGAAGGCGAGGCGCGTTACTTTTACATTCGACTTTCCCAGCGTCACCCAGTCGGTGGCGGCCCGCGTCTTCGCGGCAAACGCTCCCCCTCCCGGCAATACAGTAGCGGCAACCCCGGTCTTCAGAAAACCGCGTCGAGTGAATTGAGGCATGGAGTTCTCCTTGCCGTCACTCTATCACGGCTCCCGGTTCCGGACAAAACCGTCCCCTATCTTCCAGTCCAGTACTTTTCTCCCTAAGGAAAGGTACTACGGAGTGATGGAGTCTCTTGCCGCCGGCTGATAAAACTGAATCATACTAACGGCCGAACCGAAGAAGGAGGACGGTGGAACAGATTCGAACAGCGGTTTTCGCCAGCGACCGCTTCATCAAGGAGCAGGTGGAAGACATGTTGCGGCGGATACGCGCCGTCAGCGTCATCCAACACACCACGCCCATCGGAGTGGATGAGACGGAACTGGCGAGCTTCTTCCAACTACAGGCGCCCTGGATCGTTTTCATCGACATCAGCCACCTTGAGTCCGCTCTGCGGCTTGCCGGGCACATCCGCAACCTCGCGCGGGGAACACAGTTGGTGGCGGTTGGAACCGATAAGAGCCCCGAGGTCGTGGTGCAGGCCATGCGCGCCGGAATGCGTGAATTTCTCACTGTTCCGGTGAGCACTGAGGAAACTCTGGACGCGCTCGCGCGCCTCCACGGCGTCTTGCGGGAGAACCCGCCCGAGCACGAAGTCCAGCAGCATGTGATCAGCTTCCTGCCGGCCAAACCGGGCGTGGGCGCGTCGACCCTGTGCGTCAACGTCGCCGCCGCTCTCGCCGGCATTCCGGGAATTCGCGCCGGCCTGCTCGATTTCGATCTTCACTGCAGCGTGCTCGAGTTCCTGCTCAAAATGCCGGACGGCTACACCCTGTTCGATGCCGCCAGCCGCGCGGCCCATCTCGATGACGATCTGTGGCGGCGCATGGTCAGAAAAGCCCACGGAATCGAAATCCTGCCATCCGTCAGACAGGCCGAAACAATCCGCGGCGATGGGGCGGGACTCCATCTGGCGAAGTTGATTGCCCATGCCCGCGGCTACTACGAGGCCATCTGCATGGACCTGCCGGGACAGTTCGACGCCTACTCGCTTGAAGTAATGCGCAACTCGAACCGCATCCTCCTGGTCTCGACCACCGAGTTGGCCTCGCTCTATAGCGCGCGCCAGGCCGTCAAAATGCTCGAGGAACTGGGACTCATCTCCAGGGTGAACGTGGTTCTCAACCGCGTCGAGGCGAAGAGCATCCTCGACATGCGGCAAATGGAAGAGGTGATCGGGCGGGAAATCCTCGTGGCACTGCCGAACGACTATGCCGGCGTTCAGAAAGCCGTGAAGGATGGCTCCCCGCTAGCCCCCGATTCGCTTCTCGGAGCGCGCTTCCGGGAAATCGCGTGCAGGATTACCGGCCATCAACCCTCGCGAATGGAAAAACCCGCGAAGAGGGGGTTGCTCTCGCGATTCGGAAGGCTCGGCGCGCAGGTAAAGACAGCAGCCTTATAGCTTACTTGTGCCTGTCTCTCTTGAGCGGCGTTGGCGCGGCGCGAACCACGGGAATCAGGGAATTGACCGGCTCGGGGCGCGAAGCGGATGGTTGCGCCGCGAATTCCACGTTGAGCCTCGAGACAAACTCCTCGATCTGGCGCTGCATGGCGCCCATCTTTTCGCGCATGTTGAGTATGATCTCGACCCCCGCCAGGTTCACCCCCAACTCGCGCGTCAACTGGAGGATCACCTCCAGCCGCTCCAGGTCTTCATCGGTGTAGAGACGGGTGTTGCCTTCGCTGCGCGAAGGGCGCAATAGTCCCTCTCTCTCGTAGAGGCGCAGCGTCTGCGGATGTATGCCGTACTGTTCGGCAACCGAAGAGATCATGTACACGCCTTTAGACCGTTTCGTCATGGCTTACACCTGGCTCCAGATTTCGGCCCGCGGATCCTCGGGGTGCAGGGTGGCAAGTTCCCGCATCAACTCCCGGGTGCGTTCGTCATTGGCCTTCGGCGCTTGCAGATTCACCTCGATGATCAGATCGCCTCGAGTGTTCGTCCGCGCGCTGAAAATGCCCTTCTCGCGCAGCCGGAAGCGCTGCCCGTTCCGCGTGCCCTGGGGGATCTTGAGAAGCGCCTTCCCGTCGACCGTCGGCACTTCGATCTTCGCTCCCAAACAGGCCTCCGATACCGAGATCGGAACCTTGATGATGACGTCGTCCCCATCGCGATGGAAGAAGGGGTGCTCGTCCACGCGAACCGTTATGAAGAGATCGCCGGGCGGTCCGCCCATCAATCCCGCGCTGCCCTTCCCCGCCACGCGAAGACGGGAACCCGTGCGCGCCCCGGCCGGTATCCTTACCTCCACCGTTTCCGGTTGCGTGGTGCGCCCTTCGCCGTGGCATGCCGGGCAGGCGTTGCGCAGCTTCCCCGAGCCCTCGCAGCGCGGGCATGTCAGGCTGAATCGCATCGCCCCCGCCATCTGCGTCACATTTCCCGTTCCATTGCATTGCGGGCAGGTTGCCGCTCCGCCTCCGGAAGATCCGGTCCCGCCGCATGTGCCACAGGTCTCCTGTCTCTGGATGGTGAGACGCACCTGCGTGCCCTTTATACTTTGCCAGAAATCTATGTTCAGCGCGTACTCGAGATCCGAACCGCGTTCCGGCTTCGGCGCTTGCTGCCGCCCCCTCTGAAAAATCTGGCTGAACAGGTCGCGGAACCCGCCATCGCCCGTGCCCGTGCCCGCCGCCGATCCCGCCGCGCCGCTGAATACATCCCCGAAATCAAAGCCCCCGAATCCGAATCCCCCCCTGGGTGTTCCCTTCCCCTGGCCCGCCCCGGGAAACCCCTGGTCGGAGTAGAACCCGTACTGGTCATACATCTGGCGCTTTTTCTCGTCGCTCAAAACATCATAGGCTTCCTGCAGCTTCTTGAACTTGTCGCCGGCGGCTTTGTCGCCCGGATTCAGGTCCGGATGGTGCTTGCGCGCCAGGCGCCGATAGGCCTTGCGGATGTCATCCGCCGAAGCCTTCTTCGACACCCCGAGCGTTTCGTAGTAGTCCTGTTGTTTGGAAGCCATGGAACCACCCCCATTCCCCGCTAAGGGCGGGAGCGCCGGTTATTCCGGTTCTCCCGCCATGCCCACGTACACCGCCGGTTCACTTCTTGTCGTCGACGTCGACAAACTCGGCATCGACCACATTGTCCTTCGGTTTCGCGCCCCCCGCGCCGTCGCCCGGCGCGGATCCGGCCGCTCCCGCTTCCGGGCCTCCCGCTCCCGGCGCTCCCTGTGCCCCGGCCGCGCTGTACATTGCCTCGGCCAGCTTGTGTGAGGCGTGAGTCAGCTTTTCCACCGCCGCGTTGATCTGTTCGACCGTTCCGCTCTGGATGATCTTCTTGGTCTCCTCGACGGCTTCCTCGACGTTCTTCTTATCGGAGTCACTGATCTTCGACCCGTGCTCCTTGAGCATCTTCTCGACGTTGTAGATCATCGAGTCGGCGCGGTTGCGGGCGTCGATCTCATCGCGCCGCCGCCGGTCTTCGGCCTCGTGCGACTTGGCGTCCGTCGCCATCTTCTCCACCTCTTCCTTGCTCAGGCCCGAGGAGGAAGTGATCGTGATCTTCTGCTCGTTGTTGGTGGCCCGGTCCTTCGCCATGACATTCAGAATGCCGTTGGCGTCGATGTCGAAGGTGACCTCCACCTGCGGAATGCCGCGCGGGGCCGGAGGAATTCCCACCAGTTGAAAGACGCCCAGCAGCCGGTTGTCCCGCGCCATGGCGCGCTCCCCCTGGAACACCTTGATCTCGACCGAGGTCTGATTGTCCGAGGCGGTCGAAAACACCTCGCCCTTGCGCGTCGGAATGGTCGTGTTGCGGTCGATGAGCTTGGTGAACACGCCGCCCAGCGTTTCGATGCCGAGCGAGAGCGGCGTCACGTCCAGCAACAGCACGTCCTTTACTTCGCCGCCCAGCACTCCTCCCTGCACGGCCGCCCCAACCGCCACCACCTCGTCCGGATTAACGCTCTTGTTCGGCTCCTTTCCGAAGAAGTTGCGGACCTTCTCCAGCACCTTCGGGATACGCGTCGAACCGCCCACCAGCACCACTTCGTCGATCTGCGCGGGCGTAATCCCCGCATCCGACAACGCCCGCTTGCAGGGCTCCATCGTGCGCTCGAGAATGTCTTCCACCATCTGCTCGAATCGCGCACGCGTCAGTTTCATCGCCAGGTGCTTGGGTCCGGTGGCGTCGGCGGTCAGAAACGGCAGGTTGATCTCCGTCTCGAAGAGCGTGGAAAGCTCGATCTTCGCTTTCTCGGCCGCTTCCTTCAGCCGCTGCAACGCCATCTGGTCCTTGGAAACGTCGATGCCCGTCTCCTTCTTGAATTCCGTCACCATCCAGTCGATGATGCGGTGGTCAATGTTGTCGCCGCCAAGGTGCGTGTCCCCATTGGTGGACTTCACCTCGACCACGCCGTCGCCTACCTCGAGAATGGAAATATCGAACGTGCCGCCGCCGAAGTCGAAAACCGCGATGGTTTCATCCTTCTTCTTATCCAGCCCGTAGGCGAGCGCCGCCGCCGTCGGCTCGTTGATGATGCGCATCACCTCGAGACCCGCTATCTGCCCCGCATCCTTGGTCGCCTGCCGCTGCGCGTCGTTAAAATACGCCGGAACGGTGATCACGGCCTTGGTGACCTTCGCGCCCAGATAAGCTTCCGCCGCTTCCTTCAACTTCTTCAGCACCAGGGCTGAAATCTCGGGAGGCGGCATCTTCTTGCCCTGAACGTCCACCCGCGCGTCCCGGCTGTCGCCGGAAACGATGCGGTAGGGAACCAGCTTGGTCTCCTCACCGACCTCCTCGAAGCGGCGTCCCATGAACCGCTTGATCGAGTAAATGGTATTCTCGGGGTTGGTGATCGCCTGTCGCTTGGCCACTTGGCCGACCAGCCGTTCACCGGTTTTCGTGAACCCAACCACGGAAGGGGTAGTGCGTCCGCCTTCCTGATTGGGGATGACAACGGGCTGCCCGCCCTCCATGACAGCGACCACGGAATTGGTCGTGCCCAAGTCGATACCGATAATTTTGCTCATGTTGATTAAGTACGCTTTCCTGAAACGCTCCGGGCGTTCATTGCGCTCGATTTCATTATTAAATGTTAGTGCGCTTTTGTCAAGTATACTTTGCTCCGTGCTCCCCGCCGCCCCCAACCCCCACCGCGAAATCGTCGTCGCCACCGCCTCCGACCTGGCCCCCGCCCAGGCTGACTTGGCCTCTTCTTTCCATCAGCTTACGGGCATCGATGCGAAGTTCGTCACGGGCGCTAGCGGCATGCTTGCCCGCCAGATCGCCAGTGGAGCACCCTACGACGTCTTCCTCTCCGCAAACAAGCTCTACGTCGACGATCTCGTCCGCTCGGGTGATCTCTTGGCGGACTCCGTGGTTATCTACGCTCGAGGGAGGATCGGATTATGGTCTCCCGGAGGAACAGTCAAACAACTGGACGGCCTCCGCCGGGCGGAAGTAAAACATATCGCCATCGCCAACCCCCGGCATGCCCCCTACGGAGTGGCCGCCCGGCAGGCCCTCGAGCGCGCCGGACTATGGAATGCGGTCAAGGATAGGATCGTCTACGGCGAGAATGTGCGGCAGGCCCTCCAGTATGCCGAAAGCGGCAACGCCGACGCCGTCATTACATCCTGGAGCCTGCTCGAAGGCCGCGGCGTCCTGCTGCCCGAAAGCCTGCACGACCCCATCCGCCAGGCCGGCGGAATCCTCAGCAGAAGCAACCGCCGGCAGGAGGCGCGGGCCTTCCTCCGTTTCCTCATGAGTCCACGAGGCATGGAAGTACTTGGCAGATTTGGCTTGCAGCCGGAACGCAAGTGACTTTACCATCGAAATCCTGGGGCTCCTCAACAAACATGCATGAAATGATCACCCGCCGCACTCTGTTCTCCTTCGCCGCGCCGGCGGCCTTTGGCCAAACAGAGCGCAAGCCGCTCGAGTTCAACATCCACTGGGTCAACCCCGGCACAAACCTCCCGCGCGGCGTCACCCATAAGACTCTGTTCTCGAAGGTCATGGGCCACGACTGTGGCTTCCACCTCTATCTGCCGCCGGGCTACGATTCCTCAACGGACCGCTTCCCCGTACTCTACTGGCTTCACGGAGCCGGAAGCGATGAAACGGCGGGCATCCCCTATGCCGCGATGCTCGACCGGGCCATTCAGGACCGCCAGATGCCGCCGGTTATCATGGTCATCCCCAACGGCGGCAAGCGCAGCGAATACCGGGATTGGGAACCGCAAAAGGTGATGGTGGAATCCTTTATTATTCGCGAGCTGATTCCCCACATCGACGCCACCTGCCGCACCATCAAGGAACGCCGCGCGCGGTGGATCGAAGGCATGTCCATGGGAGGCAACGGCTCCCTCAAACTCGCCTTGAAATATCCCGATCTTTTCGGCTCGGTCGTCGCCTACGCCGGTTCCTACCGCCCGCTGCCCAAGGACGGCATTCTATATCCCGGAATTGTTCCGGAAAGCCGCCGCTGGATCGAGCAGCTCTCGCAATGGTATTCGGCCGCCGATGATGTGTTCGAACTCTCGAAGGCGAATCGTTTCCGCCTCGACGGCATGCGCATCCGCCTCGTCGTGGGCACCCGCGATGTTTCGCTCCCCGACTCGGAAGCGCTTCACACGCACCTTCGGAACATAGGCGTCGCGCACGAGTACGAGGTTCTTCTCGGCGTGGCCCACGCCACCGCGGCCTATTACAACCGCGCCGGAATCGAGGGATTCCGCTTCCACGTTCCCGCCCTCGACAAGGTTTGACCTGCCGCCATCCGCGGCTATAGGATACCAACTGGTCCTAATACTCATGAAACCCGCGGTATTTCTTCTTCCTCTGTTCCTTCCAGCAGCGCTTTATGCGCAAAATGCGGTCACCGCCGGACGATTCCTCGTGGAACACCCCACGCTGCGCAACCTCGGCTTCGAGTGGTCCATCTCGGGCGACGCCAACCGCAATGCGCGGGTGGCCGTGAGCTACCGCCCCGCCGGCGAGCAGACTTGGCGCGACGCGCTCCCCATGCTGCGCATCGGCGGTGAAGATGTCGGCCGCGACACCGAGCATCTGCACTACACCGTTCCGCACGGCTTCGCCGGCTCGATCCTCAACCTCGAGCCCGGCGTCGAGTACGAATGCCGCTTCACGCTTACCGATCCTGACGGCGTCTCCGGTCCCTCCACCCAGACGGCCAGGGTGCGCACCCGCACCGAACCGCGGCCCTACCAGGGCGGGCGGGTGCTTCACGTCTATCCGCCGGATCACAAAGGCCCGCGCCAGGAACCGAACTTCACCGGCATCCTCGAAGCCTATTACGGAGCAGGACTCGGCGATTGGAGCGTCGTTCGCGAGCGCCGCGCCCAGCCCGGCGATATTCTCCTGGTCCACGCCGGGCTCTACCGCCCGGAACGTCTCAACTACGTCGACCCGCTCGCCGCCCCTTTCGACGGAACCTTCACCCTCTCCTTGAAGGGAACAAAGGAAAAACCCATCACTATCAAGGCGGCCGGTGATGGCGAACCCATTTTCGACGGCGCGGGCAACCACGTTCTGTTCGACGTGATGGCCTCGTCGAACCACATCTTCGAAGGGCTCACCTTCCGCAACACCGATGTCGCCATTCTGGCCGGCAAGAAGGAGGTGCTGGGCGCTACCTCGCTCACCGTCAAAAACTGCCGCTTCGAGAACATCGGCTTCGGGGTTTGGACCGAGTACGCCGGCTCGAGCGACTTCTACATAGCGGACAATCTCTTTCTCGGCCGCGATGACCGCTTCCGCCTCATCGGCTGGACGGGCTCCCGCTGGGGCTATATCGGCCCATACCCGTCGCACCTGCTCACCAGCTACTACGCCATCAAGGTCTACGGCCCCGGCCACGTCATAGCCCACAACGCCATCGCCTACTTCCACGACGCCATCGGCATCTCAACCTACGGCACGCCCGAGCCGGACCCGGAACGGCAGGCTTCATCAATCGACATCTACGCCAACGACATGCACATGTCGAACGACGACTTCATCGAAGCCGACGGCGGCGTGCACAATATCCGCGTCTATCAGAACCGCGGCGTCAACGCCTTCCACGGCGGCTACAGTTCCCAGCCCATCTTCGGAGGACCGGTCTACTTTTTCCGCAACCTCCTCTACCATGTCCAGTCGGGTGTCGCCTTCAAGCTTGACGCCCGCCCGGCGGGCCTTCTGATGTATCACAACACCCTCATCGGCGAGCAGGCCGTCCGCAGCCCCAACGGCAACGTCCACTGGCGCAACAATCTCTTCCTCGGCCGTGACACCCCCGGGCGCGGCATCATGACCTGGGCCAACGCCACCCATGACTACAGTTCCGATTACAACGGCTTCCGCCCCAACAACGGCGTCGAAGCGCAGTATCTCTGGCTCGCACCCACCGAACCGGGCCAGACCCTCTACAAGAACACGCGCGAGCAGTGGAAATCCTTCCGCACCCTCGCCGAACTCCAATCCGCCACCGGCCAGGAAAAACATGGCCGCGAACTGGACTTCGACATCTTCGAGAAGATGACTCCGCCAGACCCCGCCAAACGCCATGCCGTCTACCATGCCATGGACCTCGACTTCCGCCTCCGCGCCCAATCGAAAGCCATCGACGCCGGAGTCATTCTCCCCACCATCAACGACGGGTTCACAGGAGCCGGCCCGGACCTCGGAGCCATCGAACACGGCCGGCCCGAACCGCACTACGGCCCGCGCTGGGTGACTTGGGCGCCGTTTTACCGATAGTTGAGGCATGCGGATGGGAGGTTCGCAATGACGGGGCAGGAGCTTTACCGCAAAGCCCGGCGGAGGATTCCCGGGGGAACCCAGTTGTTCTCGAAACGGCCCGAGTTGCTGCTGCCCGAACAGTGGCCGGGCTACTACTCGAAGGCTCGCGGCGCCGAAGTGTGGGACATCGAGGGCAACCGCTATATCGACATGGGTTACGCGGGCATCGGGGCGGCCGTGTTGGGGTTCGCCGACCCGGACGTGGACGCGGCCGCCCGGGAGGCCATCGCCCGCGGCACGATGGCCACCTTGAACTGTCCGGAAGAAGTGGAACTGGCGGAACTGCTTTGCGAGCTGCACCCCTGGGCGGAGATGGTCCGCTACACGCGCTGCGGAGGAGAGGCGATGAGCGCCGCCGTCCGCATCGCGCGCGCGCACACCAGGCGCGAGAAGGTGGCCTTCTGCGGATACCACGGCTGGCACGATTGGTACCTCGCCGCCAACCTGGCGAATGATAGCGCGCTGGACGGCCACCTGCTGCCGGGTCTCGAGGCCGCCGGCGTGCCGCGAAGCCTCACCGGCACCGCGCTGCCCTTCCACTACAACCGCCTCGATGAACTCGAAAACATCGTGCGCGGCCACCGGTCCGATCTCGCCGCTGTTGTGATGGAGCCCGTGCGCGATCATGAGCCCGCGCCGGGGTTTCTCGAGGGCGCGCGCGAACTGGCGAACCAAGCCGGGGCGGTCTTCATCTTCGACGAGATCACGGCGGGATGGAGGATCAATACCGGGGGCATTCACCTCACCTACGGAGTGGCGCCGGATATTGCGGTGTTCGCCAAGGCAATGTCGAACGGATATCCGATGGCGGCCATCATTGGAAGGGGCGGCGTGATGCAGGCGGCCCAGGACAGTTTCATCAGCAGCACCTATTGGACGGAGCGCATCGGACCGGCGGCCGCGCTGGCCGCCATTCGCAAACACCGGGAGCGTCAGGTTCCGCCGCGGCTGATCGAAACGGGAAAACGCATTCAGGCTGGTTGGCGCGCCGCCGCCCGGCGTGCCGGCATTCCGCTGACCGTCACCGGAATGCCGCCGCTGTCGCATTTCATCCTGAACGTCAACGACGCCCAGGCCGCGCGAACCCTGTTCACTCAGGAGATGCTCGATCGCGGGTTCCTCGCCACGAACGCCTTCTATGCCATGTACGCCCACGAGGACCAGCAGGTCGAGGCTTACCTGGCCGCTGTGGAGGAGGTTTTCCTGGGAATCGGCGAGGCGATCCGGCGGAACCGGCTGATGGATTCGCTGCGCGGGCCGGTGGCTCACGCCGGGTTTCGACGGCTCACTTGAGGCGCGCGGGAGGGACTCATCCATGAAATGGCTGGTGATCGGCGGCGGTTCGATGGGGCGGCGCAGGCTTCGCGACCTCACTTATCTCGATCCCGGCGAGATCCTGTTGTTCGAGCCAGCTTCCGGCCGCCGCCGCGACGTGGCGGAGGCGTTCGGGGTTCGCGGGTTCGGCAGCTTTGAAGCGGCGCTTGGCGAATCCCCCGGCGCGGTGGTTGTCTCGTCTCCGCCCACGCTGCACGAGGAGTATGTTCTGGCCGCGATGGAGCGCGGGCTGCACGTCTTCGCGGAAGTGCCCTTCGTCTATGACGCCGGCGTGGCCCGCCAGATCGCCCGCAGGGCCGAAACGTATCCCGCCGTGCTCGGAGTCAGCCACACGATCCGCTACTATCCGCCATACCGCATCATTCGTGACCTGCTGGCGGCGGGGGCCATCGGCAAGCCGCTCTATCTCGAATACAGCCTCGGCAACTATCTCCCGGACTGGCATCCCTACGAGGATTACCGCGATTTTTATGGCGCCCGCGCGAACCTCGGCGGCTGCGGAATGGACATGATCCTCCATGACATTGCTCCCGTTCTGTGGTGGATGGGGCCGGTCACGTCGGTGCTCGCGCGGTTCTCGAAGCTGAGCGCGCTCGATCTCCAGGGGCCGGATAATCAGGACGTACTGCTCGGTTTCGCCGGCGGGGCGCGCGGCTACTTTCACAACGACATCATCGAGCGTGGAACCCTCGGACGGCACATCCGCATCGCGGGCGAATCAGGGACGATCGAATGGCGGCAGGACCAGACGTCGCTGCGCCTGTTCGAGGCGCCGGCGAAGGCCTCCCGCCACATTCCCTTCAGCGACGCGGCCGGCTGGGAGCAGGCGCTTGCGGCAAGCCGCGAGATGACCGCCATCCTCGAGCGCCAGCGCCTCTCCTCCGGGCACATTCCGTCGGCCCGCGGCGGCGATTTCACCTACGAATCCTGTTATCTTCGTGAGACGCGCGCGTTCGTCGAGGCGGTCGAGGGGCGCCACGCCTACCCCGTCGCCTTTCCACTGGAACTCGACACCGTATCGGTATTCCATGCCATCGTGCAAAGCAATGAGGAGGCCCGTGAAATCCACCTATGACGGCGTCAACTCGGATGTGGCGTAAACGAATTCGCGGACGGGAGGCGGGCGATGAAGGGCCTAACGCCTGTTGACTACGCCATGGTGGTGGCCTACCTGGTCGCCATCGCTGCCTTCGGAAGTTCGTTCTACCAGCGAAGAAGCACACCGCGGGACTACTTCCTGGGCGGACGCTCGATGTCCTGGATCCCGGCCGGCATCTCGATTGTAGCCGCCGATCTGAGCGCCATCTCGGTGATGGGCACCCCGGCATGGAGCTACAAACACAACCTCGAGATTACCTGGCTGCTGCTCTGTTATCCGCTCACCGCGCCGGTCGTCATTCGCGTGTTCGTGCCCTTCTATGCGCGGCTGAATCTGTACACCGCCTATGAGTACCTCGAGCGGCGGTTTAATCTGCCCGTCAGGCTGGTCACCAGCGCGCTCTTCCAGGCGCTCCGGGGAACGCACGTGGCGATCGCCCTTTACGCCCCGTCTCTGGTGATCAACCTGGCGACGGGGCTCCCCGTCTGGCAGTGCGTGCTCTTCATGGGCCTCTTCACAACGGTCTACACGACGCTCGGCGGCATGAAGGCCGTGATCTGGACGGACGTCATCCAGTTTTTCACGGTGACGCTCGGCATCCTGCTCATCTTTTTCACCGCGATGGGGCATACCCCGGGCGGCTTTAGCGCGGCTTGGCGGGCGGCCGCCGAAGCAGGCCGCCTGAAATTTCTGAACCTGTCCACCGATCCGAGGGAGCTGACCTCGCTGTGGGCGTGCCTGATCGGCGGATCGACCCTGGTGCTCTCGACGCTGACCACCGACCAGGCCATCCTGCAGCGGCTGTTCACGACAAAATCGGCGGATGAGTGCAAGCGTTCGGTGATGCTCCAGGCGGGTTTGAATGTTCCCACATCCCTCCTGCTCTACTTCGCCGGCATCATGCTGTATGCGTTCTATAGCTTCCATCGCGCGAATCTCGCGGGGCTCACTTCCGAGGACGCCATCGTCCCGTTCTTTGCCATGCGCGAACTCCCGCCGGGGGTCTCGGGGCTGATTCTCGCGGCCATCTTCGCCGCTTCGATGGCCGTAATGTCGGCCGGCATCAACTCGTTGACCACGGCGGCGACAGTGGATTTCTACCAGCGCGTGTTCCGGCCCAACGAGACGGCCGAGCACTACGCGTCGGTTGGACGGATCGGAACCGCGATCTGGGGTTGCGGCGCGACGGCACTGGCGATGTTCGCCGGTCGCCTCGGCGAGCTGGCCATCGCCTATAACCGGGTGAACAGCTTCATAGCCGGACCGTTGCTGGGTATTTTCCTGCTGGGGACGCTGACGCGCCGCGCCACTTCCTCGGGCGCGCTGGCGGGCGCTTTGGCGGGGGCGGTTGCCGTCAGTTGGATGAGCTTCCGCACCCCCTGGAGTTTCTTCTATCAGAGCGCCGCCGGAGTCGCCGTAACGGTGGTTGCCGGGTATGCCGCCAGCTTGTGCATGGCCGCGCCGGATGAGAACAAAATTCGCGGATATGTTCTGGGCCTCGATACCGCCGCGGGGAAACCGGAAAAGGCGAACCTGTAATCCGCTCCATCCGCCTGTATTTCCGATTTTCGGATGACCTGATGGTTTTCCCCTCTGGTTCTCGCATATCTTCATGGAGCGGTTCATTCCAATTGGCGGCTCAGGAGGTGATCAGTGGGGCATGTGGTGCGTGAAGTGGCTTGGTGCGTGATCGATCTGGACACCACCGTGGGGCGGATTTTTCTACAGGAGCGGTGGTTGTATGTCTGGGAAGTGGATGCCGGTCAGCCCGCGTGGACTCTCGAGGAAAAGCGCGCTTTTCACACCCGCGCCGACCGGGCGATCTGGGCGGCGTGGAGCAATCGCGTGACGATGAATGTCGAAGGCGCCTCGTCTTTCGCCAGGTCTTTCCGGGGGAAACCGATCCCCATCAATCTCGACATTCGCTGGGTGACCTCGAATCCCCACTGGACGGTGCACGTGACGAAAGTCGCCAGGGGCACCTTCCGCCAAAGCAACGTCGAATGGAACAACCATGTCATCAATCTCGACACGGAGGACTTTTCCACCCGCACGTTCCAGAACGGCGCCGCGCGCGACACGCAAGTGCCCGTGGCGCACGAATTCGGCCACACGATCGGCAACACCGCCGTGCTCAACCGCGGCGATGAGTACCGGGATACGAGCCCCAACAAGAACGACCACGGCAGCATCATGAATCAGGGCCACCACTTGCGGGAACGGCATTTCCGGACCATCATCGAAGAGTTGAACAAGATGATTCCGAATACGGCATTTTCCGTAAGGAGTGTATGAGTGGACGCGGTTATCCGGTTGGCAATGGGGTGTTTGATGGCGTCCTTTCTGGGATGTGGCGCGCCGGGAGGCGGCGATGCTGTCCAGTCCACGGGCCGGAAGGAGCACGGCGCAAGCAAGGAACAGGAGTCACGCAAAATGAAAGCGACTAAGAGCAAGGCATGGGCCAAGAGCCCGTGCACCGGAATCGTTCATCTGCCGGAATTGGACCGCCTGACTCCGGCCGAGTTGGAAGAGCAACTGGGGGCGCCGCGGAAGAAGGAGCCGTTCCTGCGCGGCGAGCGCCAGGACGAGTTTCACGTGGTTCTGGAAAACTTCTACCCGCTCACGAAAGCGGGAAATCGTGACGTGCCCTTGCAGGAATGGACCTGGACGGAAAAGGACTGCCAGCTTACCGTGTGGCTTCACAAAGTTAGCGGCCGCTGGATTTCTTTCGTAAACTCGCGGTACTCGGCGACGGCGGATTTCTAGGCGCGCGCAGTTCAAAGAGCCATCGCGGTTCTCTATAGTAGAGGATCATGTCCCATCTCAACCAGGCGCTGAACCGCGCGGGCAATCATCCCGCATGAAAGCGCAGACCCTCTCCACGAAACGTGCCGAGGTGGAGTGGCATAACTTCGCCAGCTTCGGCCAGCCCGAACGTGCGCTGGCCGTGTATGAGGAGGAGAACCGCCGCCGCGGGGGACTCCTCGCCAAGCACCTCGATTTCATCGGACCGCTCGAAGCCTTCCTCGAAATCGGAGCCGCGGCCGGTCACTCGAGCTACATGCTGGCGAATCAATTCGGAGCCAGGGGATTCGCTCTGGATATCTCGGCCGATGCGCTCCGCCACGGAGCGCATCTGATGGATGCCTGGGGTCTGCGGAATGCTCCGGTTCGGGTAGCGGGCGATGCCGCCAATCTCCCCTTCCAGGACGGGTCGTTGCAGTTTGTCATGGCGTTTCAGATGCTCAGCCAGTTCACCGGCATGGAGCAGGTGTTTCGGGAAGTGCATCGCGTGCTCGCCCCGGGCGGAGTGTTTTTTCTCGCCGAGGAACCGCTGCGACGGCTGCTCACGCTGGGGCTGTACCGCTGTCCCTATCGCGAGAGCATGAAGCCCTGGGAGCGGAAGTTGGATGAGTGGGGCCTGCTCGGCTACCTGGTGCGCGACGTCATCGGAGCGGCGCAGGAGGAGGATTTCGGCATCCGGCAGAACCACAGCATGGGCCTCCGCCGCTGGCACGACCTGATTCACGAGTATTTCGCCGCCGCCGAGTACGAGATTTTCGTTCCGGAACGCGGCTGGGGGGAACGGATTGTCAAGAAAATGGCTGTCCGGCTGGACCGGCACCGTTCCGTGTGGAGAGCCGCGCGGCTGCTGGGCGGGACGCTCGCCGCGTTCTGCCGGAAGGCGGGCGCCGTGTCGGCCCCATCGTTCGGACGGCTTGAATCCCTGCTCCGCTGTCCCGATTGCCATGCGCCGTTCGAAATTGTCGAAAGTTACACGCTTGCGTGCGCCTGCGGCTATCGCGCTCCGCTCGAGGATGGCGTGTACAACCTGCTGCCGTCCAGGGAGAAGACGGAGTTGTATCCGGGCGACCGGGAGGACACGGTGGACTTCTCGCGCCCCGGCCACGAGGACTCCCTTCTATCCGGCTGGAGCGAGATCGAGGGCGTCTTTGGAAACAAGTACCGCTGGATCGCCCGCCGCGCCGCGGCCCGCTTGAAACGTACGCGCGAGGGGCCGCAGCGCCTCCGTATCCGCGGCCACGCGCACGAGTTGTTCTTTCAGCAGGGCGATGCGCCGCGCATCGAGGTGAAGGTCAATGGCGCCGGCGCCGGGGTTTGGAAACCCGATCGCCCCGGGGTGTTCGTGCTCGAGGCGGACGTGGCTGAGGCGGCGGAATACGTGGTCGAGATTTCCGCTGCTCCCGTCTGGACCTGCCCTCCCGACGACCGCGAGTTCACGGTAACCATCAGCATGTTGCGCCTCATTCCCCGGGAATGAATGACGCGGCAGGCGACACCTCCGGACACACACTTTTCTCCATGTATTCAACCACTTGGAACTCAGTACCCGGAACCCATTGTAATGTACTGTCATCTGTGTTAACGTTCTTTCAGAACGGTTGGCCTATCGGTGACCAGCCGCCGGATAAGTATCGATGACTCTCACCCACCGAGCCTGTAGAGCAACCCTATACAACCCAACTCGGCGTGGTATTTCAGGAAGGAGATTGCCTGTCTATGGAGATCACGCAAGAACACTTGAAAGCGGATCTGATGCAATCGAACGAAGAGTTCCGCCAACTGGTCGCGCAACATGCGGAGTATAAAAAGCGCGTCCTGGAACTCGAGGAGAAATCCCATCCGACAACGGAGGAGATGATCGAAGAAGCCAGGTTGAAGAAGCTGAAACTTCAACTCAAGGACCAGATTACGGAGATGCTGAACCGCTACCACGCGGAGCATCAGGCCGTTTAGGTTCGCATCAGAGACGCTGATTCGCGAGAAAAGCCCGATCCGGCAGGCACGCCGGGCCGGGCTTTTTTCTTTCCGCTGCCGAAACGGATCTCCCGCCCCTACTGGTGCCGCCGGAAAATGTTCACCTTTCTTCCAAGCTGATTCCAAAAACCGGGCGGGCGCTTCGGCACGGCGGGTGGCGCGAGAATCGCCGCCGGCGGCGCGAGCGTGGAAGGAGTGAGGCCGGGCGCGGGTGGAAGATCAATCGAGGCGGGCGGACGGCGGCGGGGCGCGAACCTCGCCGCCACGGGTTTGGCCATCCGGGGTTTCGATGCCTTCAGTGGGGAATGCGTGGCTTCCGCTTCATCCGGAATGGACTGGGGAACCATGTAAGGTGTTTCACCGGTCTTGCTCTTCTCGAAGGCCTCGGGTGGCGGAGCGGGCGGGGGCGGAGGACGCAGAGGAATCGTCATGGCCTCTTCATTGCCAACCCGCAATCCCGGACTACCCAGGGCCAGAGCTACAAATAACGCCGCAACCAGGGAAAAAGCCGCGGCTGTCCATGCGTTCGCCGAAGTCCACCACCCGCGCCGGGGTGGAGCCGAATCCGGAACCAGCGCCACCAGAAAATCCGCCGCGGAGGAAAACCGCCGCGCCGGGTCTTTCTCGAGGCCACGCAACAGAACGGCATCGAGATGCGGCGGAAGGTCCGCCCTGCGGCTGGATGGCGGCACCGGACGTGTTTCCGCATGCGCCAGCATCAGGTCGAACGGAGAATCCCCTTCAAAGGGCCGTTCCGTGGTGAACAACTCATAGAGCACCGCGGCCGTCGAGTAAATATCGGCGCGAAAATCCACATCCGCCGACGACTTGATCTGCTCCGGAGCCGTGTAGTGGATGGAGCCCATCATGATCCCCGACTGCGTGATGCGGCGGTCACCGGGTTTCTTGGCGAGCCCGAAATCGGTCAACTTGATCCGCCCTTTCGGCGTCACCAGGATATTCGCCGGCGAGATGTCGCGATGCACCACTCCGTTCTGATGGGCATGAATCAGCGCGCGCAGAATCTGGCCCGCATAGGAGAGCGCCGTGAAGTAATCCACGCGGCCCCGGTCCATGGTCTGCCGCAGCGATTCGCCTTCAATGAACTCCATCACCAGCAGCAGATCGTCCTGGCTCCAGAACGCCGTATGAACCGCCGCGATGCCAGGATGGTTCAACTTTGCCTGAAGCATCGCCTCGCGGACAATCCTCTGCGCGCGTTCCTCGTCCACAATCGTCCCGTAGAAGACCTTGATCGCCTCGATGCGGCGCGTAATGCGATGTTCCACCCGGAAGACATCTCCGCTTGCGCCCGAACCGAGATGGCCGAGGATGCGGTATTCGCCGATTTGCTGGCCGGCCTGATATCTCACGTTACTTCAGGAACAGTGTGAAGGCGAAAAGAATGATTATCACGACAAAGGCGATGGTGAGCCAGAAGAAAGCCTGATCGTTTGCGGGCGCTGCGTGGGCGATGGTATGGCCCGCGGGTAGTGTCTGCTTGGCGGGCGGGGCGGGCACGGGAGGAGGCGGAGCCTGCCGGTGCGTGTCGACTACGCCGTCTGGCCGTTCGAGCGCCTCGGTCAAGGCCTCCGAAAAGGCCGCCGCCGAGCGGTAGCGATCCTCGGGTTTCTTCGCCATCGCGCGTCCCACCACCGCGCTCCAGAATCCCGGAAGGTTGCGGTTGACCGTGGCCACGAGCGTCGCCTCGCGTTGTACATGCGCCAGCATCACATCGAATTGGCTCGCCGCCTGGAACGGCTTATGCCCGCAAAGCATTTCATAGAGAACGCATCCGGCCGAATAGATGTCCGACCGGGGATCGAGGGAGGCGGTTCCCTTCACCTGTTCCGGCGAAATGTAGTGGACCGGGCCGATAGCGGTGCCGACCTGGGTCAGGTTCATCTCTCCCTTGGCTTTTGCCATCGCAAAGCCCCCTAACTTCACTTCCCCGCCCGGCAGCAGGTAGATGTTTTCCGGACAGACCTCGCGGTGCACCACACCCTGGGAGTGCGCGTGCTGGAGCGCCGCCAGCACCTGAGTCATCACCGCAACGGCCTGGTGCAACGGGAGGGGGCCTGATTCAAGAAGATCGGCCAGCGTGGAGCCCTCTATCAGCTCCGTTGTCATGACCAGCATCCCGTCGATTTGGGCGGCATGATGAAAGATGACGATATTCGGGTGCAGCAGCCGGGCGTGCACCTTGATCTCGCGGAAAAAACGCTCCAGTGACTCCGCATCCTGTTGCAACGATTCGGGTAACACTTTGAGCGATTCGAGACGCTGGGCCACCGTATTGCGCACCCGGTAGACGACCTCCTTCCTCGACATGGATTCGATGTCGAGAATCTCGTAGTCGCCCAGGCGGGTTCCGGTTTCGAGCATAAGCGAAAATCTCCTGCCAATCCTAGGTGGATTGAGTCGGGGTAGTCACATATCGGCAGTTTGAGGGGAGAGGTTTAGGGTTATTCTCCGTATCCGCCTCCCCTCCGGTAGCGTACGATAACAGTATTCTTCGGCAAATGACTCGCGGAGAGTGACAGTGGGAGTTCACACCGCATCGCGCTGGTGTACAATAAACCGATAAACAATAAACAACACAACTTGTTCTGCTTCAACTAGTTCCACAAGGAGCCCTATTGCATGAGGTCTGGTCTCGTTACTCGAATCCTTGGGATTCTTCTTTCCCTTTCCACGCCGTCGTTCGCCCAAAACGTCACGGGCGCTATCGTCGGCAACATCAAAGACATTTCGGGTGCCACTGTACCCGCGGCATCCGTTACGGCGGTCAACCAAAACACGAATATTGAATACAAGGCCGTGGTGAGCGACTCGGGAGAGTACACCGTCTCCAACCTCCCCTCGGGCAGCTATACGGTTAGAACCCAGTTGGAAGGTTTCAAGCCCAGCATCGTCAAAGACGTGGTTCTGCTGCCAAACCGCTCGACCCGCGTCGACGTGGTGTTGGAGCCCGGCGCGGTCACCCAGGCGGTCGAAGTCACCGCCGCCGCCCCCGTACTCAACACCGAAAACGCCACCATCGGCAACATCATGCAATCAGGGGCCATCACCTCCGTTCCGCTGAACGGCCGCTTCCTCGACCGCTTGATCCGCATCTCCGCCGGCGTGACAACCGATAGCGCCAGCAACCCGCGCGTGGCGGGCAGCCTCTATTGGGGCGGCATCCAGTTCAACGTCGATGGCGTCGGTTACAACGATTCGGGCAACGGCGGCGGAGCGTATTCCTACCGTCACGGACTGTCGACCCAGCCCTCGGTGGACTCGATCAGCGAGTTCAAGATGGACTCGAACAACATGAAAGCCGAGTACGAGAGCGCCGTGTCGGTGACCGTGGTAACCAAGTCCGGCACAAACGAGATTCACGGAGCGGCGTGGGAGTTCAACCGCAACCGCGCCTATGCCGCCAAGAACGCCTACCTCACCGGACAGCCCAAGCCGCCGTTCAACCGCAACGAATTCGGCGGCAACATCGGCGGGCCTATTAAGAAGAATAAATGGTTCATTTTCGGAAGCTACGAAGACCTTCAGGAACGCAGTTCGCTGACGACCAGCGGAATTTCACTGCCCACCGAGGCCATGCGAAACGGAAATTTCACGGGACTGGCCACACTGCTCGATCCGCTTGCCGGAACGCCGTTCCCGAACAACGTGATTCCCACCAGCCGCATCGATTCCCGCGCTTCGGCGCTGCAATCGCGCTACCCGCTCCCCAACCTCCCAGGGTCCTCGAACGGGACGTTGCTGAACTATGCCACCTCGGTGCCGAACAAGTACAACGTCTACCGCTTCGGCGTGCGCAGCGACTACAAGATCACGGACAAGGATACGTTCTTCGTCAACCTGAATTATTCGAAGGGCGATCCGTACTTCGTGGCCCAAAACTATCCCACCGGTTACGGGTCGTGGGAAAACGGCGGCTACACCACGAAGAGTCTCAACGCCACCTACCAGCGCATGTTTTCTCCGACGGTAATCAACGAACTGCGCTTCGGCATCCTGTCACACGCCTCCGTGCGCCAGGGGATGAACAGGTCGTTTGATCCGCGCACGCTGTTTCCCACGCTGTATCCGGTGGATTACGGCGGCCTGCCGAACGTCAACATCACCAGCTACACCTCCATCGGCGATTACGGCGGTGCGAATGGCAGCCCGCAGACAACCCCGCAACTCATCGACAACCTCACAATGATTCGCGGCAAACACACCATCAAGACAGGCTTCGATTTCGCCGATTACCGCGTCGCCTCGAATCCGGCCGTGGGCGGCATGGGCTCCGGGCTGGTGAATAACGCCGGACTGGGACGTTTCGATTTCACCGGCCGCTACACCTCGGCCGCCACCTCTGCGCTTCCCGCCAACGCCTATGCGGATTTCCTTCTGGGGTATGCCAACACGACCTACCGTTCTTCCGGCAGCCCCGCGCTGGTCTTCTCCTCGGCGCGCTACAGCGCCTTCGTTCAGGACGATATTCAGGTGAGCTCGCGCCTGAGTTTGAGCGTCGGCCTGCGTTATATGCTTCAGATTCCCTGGTCGGAACGGAGCGGAATCATGAGCCTGTTCGACAACGCGACCAGCAAGCTCTACATCCCCGGCGGCCAGTTTCCACCCTTCACGCAACAGGCTCTGGTCAACGCCTACCCCATCGTTCTTGGTAAGGACATCGGGCAGACAGGAAGCTTCGTGACGGACAGAAACAACCTCGGAATCCGTTTCGGCCTCGCCTACCGCCCGTTCCGGGACAACAAGACCGTGTTTCGCGCTGGTTTTGGACAGTACTTCAACTTCCTTCCGGTCTTCATCGGCTTCCGGCAACTGGGATTCAGCAATCCCCCGTTCCTTCTGGCGGAAACCTTCGCCGCCGCCGCCGGCGCCACTCCGAGCCTGACGCTGGCGAATCCTTTCCCGGGCGGCGGAAAATTGTCGCCCAATCCCAGCATCAACATCGTGCAGCGCAACATCCGCAACGCCGAATCCTACCAGTGGAATTTCACCCTTGAAAGAGAAGTGCGCCGCAACCTTGGCCTCCGCGCCTCCTACATCGGCAACCACAGCACCCATATACCGTGGTACAACTACTCTCTCAACGTCTCGAGGGAACAGATTCCGGATGTTCTCCAGCCCTACCGCCCCTACCAGCCCTGGGCTGACATTCTGGCCCTCGCCGGCGGTGGAAATTCCATCATGCACCAGTTGCAGTTGGAAGCCGTACAGCGCTATCACAACGGGTTGACGTTCCAGGTCGAGTACGCCTGGACGCGCTCGCTCGACGATGTTCCCGTGGTCGGCGGGCCGGTCAACGATCCCTACAACGCGCGCGCCGAACGCGGCAACTCGGACCAGATGCGCCGCCACGTGCTGTCGGCCGCCTACAGTTACGAATTGCCGTTCGGGACCGGCAAACCCCTGCTCAACAACGTGGGCCGCTTCGGGGACCTGCTGGTCGGAGGCTGGGCGCTGGGCGGCATCACCTATCTGCGCACCGGCGGACCCTTTTCACTCACCTATACGGCGACGGCGACCGGCTGGCGCGGAGGACGTCCGGACGCGGTTTGCGACGGCACGCTGCACGGCGAGGACCGCGGCACGCAGGGGTGGTTCAACACCGCCTGCTACAAGACGCCCGCCCCGTTCACCTATGGCAACATGGCTCGCAACGCGCTGTTCGGGCCTGGTGATATCGTCTTCGATGTCAACCTCCTGAAGAACATAAAGGTGACCGAACGGGTAAGCGCTCAGCTTCGCGGCGAGTTCTTCAATTTCCCGAACCACGTAAACCTGAGCGGACCGGCGACCAATATCTCGAACACTACTACAATCGGAAGGATCACCAGCGCGGGCGACCCGCGTCAGGTACAGTTCGGTCTCAAGCTGCTATTCTGAGCTGTGAAACTCTATTCGCTTCTGCTCGGCGCCGTCCTGGCGCCGGGCACTCTCCACGCGCAATTAAACTGGTGGGAAAGCGAGCCTCTGCGCATCATCGACCTTACCACCAGCATGACCCGGCCCGACCAGTATGATCCGGCGAAACTGGCGGCGCGAAAAGCCGAACTCGGCTACAACGCCGAGCATCTCGAAATCATGCGCATGCCGGGCGGTCTCGATGACCGCGGCTTCTTCTTCCGCTCGAAGGTTGCCGCGATCGAAAATCCGGACTACCTCCGGCGTTACGCGCCGGAAGCCCACAAGCACGGACTGCGGACCTTCATCTACTTCAACGTCCACTGGTACACGGTGAAGTTCGCCGAGCAGCATCCGGACTGGCGAATGATGCGGGAGAATGGCCAGCCGCTCGACAAGGTGTACGATACGGGAGCCGATTTTTGCGTCAACACCCCATGGCGCGAGTGGGTGTTCCAGGTGCTGCGCGACCTGGCGGCTTATCCAATCGATGGCATCTTCTACGACGGCCCGGTGTTTCGCGCCGACACCTGTTACTGCCGCTACTGCCGCGAAAAGTATCGCCGCCGGTATGGGCGCGAAATGCCAAGCAAGGCGAAGCGCACGGGAAAGGATTTCGCGCGGTTGATGGAGTTCCAGGGCGACAGCCTGAAGGACTTCCTCCACGATTCCCGAGTGATTCTGAAAGGCATCCGGCCCGACTTGGCGCTCTACATGAACGGAGGGGTGCGGGGGGCGAACTGGGCTACCGGACGGTTCAACCGGAAACTGATCGCCGAGCAGGATCTGCTTGGAAGCGAGGGAGGGTTCATCAGCGGCGATCTGACGAGAGTCCCGTTATGGAAGCCCGGTCTGACGGCGCGCCTGCTCGAGACGCAGGCGGGCGGTAAGCCTACCATCATCTTTTCCGCCGCGAGCCACAAGCCCTGGACGTTCTCCCTGCTGCCCGATCCGGAACTGCGCCTGCTCTATGCCGACACCATCGCCAACGCGGCGGGCGTATGGATGGGCATCACGCCCTTCGAGTTCGAGGAGCCGGAAATGGCGGCGCTCACCGAGATGAACCGGTTTCTCGAGAAGAATAAAGCCTACTTCACCAAGACGAAGTCCGCGGCGAGAGTCGGCGTCGTGTGGTCCGACGTGACGGCGAATTTCTATGCGGGAGCGGCCGCGCAGTTGATCGACATCGACCGCACCGCGCAGCGTTCGAACATCGGGAATCTCGACGGAGAGTTCGCCGGAATCACCGAGTCGCTGCTCCGGGCGCATGTTCCCTTCGATGTCATCGACGATGTCACACTCGAGAACGAGCCCCTGGACCGCTACCAGGCCATCTTTCTGCCCAACGTCGCCTGCATGAGCGAACGCGTCGCGGCCAACCTCCGGAAATATGTCGAAGCTGGCGGAAATCTGTTCGCGGATTTTGAAACTTCGCTCTACGATGAGACGGGAGTGCGGCGCGGCGATTTCGCGCTCTCTTCCCTGTTCGGAGTGTCGGCGGCAAAAGGAATCGCGGGGCCGCGGCAATGGGACTACCTGCAACCCGTGACTGCTCCGCGGCTCGCCGCCGGCATCACGCGTAAGTTGATCCCCTCGACTGTGTATTATGTGCGCACCCGCGCCGGCGCGGGGGAAGCCGCGTGGAAGTACACCGAGCCTTTGGCGGGGCGTTACGATGGCGTTCCGGCGCTATCGAATGATCCGGGGCTTGTCATCCGGCGCCAGGGCAAAGGCACAGTCGTCTACATGCCGGGCGACCTCGGGAATACCATCAACACCTTCCATACCCCGGAACTGATGCAACTGGTAGCCAATGCCGGAACACAGTTGGGTGCGTCGGTGGCGCGCCTCGAAAACGCTCCCGGATCCGTCGAGGTGGTGGCGCGGCGGAAGGACAACCGCCTGCTGGTGCACCTGGTGAACTTTACCGGCGAGATGACAAGGCCCATCCGCGAGATTGTGCCGCTGCCGGACGTGCGTGTCACCGTCGAGGGCAGGTATTCCAGGGCGCGCTCCCTCTGGACGGGCCATGCTTTGCCTCTCCACAACGGCGGCGTCACTCTTCCCTCGTTGCGGGAATACGACGTGATCGTGTTCGAGTAGGCCGCGCGAGCTTCACACGCGGAGAAACCACCCGCGGCGGTGGAGCGCGTACGCGACACCGAACATCAGGAGCGTGTAAGCGGCGGCATAGAGCAGCGAGGCGTTCCACGGAGAAGCGAGCGGCGCGAACACCTTCCGGTAAATCGGCATGCGCCAATTGAGCGCGCGGATCGCCGAATCGAGCATTTCGGAAACCATGTAGACAGTGATGGCGTTCATTCCCAGAATCACGAGTGGCCGGAAAGCCGGCTTGTACCCCAACCCGTCGGCAATCCAAAGAAATCCCGCGAACAGCACAAAATCGAGGCCGGCCATGAACAGGGCGAAAGACGAAGTCCAGAGCTTCTTGTTGATCGGAAGCCACTGCTCACAGACGAGGCCCGCCGCCAGCAGAACCAATCCCGCCGCCGCCAACCCGATTGCGCGTGAGGAGAGAGAACGCTTCAGAGCGAGGATTCGTCCGGCGAGAACCCCGAACAGCACCGTCGCGATTGCGGGCAGCGTGCTGACGATGCCCTCCGGGTCCCACGTCTTCGTCGGCGCGTAGTTGTGCGCGCCGAGCACGATGCGATCGGCATAGTGGGCGAAGTTGCGTTCCACGTCCAGATGCCCGGCCCCATACCCCGGCACGGGCGCGAACTTCATAATGAGCCAGTAGGCGGACAGCAGCCCCATAATCCACGCCGCCTGGCCGCGAATGCCGGTTGTCAGAAAGATGGCGGTGGCGGCCAGGTAGCAGATGGCGATCCGTTGCAGCACGCCCATTACGCGCATCGCTGAGAAATCAAAATACGGAAACAGATAGACGAGAAGTCCCAGACAGTAAAGAACCGCCGCGCGCCGCAAAGCCCGGCCGAATAACTCGGAGCGTCCCATGCCCGCCGCCATCCGCCGGCCGAGAGCCAGTGTCATCGCCACGCCCACGATCCAAAGAAAGGACGGGAAGACAACGTCGGTGGGGGTCCACCCGTTCCACTCGGAATGTTCGAGCGGGGCGTACACAAAATGTCCGTTGCCAGGATCGTTTACAAGAACCATCAGCGCCATCGTGGCGCCCCGGAATGCGTCGAGAGAGGTTAGCCGTTCGGACTGTTGCCCCATTCTCTCCAAATGTTATCGAAACGCCGGCATCTTTGACGAAGGCGGCCCGCTCACAAAAGCAGGCCGAAGATCCCCGCGCCGGCTACCGAATGGATCGCCGCCGCGGGCATTGCGGCCGCGCTCAGAACGGCGCTTCGTCCGCCGACGGACCATACACCGCCGGCACCGGAATATCGTTCAACCGCAGGTAAACCCCTAACTGCGCCCGGTGATGAATGATGTGGCTCAGGAAAAATCGCCGCAGCACCACTCCGCGCGGCAGCGTGAACATCGCCGTGCCCCCCTTCTTGAGCGACCATGGCTGTGCGTAGGCTTCATCGCTTGCGCCCTCGATTGCTCTGCGCGCCGCGGCCGCATTCTCATCGAACATCGCCAGCAGTTGCTTGGTGCTCGTGGCCGGAGGTGCCGGATCCGCCGCCGGCCCATCCACGGGCGCAAGATCGAAATACGGCTGGTTTATCGTGGCATTCACCCACTGCGGCAGATTGGCGGTATGGCTTGCCAGGGCCCCCATGGTGGTTGACTTGGCGTGCGGGCGCCAGTCGAATTTATCATCGGGGATGCGTTCGAGAGTCCTTCGGGTGGCGGCCATCTCGAAGTCCCATTCCGGGAGAAGATCGGCGGAAATAGACATGGTAAGTCGCTCCAGGTCGAGAAGTCAGAAAATACTATAAATATTTATACTATGACTCCTCCCTCAACGCAACTCCTTTCTGAAACACCGCCTCCCTTCCCCCATCCGCCGTAAGCCACCCCCTAGGCTTCCGGCTCCTTCTCCACCTTTATCACCGCGCCCGTCGAATCATACGTGTACACCATCCCCTCCCACTTCCCGAATGTGATTCCCGTGTCCTTTGTGCCGTAACTGTACAACTGTGTGGCGGTGGAAGCGCGAACGGATGCTCCCGTGATCTGTGCAAACCGGTAGCAGAAATAGTTTCCATCCCCCTGCTTCCCCTCCTTTCCTGGAGTGATGTACGCTGCGCCGCAAGAGAGAAGTTCAATCATTTTCATCTTCCCCTTCCACTTCGAAAACTTGCCGATCGTGTGAATCGTGATGTTCTCCTTGCAGAACTGGATCCCATCCCCGCCCTGGCTGTAAATGTGCTTCTCCGTGCACATCCCGTTCGCATCGCTGCCTTCCGTTCGGATATACGACTCGAAGCCGTGCGCCATGATCCTGACGCGCACGTCTCCTTTGTACGCATCCGCTTTGTCGGCTGCCCAGTTGATAGGCCATTCGATGGGTGTATCGAAGTTCACCTCCAACACTTCCTTGCCCGCGGGCTTCCAGCCCAGAAGTCTGACGTCTCGAATGATAATGTCTTGCATCCGCATGCTCCTCTTGCCGGTTTTCGTGACAGCCACGGCGGCATCGGGACCCTGCGGTGCTCCTGACGCCGCGCGCGGATCACGTCTATGTTCGGGAGAATAGCACAGCCATCCGGTGAACAGTCAGTCCGGCGCCCAACCGCTACTCCAATACGCCCCGCGCCCGCAGTTCGGCGGCAATCTGCGCCTGCGATTCAAACCGCACCGCGTCGATCCCCGCCCGGCGGGCCCCATCCACATAATCCGCGATGTCATCGGTGAAAAAGCACTCCTCCGCCGCGCACCCGGCGCTCGCAATCGCTGCCTGGTAGATCTCCGGAGAGGGCTTCAGCGCCCCTACTTTGTAGGAAAGCACATACTGGTCAAACTGCCTGAGCAACGGATAGCTTTCGACGACCCTCTCAAAGTGCAACGCGTTGGTATTGGAGAGCAGCAACAGCCTGTGGCGCTTCTTGATTCTGGCCAGCAGGTCCTCATCAATGAACGTGTAGGGCGGGAACAGCGAATTCCACAGAAACTGAAATTCTTCGGGCGTCGCCACCAGGCCCAGGCTTTCGCTGATGCGCTCCGTGAACTCCTCGCCGCTCATCCGCCCCGTCTCGAGCAGGGGAACCAGTTCCGTCGCGGCGATCCTGTGGGGAATCTCCTCCGCCGGGACGGCGCACCGCTCCGATATTCGTCCGTAGAGCGTCTGAAAATCCAGCGGAACAATTACCCCGCCGAGATCGAAAATTACAGTTCGAATCATGTGCTTTCCGATTGTACGACGCGCGCTACAATCCGTAGGCTTCGATGGCCGTTCCTCTGAGGATGCGTTGCTGCTCCTCCCGCGTCAGCCCCCCTATCCATTGCCTCACCATCCCGGTCCACCCGGCATACGTGCCGGCCAGCGTCAGCACCGGCCAGTCCGTTCCGAACATCAGCCGCCGGGGCCCGAACGCCTCCATCGCAATATCGAAATACGGCTTCACCGAAGCCGGGGTCCATGATTTCCATTCAGCCTCCGTCACCATCCCCGATAGCTTGCAGTAGACGTTGGGCCGCCGGGCGAGTTCACGCAGGTTCTCGCGCCACGGGGTCATCACATTGTGCCGGATCCGTGGCTTGGCGGCATGATCAAGCACGAAAATCTGGTAGGGATGCTGGTCCACGAAACGGATAGTCTGCGGAAGGTGGCGCTCATGGATGAGGATGTCATAGGCGAGTCCGAAGGTGCGCAGCCGTTTGATGCCCTCCTGAAAATCCTTTCGCAGAATGAAATCATCGTCCGCCTCATCCTGGATGAGATGGCGGACCCCGCGTAACTTCGCGTCAACGGCAAAACGCTCGAGCGGCTCGGTGACATTCCGCTCAAGCAGCGGGACCCAGCCCACGACAGCCCGCAGAAAGTCATATTCCCGGGCCAACCGCAGCAGCCATTCGGTCTCCTCGAGGGTCTGCCGCGCCTGCACCGCGATCGCCCCTCCCACCCCCATCGAATCCATCTCGTGCTTCAGGTCGGGCGGCAGAAAGTCCCGCTTCAATTCAGGCATGCCGTCCTGAATCCAGCCATACTCCACAGGATCGTACTTCCACAGATGTTGATGTGCGTCAATGGCAACCACTTCAGGCATTCTGGTTTTCCTCCTGCTCATATCGTTCGA
>JABAQT010000011.1:82759-107266 GCA_019187195.1 Bryobacteraceae bacterium
CAAAGCTTGGCTGGTTAGGCCTTCACCCAATTGCGGCGCTCGAGGAACGTCCTTGGCTCGTACGTCTTCCCCTCGGCGAGATGCTTCTCTTCCCGTTGGCTTGTCCAGAGCAGCGCCGGCCCGAGAATCCGCGACATCACCCTTGTAAGCAGTCCGAACTCGCGGCCCATCTCGCCCCGCAACTCGCGTATCTGGCGGCTCATCGCCTCATTACTCCGCCTCAGTTGACGTTCCATCGCCCATAGCAACCCGCCATACGCCGTTTTCATCGACCGGATTTCCCACTCGAAGCGTTCCCGGACACGAGGATCGGCATCGTTCCGGTAACGCTTCCACCCCTGCATCGTGGTGCGGCAGATCCGGTACAGACTCGGACCGTTCCGCTCGAAGTCGCGCAGAAAAGCCTTGTTCAGAAAACGATTGGAATCGTCCCGTGAAATAGCCGGATGCACAAAGTTGAACTTGTGCTGGCCGTGAATGTCGGCCAAATCCACATCGAGAAGCAGACCCTTTTCCCGCATTTCCCGGTGCAGCGGCGTTCCCGGAACAGGAGTGTACAGCATGAATTGATGGAAATCGGTCTCGTGCGAAACGGCATGCTCGATCTCGTCTCCAATGTTCTCCGGCGTGTGATGATCGAGACCGACGATAGTCGATCCGAGCAGTTTGATCCCGTGCTCGCGCAGTTCCTTCGTAAGAGCCACCGTATCGTGTCCCTTCAGCTTGGCGTAGCCCGAACGCGGCGATTCCAGCCCCATCCAGATCCACGAAATTCCAAGTTCCACCAACTCCCGCATGGTGTATTTGCTGATGGCATTGGCCGAGGAGAACACATACAGCGCCCAGGCCTTGCCCTCCGCCTTCATCCGGTCCAGCAGTTCCATCGCGCGCTTGCGGTAGAGCAGGAAATTCTCATCCATCATGAAGAACGAGCGCACCTTCAGGGAGGACTCCATGCCGCACATCACATCGAACAGGTCTTTCCCTCTGTCGTAAAAATTGAGAAACTTCCCCTTGCCGCCAAAAAATGCCGAAGTAGTGCAAAAATTGCAGCCCATGGGGCACCCCACCGAGGGGATGATCGTTGCCGCCGTGCTGCCCGCCGGCGCCGGCACCTTGATCCCCATGGTGCGGATATCGAAGCCCGAAACGATCTTCGGATGGCGGATGGGCGCATGCGCGTCCTCCCCCAGAAAACCGCGCATCCACGCGACCCCGTCGCCCCGCACGATGTGGTCCGCGTCGATCATTCGCTCGATGCCGGGGATCGCGCTCACATGGCCGCCCACGACAATCACCGAGCGCGGAGAAAGAGTACGCACCATGCGGCACATCTCGCGCACCTTGCCGATGTTTACGATGATCGAAGAGATGCCCACAATATCGTAGGAATTGGCGCTGAGTTCCTTGGCGAACGCTTCCCGGGTGGGAAAATCGAGCAGAGTGCACGGAGCCGTGATGTTCTCCTGGATCATCATGATGCCCCACGAACGGTGGAACATGCGCAGTGAGAAAGACCCCTGCACCCGCGTCACCTGGTTGTGGTAAAGCTCCATCGGGTTGACGCGGCGGCTGCCGAATTCGTCATCTTGCGCGTAGGGCCCGAAAACGGAAGTCAGCAGAACTCGCGCGCTCGCGCCCTTGGGATGAACACTCAATTGATCACTCCTGTCTTGGCCCGATCATACACCTGGCAGAAGAGTATTGAGTGTAATATTACTGTAATTGCGCCTTTTCTTCCCGGCCGCCCGCGCTCAGTAGCGGTAATGATCCGGCTTATACGGGCCTTCCACGGGCACACCCAGGTAATCGGCCTGCCGCGGAGTGAGCGTAGTGAGTTTTACGCCGATTTTCTCGAGGTGCAGCCGCGCCACTTCCTCATCGAGCTTCTTGGGGAGCGTATAGACATCCACTTTATAGGTGTCCTTGTTCCTCCAAAGGTCGATCTGCGCCAGCGTCTGGTTCGAGAAACTGTTGCTCATCACAAAACTCGGATGGCCGGTGGCGCAGCCGAGGTTGACCAGCCGGCCTTCGGCCAGAAGAAAGATGCTGTGGCCGTCTGGAAACGTGTACATGTCCACCTGCGGCTTGATGTTGGCCCGCTTCACGCCCGGTTCGCTGTTGAGGCGGTCCACCTGGATCTCATTGTCGAAGTGGCCAATGTTGCACACGATGGCCTGGTCCTTCATGCGCTTCATGTGCTCGAGGGTGATGATGTCGCAGTTGCCCGTGCAGGTGACGTAGATGTCCCCGCGGCCGAGCGTATCCTCGATCGTAGTCACTTCATAGCCCTCCATCGCCGCCTGCAGAGCGTTGATGGGGTCGATTTCGGTGACGATGACTCGCGCGCCGAAACCTCGCAAGGAGTGTGCCGACCCCTTGCCCACGTCCCCGTACCCGCAAATGACCGCCACCTTGCCGGCCACCATGACGTCCGTGGCCCGCTTGATGCCGTCGGAGAGCGATTCACGGCAGCCGTACAGATTGTCGAACTTCGACTTTGTCACCGAATCGTTGACATTGATGGCCGGCACCAGGAGTTTTCCGGCCTGATGCATCTTGTAAAGCCGGTGGACGCCGGTAGTCGTTTCCTCGGAAACACCGCGCCATTCTTTCACCAAGTCGTGCCAGCGGCGGGGATTCTCCGCGTGGACCTTCTTGAGCAGGTCCTTGATGACGGCCTCTTCGTGGCTGTCCGATGGGGTGTTCACCCAGTCCGAGCCTTCCTCCAACTCGTAGCCCCTATGAATGAGCAGCGTCACGTCGCCCCCATCATCCACCACCAGTTGCGGCCCAAGTCCGCCGGGATGGCTCACCGCCTGGTAGGTGCACCACCAGTACTCTTCGAGGGTCTCGCCTTTCCAGGCGAACACCGGAACACCGGCGGCGGCAATGGCGGCCGCGGCATGATCCTGGGTCGAGAAGATGTTGCAACTTGCCCACCGTATGCGCGCCCCCAAATCCGTCAGCGTCTCAATCAGAACCGCGGTCTGGATGGTCATGTGCAACGAACCGGTGATGCGCACCCCGTCGAGCGGTTTCGATGCCGCGTATTTCTTGCGGATGGCCATGAGGCCGGGCATCTCCTGCTCGGCGATCGTGATCTCTTTCCGGCCCCAATCGGCCAGCGACATATCAGCCACCTTATAAGCGGTGGCGGTCTGTTCGAGTTGTGCAATGCTCATGATAAGAAGTTCTCCAGAGACGCTTGTATCGACGAATCTTGATGCGATGATATCATTGAAGCCAGATGGCGTCAATACTCCATTCCCTCCGCCTGCTGACCGAACCCACCCGCCTGCGCATTCTCCTCCTCCTCGAAAGTGAAGAACTTTCCGTCGCCGAACTGCAGCAGATTCTCACCGCCGGACAAAGCAGCATCTCCACCCACCTGGCCCAGCTCCGGCAGACCGGACTGATCGAGGACCGGCGAACGGGTAAGAGCACGCTCTACAGCCTGTCCGTGCCGCCATCGTTCCAGCAGTTGATGGACGTGTTGCGGCAGGCGGCCGCGGAGATTCCCGAGGCCGCGCAGGATCAGGCCGCCCTGCGGCTGGTGTTGAATAAGCGGCAGGACAGAATGCGGGCGTACTTCGATCAGCTTGCCGGACGCTTCGGACGGCATTATGTTCCGGGGCGCTCCTGGAAGGCGGTGGCGGAATTGCTGCTGCAACTGATGCCGCCGATGGTAATCGCGGACCTGGGCGCTGGCGAAGGCACGCTCTCGCAATTGCTGGCGCAGCGGGCAAAGCAGGTCATTGCCGTCGACAACTCGGAAAAGATGGTGGAGTTCGGCTCGGAGTTGGCGCGTACGCACGGCGTGGGCAACCTGGTGTACCGCAAGGGCGACCTCGAGGCGCTCCCCATCGAGGACGGAGCGGCGGATCTGGCTCTGTTCAGCCAGTCGCTGCATCACGCGCAACACCCTCGGAAGGCGGTCGAGGAGGCGTGGCGCATTCTGCGGCCCGGGGGCCGGATTGCGATTCTGGATCTGGCGCGGCATCACTATGAACAGGCGCGCGAATTGTATGCGGACGTGTGGCTGGGATTCACGGAAGTCGAGTTGACAGGGCACCTGGAGAAGGCGGGGTTCGGCGAGCCGCGAACGATGGTAGTCCACAAGGAGGACGAAGCTCCCTATTTTGAAACAGTGCTCGCGGTGGCGTGGAAACCGGGCGCGCGCGGCGGTTGAAGCGCCGTCAGTGCGTGGAGTCGCCGAGCGTTCGTTCGAAGAAGTCCGTCATGGCCTCGCGCATGTGGCGGGCGAAAGCCCCGGTGACGCCATGGGTTTTCTGAGGGTAGATGAGCAGGTCATAGAACTTCCGGGCTTTCTGGAATTCAACCTGCATCTGCATATTCCCCTGGTAAAGGACATTATCGTCGTTGAAGTTGTGAACCAGCATCAGGCGGGCGTTAAGATTCCTGGCGAAATGGACGGGTGAGGAGTTCTTATAGCCCTCGGGGTTTTCGCCCGGGAGCCCCATATAGCGTTCCGTGTAGATCGTGTCGTAGTTTCTCCAATCGGTGACCGGCGCGCCCGCAATTCCGGCGCGAAAGACGCCGGATGAGTGGAGGAGGGCGTAAAGTGTCATGTAGCCTCCGTAGCTCCACCCCGTGATGCCGATACGGCGCGAATCGACAAAGCCGAGCGAGATGAGGTGGCGCACTCCCTCGAGTTGATCGGCGAGCTCCTGTTTGCCGAATTGGTGGTAGATCTTCGATTCCCAGAGATGGCCGCGTCCGGCCGAGCCGCGGTTGTCCATCTGCCAGATTACGAAGCCGCGGGCGGCGAGAACCTGGTCCCAGGAGATGCCGGCGTAGCTGTCGCGCACGCTCTGCGCGTGCGGTCCGCCGTAGATCATCACAATGGCCGGATACTTCCTCAACCGGTCGAACGCGCGGGGTTTGATAAGCCGGGCGTGGAAGAGGGTCCCATCCGAACCCCGGAAATCGAGAAGCTCGGTGGGCTCGACGCGATACTCTTCCGCAACGCGGCGATCGGATTCGCGAAGGGTGGCGATAACATTGCCGCTCCCGTCATGGAGCGTGAGGCGCGGCGGCGTGGTGAGATTGGAGAAGAAATCGGTCCAGTATTCACCGCCGGGGCTGACGGAGACGGTGTGCGTGCCCTTCTCGCGAGTAAGTTTGCGGGGTTCGCCACCGTCGAGGCTGACGGTGTACAGGTGGCGCTCGAGGGGGCTTTCCCGGGTGGCCTCGAAAAAGACCCGGCCGCCCGCCTCATCAACCTGCAGGAGCGACGTGACCTCCCATTCGCCCTTTGTGATCTGGGCTACCCGATGGCCGTCGCGGCCGTAGCGGTACAGATGGCGGTAGCCGTCGCGTTCACTGCCGGTAAGGAATTGGTTGCGCCTCGGAAGCCATCGGAAATCGTCCCTGACGTTGATCCAGAAGGGATCCTTTTCCTCGAGGATGGTTTTCGATTCGCCCGTGCGGGCGTCCGCGGAAAGGAGGCGCATTTCGTTCTGGACGCGATTGAGGCGCATGGCGAAGATCGAGGAAGAGTCCGGGGTCCAGTAGACGCGCGCGAGCAGGCGGTCGCGCAGTTCCCCCAGGTCCATCCACCGGGTGCGCCCGCCCGAGGCGGCTACGACTCCCAATCGAATATCCGCGTTCGGAGTTCCGGCCTTGGGATAGCGCTGCGGCTCTTCGATGGCGAACAACGGCAGCAGATCGACATGCGGCTGGATCATCTCGCGGCTGGTATCGAGTTGCAGGTAGGCGATCGAGCGCGAATCGGGCGACCACCAGTAGGCCGTTTCCAGATCCAGTTCCTCCGGGTAGACCCAATCGAGTTCACCGTTGAGAAGCGTGTCCGTTCCATCGTGGGTGATCTGAATAGGCTGTTTGCCCGTCTCGAGCACATAGAGATTATGGTTGTGGCGGTAGGCGAGTTTGCGCCCATCGGGCGAGATCTTGGGGTCGCGCTCGGCGATGGGCGTGGCCGTGAGTTGCGTGTAGCCGCCGGCATCGAGTTTGACGAGAAAGACGTCGCCTCCGGCCAGCACAACCAGGTTCCTGCCGTCGGGCGTCCATTGGACGGATCGCTCGGTGACGCGGCGGTTTTCCCACCCGTAAGCGGATCGAGGAACCTTGACGGCGGCATTGGCGAGCGCCTCGAGAGAGACGGCTTCGCGCCGCGAGCGCGACACGGCGTCATAGAGTTGCACACGGCCGTTCTCGATGAATACGAAGCGGCCGCCGCCCGGCGCCCATTGAATCCGCGGGGCGGAAGGCAACTGCCCCCGTTCGAGAGCATCGAGAGTAACGGGCTTCTGTTGCGCGGGAGCCGCCGCTGCCCACAGCAGTAGCAGGAGTGGTGCGCGGAGAGAGAAAGACATTCGCCCTCAGTATAACGGGGCCACTCGCGGGTATACTGCAATCTGATATGAAACTTACCTTCTGGGGGGCGGCGAAGACAGTCACCGGCTCCATGCACTCCGTCGAGATAGACGGCAAACGGTATCTGCTCGATTGCGGCCTGTACCAGGGGCGCCGCAAGGAGGCCGAGGAACGGAACCGGGATTTTCCGTTTTCCCCGCGAGACGTCGAGGCGGTCGTGCTTTCACACGCGCACATCGATCACAGCGGAAACCTGCCGACACTGGTGAAACAGGGATTCACCGGTCCGATTTATTGCACATCGGCGACGATGGACCTCTGCGACGCGATGCTCAAGGATTCGGCGTTCATCCAGATGAAAGACTGCGAGTTCGTCAACAAACGCCGCCGCCGCCGGAAGCTGTTGGAAGAAAACGGCGGGAATGGCTGCGACGTGACCGCTTTGTACAATCCCGAAGACGCGGGCGCGGCCATGGAACACTTCCGCCCCACCGAACTTCACCACGAGACGCCGCTGGGAAACAACGCCAGCTTTCAACTACACGAAGCGGGACACATGCTGGGATCGGCATGCGTGTCGCTCACGGTGAAAGAAAAAGGACGGACCGTGCGGCTGGGGTTTTCGGGCGACGTGGGCCGGAACGGCCTGCCGATCATCCACGACCCGGAAGCCATGCCCGAGGTGGACTACCTGATTATGGAGAGCACCTACGGAGACCGCCTCCACAAGGCGTTGACGCACGTCTCCGAAAAGCTGGCGGGCGTGGTCTCGCGCACGGCGGCCCGCGGAGGCAAGATCATCGCGCCGGCCTTTGCCGTCGGGCGCACCCAGCAGCTTGTCCTGCTTCTGCACGAGTTGACGCTGCAACGGAAAATACCTTCCATTCCGATCTACGTCGACAGTCCGCTGGCGGTGAACGTAACCGACGTGTTCCGCAAACACCCGGAACTCTATGACGCCGAAACCCGCAGATACATCGACAACCACTCGGATCCCTTTGGCTTCCGTATGCTGCGGTATGTCCGCGACGTCGAACAATCGAAAGCTTTGAACGACCTGCGCACGCCCTGCCTGATTATTTCGGCAAGCGGAATGTGTGAAGCCGGACGCGTGCTGCATCACCTCCGAAACAATATCGAGGATGGCCGCAACACGGTGCTGATCACCGGCTTCCAGGCCGAGCACACGCTGGGACGGAAGATCGTCGACCGGAATCCGCAGGTGCCGGTGTTCGGTGAACTGATGAATCTCCGTGCCGAGGTGGTCACCATCGACGAACTTTCCGGACACGCCGACCAGCGCGAGTTGCTCGACTGGATTGCGCCGATAGCCAAGAGGTTGAAGAGGATCTTCCTGGTGCACGGCGAACCCCTGCAGCAACAGGCCCTGGCGGCGGCAATCGAGCGCATGTACCGAACCCCGGTGACGATTCCCGCGCGCGGAAACAGCTTCGTTCTCGACCAGGGATAAGAATCGCGCACCAGCCGGAAGCCGCCGGAAATCCTGTAAACTAAGCAGTTTCGATGCTACTCGAACTCAAGGGAATTCAGAAGCGATTCGGGGGCGTGACCGCGCTTAGAAACGGGAACCTGTCGGTCGATGGGGGCGAAGTCCACCTGCTGCTGGGAGAGAACGGCGCCGGCAAGTCGACGATGATGAAAATTGTCGCCGGCATGCAGCCCGCCGATAGCGGAGACATTCTGTGGAAGGGCGGGCGGGTCAGCTTCTCGAAGCCCGCGGACGCATCCGCGATGGGGATCGCGATGGTCCACCAGGAATCGCTCCTGGCGCCTCACCTGACCGTGGCGGAAAACATCTATCTTGGGCGGGAGCCCCGATTGCCGCTGGGATGGGTGAACCGGAGCCGCATGCTGGCGGACGCGCGCCGGTTGATTGAGGAGCAGCACTTCCCCCTCGATGCCGGCTGGCGCGTCGAGAAGTTGAGCCCGGCTGGAAAACAACTGGTGGAGATATGCCGGGCGATCGCGCACGGCTCGAGCCTGTTGATTTTCGATGAGCCGACGAGCTCCCTTTCCATGCACGAGGCAAAGGAAGTGTTCCGCATCGTGAAGACGCTGCGGGAACGCAAGATGGGTGTAATCTATATCACCCACCGGCTCGAGGAGTTGCGTACGGTGGGCGACCGCGTCACCATCTTGCGGGACGGGGAGACGGTGCACAGTTGCCGTCTCGATGAGATTTCAAACGAACGGATCATTCAACACATGGTGGGCAGGGAACTGGGGGCGATGTATCGCCGCGAGCCCGTGCCTCCTGGCGAGGAGTTGCTGCGCGCCGAGGGACTCACACGCAAGCCGGCGTTCGAAAACATTACCTTCTCCGTGCGCGCCGGCGAGATTGTGGGAATGGCCGGGTTGATCGGAGCCGGACGCACCGAGCTTTGCCGTGCGCTGTTCGGTTTGGACGAACTCGATTCCGGCGCCGTGAAACTGGCCGGAAAGCCGGCCGTGGTTCACTCGCCGCGGGACGCCGTCGAGGCGGGAATTGCCCTGATTCCGGAAGACCGGCAGCATACCGGGCTCGCCACCCTGCTGCCGATCGGCTACAACCTGACGGTGGCCGACATCGGCAAGGTGTGCCGCATGGGCTGGTTTCTCGACCCGAAAAAAGAGAAGGCGGTCACCGGTGAATACATCCGCAGGCTGCGAATCAAGTGCGAATCCCCTAAACAGCTTGCCGGGCGGTTGAGCGGCGGAAACCAGCAGAAGGTCGTGATCGCCAAGTGGCTGGTGCGGGGAGCCAGCGTGTTCCTGTTTGACGAGCCGACGCGCGGAATCGACGTGGGCGCGAAAGTGGAAGTCTACGAGGTGATGGACGAACTGGCGCGCGGCGGCGCGGCGATCCTGATGGTGAGTTCCGAACTACCCGAGCTTCTTCAGGTGGCCGACCGCATTCTGGTGATGAGACAGGGAAAGCTGACCGGAGAACTGCCCGGACGCACCACGCAGGAAGAGATCATGACATTGGCCACGTTGCAGGGCGGCGGAGCGCTGCTAGGAGAGAAGGAATGATTCAGCGGCTGCTGCCGTTCTTTACGCTATTCGGCTTGTTTGTTATCTTGGCGGTTGCCTCGCCGGATCATTTCCTGACGAAGACGAATCTATCGAGCGTGGTTCGCCAGACGGCCGTGATCAACCTCATGGCCCTCGGAATGACGCTGGTGATCGTCGCCGGAGGAATTGACCTGTCCGTAGGGTCGATCCTGGCGATGGGCGGGCTTCTGGGGACGATGGTCATGAAGGAGAACCCCATCTGGCTGGGTGTCATGACCGGCATCCTGGCGGGAGGGCTCTGCGGGCTGGCAAACGGATTGCTAACCACGCAGTTGAGGATCAATCCGTTCATCGTGACATTGGGAACGCTGGGGATCTTCCGCGGCGTGACGCTGATCATCTCGAACGGCCTCCCGGTGCATGAAATTCCGCAGGCGTTCTCCTATTTGGGAGAGGGCAACCTGCTCGGCGTGCCTTTCGTGCTGTGGGTGCTCGTGGCATGCGCCGCCTCGGTTCACATTGTCCTCGAACATACGCGGCTTGGCAGGTACACGTTTTCCATCGGCAGCAATGAAGCGGCGGCGTTCTACACGGGGATTCCGGTGAGCTTTCATACGACGGCGGTGTATGCGATCTGCGGTGCGTTGACGGGTCTCGGCGGCATGATCGAAGCCTCGAGGCTGATGACGGGGCAGCCGACGGCCGGCCAGGGTTACGAACTGCAGGCAATCGCGGCGGTAGTGATCGGCGGGGGGAGCCTGCGCGGGGGAGAGGGCAGCGTGGTGGGCACGCTGATCGGCGCCTTCATAATGGGGTTGCTGGCAAACGGCAGCGATCTGCTCGGAATCAGTCCTTACGTCCAGCAGGCGATTATCGGAGCGGTGATTATCCTGGCGGTGTCGTTCGATGAGTTCAGCAAACGAAAGATGACACGTTAAGCCCAGGCCGCGGTTTCGCCTGATCTTCATTTTTCTCCTCCGCACATGCCTGTCACCCGGCTTGTCCGCCGGTTCGCGGCGTCCGCGGGCGCTGCCATTTACCGTAAACGGTAACAGCCGCTTACTTCCTGCCCGCTGAAAACACGAGGAGGATGTCCTCATGCACCGGCATCTTGAGAACTCGTGATCGGCGTCCGCCGCTTCTCCGGATCCGGTGGAAAGAGGATTCAATGTCTGTTCAACTTCGTCAGGATAACGCGGCCGAATGCAACCGGCGCGCCCGAGAGTTGGCTCATCTGCCAGAGACCGTGAAGCACACGATAGTGTTTTTCGGGGGCTACGTGGGCCGGAGGCCTCAAGGCGGCCCGCAAGTCACCGAAACGGAGGTGAATGAACAAGGCGAAACCGTGCGGCGCTCGTCCTTCTCGGCCCTGAACTCGATTCGCCAACTGGCCACCAACGTACCCGGCGGATTCGAAGTCATCGACTTCGATCCGCGCCTGCTCCCGAACGACGCGGGACAAGAACTGAGAGGTCGATGGGCGCCAGTCCTGGACGGCGTGCTGACCCGCCTTTTCGGTCCACTCAATGGAGCTGTGCGGAGCGGAGGGGGCATGTTCGATCCCAGAGGCGCGCTGATTGTCTACGGCTATAGCGCGGGCGGGTTCCATGCGGTGCTGCTCTGCGAAACGATCGAGCAGTGGTATGGCTGGTACAACTTCCGCCGGAGAACAGTGGGAAGCCTGCAATATCGGACTCCGGCTGACGAAAGGGAGGGATCCAGTGTACGGGTCGACCTGCTGGTCACGGTGGATGCTTGCATTCAGCGGATCGATCCCGGCGAAGCGGTCCCGTTTCGGACACCGCTTCCGGTGGTACGCAGACATCGGAACTTCTACCAGCCATCAGGCCAGTTCCACGGAAGGCCGATACGTATGGACGGGGTCGACGTTCCAATGACCGGACGCCACGAAGACATGCCCCGGATCTCGCAGCCGCAAGTGGAGCGAGAAATCCTCAATACCCTGTACGGCCAGTGAAAAGAAGCCGCGGTTGCCGGCCGCGTCTAGTCGAGATCCAGGACCGCGTAGAGCGGCAGTTCCTCGAGAGTGAATTCCGTGTAGCCGCCCTCGTGGACGAATCCGGAAAGACGTGGTTCGGCGGCTTTGAAGACTCTGGCGCGGATATTCTTTTCCGTATAATGGCCCTCGATGCGGATGCGCAGGGTTTCCACTGGCCGGGATCCGTAGTTGACCAGTTGCAACCGGACATGCTTGCCGCCCCGGGTCAAGGTAGCGATGGTAAGTTCGCTGCCGAAAATCCTGAGGATGCGCTTTTCGTCGCCGATTCTTTCACGGACGTCCTGCATGAACTCGTAGGGGTTGGCGATCTTGGAGTCGAGATGGATTGCCAAACCATGAAACGCATCCCGGGTATAGAAGATGTTCCGGCGGGCAAGCAGGTTGAGCGCTTCCGCGGCCTGAGCGGAACCGTCGTCGGACGCAATCCGCACATCCGCCCATGGCTTGACCGGTCCCTCGGGAATCGTCTTCAGGAAATCGAGTATCGCATCATAATCCTGCTTCTGATCCGGTGTAGTCTCGAGGGATACCGCAACGCCCTGTGAGAAAGCCTCGGCGGCGGCCAGTTGCACCGATTTTGTCCGTACGTCACAGAAGTAGTTCGCCTTGGGATCGCGGCGATAGACGGAAACGTTCGAATCGACCCAGGGCGACCGGGTGGCCGTGGCCATGTTCATTCGATAGCGGATACCGGGAGCGGGAACCTTGACGAGGCCGGTGGTCCCGCTTCCCGGGTACAGAGTGGGATAGACCGCCGCCAGCAGGACCGCCCAAATCACAGCGTGATCTCCTTGAGGTGGATCTTCTCGATATCCGCGACGCCGAGGCCGAGCGAGCCGGCGTATTCAATGTGGAGCGGTTCGCGAATGTAGATGTTCTTGTTGGGATCGAGAGGACGGACGTTCTTTGTAATCTCCACATCGCGGTTGAACACGGAGACGGCGCCTTCAGCCTTGCGCTTGGCCTCGATGACGTCGCGCATGATGCGATCCACGGACACGGGGTCCGTGCCGAACATCATCTGCTTGGGGAAGAAAGCAAAGCGCGGATCACGCTGGAAGGGACCGCCATGCCAGATGCTCTTGAGACCGTCCATGACATGCAGAACAACGCGCGAGCGGAGGGGCTCCACCGAAGCGAGAGTGCCGATGAAGGTTTTCGTGTGGGTCTTGTTGTAGGCGTGCGAGCGGGCGACGTTGCTGAAGTCGCCATAGGCCATGTTCTTCAGGCATCCGGTGACGCCTGAGGCTCCGTGGTCCTTCATGTTGGGGACGTTTATGATCTTCGTGAATCTCTCGCTCACCATGCGGATCATGTAGGAGCGCGTCTCTTCTTCCCCGAAGAAATCGGTTTCGACGTATGTCTTGAGATCGTATTCCGTGAGGCGGTTGCGGTATGGTTCGACGGCGTGGATGTTCACTCTGGCCGGAAGGTAGCGGTCATAGTGGATGGAGGCCAGTTGATCGGGAAAGCGCTCATAGAGAGTGATGCTGGTCGGCTTCACCCCCACGTCGAGAAGGTTGCGGACGATTTCGGCGACCACGACCGGATGGGACATGATCTTCGGCGCGCCCGAGGCGTTGACCTTGACGCCGACAACGTCGGAAGGCTGAACGAAGCGCCTCCAGGCGTCGCGCGGATCCTTGTCGCCGGTGAGGCTCGTAAGGCCGCGGCTCATCATTTCACGCACCACGGCGGGGTCTGCTTCTCCGGTGTTCTCATTGATCGAGTTCGCGGCGTGCACGCGGACCACCTGCCCCGGCAGTTCGTAGTGCGGCTCGTGTTTATAGGAGGTGACGATGCGGTACTTCGGAATGCCATCGCCGGCGCGGTTGAAACCTGCCGCTGGGGCAGCGGCGGAACTGAAGAGGAATGCGCGTCGATCCATTTGTCTTGATTGTAGCGGATGAAAACGAATCGAGTATAATGAGGGATGGCTCGCGGCGCTATCGTCTAAGGGTTAGGACAAGGCCCTCTCAAGGCTTAAATACGGGTTCGAATCCCGTTAGCGCTACCAAGTTTTCGGGCTCTCCGGCTCTCCGCCATTAGTGGGGGCAGACCCGCCCTGAACTGATTGTCAATCTCAACATTACCTCATCGCGATGGCTTTCATTGGACACCCTGAGTCCGTTGTGTGCGATTGAAGCGGAGGCGAACTCTGCTGGAGAGCAACCCGCCAAGGAATAGTCGGCTGCAAACTCATCAAGACGATGAGACCCGGGGCGAAGCCCAAAAACGGCTTCGCCTTGGTTTTGAAAAGAACCCCACATCGGATTGATAGATTTGCCCTTACCTTAGAAAACTCAAACGCTCCGCTTGCCACGGACGCTCGGGGCGACAGCCCGAGCTTCCTCCTGCCGCGATCCCGCGGCATGGCATGCAGGCGCGTGTCGCGCAGTCTCGGATGCTGCTCCAGAGTCTGGCGAACAAACGCCAGATAGGGGTCGGCCAGCGAAGCCGGATCGGTGGGTGCCGATCTTCCAGTGTTCGGCGTAATAGCAGCGCCGGATCTGCGTGCGGATTTCTGGGCTGATCATGCAAACGGAACTAACCCCGTTCTCCTGCGGCGGTCCGCGGACCAGACGGCCGTTTGGCGTCCCAACGGAGATTGAACGCACTCTCATTTCCCAATTCCCACGCCTGTCGAACGCCACCAGCTACCAGCGCAACTGCGCTGTCTGCCACACCAGCCAGTTGCGGCTTGCGCGCCAGGACGACAGCACCATGCAACACGCGGTATTCCGGGAGCCGGGCGTCAATTGCGAGGTGTGCCACGGCCCTTCGGCGCGCCATGCCGCCGATCCCGGCTTTTCCGGAGAGGCGCCGTTCCGCTTCTCGAAGCTCGATCACGTGCGGGCAACCCTGATCCGCGGCCAGTGCCACCGCCAGTCCGCTATCCGTAATCCCGGCCCCGGCGGCGAGATGAACTACGGGTCGAATCCACCCTATTACAACAGACTCCTCAGTCAGCCCCTGGCAGAATTCGGCAATCGCGCCTTCTACAAGGATGGCCGTTTTCGCGAGACCACGTTCCTTGGCGAAGCGTTCATGCGCTCGGCGTGCTTTCGACGCGGAACGGCGCAGTGCGCGCTCAGCGCAACCGTGTCTCCTTCAAGTTCGCCGCCGATCCCGGCCGGATGTGCACGCAGTTCCATTCGGCTATCGGTGCCCGTGTCTCGGCGCATACGCACCATCCGGCCAGATCGGCCGGGAGCCGCTGCGCGTCCTGCCACATGCCGCCCATCATGAACAGCCTGATGCTTCAAGCCGCCTCACACCAGATCGACGACATTCCCCGCGCGGAGCCGGTGTCGCGATTCGAACGCGAGGAGAGCCCCAACGCCTGCCTCATCTGCCATAAGGACAATCAATGGCTCGCGGCGCGGCTTCGCGGCTGGCAGGCCCTATACTGAGGTGTAGTGCAGCGCCGGAAATTCCTGTCACAAGTCCTTGGTTTCTCCGCGTCCCCGGCAGTGCCACTGCTCGCCCAAGGTGTCGCCTCGCGCAACGTCAAACCGATGCCCCGCGGCAAGCCCTCCGGCCTGCCGTTCCACGCCCGCTTTACCGACATCGCGGCGCAGGCCGGCTTGAAGCACCCGGTGATCTACGGCGGCCCCGGAGCCAATGACTACATTCTCGAAACGGTGGGCTGCGGCTGCGCCTTCATCGACTACGACAACGACGGGTGGCAGGACCTGTTCGTCCTGAGCGGAACGCGCATCGCCAATGCTCCCCCCGGCAATTCGAACCGTCTCTACCGGAACAACCGTGACGGCACGTTCACCGACGTCACCCGGGAGGCGGGGCTCTGGCGGAACGGATGGGCTTCGTCTGTTTGCGCCGGTGATTTCGACAACGACGGCTACGAGGATCTGTTTGTCACCTATTGGGGCGGGTTCACGCTCTACCGCAACAACGGCAACGGCACGTTTACCGATGTTACGAAAGATGCGGGGCTGACGCCGGACCCCGCCAGGTGGTACTCGGGCGCCAGCTTCGTCGATTATAACCGTGACGGCCATCTCGACCTGTTCACCGCCACCTATTTGAAGTTCGATTTCAAGAGCGTGCCCAGGCCGGGAGACAGTTCGAACTGTACATGGAAGGGCGTGCCGGTCAATTGCGGGCCGCGAGGGCTTCCACCCGGCAACTTCTCCCTCTTTCGCAACAACGGAAAGGGAGTATTCACGGACGTGAGCGAGGCGGCGGGAATCAGGAAGTCCATAACCGGTTACGGGATGACAGTGAGCGCGGCGGACTTCGATAACGACGGATGGCCCGATATCTATGTCGCCTGTGATTCCATGCCGAGCCTTCTCTTCATGAATCAGAAGGATGGAACCTTCAAGGAAGAAGGCCTGATACGTGGCGCGGCATTGAACGAGGATGGAATGGAGCAGGCCGGAATGGGCATCGGCATCGGCGACTTCGATCTCAACGGCAACCTCGATATCTTCAAGACCCACTTCGCCGATGACACCAGCATCGTGTACCGCAACGATGGAACAGCGAACTTCGAGGATCTTACCGCCCGCGCCGGACTGGGCGTCGAGACGCAGTTCATCGGCTGGGGGGCGGGCATCGTGGACCTGGATAATGACGGCCTTCCCGATCTGTTTCTGGTTACCGGAAACGTGTATCCGGGCATCGAGTCGAAGCTTCCGAGCTACCCCTGGAAGACTCCGCGCGTGATCTTCCGCAACCTCGGAAATGGAAGGTTCGAGGAGTTGATCGAACAGGCGGGCCCGGGGGTTGCCGCCGCCCATGCGAGCCGCGGGTGCGCCTTCGGCGACTTCGACAACGACGGCGATATCGACATTCTGATCGTGAATATGAACGAGCCGCCGTCGCTGCTCCGCAACGACACTTCCGGAGGCAATCACTGGCTCAAGGTGAAGCTGGTGGGCACGAAATCAAACCGCGGCGCCATTGGAGCCCGCGTCACCTGCCATTACGGAGAGAGGCGGCAGGCGCAGGAGGTGTTGAGCCAGGCGAGTTTCTATTCCTCGAATGACCGCCGGTTGCACTTCGGATTGGGCAGAGAGACGGTGGCGAGCCTCGATGTGCGCTGGCCTTCGGGATTGACGCAGTCGTTTCCGAAACTGGCGGTGGACCGGATTCTCACCATCACCGAAGGCAAGCCGCTGTAGGACTACCGCCCGAAGCCGTAGAGCCGGTACGCCGTTCCGCCGAGAATCCACTCCTTGTCCTCGGGCTTGAAGAAGGGGATCAGTTCCTTCATGATGACGTATTCGAAGAAGTTCGCCCACACCAGACGCCGGGGTCCATAGCGGTCGTAGAGACGATGGAGAAACGGCCACACGTCCCGGTACGGCATCTGCTTCGTCTTCGACGGATTGTGCAGGGACGTCCGCACATAGACATTGGGATACCTGGCGAGGTCGAGCAAGGGGCCGAATCCATCGGCATCGGGGGCGGTGATGTCGATCATCGCAATGTGGTCGATGACAATGTTCACGCCGGGAAACCGGGCCGCCATGTCGCCAACCTGCCGCACCTGGTGGGGGGCGAGAAAGATGTTGAAGGTCGCCTTGAGTTCTTCGGCTTTCTTCCACAGCGGGTAGCAGGACTTGCTGTTCAACCACACAACTTCGCGGTCATAGATGGGACTGAGCCGCAGGCCGATGAGCCCGTCCTCCCTGATGAGACGCTCGAGGCGGGACGCGTTCCGGGGATCATCGGGGGAATAGAGGCGGTGTCCCACCAGCAATCCGATGGCTGCGAACTTGCCGGGATACGTCTTTACGCAGTAGCTCGGGTACGAGTTGTCATAGCCGTAGTAACAGACGTGTGAGATGACGACGTGATCCACGCGGTAGGTCTTCATTTCGGAGAGAAGAAACCCGGCCGAATACTCGTAATCGGGAAAGTTCGCCGGGCAGACCGCCGTTTCGCGCGACATGGGGAACTTCGAGTTCAACACCCAGACGTGTTCGGCCCCGTTGACAACCGGAGTGCGGGATTGGGGCATCGCGGCGGCGGCGCAGGAGAACAGGAGGCCGCGGCGGCTCAGGCTGTTTAGGGCTCGCCGGTCCTTCGGAGATGGAAGGAACCCGCGGCCTGGCCGGCCCGGTTGGGGCGAACTCCACATACGTTCCATGGGAATAGTGTACTCATTGAGGGCCGATTCTGCCCCATGCGGCGCCGCGCCGGATCCATTCCGTGAGGATCTTTACTTCCCTGGCCGGCAGCGGAATGCCGGGAGGCATCTTGACGTCGTCCTTGTAACCGATGGCGCGAAGCAGATAGCTCTGCCCGGGTTTGCCCGGCACCACCGCGGGGCCATGGCTGCCTCCCTTGAGCAGACTGTCGCGATCGAGAAATGAAATGCCCCCATCCTTCATCTGGTTGTTGTGGCAGGAGAGGCAGCGCCGGGTGAGAATGGGCGCGACTTTTTTCTCGAAATAGCGCGCCGGACCGGCGGCGAACATCGCTAGGCAGAGGAGCGCGGCCGTCACTGCCGCTTCATTCCCACGCCAAACTGATTGCCGGCGGCGGCTACTTTGCCGTTGGCGACAATCAGGTCGAGCATCTTCTCGCTCTGGACCTGGCGGCCGGTTTCGTCCGTGAGCGCGGCAACTATTTTCCTGGCCGCCACGTCGATGATCTCGCCGGTCGAGGAATAGGCGAACTGTCCGTCGATACTGAAGCTGATCCAACCCGGGGAATCGCGGAGCTTGATGCTGACCCCCTGCCTGGGCGGCATCACCGTGGCATCGAAGATGTGAACGTAGTTGTTGTGCCCGTCCACCACCCAGATTTCCTTTTCGTCGTGCGTGAGCGCGATGCCGTGGCTTGGGCAGCCGTGCCGCTTCACGGGCCCCTGCTCATAACCCTTCACCTCGACGCGGTAGAGCTTCCTGCCCGTGCGGATGTCGCCGATTTCAAAGCCGAGCAGTCCGTTGATGTTCACGAACGCGAGCGTATTGCTTCCATTGACCGTGAAGGGCCGGATGACATTATCAAAAGGGCCGACGGTGCTCGAGACTTTATGAGTCGAGGTGTCCGCGATCGAGAGCAGGGGCGACTTGAGTCCCGCCATGTACACATGCTTGCCGTCGAGCGAGTAGATGGTGTTGTGCGAGCCGGACCTGGTTTCGATTCTCGTGATGACCTTGCCGTTCATGGCATTGACCACGGTCCAGAACGGCCCCTCGAGTTGCGGCACGTAGAGAGTCCTGCCGTCGGGCGAGATCGCCATGCGGTCGCACCCGCCCTCGAACGGCTTGTCCCAGTACTTTTTTCCGGTGATGGCGTCGAGCGAGATCATGCGGTTGATGGTGCTGACGTAGACGCGTCCTGTCTTCGCGCTGGCCACGATCCCCTTTACGTTTTCCGGCTTTTGGCCCTCGGGCGGCGGCGCCCATGTAGGGATGCGCTTCACGAATTTGTAGCCGGCATCGATGTCATAAACGATGATGCCGATGCCGCCATGCTCGACATAGTTGCGGATGCCGGGGCTCGCCACGTAGAGCAGGTGTTGTTGCTTCGAGGGCGGCTGGCCATGGGAAAGCGCGGCAAGGGCGCAGACGGATAGCAGGATCCGAATCTTCATCATGGGTTCCTATTTTACCGGGCGGCGGTTTGGGACGTGGGCCGGGCCAGCAGTTTCCTGATTGCGTCCGTCATCTCTGTATGGCGAACAATCGTCTTCAACCGCTCGGGGTCTCCGTCCGCGCCCTGCCGCTGGGCGGCTTCCCGGTATCGCTCCTGCGAATCGGCGAGTTCCAGGGGAGTTTCGCCCTTGCTGTTCTTCAGGTCCAAAGGTACGCCCAGGGAAAAGAGATATTCGACCACGGGCGCGGAGCCGGACAGCGCGGCCAGGTGCATGATGCTCTGGTTGCGGCGGGACAGCGTGATGGCCTCGACGGGATCCGGGATCTTGTCGTCCGGGTTGTAGAGCATTTTGAGATTAGCTCCTCGCAGGACCATCTCTTTCACCACGGCCAGATCGCCGGCGAGCACGGCGACGGAAAACGGAGTATGTCCGTCCTTGCGCAACTGGTTCGGATTGGCCCCGTGAGCGGCGAGCATCTTCACCAGTTCGAGACTGTCGGAGTTCGCGGCGATGTGAAACGGAGAGGACCCGGGCGGCGCCGGGTTGATGCGCACATCACCGGCGGGACCGGGCGTCGGATAGAGAGTCTCGCGGTTGGGATCGGCTCCCGCGGCCAGCAGACGCCCGGCGATGGTGAGCGCCTGATCGAGCATTCCCGGAGGCACATCCACGCCGCGGCCTAGAGAAAGCAGAGCGGCAGGCTTTCCATAGACTCCGCCGCCGCGCTGTCCCGAACTGCTCCTGGCGGCGTAGGCAACAGCCAGGGCAACGCCGTGCAGCGGCGTGTAGCCGGCTCCATCAGCCACCTTCACGCTGGCGCCGCGGTCTAGCAGAAAGCCGGCCATGGCGAGATCCGGACCGAATATCTGCGAACTGCCCGCCTGGGCAGGGGCTCCCTTTCCGGGAACAAAAGAACGTTGAGGCGGATCCCACTTATACAATGCGGCGAGCAAGGGCGTAGTTCCATCGGCGGCGGCCTGATTTACATCGATGCCGGCGTTTACCAACATCCGGGCGGAGTCGAGATCGTGCTTCTGCACGGCGAAGAACAGGGCGTTCTGGCCTCCCCTCCGGGTGGTGTAGTCGCCGTCCGTGTTCCAAGGAATGCCAGTCTTGCCGAGTGTCACCGTGGTGGGGGCATAGATGGTGTACTTCACATTCCATACGGCGGTGGTGGCATGGATGTCAGCCCCGTGATCGAGAAGCAGCCGCACGGCGGACGGGACGCCGGCAGCCCACATCAGTGCCGTCTGGTGAAACTTCTTCTCCCGGGCGTTGACATTCGCGCCGCGGGCGAGCAGCAGGTTCATCACTTCCACCTGGCTCATGCGGGCGGCGGTCATCAACGGGGTTTCGCCGTTTTCACGAGCCACATTCGGATCCGCTCCTTTTTCGAGCAGGAGTTTCACCATGGGCGTGGACCCGTTGGCGATGGCCAGCGAGAGCGCGCCGATTCCCAACTCATTGGTGAGATTCGGGTCGGCTCCCGAGTTCAGCAGCGCCTGGGCGATTCCGGTGTTGCTTCGCATCACCGCCCAGGTCAAGGCCGTGGAGCCGTCCTCCTCGCGCGCGTTAACATCGGTTCCCCGAGCGAGGAGCGCCTTCACCGCGGTGGAGTCGTCCGCCTGCGCGGCATCGATGAGCGCGCTGCCCAACCGGGCGGCGGACGCGCCTCCGCAGAGCAGACACCCCGCGGCTATGAGGCTAAGGACTCTTGTCACGCTACACCTCGATGCGGTTGAGCTTTCCGGTGCTGTCGCCAAGTTTCTCAGTGGGTACGCCCACCTTGTCGAGCATGGTTAAGTAGAGATTCGTAAGCGGTGTGGTGTCACCGGGGAAGCGGATGTAGCGTCCTCCGGCAATCCGGCCGGCCGCTCCACCGGCGACGATGATCGGCAGATCGCGCTGGCTGTGGGAAGTGGGTACGCTGAGATCGCTTCCATAAAGGAGGAGCGAATGATCGAGCAGCGTCGAATTGCCCTCCTTGAGAGCATCCAGCCTGCTTAGGAAGTAGGCGAAAAGTCTCGACTGGTCGACGTTGATCCTGGCCAGGGCATCCAGCTTATCCTTTTCGAAGTTGTGGTGCGAGATCTCGTGGTGTCCCATCGAGATGCCGAGGTGAGGATAAGTGATGGAAGTGGCCTCGCGGGCGAACATGAAAGTCCAGACGCGGGTAAGGTCGGCCTGAATGGCGAGCACCTGGAGATCAAACATGATCTTCACATGCTCCGGCCAGGAGTCGGGCGAACCGGCGGGACGCGCCATCCCGGGCAGGTCGACGGGTTTCTTCTGCATGGCCACCTGAATGCGCCGCTCGACGTCGCGAATGGATTCCGTATATTCGTCGAGCTTGCGGCAGTCACTGACGCTGAGCCGCCGCTTCAGTTCATCGATGCGTTCGGTGACGGTGTCGAGGCTGCTGCGGTCCGCCGCCTGGCGGGCGGCGGCGGCGGCGGGGTCGATGCGACCGCCCTCGCCAAACAGCCGCTCGAAGACGAGCCGCGGGTTGTGCTCGAAGGGGAGGGGGACAGTGGCGCTCTTGAAAACCGGCCCAACGTGGTTGTTGTTGACATTGACTTTCTCGGTGCCCAGTTCGAGCGAAGCGAATTGCGTGTCTTTACCCAGAACCCTCGCGGCTACCTGATCCACCGAGATGCCGACGTGGACTTTGCCCTTGGTTGGCTCGACCCCGGTCATGAATGAAGCGAGCGCGCGGTCATGAAAACCGGCCTTGGTGCGGTCCGGGTCGGAAGAGAGTCCGCTGATGACGAGGAACTTGTTCCGGTGAGGGGCGAGAGGAGCGAGCGCCTCGCTGAGCTGATAGTTCGCGCCTTCGCCTTTGGGGCGCCAGCGGGCCTCGTCGACGCCAAGCGGATAGAAGAGAAAACCCAGGCGGCGCACCGGCGCGGCATCGGTCAGCCGTTCGGCGCGCAGGGCCGGAACCATGGCATCGAGCAGGGGAAGCGCGAACGCCGTACCCGCTCCTCGCAAGAACGTCCGGCGGGGTAGATGCTTCTTTGTGACGATCATGGTTTCTCCTATGATTTCTCCGCGGTTTGCCGCATTTGAAATGGGATGCTTCTTACGATAGCGAGAATGACATCGAGAAAGCGGTAGCGGTTTGATTCCGTGCTCCGCATGATTTCACGCACCGCGGGCTGGTCGCGCGGATCGAGTTCACGGCCGATGGCGTAGGTTAAGAGCCGTTCGACTGCCGCATGAACGAACCCGTCGCTGTTCAGCAGCATGTCCCGCAAGCCTTTGGGGCCTGTAAACGCCGCTCCGCCCGGCAACTTCGCCGAAGCGTCGATGGGACCTCCGTCGTCGCTGGTTCGCCACCTGCCGGTGACGTCAAAATTCTCCAAGGCGAACCCGAGAGGGTCGATGCGCGCGTGGCAGGATGCGCAGACCGGGTTCGTGCGGTGGCGCTCCACCTGTTCCCGCGTGGTCAACTTGCGCCCATTGACGGGGCTCTCATCGAGCGGGGGCACGTTCGCGGGGGGCGGTGGAGGCGGCGTATTCAGCAGATTGTCGAGAATCCATTTCCCGCGGAGAACAGGCGAGGTCTTCGTGGTATGCGAGGTAAGCAGCAGGATGCTGCCCTGGGTGAGCAGGCCGCCGCGTTGAGGGTTGCCCGAGAGGGAAACGCGGCGAAACCCGGGTCCGGTAACGCCCGGAATTCCGTAATGCCTGGCGAGGCGCTCATTGAGGTAGGTGTAATCGGCGCCTAACAGATCCGGAATGCCGCGATTTTCGCGAAACAGACTGCGGATGAACAAGCGTGTTTCCTGTTGAAAGGCGGAGGCGAGGGAGGAGTCGAAATCCGGATAGATCTGATGATCGGGCTCGATGTCCGCGGCTCCGCGCAAGCCTAGCCACTGCGCGGCGAAGTTGTCGATGAGGGAACTCGCGCGGGGGTCGGCCAGCATGCGATGAACTTCTGATTCGATGGCGGCCGGGTTCCGTAACCGTCCCTTCCGGGCAAGGTCGAGGAGGGCGTCATCCGGGACACTGCTCCAGAGAAAGAAAGAGAGGCGCGAGGCAAGCTCAAAATCGGAGACAGGGTGCGCGCTGCCTGGCTTTGCGCCGGCGGAATCGAATTCGAGGCGGAAGAGAAAGTCCGGCGCCAGCAGGACATCGCGAAGGGCGGCGGCGATCGATTCCTTGAAAGCGTGTTTCTTGCGCGTCTCCGTATAAGTGGCGAGATAAGGGCGGAGATCGGAGGCGTCAATGTCGCGCCGGAAAGCGCGCCGGATCACCGTCGAGAGGATACGGGAGGCGCAGGCGGGCTCATCCGCGCCACTGGCGGGGCGGCATACGAAGACGCGCCGCTCACTGGGCGTCTCGCTGACTCCGCTGACGTTGTACGGGCCGGTGATCTCGATCCTGCCGAGCGAAGGCGGACCCGGCTGGCCATCGAAGGCCGCTTCTCCGGCGGTCATGCCTGCTATCTCGAAGAGCTTGACCCGGCGGCCATCGACGCGGAACTCGATGGTGGGACGGATGGCGGCTCCGAGGACATCCAACGGGCCGCCGAGCGCCTTGCCGCCGGGCCCATCGACATCGAGCACCGGGCCTTCGCGTTCGGCGAACTCATCGGGAAATGTCACGATGACGGTGTGGTTGCCGGCCTTCACCGCGGCGCGAGTGTGAAAGAATCGCACGCCTTCACGGGGAGTCAGGCTTTCCTTGGCAAGAAAAGCGCGCAACTCGTATTCGCCGTCGTGAGAGAAGTAATGATTCACGCGAATGCCGCCGCGAGTGCCGAACGGCATTCCTTCGCCCTGCCAGACAGCCTGCGTTTGCGTGACGGGAAAGATCTCGGTGACCGGAGAGGGGTCGGCCACGCCCACGGCCAGTTGACTCACCTTGCGCGCCACCTTTAGATACCGCTCGAGCAGGAGCGGGGACATGGAAAGAGCGTCGGCGATGTTGTCGAATCCTCCGGCAATTCCATCCTGCGGCAGTTCCGAGGCCAGCGGGAGTTCAAGAGAGAAGATGTCACGCACGGCGTTGGCGTATTCGGTGCGGTTCAAGCGGTGAATGACGGCGCGGCCCGCGTATGGCATGCGCCGCGCGGCGGCATCGATGTCGCCAAGCAGGCCATCCGCAAACGCGGACAACGTCGCGGCGTCAGGCCGCGGCATGCCCGCCGGCGGCATCTCGCCGGACTTCACCTTCCTGATGACCCTCTCCCAGACGCCGGGGTGCGCGGCGGGGTCGCCGGTGGGGATCCCTTCCAAAGTAAGGTTTCCGGACCTGGCGCGCCTGGTGTGGCACGCCATGCAGTACTGGCCCACCAATGCGTCCCGGTTCACGCCCTGCGCAGGAAACAGCGGGCCGGCGAACGACAGGACGGCGAGCGCGCAAAAGAAGTTCTTCATCGGAGAAGCCCAGTTCGGTCCCTTGGGTCACAAGGCCGTTACTGCAATGTTAATCGCATGAGGGGGAACGTGCAAGGCGGGCAGGTCCTTTTGATGGCGAAGCTATAGGAGGGGTCGAGGGGCGCGTGGTATCCTGACGAAAGGATCGC
>JABAQT010000011.1:107366-136172 GCA_019187195.1 Bryobacteraceae bacterium
GGCGCCCGGCTACCTGTCGAAGCGATACGGAATCACGGCGCCGTTCTCCGAAATGGAGATCCATCTCGGCGCCGTAAGGATGGACGTCGATGTGCCGTGCTCATCGACACCCTCTCCTTCCGAGCCAAGCCAACCCATCAGGACCACGCTCTGCGAGTTGCTCAAGGACCCAGATCGGTTCAACGGCAAGATGGTGCGGGTCCGAGCGAAAGTCTATTTCGGCTTTGAGGCGAGTCTTTTGCGGGACGGAACGCATGAAATTTGGCTGTCCGCTGGATTCTTGGTTACGATGTTCAGGCCCGGGGGGAGTGCGCCAGAGGGAAGTCCTGTCGTCCTGAGGAAGGATGCCGAGTACAGGAAGATGACGGCTTACCTGAGTAAACTCCATACCTTGAAGAATGGATCAGCATGTCCACTGTGCCCTTTGTACGCAGTGACGGTTGATGCGACTGGGCGTTTTGACCACGTTGACAAGATCGCCACACCACCCGAACAACGACGGTACGTTGGCTTTGGCCATATGAATGGATACGAGTCACAGTTGGTTCTCGAATCGGTGTCGAACGTAGTTGCATCGCCCATTGATCCATCCATCTACGAGCGCATGAGGTGAATCGCCACGTAGGAGCCTTCAAGGCGCGCCACACTCGCAGGTGGTTCATCTGCGCATGCCGGTATCCGGCTGCTACAATCACCGTGCATGTTTCGTAAGGTTCTGGTCGCCAACCGCGGAGAGATTGCCGTGCGCGTCATTCGGGCGCTGCGCGAACGGGGCGTCCCCAGCGTGGTTGTGTATTCCGACGCGGACCGCGCGTCGCTTGCGGTGCGGATGGCGGACGAGGCGGTTCACCTGGGACCCGCGCCGTCGGCGGAGAGCTACCTGCACATGGAGCGGATTCTGGGAGCGGCCCGCAAAGTGGGCGCCGATGCCATTCACCCCGGCTACGGCTTCCTGAGCGAGAACGAGACCTTTGCCGCGGCATGCCGCGATGCCGGACTTGTGTTTATCGGACCCTCCGCGGAGTCGATCGCCAAGGTCGGGTCGAAGACGGCGGCGCGGCAACTGGCGAAAGCCGCCGGGGCTCCGATCCTACCAGGCATGGAAGAACCGGCGCGGAGCGTGGAAGAGGCGCGCGCGGCGGCGGCGAGGATCGGCTACCCCGTGCTGCTCAAAGCAACGGCGGGCGGGGGCGGCAAGGGGATGCGGGCCGTCGAACGCGAGCAGGATCTTGACGCCGCGCTGCGTGACGCGTCCAGCGAAGCCGAGCACGCCTTCCACAACCCCGCGGTTTATCTCGAAAAGCTGATTGTCAAGCCGCGCCATATCGAGATTCAAGTACTCGGCGATCATTACGGCAATATTATTCATCTCGGCGAGCGCGAGTGCTCGCTGCAGCGCCGCCACCAGAAGGTGATCGAGGAGTGCCCATCTCCCGTGATGCTGGAGCATCCCGGAATGCGCCAGGCAATGGGTGAGGCGGCGCTACGGATCGCCAAAGCGGCCGGCTACTACAATGCCGGCACCTGCGAGTTCCTGGTTGACGAGGCGCTCAACTTCTACTTTCTCGAGATGAACACACGCCTCCAGGTGGAGCATCCCGTGACGGAACTTGCCACCGGTCTCGACCTGGTGGACTGGCAGTTGCGCATAGCTTCGGGCGAGCGGCTCTCGTTGCGGCAGGAGGATATCGAATGGCGAGGTTCGGCCATCGAGTGCCGTGTCTATGCCGAGGATGCGGAAATGGGCTTTCTCCCCTCGCCCGGGAAAATTACGGCCCTGCGCGAGCCCTCGGGGCCGGGCATCCGCGTCGATTCCGGAGTCTACCCCGGTTGGGTGGTTCCCATGGACTACGATCCCATGCTGGCGAAACTCATTGCCTGGTCGCGCGATCGCCCTTCCGCCATCCGCCGTCTGCGGAGAGCTATCGGAGAATATTCCGTAAGCGGCATCAAGACGAATCTGCCGTTTTTCCGCCGCGTTCTTGCCGATCGGGAATTCACGGGCGGGAAGCTGCACACCGGATTCATCGATGAATTCTTCGCGCGGGCGGGCAGGGTGCAGGAGGTGGATGGCGAGTTGACGGAGTTTGCGGCAATCATCGCGGCCGTTCATTCATCCCGACAACAGATTGCGCGGCCCGCGGCGGCCGAATCCAGATGGCGCGCCGCCGGATTGACGGAGATGATGCGATGAAACGGGTTATCCGAATCGGAGGCCGGCAGGCGGAACTCGAATGGAAGAACGATGGCGACCGGATTACGGCCACGCTCGCCTGGCAAGGTCAGGACGGTTCCTCCACGCGCCGGTTGCGCTATGCGGAGGTGGAACCCGGCGTCTATTCCCTGCTCGATCAGGAACGCGCGATGGAGGCGCGCGTCACACCCGGCCCGGAAGGATGGATCGTGGAACTGGCCGGCCGGCGCATTACCGTGGAGGTGGAAGACCCGAGGGAACTGGCCAGCCGGACGAAGGGGTTCGGCGCCGAGGGGCGGCAAAGTATCCGCTCGTCCATGCCCGGCAGAGTGGTACGCGTACTTGTGGAAGAGGGAGTCCGCGTGGAAGAAGGGCAAGGACTGGTGGTTGTGGAAGCGATGAAGATGCAAAATGAGATGAAGGCTCCAAAATCCGGAAAGGTGATTTCTCTTGCGGCCCGCGCGGGAGCAAGCGTAGCCGCCGGAGAGGTGCTGGTTACGCTCGAGTAGGAGATGTATGGCGTCGGAAGTCTGTCAGGTATGCGGGGGAACGGGATGGCGCATCATCGAGCGCGATGGCATCTCAGGCGCTGAACGCTGCCGGTGTTCCCAGGCCGAACGTTCCAGGGAATTGCAATCCCGCTCCAAGATCCCGCCGCTCTACGCGAATGCCTCGCTCGAGAATTTCCGTTTGCCGCGGGACAATCCAGCGGCGGAACTGGCTCTGGGCCAGGTGTTGACTACAGTCCGTTCGTACGCGCGCGAGTTCCCCGCCCTCGAAAAGCCCGGCTTGCTGCTTATGGGAGAACCGGGCACCGGAAAAACTCACCTCGCCGTGGCGGCGCTGCGGATCCTGCTCGGCAAGGGCTTCGAGGGGATGTTCTCCGACTACCAGAACCTGCTCGATCGGATTCGCACCGGCTATGACCCAAATTCCGGATCGAGCGACAAGGAGGCGTATCGCGAGGCTCTGGATGTCGAAGTGTTGCTGCTCGACGATCTCGGCGCCCACCGGGTCACGGATTGGGTGGAGGATACGGTCACCTCCATCATCACCCACCGCTGCAATCACAAGAAGGCGCTGATCGCCACCACGAACCTGGTGGATGCCGATGCCGGTTCGACGGTTTCGCAAGGGCGCACGACGCTTGGCGAACGCGTCGGGATGCGCGCCCGCTCGAGGCTGTTCGAGATGTGCAAAGTTGTACGGATGAGCACGGCGGAGGATTACCGGATCAAGCGCGTGCGCTGAGCGGTCACTGGGGAATGGTTTCGGGACGGCGCTGCTTCTGCCCGTGAAAGGGATTGAAATCGGTGTTCGTGTCGAATACCTCCATGCCCTCGGCCCGCTTCAGCGCGTTGACCACCGCATACGTCAGCGGCGTGGCGGCCACTTCGTAGATCACCTTACCCAGGTATCCGGAAATGATCAGCGTTCCGATCGTTTTCAGTCCGAGGATTCCGCCGAAGGCGAGAGTCATCACCACGATGCTGTCCACCAACTGCCCTACCACGGTCGACCCGATGGTGCGTGTCCACAGCATCCTGCCTTCGGTCAACACCTTCATGCGCGCCATCACGAAAGCATTCGAGAACTCCCCGCACCAGTAGGCGGCCAGGCTTGCGGCCACCAGCCGGGGGACGAAACCGAACACTTTGGCGAACGCCTCCTGGTCATGCCAGTCAGGCGCCGGAGGCAGCGCCACCACGATGAGGCCCATCACCGACAGCAGGGCCGAGGCGAGAAATCCGGTCCAGATGGCGCGGCGCGAAGCGCCGTAGCCATAGACTTCGGTGAAGATGTCCCCAAAGATGTATGTGACCGGGAAGAGCAGTTGCGCCCCGCTCAGGCGGAACTCGCCAATCGCCACAATCTTCGGCGCCACAAGATTGGAAACGATCAGGACCACCACGAACACATTGATGAGATGGTCCAGGTATCGGAAGCGCGCGGGCGGGGACATGAGAAGGAATTTTTCCATTCTACTCGAAGCGGGGGTGAGGCTTTCCCCGCTAGGATGGTTCGAGGAGATCACGAATGAAATATCATCCCCTCTCATGGGTCTTGCTGGCGCTTTCCATTGCGTTGCCGGGGTGCGGTTCGAAGACCACCACCAAGACGGAGATCGATCAGGAGTTCCTGCAGAACTTCAAGGTGGCGCCGGTTGTCATGGAGAGCGGCAAGAACCAGTTGAGCGAGGACAAGATCGCGCTGGGACGCATGTTGTATTACGATGAGCGATTGTCGAAGAGCCAGACCATTTCCTGCAATTCGTGTCATGCGCTTGACCGCTACGGAGTGGACAACGAACCTACTTCCACGGGATTCAAGGGGCAGAGGGGCGGAAGGAACGCTCCGACCGTGTACTATGCGGCGGGCCACGTGGTTCAGTTCTGGGATGGCCGCGCTCCGGACGTGGAAGCGCAGGCGGCGGGACCGATTATGAATCCCGTCGAGATGGCGATGGCGGATGCCCATGCGGTGGATGCGGTGCTGCTCTCCATTCCGGAATACAGGACCGCTTTCGCCAAGGCGTTTCCTGACGAAAAGCAGCCAATAACGCTTGGCAACGCGGCGCTCGCGATCGCGGCGTTCGAGCGCGGGTTGGTGGCTCCTTCGCGGTGGGATAAGTTTCTTGCCGGGGACGCCAACGCGCTCACGCCGGAGGAGAAGGAGGGCTTCATCGCTTTCTACCGCGCCGGGTGCCACACATGCCACGGGGGACCGCTTGTGGGCGGCCGGCTGTATCAAAAGGTGGGGCTCGTGAGACCCTGGCCCAATCAAAAGGATCTCGGGCGCTACGACGTGACGAAGCAGGACAGCGACAAGATGGTGTTCAAGGTCCCCTCACTCCGCAACATCGACAAGACCGCGCCTTATTTTCATGATGGCAGCGTGGCCAGCCTCGAAGCCGCCGTCCGCATGATGGGTGAACATCAGGTGGAGCGGCCATTAACGGACAGCGAGGCCAAGGCGATTGTCACCTGGCTCAAGTGCCTCACCGGGGAACTCCCCATGGACTATATCCGCAAGCCGGAGTTGCCAAAGAGCACGGACGCGACGCCGAAGCCGGCCGGAGACTGAAGCGATGCCGATTACGGCGGACCAGGAGCGCGGCTTCTACGACGCGGTATACAGCCGCTTTCTGGAGCGCCCGGATCACGAACTGGCGGTGAACCGGGAAGTGATGCGGCGGACGTTGGCGGATCCCCGGCAACCCGTCTTTGAACGGCGCCGGTTGTACACCGAGGTATTCTCGCGGCTGCTGGCAATGCCGCTTTCAGGTCTCAGGGTTCTCGATTACGGTTGCGGCCCGGCGGACTGGGGAGTCTGGGTGGCCACGGAAGGGGCGGACGTGACCCTTCTCGATTTATCACCCGCCGCGGTGGAACTCGGATTGAGACGCGCGCGCGCCAGCGAGGTGAGCCACCGCGTACGGGGCGAAGCGCGGGATGCCTCGGATTTGACCTGTTTCCACGACGGCGAGTTTGATCTGGTTTACGCGAGCGCGGCGGTCCATCATACGCTGAAGTACCCGCGCGCGTTCGACGAACTGGTGCGCGTGATCCGCCCCGGCGGCACGCTGCTGCTGGCGGAGACCTACGGCAACAACCCCCTTCTCAATTTCGCCCGGCGCGTCCGGGCGGCTCTGGAGGGCGAGGCGGAGGAACAGGGAGAAGAGATCATTCTCGGCCATCGTGAGATCGCGCTGCTTCGAAGCGCATTCACGCATGTGGAACTTCATGAGATGAACCTGCTCGCGATGGGTAAACGCCTGCTGCGGGGAAAGCGTCACCGGCGCTGGGCGCGCGGCGCTGTTTCGCTGTTGGAAGGCGCCGACGCTTTGCTGCTGGGGATGGCTCCGTTCCTGCGCCGCTATTGCGGAGAGGTCGTGGTGGTGGCGGTGAAATAATCTCAGGGCTTTGCCAGCCCGAACAGGTTCGGGCGGACATGTTGATAATGAAACCGCGCCGGATTCATGGCGGTGACCCCGCCGGAGTCGACTTCGATGATGCGTGCGGCTACCGGCTCATAGGCCGCGCGCGGCGCAACGGTTCCCTTGGCCACGAGGATGCGCATCTGCCTGGGGTCAATGCCTACACTGGTCAACTGATGCAGGCTGAACGGGATGATGCGCTTCGGTGTGAGTAGAATCAGGTTCGGAAGGTCGGGGGTGGAGCCCTCGACCTCGATGAGCGCGGAAACACCCATATCCCAATACCGGCCGCCGCCGTGGCGAACTTCCGGTTCCACGAAACGCCCGTCGAAAACGCCTTTCACGCGGCCTCTGATGCGGATGGAGTCGCCATGCATGTTGTCTGTCTTGCCGCCCACGGCCATATCGAACGGCCCGCCGGCTCCGGACTGGACAGCCGCACGCACGGCGCCGGGATCGGAGATGGTCACCACCCAACCTTGGGCCTTCTGTTTGAGGAGTTCCGCGAGGACAAAAGTGCCGTCGCCCGCCGATCCGCCTCCTATGTTGTCGCCGGCATCCATCAAGGCCACCGGATACTTGCCGTTGTTCATGGCCATGTGTACCGCTTCGGCGGCCGTTGGCGCGTGGAAGACGAGTTTCTCACGCAGGTTCCACAGCATGTTGCCGAGCCGGTCCGCCTCACGCCTGGCGAGTTCCGGATCATTGTCCGTCACGACGATCACGCTTGGCCCCATGGCGGGAATGTCGGCGTATTGATAGCCGCCCGGCACACTCACGGCAAGGATCTTCGGGTTCTTCTCGAGCCGTTTGCTTTCATCCACAATAGGCTTCAGCGGCGGCGCGAAGGTGTTGTGGAACAGAATATTCAACAGCATGGGAGGCTTTGTAATAGCCTGCACGGGCTTCACCTTGCCTGAAACCACCTCGGCCATGATCTTCGCCGCCTGTACACCGCGCTCCCGCGCGTCGAGGTGAGGACACTCCTTGTATGTGATCAGCGCGGTGGTCAACTTGACGATCTCCTCGGAAACATTCGCATGGAAATCGTGCACCACGACGATGGGGATCCTGTCTCCAAAGGCCCGCCGGACGCGGCGCACCACTTCCGCGTCGGCATGCGGGTAGCTTTCAGCCACCATGGTGCCGTGCAGGAACAACAAAATTCCATCGAGCTTGGGCGCGGCTTTGAGGCGATCGATCAACTCTTTGGTGAGCGCGTTGAAGGCCGGATCGAGGACGGCGCCGATTGTTTGCGGCCCGGCAACAATGGTGGGGTACAGGTCGAGCCCGTACTTCCCGGCTCCCTCGATGAATCCGGCGGGAGTGTTATTGGCGTGGGCGGATAGCGTCAGGATCTCCTGTCCGCGGAGTGTTCCCTTGGCTCCGCCGATGCCCGTTTCAAAATCGGCGAGAGTTGTTTTCCTCGGATTGAAGGTATTCGTCTCGTGAACGATGCCGCCCATGCCGATGACGGGTCTCGATTGGCCGAAGGCCGCGTAACAGAATGCCAGAAATATTGCAATGCGCATAGTGGAATGTTTCTCAATGATCCAGTAAGGTTACTGTACCTGCACGCGCCCCGGATTGCCAAATCAGGCTCCGGAAGAGGTTGCCTTCACGGGATCAAGCAGAGTGTTCAACTCCTCTCGCGGCAATCCCGACATCTCGAGGGCGACGTCCTTGATGGCGCGGTTTTCCGCGACGGCCCGCTTCACGATCTGCGCGCTCCTGTCGTAACCGGTCTTCGCGGTGAGCACCGTGGCGAGAATGGGATTGCGTTCGGCGAGAGCCCGAAGACGCTCGCCGTGAACTGTGAATCCCTGAACGGCACGGTCCGCCAGCAGGGTGGCCGATGCCGAGAGCAACGCGATGCTATCGAGAAGGCTGACGGCAATCAGGGGCAGCATGACGTTCAACTGGAAGTTGCCCGATTGGCCGGCGATGGTAACCGCGGCATCGTTGCCGATGACCCGGGCGCACACCATCGCCACGGATTCGGGAATGACCGGATTCACTTTCCCCGGCATGATGCTGCTGCCCGGTTGCAGAGCGGGCAATGAAATCTCGCCCAAACCGGAGAGCGGGCCGCTGTTCATCCAGCGCAGGTCGTTGGCGATTTTCATTAGTGACACCGCCGCCGTCTTGAGGTGGCCGCTCAACTCCACCGCCGTGTCCATGCCACTGATGGCGGCGAAGTAGTTCGGCGCGGTAGTGAACGGGAGGCCGGTAGCGGATGCGAGACGGGCGGCCGCCGCCGCGCCGAATCGCGGATGGGTGTTCACGCCCGTGCCGACCGCCGTGCCTCCGAGAGCCAAACGCAGAAGCCGCGGCAGGACGGATTGCAGGCGGGCCGCCGAGTCTTCCACCTGCGTTTGCCAGCCGCTCAATTCCTGGCTCATCAGTATGGGCATGGCGTCCATGAGATGCGTACGGCCGTTCTTCACGACGCCGCGCAGCGTTTCGGATTTCCGGGCGATGGCGGAACTGAGATGTGCCAGCGCCGGCAGCAGACGCCGCGTCAATTCGAGCGCGGCGCTTACATGAATCACCGTGGGGATGACGTCATTGCTGCTCTGGCCGCGATTGACGTGATCATTGGGATGCACCGGAACGCCGAGGCGCCGCGAAGCGAGGGTGGCGATGACCTCATTCGCGTTCATATTGGTGCTGGTGCCCGATCCTGTTTGAAACACATCGACGGGAAAATGTTCATCGTGTCCGCCGGCGGCCACTTCCTCCGCGGCCGACTCGATGGCCCGGGCCACCACGCCGTCAAGCACGCCGAGTTCCCTGTTCACGCCCGCGGCGGCCGCCTTCACCAATCCCAGAGCTTCCAGGAAGGCGCGGGGAAAGCGCTGGCCGCTGACGGGGAAGTTCAGAACCGCGCGCTGCGTTTGAGCGCCGTAAAGAGCCCCGGCAGGCACCGGCACTTCGCCGAGACTGTCACGTTCCATTCGAAACCGCTGTTCTTCCATATCTCCAGTGTAGGTTCGCTCGCGGTGCGGATATAATGAGTTTGTTGATGTGGCGCGTGGTTTCCGGCCGGCGGTGCGGCCCAGCGGACGGGAACTCGCCCGAGCCGGTATTCACTGGAGTTGCGATGCGACCGGTATCTGTCTGGGCATTCTGTTTGCGTCTGGTCCTGTCCATCACCGTTGCCGCCGGAATTGTTTTCGGAAGCGTCCGCCTGCCGCATGTCAACGCCACCACGGTCGCTTTGATTCTTGTGCTGGTGATTGTGGGACTGGCCGCCGCTTTCGGATGGGCGGAGGCCCTGGCGGCGGCGCTGACCGCGGGTTTCAGTTTCAGTTATTGGCTCTTGTCCCCGCCCAACAACTTCGGAGTGTTTGAACCCCAGCATTTCGTTGCGCTCATTGCTTTCCTCCTCACGGCCATCGGCGCGGGGCAACTTTCGGCGCTTGCCAAGCGGCGTTCCCTGGAAGCCCTTGCCCGGCGGAATGAGATGGAGCAGGTGTTTCGTTTGGGCGGCGCGCTGCTCGAACAGCAAAGCATGACCGGCGCGTTGCGCGCCGCCGCGGAAAAGATCGTCGAGATCTTTGGCGTCAGCGGCGCGGCGGTGCACTACTGCGCCGCTCACACCACTCTCCACGCGGGACGGGAAGGAACTCTCATTCCGGATCTCAAGTTGTGCGAGGCGGCCGAGGCGGCCGGATTGCTCTCCCAACCGGAATCGAACCTCCTCTTCCTGCCGTTGCGCTTCGGCGAGCAGCGATTGGGAAGCATCGGAATCAAGGGCGCGATCCCGGAAGTGCTCGCCTTGGCCATCGCTGACCGGACGGCGAGCGGACTGGCAAGGATGATCGCTACGGAAGAGACGCGCCGCGTTTATGCCAAGCGCAAGGAGGAGCAGTTGCGCGCTTCCGTCCTGGACGCCCTGGCCCATGAAATCAAGACGCCGCTTTCGACAATCAAGATCGCCGTGACAACTCTGCGGTCACCTTGTTCGGCCAGCGGACTGGACCGGGCGGAGTTGCTGCAGATCATCGATCAGGAAGTCGAGCGCCTCAATCTTTGGGTGGACGAAGCACTGGACACGGCGATGGGCGAGGACGAGGACCTGAGGGTGAAGACAGAGCCGCAAGACGTGGCGAAGGTCATCGCGGAAACCGTCGAGGAATGCGCTCCCATCCTGCGGAACCGGCACGTCGAATTGCGGGGAGCGCGCGCTTTGCCGGCGGCGGAACTCGATACCGGCATGGTGAAGCACATCCTTCGCCAGTTGCTTGACAACGCGGTCAAGTACTCGCCGGAAGCGACTCCGGTCATCGTATCGTCCGAAGTCAATTGCGGCAGTATCGTGATCAGCGTCGTGGATAACGGCATTGGGATTCCGGAACAGGAACGTTCACAGGTATTCGATCACGGCTACCGGGGCGCTCAGGCGCGTTCGCTTGCCGAAGGGAACGGGCTGGGACTGGCAAGCGCAAAGTGCATCACGGAGGCGCTGGGAGGCGCTATTTGGGTTACCGCCGGCCCTTCGGGAGGCGCCGCTTTCCATCTGTCCTTCCCCCTGGCGCACGGACCGGCCACGCACGGAATGAACGCATGAACAATCTCAAGATCTTGATTGTGGACGATGATTCGCAGGCCCGAAGGGTGTTGCGGGCCGCCCTCGTCGCGCGAGGCTACGAAGTGGATGATGCCTGGAACGGCGAAGAGGCGCTGCAAAAGGTTCGCGAGCATCCGCCGGACCTGGTGCTGCTGGATCTCAACCTGCCTGACATGAGCGGTCTGGATATTTGCCGCGGCATTCGTGACAGTTCCGAGGTTTCCGTCATTGTGGTGTCGGTGAAGCGGGCGGAATCGGAAAAGGTGGCGGCGCTCGAGGCCGGCGCCGATGACTACCTGACCAAGCCTTTCGGCGTGGAGGAACTGGTAGCGCGCATCCGCGCCGTATCGCGGCGCAGTTCCGTCCATAAGAGCCCGCGAGTTCTGTCGCTCGATGGGACGCGGATTGATTTTGAAACGCACGAGGTGATCGGGGCGGACACGAAAGTGCACCTTACGGCCAAGGAGTTCGCCATCCTGCGCTACCTCGTTTCAAATGCCGGCAAGGTGGTCTCCCATCGCCGCCTGCTCCAGGCGGTCTGGGGTCCGGATTACGGCAACGAAGTGGAATACCTGCGAGTGTTCATCAACCAGTTGCGAAAGAAGATCGAGCCCGATCCGTCGAACCCGCGCTACATTCTCACCGAGCCTTCGGAAGGGTACAGCTTCGCCGATTCTCCGGAAACCTCAGGAAATCCATAATACGATCTTTATTATTTCTTAACGGCGTCTCATTATAGTGAATCGTTGCGAGGCACTCCCACTTGGCGCGGGGTACGCCGTTGGCTGCAATCCTTATTGTTGATGACGAGCCGCGATTCCGTAAGGCTGTCCAGATCGCCTTGCATCTGGCCGGTCACGCAACCCGCCAGGCAACCAGCGGCGAGGAAGCGCTGCTGGCGATGCGTGAGCACCCGGCCGACGTCGTGCTGCTCGATTTGAACATGCCGGGAATGGGGGGGATCCAGGCTTGCAGGGCGATGCGCCGGGACTTCGAAGCGGCGGCGATCATCGTCGTCTCGCTCCGGGGATTGGAGCATGACAACTCGGCGGCCCTCAAGGCGGGAGCCGATATGTGCCTGACCAAGCCCTTCAGCATGGAAGTGCTGCTGGCGAATATCGAGACGGTTCTTCACAAGCGCGGAGCGGCGGGCGGCTAAGTTATTCCCATCGAACACAGGCAATAACAGCGGAGGAAAATCGCCGCAACAAGCGCATTAAGAAAGCTATAACGTGAAACTTATCTTTTCCTTATGATGCGAATTTTACAATCGAAAAGACCTGGGATCACGAATTGGCACAGATCTTCCATCGTAGCGCCAACAGCCTGGCAAACATCACCATCGCCGCCGTAATTTTGGGAATCGGCGGGCTGCTGTGGGCCTCCTACCGGATCGATCAGGGCTCGTTCATCACCGAAGTCGGCATCGCCCGCCAACAACCTGTTCCCTTCAGCCACAAACACCATGTCACGGACGACGGCATCGATTGCCGCTACTGCCATACTTCCGTCGAGGTTTCTCCTTTCGCGGGCTTGCCGCCCACGGAAACCTGCATGAGTTGCCATTCGCAAATCTGGACCAACGCGGAGATGCTGGAACCGGTTCGCGCCAGTTACCGGACGGGGCAGTCCATTGAATGGACGCGTGTTTATGACCTGCCGGATTTTGTTTACTTCAATCACAGTATCCACATCAACAAGGGAGTCGGCTGCTCCACCTGCCACGGACGCGTGGATCTGATGCCGCTCACCTACAAAGCCAACACGCTCTACATGCAGTGGTGCGTGGAATGCCACCGCAACCCGGCAAAATACGTCCGGCCAAGGGAGGAAGTGTTCAATATGACATACCAGGCTCCAGGCAACCAGATGGAGTTGGGCCGCCGCCTGGTGGCTGAATACAAGGTTCAAAGCCTCACCGATTGCGTGACGTGCCACCGGTAAACCATGAGAACGCATTTCAGTCCCGGCGAGTTGCGGCGCAGGTTGGCGGAGGGATCGGGGCCGCGCTACTGGCGCAGTTTCGAGGAGATAGCGGATACGCCCGAGTTCCGGGCCTACGTCGAGGATGAGTTTCCCGACCGTACCCCGGATTGGAACAGCCCTTCGTCCCGCCGCCGGTTTCTCACCCTGATGGGGGCGTCGCTGGCTTTCGCCGGCGGTTCCGCGTGCACGAAACAGCCCAAGGAAGTGATTGTGCCCTATGTGCGGCAACCCGCGGAGTACGTGCCGGGCAAGGCCATGTTCTATGCCTCGGCCTTCTGCCGCGCGGGCATCGCCCGGGGCGTGCTGGTGGAGAGCCACCTGGGACGGCCGACCAAGGTGGAAGGCAACCCGGATCATCCCGAGAGTCTCGGCGCCACGGACATTGACATGCAAGCCAGCGTTTTGACGCTCTATGATCCCGACCGTTCCCAAACGGTGAGGCATGACGGAGGAATCAGCGTCTGGGGTTCGATGATCGCGGCGCTCGCGAGCGCGCGGGAGGAAGCCGGGCTGAACAAAGGCGCGGGCTTGCGGATTCTCACGGGCACGGTCACCTCGCCAACCCTCGCCGCGCAGATTCAGGAGTTCCTCGCGGCATTTCCGGAGGCTAAGTGGCACCAGTGGGAGCCTTGTGGCGCGCTCGCCGAATACAAGGGTTCGATGGCCGCGTTTGGCGCTCCGCTCAATACGCTCTACCACTTCGACCGGGCAAGCCGGATCGTTTCCCTCGACGCGGATTTTCTCTACTGGACGACGCCGGGCAGTCTGCGCTACATGCGCGACTATTCCACCAGCCGCCGCAAGGCAGCCGAGAGCAGCGCGGCCGAAGCACCGCGGTTGTACGTGGCCGAGAGCTCGCCGTCGATAACCGGCGGCATGGCGGAATATCGCTTTCGCATGAAGGCGGGCGAGGTGGAAGGCTTCGCGGCGGCCCTGGCGCGCGAACTGAAGATGGACGTGCCGGGAGGCCCCCACACGGTGGGCTCCGTGGACGCGATAGCCAAGGATCTCGACGCCCACCGTGGCGCCGGCATCGTGATCGCCGGCGCGTTTCAGCCTCCGCGCGTGCATGCCATTGCTCACGCGATGAACCAGACCCTGGGCAACGTGGGCAAGACCGTAACGTATACCGGGAGAGTCGAGGCGAATCCCACCGATCTGTTGGCGTCTCTTAGGGAGTTGGTCGAGGACATGCGTGGCGGATCCGTGAAGGCTTTGCTGATCCTTGGGGGCAACCCGGTCTACGACGCTCCCGCCGACCTCGGGTTCCTGGCCGCGATGCAGAAGGTGAAGACGCGTTTTCACGTGGGGTTGTACAACAACGAGACCGCGGCATGGTGCCACTGGCATGCGCCGGAGGCTCACTATCTCGAATCCTGGAGCGACGCGCGGGCCTGGGACGGCACGGTCTCCATCATCCAGCCCTTGATCGAGCCTCTCTACGGCGGCAAGACGTTTCATGACGTCATGAACGTCCTGCTGAATCACGGCGACCGGTCCTCGCACGACACGGTGAGCGGTTACTGGCGGACACGGCGCAACACGCCGGATTTCGATGACTACTGGCAGATTTCCCTTCACGACGGCGTGATGGCGGGCACCACGTTTCCCGAGACGACGGCTCCGCCGGCGCGGATCCCCGCTCCCTCGACGCCGCCGCCAAAGGGTTTGGAGGTGGTCTTCCGCCCCGACCCCACAATCGGCGACGGCGCGTTTTCCAACAACGCCTGGCTTCAGGAACTTCCCAAGCAGCAGAACACGATGACCTGGGATAACGCGGTGTGGATGTCGCCCAGCACCGCGCACGGCCTCGATGTCAACAGCGGAGACATTGTACAACTCACGCTCGACGGCCGGTCCTTGAAAGGGCCCGTGTGGGTACAGGCCGGACAGGCGGACGATTCGATTACCATCCATTTCGGATACGGCCGGACGCGCGCGGGCCGCGTCGCCAATCGCATCGGATTCAACGCCTACGCGCTGCGGACGGGCGGCGCTCCGTGGCATTCCGCGGGCGTCGCGGTTTCCCGTGTGTCCGGCGGCTATTCGTTTGCCACCCGCCAGATCGCCCAAACCATGGAAGAGCGCGATCCCTTCCGCGTGGGGACCTTCGAGGAGTATCACAAGGATCCAGGGTTCGCGCGGCCGGAAAGAAAGCGCGTCGAGGAGCGAACCACCCTGTTCCCGATCATCGAATACCACGGCTACAAGTGGGGCATGTCGATCGACCTCACGGCGTGCACGGGTTGCGAGGCGTGCATGGTGGCATGCCAGGCGGAAAACAACATCGCCATCGTGGGCAAGGAGGAGGTGGCGAAGGGGCGCCACATGAACTGGCTCCGCGTGGACCGTTATTTTTCCGGTCCCCTGGACGACCCCGAAATCTACTTTCAGCCCGTGCCCTGCATGCACTGCGAGTACGCGCACTGCGAACTGGTTTGTCCGGTGGCCGCCACCGTGCACAGCAAGGAAGGCCTGAACGAGATGGTTTACAACCGCTGCGTGGGCACGCGGTATTGTTCGAATAACTGTCCCTACAAGGTCCGCCGGTTCAATTTCTATCTGTATTCCGATTGGAATACGCCAAGCCTCTATGGCGTGCGCAATCCCGATGTGACCGTGCGCAGCCGCGGGGTGATGGAGAAATGCAGTTACTGCATCCAGCGCATCAGCCGCGCCAAGATCGAATCCGAAAAAGAGAACCGCGAGGTGAGGGACGGAGAGATTCTCACCGCCTGCCAGCAGGCCTGTCCGGCCCAAGCCATCGTATTCGGCAATCTCAACGACCCCAAGAGCGAACTGGTGCGGCGGACCGGCCAGAAACGCAAGTACGCGCTCCTCGAGGAACTGAACACCCGTCCGCGTACCACCTACCTGGCCCGTCTGCGCAATCCGAATCCGGACTTGGAGAAAGGGTGAGCCATTGGATACCGAGCAACCAACCACAACCGCGGTGAGCATCGATCCCGGTCCGGCGAAAGTCCTGGGGCCCGGCCACGACTACGGCACCGTCACGGACAAGATCGGCGGTGTGGTTTTCATGCCCTTTACGAAAACGCCGCGCCAGATGTTTATCGGCTTCGCGTGCGGCTTCGTGCTGGTGAACATATTCCTGGTGGCGGTGACGTGGTTGTTCATCCGGGGCGTGGGGGTCTGGGGAATTCGCATACCGATCGCCTGGGGATTCGCGATTGTCAATTTCGTGTGGTGGATCGGGATCGGGCACGCGGGAACGCTCATTTCGGCGATTCTGCTGCTGCTGAAGCAGGACTGGCGCACTTCGATCAACCGGTTTTCCGAAGCCATGACGCTGTTTGCGGTGGCCTGCGCGGGCATGTTCCCCATTCTGCACTTGGGGCGTCCCTGGCTTGCCTACTGGCTGGTGCCCTATCCCAATACCATGTGGCTCTGGCCGCAGCCGCGCAGCCCGCTCATCTGGGATGTGTTCGCGGTATCCACCTATGCGACGGTTTCGCTGCTGTTCTGGTTCACCGGGCTGATTCCCGATCTGGCCACCATGCGCGACAAGGCCAGGGGTCCGGTGGGGCGCAAGATCTACGGTGTTCTGGCAATGGGATGGCGCGGTTCGGCGAGGCACTGGTCGCGCTACCAGAAGGCGTACCTGCTGCTCGCCGGGCTGTCCACGCCGCTTGTTGTTTCCGTTCACTCCGTGGTCAGTTTCGATTTCGCCATCGCCATTCTGCCTGGATGGCACACCACGATCTTCCCGCCTTACTTCGTCGCGGGGGCCATATATTCGGGATTCGCCATGGTGCTTTCCCTCGCCATCCCCGTGCGCCGCTGGTACCATCTCGAGGACCTCATCACCATGCGGCACATCGAATGCATGGCAAAGGTGATGCTGGGCACGGGTTTGATCGTCGCTTACGGGTACGGCATGGAAGCGTTCATCGCCTGGTACAGCGGCAATCAATATGAGCGCTTCATGTACATGAACCGGGCGTGGCTCGGACACTACTGGTGGACCTTCGCGCTTCTGATCACCTGCAACATTCTCATCCCCCAGGCGCTGTGGTCGCGGCGCGTGCGGATGAACGTGGGAGCGGTTTTCGTCATATCGCTGGTGGTGAACGTGGGAATGTGGCTCGAGCGGTTCGTGATTGTCGTCACCAGCCTTGAACGCGATTTCCTTTCGTCGAGCTGGAACCGCTACTACCCGACGGTCTGGGACTGGGCAACCTACTTCGGGACCATCGGCGTATTTCTCAGCCTGATGTTTCTTTTCATTCGCGGATTGCCCGCGATCTCAATTTTCGAAATGCGCGAGGTGGTGCATCAACTGACCCACCCCGAGGAACCGAGCCCCGCCCATGGAGATTGAATACACCGGACAAAGCGGACTCTACGGGTTGATGGCCTCCTTTGACCGTCCGGAGCCTCTGTTGGAGGCCGCGCGCGAGGCGCGCGCGGAAGGCTACCGCGACATGGACGCCTATGCGCCCATGCCCGTGGAGGGACTCGCCGAAGCCGTCGGCTTCCGCAGCAACAGCGTCTCGAGGATCGTTTTCGCCGGCGGGCTCATGGGAGCCATCGGAGGATTCGGCCTGATGTGGTGGATCTCGGTCATCGCCTATCCGCACATCGTCGATGGACGTCCTCTGAATAGCTGGCCCGCCTACATCCCCATCACCTTCGAGTGCATGGTGCTGATCGCCTCGATCACGGCTGTTGTGGGCATGCTGGCCTTGAATGGATTGCCGCGGCCGTACCATCCCGTGTTCAATGTTCCGCAGTTCGAGCGCGCCTCGCGGGATCAGTTCTTTCTTTGCATCGAAGCAACCGATCCGAAATTCGACCTCGCCGCCACGCGGCGGTTTCTCGAGCACCTGAAGCCTCTGGAGGTGATGGAAGTTGAGGCATAGAATCACGCTCCTGCCGCTCATTCTGTCGCTTGCCGCATGCCGCCAGGACATGCACAACCAGCCGCGTTACAAACCGTTGGCGGGAACCGGATTCTTCGGCGATGGGCGGTCCGCGCGGCCTTCTCCGGAAGGCACGGTGGCGCGGGGCGAACTGCACATTGACAAGGCGCGATACACCGGCAAGGTGGACGGAAATGATGTCACGGCGTTTCCGTTCCCCATTACGCGCGCCGACGTGTCGCGCGGCCAGCAACGTTTCAACATCTATTGCTCGCCCTGCCACAGCCGCCTGGGAGACGGCAACGGCATGATAGTGCGGCGCGGCTTCCGCCAGGCGGCAAACTACAACACCGATAAACTGCGCAATGCTCCCGTGGGGCATTTCTTCGATGTGATCACGAATGGCTTTGGCGCCATGCCGAGCTATGCCTCGCGCATTCCTCCGGATGACCGGTGGCGCATCGTGGCTTATATTCGCGTTCTCCAGTTCAGCCAGAACGCAAAACTCGAGGACGCGCCGCCGGCGGAGAGGCAGGAACTCGAAGCCATGCCCGTGACTCCGTCCCCCGCGCCCTCTCCAACGCCCCAGAAAGAGGTTTCCCGATGACGAATCCCGATCCCGCCATGGACAGGATCGCCATCTGGCAGCGGTGGAGCCTGATCATCGGCATTGCCGCTTCGCTCGGCGCGTTCGCCGCCTTCCAGATCAACCGCGCGGAATTCCTGCGCTCGTATCTGTTCGCCTACCTGTTCTGGGCGGGAATGGCTCTCGGCTGTCTCGGAATCCTTCTCTTGCACCACACCGTGGGCGGCAAGTGGGGAATGGTCATCCGCCGTTTCTGCGAAGCGGGCGCGCGCACCATCCCCATCATGGCCGTGCTGCTGATTCCCGTGCTGGTGAGCCTCGGCACGCTATATGTGTGGGCCGGACCGGAAGGCGCGCGGGATGCGGACATTCAGAGCAAAGCCGCTTATCTCAACGTCCCCTTCTTCATCGCGCGCGCCGTCTTCTATTTCGCCATTTGGACGCTCTATGCGTTTCTTCTCAGCAAGTGGTCCGCCGAGCAGGACCGCACCGCCGACGCCGGGTTGGCGGGCCGCATGCGCGCCCTCAGCGCTCCCGGACTGGTCGTCTTCGTGGTAACCACGACCTTCGCCTTCTTCGACTGGATCATGTCCATCGAGCCCCACTGGTTTTCCACCGTCTATGGCGCGATGTTTCTCATGGGGCTGGTTCTCGAGGCGTTCGCGCTCATCATCGCGCTGCTGATCATACTGTCGAAGCATGCGCCGCTGCGGGATTACGTGACTCCGCAACATCTCCACGACCTCGGCAACATGATGTTCGCGTTCACGGTCCTGTGGGCGTATCTCGCCTTCTCGCAATTCATCATCATCTGGGCGGGCAACCTGCCGGAGGAAATCCCCTGGTACCTGAGGCGGCTCGCCAAAGGCTGGAACGCGATAGCCGTCTTTCTCATCGTCTTTCATTTCTGTCTGCCGTTCGTCCTGCTGTTGCAGCGGGATATGAAGCGCCGCGCCGGCCTTCTGCTGAAACTGTGCGCCTTCATGTTGGTCGTGCGGATTGTGGACGTATTCTGGGTGGTCGAACCAGGCTTCTACCAGCAGCAACTGCAGGTGCACTGGACGGACTTTCTGCTGCCGGTGGCGATCGGCGGGCTCTGGCTGGCCGCGCTCTTCCGTCAATTGCGGGCGCGCCCGCTGGTTCCGTTGAATGACCCGCGGCTGAGGGGCGCTCCACGCGAAACTGTGGCTTTTTGAGAGGACTCATGGAGCATCAAACCAGCGGACACGAAACAACCGACGCGCCGGTATTTCCCATCCTGGCAGCGGGCATCGGCCTGGCCATCATCAGCGCTCTTGTCTGTGTGATTACCTATGGGATGTTCCGGTACCTTCAATCGCACCCCCCGGAATCCGCCGAGAACCCGCTCGCCTCATCCGGCCGGATATTTCCGCCGGCCCCGCGACTGGAAGTGTTCCCGGAGGTTGAAGCCAGGGATCTGCTCACGCGGGAAAATCACCAGCTCTCCACCTACGGATGGGTGGATCGCAAAGCGGGAATCGTCCGCATTCCCATCAGCAGAGCCATGGACCTGACGCTCGAACGCGGCTTTCCCGTCAGAAAGGAGGCTCCAAAACGTTGACCCGGCTAGTTGTCCTGATCCCGGCGCTCGCCCTCATTCCCTCGCTCTGCGAGGGCCAGGTCTACGGACGCCCGAAGCTGCTTCAGAATATCGGCATCGATCAGAAGATGGGGGCTCGAGTGCCGGCGGATCTTACCTTCGCCGATGAGCAAGGCAAGCAGGTGACGCTTGGCCAATATCTTGGCAAGCCTGTCATCCTCGCGCTGGTCTATTACACCTGCCCCTCCTTGTGCAACATGGTGCTGCGCGGAACCGTGCGCAGTGTCCACGGAATCCCACTCACGGCAGGGAAGGAATACAACGTGGTGGCGGTAAGCTTCGATCCCCGCGAGACCTTCTCACAGGCCGCCGCCAAGAAGGAAGAGGTCATCAGGCAATATGGCCGGCCGGGCGCGGAATCCGGCTGGCATTTTCTCACCGGCTCGGAGGGAGCCATCAATACGCTCGCCGCCTCGGTGGGCTTCCGCTTCGCCTACGACTCGAACACGAATCAGTTCGTTCATCCAAGTTGCATCATTGTCCTGACTCCCGAAGGCCGGGTGGCGCGATACTTTTATGGCATCTCCTACCCGGAGCGCGACGTGAGGCTGGGGCTTGTTGAAGCATCCGGCGGCAAGATCGGATCGCCCGTGGACCAGGTGTTGCTCTACTGCTTCCACTACGACCCCGCCAACGGCAAGTACGGCTTCGTCATCATGAGCGCTCTTCGCGCCGGTGGCGTGGTCACGGCCGGCCTGCTGTTCGGATTCATGATCATCATGTTCCGCCGTGACGCAAAACTCGGGCGGAGCGGCGCTCGGCGCCTGGAGGCCGGGAATGGGTAATCTCTCCATCTTCCCGCCGCGCGGTTCCGCGTTCGCCGGTCAGGTAGATCTGCTGTACACGTTCCTGCTGGTAGTCAGCGCCATCATGATGGTGCTGATTTTCGGCTGTATCTTCATCTTCGCCGTAAAATACCGCCGGCGCCCGGGCGCGCCGCCTCCTCCACAGCACCACGGTTCCATGCTGTTGGAGGCTGTGTGGAGCACCATTCCGTTCCTCGTGATGCTTGTCATGTTCGTCTGGGGAGCGAAGCTGTACTTTGACAGCGCCACCCCGCCGGCGAACACCCTGGACCTTTACGTCACCGGGAAACAGTGGATGTGGAAAGTGGAATATCCCGGCGGCCAGCGCGAAATCAACGAAATCCATGTGCCCACCGGTACGCCCGTGAAAGTGACGCTGGCGAGCGAGGACGTCATTCACAGCTTCTTCATTCCCGCTTTCCGCGTGAAGCACGACGTTGTCCCCGGGCACTACGAAATCGCCTGGTTCCAGGCTACCAAGCCGGGCCGCTACCACTTGTTCTGCGCCGAATACTGCGGCGCGGATCATTCCAAGATGGGAGGCTGGGTGAATGTCATGAGCCCCGCCGACTACGAAGTCTGGCTCTCCGGCGGCGAACGCGGCGGTTCCATGGTGGATCAGGGGGCGAAGCTCTTTTCACAATACGGCTGTGTCACCTGCCACGTCCTCGACGCCAAGGGACGTTGTCCCTCGCTGCGGAACATGTTCGGCCATCCCGTCCAACTCGACGACGGCCGCACCGTGATGGCCGACGAGGCCTACGTTCGGGAGTCCATTCTCGACCCCAACGCCAAAATCGTCAAGGGTTATGAGCGCAACGTGATGCCTGTATTCCAGGGCCAGATCAGCGAGGAAGGTCTTCTCCAGCTTATTGTCTTCGTGAAGAGCCTTTCCCAGCCGCCTGAACAGCCCGTGCCCACAAAGGGGCCGCCCGTGACGGCCAAAGGGAGTCCCAAATGAACATTACCTTCGAGCAACCCAAGATCAAAGAGAGCCCCAACTACCTCAACATCCGCTACGGCTGGCGGTCGTGGCTGTTGACGACGGACCATAAACGCATAGCCCTGCTATATCTTTTTTCCATCACCGCTTTCTTCATGATCGGCGGGGCCTTCGCCGTCGGGATGCGGCTGAATCTCACCTCGCCCAACGGCCTCCTGTTCTCGCCGGAAACCTACAATAAGCTCTTTACGATGCACGGGATCATCATGATCTTCTTTTTCCTGATCCCATCCATCCCAGCCGTTCTCGGCAACTTCCTCATCCCCCTGATGATCGGCGCGCGCGATCTGGCGTTTCCGCGCATTAACTTACTAAGCTGGTATCTGTATATTATCGGCGGCATCGTTGCCGTCGCGGCAGTCGCCTCGGGCGGCGTCGATACGGGTTGGACTTTCTACGCTCCCTTCAGCACCACTTACTCGAACACCCACGTCATCATGACGGCGGTGGCCGTGTTCGTCGCCGGGTTTTCATCCATTCTCACCGGTCTCAACTTCATTGTCACCATCCACAAGATGCGCGCTCCGGGCATGACCTGGTTCCGCCTGCCGCTGTTTGTATGGTCACACTACGCAACCAGCATCATCCAGGTTCTGGGTACGCCCGTGGTCGCCATCACCATCGTGCTGCTGGGCCTCGAACGGCTTTTTCACGCGGGCATCTTCGACCCCAAACTGGGCGGCGACCCCATACTTTTTCAACACCTGTTCTGGTTCTACTCTCACCCCGCCGTATATATCATGATTCTGCCCGGCATGGGAGTGATCAGCGAACTGGTCACGTGCTTCTCGCACAAGACGGTGTTCGGCTATGGCTTTGTCGCCTTCTCGAGCGTCGCCATCGCCGTGTTGAGCTTCCTGGTCTGGGGGCATCATCTGTTTGTATCCGGCCAGTCGATGTACGCCGGCCTGATATTTTCCCTGCTCAGTTTCATGGTTGCTGTTCCCTCGGCCATCAAGGTCTTTAACTGGACCGCCACGATGTACCGCGGGTCCATCTCCTACGACACGCCCATGCTCTACGCGTTCGGTTTCATCGGCCTGTTCACCATCGGCGGACTGACCGGCCTGTTCCTGGCAACCGTCGCAATCGACGTTCATGTTACGGATACTTACTTCGTAGTCGCCCACTTCCATTACACGATGGTCGGGGGAATGGTGATGGCCTATCTGGGGGGCATTCATTTCTGGTTCCCCAAGATAACCGGGCGGATGTACCCGGAGGGGTGGGCCAGGTTCGCGGCCCTGGTGGTATTCGTCGGTTTCAACCTGACCTTCTTCCCCCAGTTCATCCTCGGTTACCTCGGGATGCCGCGCCGCTACGCCACATATGCCCCTGAGTTCCAAAGTCTCAACGTGCTTTCGAGCGCCGGCGCCTCCATCCTTGGCGTGGGTTACCTCATTCCCATGATCTACCTTGCCTGGGCCTGGAACCGCGGCCCGCGCGCGCCGGCAAATCCGTGGGGCGCGAAGGGACTCGAATGGGAGAAGTCGCCCTCTCCGCCGCCGACATTCAACTTCGATGAGATGCCGGTAGTTACCGAGAATGCCTATAACTATGGCGCTGCGCCCGGCGCAACGGAAGCGCACGGATAAGGAGGATCCCTTGGCCGAAAGCGAAGTTACCCTGGAAGCCCTTCATCCCCGGGAGTTGCGGCACCACTTCGATACGCCCGAGCAACAACTGGAATCGTCCCTGCTCGGAATGTGGATTTTCCTGCTCACCGAAGTCATGTTCTTCGGGGGAATGTTTGGCGGCTATACCGTCTACCGCAATCTCTATCCGGACGCGTTCGCCTCCACCAGCCAGTACATGAACGTGACGCTCGGCGGCATCAATACCGCCGTGCTCATCTGCAGCAGCCTGACCATGGCCATGGCCGTACACTCGGCGCAACTCGGAAAGAACCGCGCCATCATTCTGTTCCTGCTTCTGACGCTGTTTCTCGGATGCGTCTTTCTCGGCATCAAGTACGTGGAGTATCACGAAAAGTGGGTCGATCACCACATTCCCGGACCCCACTTCCAGTACGCCGATGCGCGCTATTTTCACCAGGCCCAGATTCTCTTCTTTCTCTACTTCGCGATGACGGGCCTGCACGCGCTGCACATGATTGTCGGCGCCGGGCTCATCATCGCCCTCATTATCATGGCGGCCCGCCACCGCTTCAGCGCCGAGTGGTACACGCCCGTCGAGATGATTGGACTGTATTGGCACTTCGTCGACATCATCTGGATTTTTCTCTTCCCCCTCCTCTATCTGATAGGACACACCAAATGACGCACACTATCGTTCCCGCGAAAGTCTACGTTGGCGTGTGGGCGGTGCTCATCGCCCTCACCTTCACCACGGTCGCCGTATCGAAACTCGAACTGGGCGAATACAATTTCATCGCGGCCATGACCATTGCCGTGGCTAAAGCGACCCTCGTCGTGATGTTCTTCATGCACCTGAAGCAGTCGAGTTCCATGGTCAGGCTCTTCGTCGTCGCGGGACTCTTCTGGCTGGCGATCATGTTCGTGTTCGTCCTCAGCGATTACCTGAGCCGGGGCTGGCAACCTATCGGGCAGTGGTGGTAGCGCGGCCGAATGCCGCTCTCCAGGGCGGTTGATATAATTACGGGCATAGGATGATTCACAAGCCCGGGTCAATATTGACGGCGGCTCTGGCATACGACGTCCTCATCGCATGCGCGGTGCTCACCGCCTTCACTCTAGCCTACGGCATTCATCAGCACGGCGCCGCCCATTGCTGCCCGCTTTGCCATTTCCGGCAGATTCCCTACGTTGAAGCCACGCCCGTCCCGCGCGTTCCGCCTCCGGCGGCCCGGGAAGACCGTCCGGTATGGAAACAAGCTGGAATTACGGTCGAACCGGTGGCGCTTTCCATGTTCAGCCGCGCTCCTCCCCTGCGCTGACTCATTAAAGCGAGTCCGAAACAGCGGCATATGGTTCACAGGAGCAATGAACGTGTGGAAGAACGAAATCATCGCTCTCGCCGCGTGCGCGGCGATGTTTCAGCCAGGCTGTGATCGCGAGAAAGCGGTAGCCTATGCGGCCGCGAAATCCACGCCGGACCAGCCGCGCTTGTTCGCGGTGAGCCGCGAGCAACTCGCCCGTCTGCGGGTCGGCGCTCCGCGGAGAGTCAACTGGAGCGTCGCGGTTCGCACGACGGGGACCGTGGACTGGGATGCCACGCACACGACACAGGTGATTGCCCAGGTGAGCGGACCGATCTCCCGGATCCTCGCCGACACCGGAGCCATGGTCCGCGGCGGCGATCCGCTGCTGTACGTTTCGAGCCCGGACATCTCGGCCGCCATCGCCGCTTACAAGAAGGCGCGCAATCAGCGCGATCTGGCCGGCCAGTCGCTGAATCGCAACAAGGAGCTCCTCGAGCGCGGCGCCATCGCCAGGAAAGAGTTGGAAGCGGCCCAGGCGGCCTACAACGACACTGTTACGGACGTCCAGAACAGTTTGCAGACGCTCAGGATCTTCGGTGTCAGCAAGCAGGACCTCGACCAGGCGGAACAGCAGGGCGCTCCCATCAGCCCCGAACTCCCCGTGCGCTCTCCCATTGAGGGCCTGGTGGTCCAGAAACTGATCTCCCCCGGCCAGTTGGTGCAAGCCGGCCAGACGACGTGTTTCCTTGTGAGCGATATCTCCACCGTCTGGGTACAGGGCCATATCTCCGACCGCGACCTCCCTTCGGTGCGTGTAGGCGACCTCGCCGATGAGGTCTCCGCCTCCATCCCGCACCCGTTCCACGGCGTTGTCTCCTATATCGGCGCGATGGTCGATGCTTCCACGCGCACGACCCCGGTGCGCATCGTCACCCCGAACCCGCGGGGCATGCTCAAGAAAGACACGTTCGTCGAGGTGGTCATCCACACGAAAACGGCGAAGAACATCCTCGCGATTCCAATCTCCGCCGTGCTGCGGACCATGGAAAATGAACCGTTCGTCTATGTTGAGGCGCAACCCGGGCAGTTCGCGCGGCGGTTGATCACCACCGGGGCGCAACAGGACGGCGAAGTCCAGGTGTTGAGCGGGCTGGCGGATGATGACAGGATTGTTTCCGAAGGCGGCCTCTTCCTGCAGTTCGCCGAGAACAACCGCTGAGCGGCCATGATTGCGCGTCTCGTTTCCTTCGCCCTTTCCCAGCGGTTTCTCGTCGTCATCGCGTCGCTGATGCTGATGGCATGGGGCGCGATCTCATTCCGCCGGCTGCCGGTGGACGCCTACCCCGACCTTTCGCCGCCACACGTGGAGATCATTTCACAATGGCCGGGGCACGCGGCCGAAGAGGTGGAGAGACTGGTGACCATTCCGGTCGAGATCGAGATGAATGGGATTCCCCGCCTCGATTCGCTGCGGTCCATCTCTCTCTACGGTCTCTCCTCGGTACAAATGAACTTCGATTTCGCCGCCGATCCGTACTTCGTTCGCGAGCAGGCTTTCGAGAGAGTTGCCAATGCCGCCGTTCCGGGCGGCGTCACCCCGAGGCTCTCGCCCTTGTTCAGCCCGAGCGGCCTCATCTACCGCTATGTTCTTCAAAGCCCGGATCGCACTCCCCTCGAGTTGAAGACCATCGATGATTGGGTGGTCAACCGTAGGTTTCGCGCCGTTTCAGGCGTCGCCGATGACTCGGGACTGGGCGGCGTCACCATGGAGTATCAGGTACTGCTTGACCCGGATAAGCTGTTTTCCTACGGCATCACGGTTCCGCAGGTTGTTCAACAGTTGAACGGCAACAACGCAAACGCCGGCGGGGGCTTCATCTCCCAGGGCGGACAGTTCTACTATATTCGCGGCCTTGGCCTTGTGCGTGACACGGAGGATATCGGAAACATCGTGCTCTCCGTTCACGGCGGCATTCCCGTCTACGTGCGCGACGTAGCGGAAGTCCGGATCGGCCACGCCGTTCGCCTCGGCCAGTTCGGCTTCATGCGCCAGGACGATGCCGTGGAAGGGGTGATCCTCATGCGCACCGGTGAGCAGGCGCAGGTGGTTCTCGACCGGATCGAAGAAGCGGCGGATGATCTCAACAGGAACATCCTGCCGCCTGACGTGAAAGTGCAAGCCTACTACGACCGCCACGATCTCATCGAGGAGACCACGCGCACCGTGGAACGCAATCTTCTTCGAGGAATGCTGCTGGTGCTGGTGATTCTCGGGATCATGCTCCTCAATTTGCGCACGGCGCTCGTCGTGGCCGCCTCCATTCCATTCGCGCTCCTGTTCTCCTTCATCTGTCTCGACTGGCGGCACATTCCCGCCAATTTGCTTTCCATCGGAGCAATCGACTTCGGAATTATCGTCGATGGCGCTGTCGTCATGGTGGAGAACATTTTCCGTGAAATGGCACAGCGTCATGGCCAGGATTTCAGCGTTACGGAGGTGATCCGCCTGGCCGCAAGGGACGTGGAGCGCCCCATCTTCTATGCGATTGCCGTCATCATCGCGGGATACATTCCCATCTACGTCCTCGCGGGTCCATCGGGCAGGCTCTTCCAGCCGATGGCCGACACCATGTCCTTTGCTTTGCTCGGGTCCCTGCTGTGCACGTTGACGCTGCTGCCGGTTCTGTGCGCCTATGCTCTGCGCCATGGCGTGCGCGAACCGCGCGCCCGTGTGTTTTCCTGGATCCAGTCGAAGTACGGCTCCCTGCTTGGGCTTTGCCTTCGATTTCGCGCGCTTACGGTCGCCGCCTGCCTGGCCATCCTCGGCGCTTCCCTCCTGCTGGTTCCTCTCATTGGCGGTGAATTCATGCCCCACCTCGATGAAGGCGCGCTGTGGATTCGCGCCACCGCTCCCTACACCATCTCGTTCGACGAAGCGGCGAAGCTCTCACCGCAAATCCGGAATATCCTTCTGAGTTTTCCGCAAGCCGGCGCCGTCGCCAATGAATTGGGGCGTCCCGATGACGGCACGGATCCAACCGGATTCTTCAACAACGAATTTTTCGTTTCCCTGAAACCCTACGACAATCCCGTCTGGAAGACCGGGCCCATCCGCAACAAGCAGCAACTCATCCAGGCGATTCAGCGAAAGCTTGCCTCGTTTCCCGGCATTATCTTCAACTACACACAGCCTGCCGAGGACGCCGTCGACGAGGCGGAAACCGGCCTCAAGAGCTCCCTCGCCGTCAAGATCTTCGGAACCGATCTGGCCACGCTCGATTCGAAGGCCATGCTGGTGAAGGAGCGTCTCTCCCGTGTCCGTGGCATCACCGGCGTCACGGTGGTCCGGGAACTGGGGCAGCCCAGTGTTATCATTCGGCCGGACCGGAACAAGATCGCCCGATATGGCCTGAACGTCAGCGACATCAATACGCTCATCGAGACAGCCGTCGGCGGCACGGCGGCTACCCAGGTCATCCAGGGTGAACGCCAGTTCGACCTCAAGGTGCGGTTGCAGGAGCCCTACCGCAAGGACATCGCCTCCATCAAGAGCCTGCTGATTGCTACTCCGGGCGGGAATTATCTTCCGCTCAGCCAGTTTGCCGAGGTGTCGGTGGAAAGCGGCGCATCCTTCATCTACCGTGAAGCGAACTCCCGCTACATCGGCATTCAGTTCAGCGTGGAGGGCCGCGACCTTGCCGGCGCCGTGGGGGAGGCCCGCCGCACGGTCGAGCAGGCCGTTCCTCTGCCCATGGGATACCGCTACGACTGGGGCGGAGAATACAAGGACTACCTTGCTTCGCGCGAACAGATGAATGTGATCCTGCCGCTCACCGCCCTGTTGATCCTCCTCATTCTTTTCGCGCTCTATGGCAACCTGAAATTCCCGCTCATCATTTTCTTCAGCGTCCTGGTGACGGAACCGGTTGGCGGTTTGTTCGCGCTCTGGATTACGGGCGCCAACTTCAGCGTCAGCTCGATGCTGGGGTTTGTGGCCCTTATGGGAGTGGCCGTGCAGACCAGTGTCATTCTCTATTCCTTCATCAACAAACTGCGGGCGGAAGGTATGGACACGGCCAGGGCCACCATGGAAGCTTCCCTGCTGCGCCTGCGGCCCATCATGATGACGGCGCTGGTGGCTTGCCTCGGGATGCTCCCCGCCGCCATGTCCACGGGCATCGGCAGCGATTCGCAAAAGCCGTTCGCCATTGTCATTGTGGGCGGCCTCATATCCCGTCTGCTGCTGTCGATTTTCCTCTCTCCCGTTCTCTACTCGCTGGCCGCGCGGGACGGTGATACGCTCCGGGTCTGAGCC
>JABAQT010000011.1:136272-140940 GCA_019187195.1 Bryobacteraceae bacterium
CAACGCTCCTACCGGCAGTTCACGGTGAGCGTGACGGATCAGAGTTCCGGGCGCCGGCGATCATCGATCTAATCTGCGTTCTCCCTGCCGCGCGCACTGTCTGTGTGATCCCGCTCCGTGCCACCCTCCAACCCGTCCGGCCCGCGGGTGCTGGAGTGGAGGCTCTTCGCCCTCACCGAACGGACGAAGCCTCCGTGGATGCCGATAGATTTTTCGGCCCCCCTTACCGGGCGAACACGAGCATGCGAAGGCGGACGCGCCGGCATGCATGCAGGAACCCCATACCACTGGGGCCTAGGGAATGACGTCGCGTCCGACGGCCATGTTCAACTGATTCACGGCAATGAGATACGCACCGATCAGATTGAGATAGTTCACCTGCAGGGCGCGATAATCATTCTGCGCCTGCAGAAAATCGAGCAGCGAGGCGGCTCCGCGCCGGTAGGCGAACGAGATGATCTCCCGCACCTCGGTCGCCTTTGGAAGGTACTCGGTCTTGTAGGGACGCAAGAGGGCCAGGTTGCTGTTCAACGCGGCGTAGGCGGACTCGACGTCGCCCTTGACCTGCGCTTCCACGGCGTCCCGCAGCCTTTCGCTTCGCCGGATGTCGAGACTTGTTCGCGCCTTCTCTCCCTGATTGTGGTCAAAAATCCGCAGCGGAATGTTCACGCTCACCCCGAAATAGTGCGGCAAGGGCGGATTGCGCGCGAAGTCCATCCCGAACACGGGGTCCGTCGACCCGTTGGCCACCGCGAGCCGGAAGTCAGTGTGCGCCTTGTCCACGGATTCGATCGCCGCCCGCAGATCCGGCCGCGCCGCCAAAGCGCTCTTTCGCAATTCAGCGAGAGACGGCAACTGATCCTGAAAATCGAAGACGCCGCTGACATCAAACTGATCGAGCGGGGTATGGTCGTTGAGCAGCGTGAGAAGCTGGATTTTCGCCGTGCGCAGGTTTACTTCCGCCATCTGTACATCGGCTTCGAACTGAACACGCTGCAATTCGAGCCGGTAGAGGTCCACCTTTGACAGATCGCCCGAGTCGCGGCGCTGCCGGCTGATCTTCAGCACGTTGTCATAGTAGTCACGGTTCTCCCTGGCAATGGAGAGGACGGCCTTGGCTTGCAGCGTCTGGGAGAAGGCGTTGTGCAGGTTGAACAACAAAGTGCGCTCGAGGTCAAGCTGCTGCGACGCAACCACGGTGGTGGCCTTCCGCGCGCTCTCGAGCCGCAACTCGCGCTTGTGGCGCCGTTCGTGGAGGTAATCAAACGATACGTACGGCAGAGCGAAGCCGAGAGGCCGGTAGGGGTTCGCTGAGAAGGGATCGACCTGGTCCACCATTATGGTGAGGCTCGGATTCGGACGCAGATACGCGGTCACTTCCTGCGACCGTGATTCCTCGACTCCGATCTCGCCCGCGCGGAGCACCGGGTTGGAAGCCTCGAACTTCTCGCGAATCTGTTGCCAGGTCAGGGCGTTCTGCGCCGCCATTACCCCGGATAAACAAGTCATCATGCTGATCACGGCGAAAAGGCGCCGCGGAATACGGAACATAGGACTCTCCACGTTCAGTATGAACCGTTGCCGCATTGGCCGGCCGTGTTGACCGGGCCAGCCCAAACCGCTAAGAATTGAATTGCCGGCGGAACCGCTTCCACTTTGTTAGATCCGGGGATCCGGCTGTCGAGTCCGGCGGGAAGGTCCGAATGCGCTCCTGGTTCTATCTCTTCTGTTGCAATCTCATGTGGGCGATGCAGTTCACCTGCATCAAGCTGGTGCAGGACCAGGTGGGCCCGATGTTCACGGTGTGGGGACCGATGACGCTGGCCATGCTCATGCTGATTCCCTTTGTGATTCGTGAAGAGACTCCCGGGAAAACACGCCCGCTCGAGGTGGCCCGGATCTACTTCGTGCTGGCGGCGTTCGGCGTCTTTCCGGCGCAGGTGATGATGACCTGGGGAACCCGCCTCTCACTGGCAAGCAACGCCGCGCTTCTCAATTTGACTCTTCCCGTCGCCACGGCGATGTTCGCCGTGATCTTTCTTAGGGAGCGGATGACGCTGGTCCGCTGGATCAGTTTCGCCGTCGCCATTGCCGGCGTGCTGCTGTGTTCCGGAATCGATTTCCACGGCCTCAGCTTCGGCGGTTCCTATTTTTACGGAAACCTGCTGATCCTTGCGGCGACGCTCGGTGCCGCTTTCTACAATTCCTACGGCAAGAAGGCTCTGGCCTTCCACTCGCCGATGAGGATGCTGTTCTGGACCTATGTTGCGCTGTGCTCGATGATGGCTCCCATCGTCCTCATCGAGGAACGCGATGTTTTTCTTCGTATCCCCCGGTTCACTCTCCAAACCTGGATCGGGATGGCGCTGCTGGTCTTCTTTCACAACTATCTTTCGATGATCCTGTTCCTGAAGGCGCTCAAGAATCTCGACGCCATTCAGGCCGCGCTATCGAACTACCTCATCACGTTTTTCGGCCTTCCCATCGCCGCTATCTGGCTGCATGAGAAGCTCAGCGCAACCGCCATCGTGGGTGGTGTTCTGGTGTTGTGCTCCACGCTGGCGATCACGGTTTGGGAAGAAATCCTGCCCGCCCGACGGCCTGCATCAGGCTCTTCCGCCGACTATCAGACCGCCGCCGGACCTTAGCCATGAAAACACTCTGCTTGTGGTTCTGTTGGTGCTCCGCCCTGCTCGGAGCCGGACATTCCAGCCTGCTCCCGCAACCGCGGCGCATCCATTACGGAGAGGGCAGCCTTCCTCTACAGGGTCTCTCCGCCGTGTTGGCATCTTCGCCCTCGCGTGAGGATTCCTTCGCTGTGGCGCGGTTGTCCGCCGGCTTGAAGAGGCGCGGCGGCGCTCCGGGGTCGCGCGTCATTCGCTTGACCCGCACGGGCGCGGCCGATCCGCTGCCGCGTGATAACGAGCAGACGGGGCCCGGCTCCCGCGAGTCCTACCAATTGCGGATCACTCCCACCGGCGGAGAAGTGCGGGCGCGTTCCTCAGCCGGCCTCTTCTACGCCGTCGAGACTATTCTCCAGTTGATCGAAGGCCGCGGAAAGACCGCCGCGCTGCCCGTTGTTGAGATCGAGGACTGGCCGTCGCTCGCCTATCGCGGCGTGATGTTCGATCTCAGTCACGGCCCCCTCCCCACCGAGGACGAAATCAAACGCCAGATCGATTTCTTGGCGCGCTGGAAGGGCAACCAATATTACTTCTACTCCGAACTCTCCATCGAGTTGAAGGGGTACCCGCTCGTCAATCCCGGCGGCCGCTATACGCGGGAACAGGTTCAACGAATCATCGCGTATGCCCGCGAGCGCCATGTGGACGTTGTGCCCTGCCTTGAATTCTACGGCCACCTGCACGACCTGTTCCGGATCGAGCGGTACGCCAATCTTGCCGCGCTGCCCCACGGAGGGGACTTGAATCCCTCGAATCCCGAAGTGCCCCGAATACTTGAGGATTGGGTTGGACAGATGACCTCTCTCTTCCCCAGTCCGTGGTTCCACATCGGGCTCGACGAACCCTGGGAACTCGAGCGCGCTGGCAGCGCCGCGGCGGGCGGCGTCGAACCCGGCAAACTCTATCTCAGCCACCTGCGCCACATGTCGGAACTCGTGCGGCGCCACGGCAGGCGCGTCCTCTTCTGGGCGGATGTCACCAGCGGAGCGGCGTTGTTCGACAGGTACCCGGAACTGGCCTCCAATCTGCCCGAGGGCACGGTGGCCGTGCCCTGGCACTATCACGAAGAGAAGGACTACTCGAGAATGCTCGAGCCCTTTCACAAAGCGCGCGTTCCGCAAGCCGTCGCCACCGGCATCTGGGGCTGGGACACCATCGTTCCCGACTTCCGCCTCACCTTTGCCAACATCGATGGTTTTCTGCGGGACGGCCGCAAGTTCGGCACGCTCGGGATTGTCAACACAAACTGGGCCGATGACGCGCAGATCCTTTACCGCATGACCAAACCGGGAGTAGCCTATGGCGCGGCAGCGGCCTGGCAGGCAGACCCCATGGACCGGAGTAACTTCTTCCTCCACTACTCGAATCTGCTTTATGATGAACCCGTGGCTACGGCCGTCGCCTCTGCCCTGCGGTCGCTCGATGAGGCGCAGCAGGCCATGGCCGCCGCCCTGGGGCCGGAGGATATGTTCCGTCTCTGGGACGATCCCTTCGAGCCGCGCACCTTGAGGCGTGTTCGCCACCGCCTGCGGGAATTGCGCACCGCGCGGCTGAAGGCGGAAGACGCCCAGGAGCGTTTGCAGGGCGCCGTGGTTTCGGATCCCGAATCGCTCTCCAGTCTCCTTCTCGGAGCCCGCCTGCTCGATTACGCGGGAATGAAGTTTATCTATGCCGCCGAGATTGCGGCCTTCTACGAGAAGCTCGGCCCCACGGCTACGCGAGCGGATCTTTCCTTCTGGCTCGGGCGTGAGGCCGCCACCCGCAACCACAGCCGCGTGGGCGACCTGATGGACCTGATCACCGAACTTCGCGAGATCTATCGAACTCAGTGGAAAGCCGAGTACACCTCCTACAGGCTTGGCTCCGCGATTGGGCGCTTCGATGCCGAATACGAGTATTGGCGCCGGTTCCAGGCAAGAATCTGGGAGCTTAGCGCCACACACGAGGAAGGAACTCCCCTTCCCCCGCTGGAATCGTTGCGCCA
>JABAQT010000031.1:0-7347 GCA_019187195.1 Bryobacteraceae bacterium
CCGGGGTTTCAGTGAGAGTATCGGTGTTCGACCCCGCAACCACGCCAAGAGGATCCGTTATACCGGGAAAGATCAAAGCCCCGGTCCACCGCTCCCTGCTCACGCCAGAGCAGCAGGCCGCGCAGGAAGCCTTCGTGAAGCCCCGAAGTCCGCAAAAGGTAACCGGTCCGCCTCGTCTTGAGAGTTCCGCGGAAGCGCTGCCGCGCGCGCCCGCACCCGCTGGTTCTCCGCTTGCCGAGACAGCCGCCATCAGCTTCGAGGGGATTCCGCAGACCGAGTTGCTTCCGCCTTCCCCAAGCATCGCCGCCGGACCGGACGACATCATCGAGGTGGTGAACTCTCGTATCGCACGCTTTTCGCGAGACGGGTTAATGACGGACTCGGTCCACCTGCAACAGTGGTTTCAAACCGACCTCCCGGTGCTCTGCCCTTCATCTTCTCAGGGAGCCTGCATTCTTGGCGACGTGTCGGTGCGTTATGACCAGTATCACGGCAGGTTCATCATGATTCTGCAGGCCCGGGATGAACTGGCGGACAACTCCTTCATCCTGGTTTCCGTCTCGAACGGCGCCACCTACGCGAGCGGTTGGAAGAACTGGGTCCTCGACGCCATCGACGTCAACGGCTCGGTCCGCAGCTACGCCGACTTCCCCCAGGTTGGCCTGGATGATCAGGCGGTCTACATCACCATGGTGCGGTTCCGCTCATTCTTCAACAGCCTGCTGACCCCGAAATTGCGCATCCTCAAGAAATCCGACCTTTATAAGGCTGGGGCTACGACGTTGCCTTATAAAGACCTCACCGGCTTCACCAACGCCGATAATTCGCAGGTGCTGACGCTGCAACCCGTACACATGCGCGGACGCACGGGCGTTGCCGCGCCGGGCGCGCTGCTGATCAACGCCTCCGGAGTGGCGGGCGCGGATTACCTCACCTTGTGGCGCATCAATGATCCCGGGGGAAATCCTTCGGCCGCCAGGACTACGTTGAGCGGGTTGTGGAAGTATGGCGCCCCCGCCCCGGCGGCGCAACTGGGCACGACCACCCTCCTCTTCACGGGAACGGACCCGGACATTCTCAAGGCCGTCTACCGCGAGGGAGTGCTTACCGCCGCGCAGAATACCGGCTTCGCCGATGAGCCCACCACCGTCGCCTACACCCGCATCAGCGTTGCCTCGGACAGCGTGCTCTCCCAATCTCGCTGGATCAACGGCAACTTCTTTTTCCCCGCCTTCGACGTTCCCGCCACTACCGGGCCGGCGGTCACATTGCCGAATAAATTGATTACGGGAACTACAACGGGGCCCGATGGCAATCTAACCTACGCCGGGATTACGGACGTGAAAGCGGGCGAGGATGTCTACCGCCCGAGCGGCGCCGGCCAGGCGAGGTATGGGGAATACTTCGGCGGCGCGGTGGATCCCGTGAATGGAGGGCTGTGGGTAACCGGGGAATACGCCAAACCGCGCCTTTCCGGGGTTTCCCAATACGGGACGTGGGTATCCTATTTTCCCTGGGGAACCGCGCCCCGTTACAGCGACGTGTCTTCGGCATCGCCTTTCTTCGACGCCGTGAACGTGCTTGGTTTGTGGGGAATCACCGGCGGCTGCGGCGCGGGAATCTTCTGCCCCGGCAACCAGACCACCCGCGGCCAGATGGCGGCTTTCGTGGTCCGCTCGATCTACGGGGAAAAATTCACCCCTCCCTCGACGCCCTATTTCACCGACGTTCCCGCCACCCACCCGCAGTTCGCCTACATCCAGAAGTTGCGGGAACTCGGAATCACACAGGGCTGCACGGCGGTGAAATTCTGTCCCGATGATACGGTGACGCGGGTGCAGGCGGCGGTCTTCGTCATTCGGGCCAAGTTCGGACCGCTATTTGGCGATAACTTCTCATTCCCATCGGCGGCCTACTTCTCGGACGTTGCCGCCGCCGACCCCCGGTTTCCGTTTGTCCAGAAGCTGAGAGAACTCGGCGTCACGCAAGGTTGCGCCAGTGGCCGATTCTGCCCGGAGGACCCGGTAACGCGCGAGCAGATGGCCGTCTTCCTGGTGCGCGCGTTCCTGAACTGAGCCAGTTCGAGAGAAACCGGCCCGTCCCGGTAAAATAGGCTGAGTGGCTCAAGAACTGAAAGTGGCAATTCTGGGCGCCGGAAACATGGGAGGCGCGTTACTGGGTGGGATTCTCAAGGCCGGCGTTGTCGGCAGGGACCACGTGACGGCTACCGTGCGCGGCGAGCAGAAGGCGGATGCCTTGCGCGTAAAGTACGGCTGCGACGTGCTGGCCGGTGGAAACCGGGCGGCGGCGGAAGGGGCTACGCTCATCGTGCTCGCCACCAAGCCTCACATCGTCCCGAAGGTGGTGGATGAAATTGCGCCCGTGCTGAGGAACGACCAGATTCTCGTTTCGCTGGCGGCGGCCCTCCCGCTGGCGGTGATCGAAAAGCGTCTTCTCTCCCCCATGCCCTGTTTTCGCGCCATGCCCAATATCCCCGTCGTCGTCGAGGAGGGCGCCGTGGCCATCTGCGGCAACGCGCAGGCGCGCCCCGAACATCACCTCGTGGTCGAGCGGATGTTCCGCGCCGTGGGCATCGTGTGCACGGTGGAAGAAGAGATGATGGACGCGGTGACCGCGCTTTCCGGCAGCGGCCCGGCCTATGTCTACATGGTCATCGAGGCCTTCATCGCCGGCGGCGTGAAGATGGGGCTTTCCCGTGAAGCCTCCACGCGGTTGGCCGAGCAGACAGTGCTCGGAGCAGCGAAGCATGTCCGCGAGTCGATGCTACACCCCGCCATCCTGCGCGACGAGGTGACCACGCCGGGAGGCACCACCATCGTGGCCATTCACGAACTCGAACGCCACGGACTGCGCTCCATGCTCATCTCGGCCATCGAAACCGCCACCAGGCACGCCAGGGAGCGCAGCAAGGCGCTGGCGCAGAAACTCGACCAGGATCAGCCGCCCGTCGCGAAACCGGGATAGAGCAGCATGCCGCCGTCGACGAAGATGCTTGCGCCGGTCACATAATCGGCGTCATCGGAGGCAAGCCATACCGCCACCTTTCCGATGTCCTCCGGCTCCCCGATGCGCTTCTCCGGAATCAGCCGCATCAGCGCGTCGAGTGCCTGCGGCGTATCCCAGGCGTCCTTGTTGATCGGCGTGCGGATGGCGCCCGGGCAGATGCTGTTCACGCGGATCCGCAGCGGCGCTACTTCCTGGGCAATGGACTTCATCAACATCATCACGCCCCCTTTCGATGCGGCGTAGTTGGCGTGCCCCGCCCAGGGGATCACCTCGTGCACCGAACTGATGCAAATGATCTTCCCGAGCGCCCGCGAAACGTCCGCGCGCATTCCCTGCCGCTTGAAGGCGCGAACGGCTTCGCGCGAACAGAGAAACTGTCCGGTCAGATTCACGCTGATGACGGTGTTCCATTGCGCCAGCGTCATCTCATCGAAGGGGGAGTCTTTCTGCAGGCCCGCATTGTTGACCAGGATATCGATGCCGCCCAGTTCGGACTCCACGCGCCGGAACATCCCGGTCACTTCGGTCTCGATGGAAACATCCGTTTTATGGGTGATGGCGCGAACTCCGAAGCGTGAAGAGATGTCCGATGCGATCTGATTCGCGATATCATCACCGCTCAGGTAGTTGATAACGACATCGGCGCCGGCGCGGCCCATTTCATAAGCCACCGCCTTGCCGATGCCGCTGTTGGCGCCCGTGACGAGCGCCCTTTGCCCTTTCAGTTTTTGATCCATTTAAATCCTCGCCGGCATGATCAGATCCCCATTCCCAATTATTCCCCAGATTGGTAGTATCCTGTCCAAGTCAGGAGAACGGCATTGAAATTCGGAGTGAACTTGCTCATCTGGACGGCGAACTTCACGGAGGCGCACTTCCCCTTGCTTCCCCGCATCAAGGCGGCGGGATTTGACGGGGTGGAACTCCCGCTATTTGCGCCACATGGTTACCCGGCCGGCGCCGTGCGCCGGCAACTCGAGGCCAACGGACTCGAAGCCACCACATGCTGCATTCTCCCGGGCGGCTGCGCCCTGTTTGACTCCGATCCATCCAGCCGGAACAAAGCCATGGATCACGTCAGGAAACAGATTGAAGTCAATGCCGAATTAGGAAGCAAGATGATGGCCGGGCCGCTCTACTCGCCCGTGGGATACCTGCCGGGACGCCGCCGGACGGCCGCGGAATGGTCACGCGCCATCGAATCCTGCCAGGAGTTGGGGAGCGCCCTCGACGAGCACGGGGTGACGATGGCCATTGAACCGCTGAACCGGTTCGAGACGTTCTTCCTGAATACGGCGGCCGATGGCGCGGCGCTTTGCGATGCCGTGAACCACCCGCGCGTCGGACTGCTCATCGACACCTTCCACTGCAACATCGAGGAGAAGGACATCGCCGCCGCCTACCGCACCGCCGGACGCCACCTGAAGCACGTCCACACCTGCGAAAACGACCGCGGCATCCCCGGCAGCGGCCATGTCGAATGGGGACCGGTATTTTCCGCCCTCCGCGAGGTGGGCTATGACGGGTGGTGCACCATCGAGAGCTTCGGATTCAACCTTCCCGAGATCTCCGGAGCCGCCGCCATCTGGCGTGATCTCGCGCCCACGCCCGAGTCGATCGCCTTCGAAGGTCTGAAATTTTTGAAGCGGAATTTGGCATAACGCTACAATAGCGGAACATGGCTCAACTACTGGCGGGGAAGACCGCGATCATTCTCGGTATGGCAAACAAGTGGAGCATCGCCTATGCGATCGCCCAGGCTTACGCGCGCGAAGGGGCCAGGGTCCTCGTCACCTACCAGGACGGCCGGCAGCGCCAGGCGGTCGAGGAGTTGAGCCTGGAGATCGGCGCGGCGAGAGTTCTCCCCTGCGACATCACCAAAGAGGAAGAGATCGCGGCGCTGGTCGAACAGATAAAGGCGGATGGAGCGGCGCTCGATATCATTGTGCACAGCATCGCCTTCGCCAACCGGGAGGACCTCTCGCGCCCGTTTGTCGAAACGTCAAGGGACGGCTACCTCCTCGCTCAGAATGTGAGCGCGTACTCGCTGGTGGCCGTGTCGCGGGCGCTTACGCCGCTAATGGCCAACGGCGGATCCATCCTGACCTTGAGCTATCTTGGGGGCGTTCGCGTGGTGCGGAACTACAATGTCATGGGGGTGGCCAAGGCGGCGCTCGAAGCCTGCGTCCGCTACCTGGCAAGCGACCTCGGCGCCCGGAACATCCGTGTCAATGCCATCTCCGCGGGCCCCATCAAGACCGCCTCCGCCCGCGGCATCAGGGATTTCTCGAAAGTGCTGGACGTTGTTGCCGGCATCGCGCCGTTGCGCCGCAACACGGACCCGGCCGAAGTGGCCGACACGGCTGTCTTCCTCGGCAGCGATCTCGGCCGCGGCGTCACCGGGAACGTCATCTACGTGGATGCCGGCTTTCAGATCATGGGACTGGATCTGTAGGCGGTTCCGGCTTGCGCCGTTTGTAGAAAATATCCTTGGACTTGTGGGTCGTGTTGATCAACACGATGAACAGCACCGCCATCGAGAGCATCGTGGCAGTGGCTCCCATGACAAGATAATCCACCTCTTTGCGCGGAGTGGGCATCAGTTGCCACATGATGGCGATGGTGAGGGCAAACACCGCCACGATGCCCGCCCCCAGAAGTAGCGTTCGGCGCACCCTCTAATTGTAATCGCTGCCCGCTGGCAGCCTCAATCGTACCGCTCGTAGATAATCTGCTTCTTGTGGAAGCCCAGGTCCTTGAGGCGGTCGCGCACTTCGTTGACCATCTCCTTCAGCCCGCAAATGTACACATCAAGGTCGCGCCGCTCGCCGATCTCTTCAAAAATGTACTGTTGCACGCGGCCCGAGTTGCCCTTCCATTCGGGACCCGGGCGTGTGACCGTGCAAATGAGTTTGAAGTTCGCGTGCTTGCGCGCCATCTCCTCGAACGTCTCCTTGTACAGCACGCTGTGGTCGTAGCGGACCCCAAAAACCAGAATGTAATCGTTCTCGCTGTCCTTGGCGAGACGGTCCTGGAGCATCGGCAGAAACGGCGCGATCCCCGTGCCGGTAGCCACGAACATCGAATGGTTCGGCGGCTCCTTCAGAACAAACATCCCGTGAGGGCCCTTCATCTCCACGGTGTCTCCCGGCGAGAGGCGAAAGAGAAACGGGGAGAAGATCCCGTCCTTGACCTCATTCAGGCAGAGCTCGAACTTGTTTTCATACCAGCAGGAGGCAATGGAATAGGCGCGGGTTACTTTCTTGCCGTTAACGATTCCGGACAGCGAAACGAACTGTCCGGGGATAAACCGGAACTCCTCCATATCCGGAATCTCGAACCAGAAATGGCGGACGTCAGGGGCGATTTCAATATATCGGGTCAGTCTTGCCTGGTGAGGAATTTGATGAGCTAGCATTCTAACGCCTTTTTCACGCGATCGAGCACAATGTCCCGCAGAGCCGGGTGCCCGTCGAGGGGCTCAGTTACTTCGATGCGCAACCCCGGATGCCGCCGCAGGATGTCCGCGATGATTCGCGGCAGGTCCCGCTGGAGATGAATTCCAAGGGTGAGGAAATAGGGAGCCACAATAACGTGGACCGCGCCCTTGCCGGCCACGCGGGCGACGGCTTCGGGCAGATCAGGGCTCGCTAACTCGAGGAAAGCGGTCTCCACCAGCCCGAAGCCGCCGCTTTGGGCCACTGCGGCGGTAACGGACCGGACGGCTTCATTGGCGGACTCCACACTGGAACCATGCGCGAACACGATGATTGCTGTCTTCACGGACATCCTACAGCTTAATAGATTCGAGGGCGGCGCGGTGGGGAAAATAGAGGCTGGATCGAGGGGCCGCCGGGGCCGCCCGGCTGATCGATATCGCTTTTTGTTCATTATTGTTTCTTCATCCCGTAACCTCTCCCTCCCGTCCGCCATCCTCCTCTTCCAGGAGGTCCTCCATTCCATGAAACTGCGCATCCTTCCCTTTTCCCTTCTCGCCGTCACACTCACCTTTTCCGCCTTCGCCGCCGATGTGACCGGCAAGTGGAAAACGTCCTTCACCACCCGCAACGGCGATAAACGCGAAAGCATCATCGACCTCAAGGCCGACGGCAACAAGCTGACCGGCAAGATGGAGAGCCAGCGGGGTTCGGTCGACATCACCGACGGAAAAGTCGACGGCGACAATGTCTCCTTCACCGTAGTCCGGAGCTTTAATGGAAACGAAGTGAAGATCAACTACAAGGGCAAAGTCAGCGGCAATGAGATGAAATTGACAATGGAAGTCAACGGCAACGAGCGGGAGACAACGGCCACTCGAGT
>JABAQT010000031.1:7447-75865 GCA_019187195.1 Bryobacteraceae bacterium
GGGTCAGCCGCCGTGTGGACCACCTGCATGCTCTTTTTTCAGACCGCGCTGCTGTGCGGCTACCTCTATGCGCACTGGATCAACTCCCGTCTCGAATCGCGCCGGCGGACGGCGCTGCATTCGGCCCTTATCGCCGCCAGTCTGCTCCTGCTGCCTGTCCTTCCGGGCGATGGCTGGAAACCTCATGGGGGCGATAACCCCACACTCGGCATCCTGCTGTTACTCGCCGCCACCGTGGGGCTGCCGTATTTCCTGCTTTCCACCACGGGCCCGCTCATCCAATCCTGGTATGGGCTCGAGTTTCCCCAGGCGTCACCTTACCGCCTGTTCGCCTTATCAAATGCCGGGTCGATGCTGGCGCTTCTCAGCTATCCGGTGCTTGTCGAACCGTTCCTTGCCACCCGCGGCCAGGCTTACATCTGGAGCGGAGCCTATGTCATCTTCGCCGCGCTGTGCCTTCTCTGTGTGAGGCGCGCCCGGAATCCGCCGGCGTTATCCGCCGGCCACGCCGGCCCTCCCGCCACGGCCCCCGGCGTCAGGCTTTGGCTGCTGTGGACCGGCCTTGCCGCCTGCGCCTCGACGCTTCTGCTGGCCGTCACTACTCATCTCACTCAGGATGTCGCGCCCATCCCCTTCCTGTGGATTCTGCCTCTCAGCCTGTACCTGTTGAGCTTCATTCTCGCCTTCGACGGCACGGGTTGGTATAACCGTTGGCTCTATCTGCCGCTCACCGCCGCGGCGCTCGCCGCCATGACGTACACCCTGACCTCGGAATCGCGAATGCACGCGCTTCCCAAGACCGGGCTGTTCGCCGCCTCCCTCTTCGTCTGCTGTATGACCTGCCATGGAGAACTGGCGGCGCTCAAGCCGCACCGGCGCCACCTTACGGCGTTCTATCTCATGGTCTCGGCTGGAGGCGCGGCCGGCGGCGTCTTTACGGGCGTCATCGGCCCCTACTTGTTCTCTCAATACTACGAACTTCCTATCGCGCTTGTGGCGTGCGCCGTGCTCGTTCTGACCGTCCACCATGGAGACTCATCGAGCCCGCTCCACCGTTTACCCTATCGCTGGGGCTGGATCATTGGCGGGGCCGCAACCCTGGCGCTGGCGGCGGCGCTCGCCTGGCAGATGAGGTTATCGGTCCGCTCCTACCGCGTCGTGGCGCGCAACTTTTATGGCGGCCTGCGCACGGCCGACTACGGCAGCCCCGATACGGTGCATTGGACGCGCAAGTTGACCCATGGCCTTATCAATCACGGCGAACAGTATCTGAACCCCCTGCGCCACCGGGAGTCCACCAGTTACTTCGGTCCCAACACCGGCGTCGCGCGCGCCATCCTCTCCACCCATCGCGACCGTCCGCAACGCATCGGCATTACGGGTCTCGGCGCCGGAGTGATGCTCACCTACGCGCGCCCGGGCGATTACTACCGGGTTTACGAGATCAACCCGCTCGTAATCGAGGTCGCGAGGAAAGAGTTCACTTTCATTCAGGATTGCCCCGCCGAACTCGATATCGTGCCCGGCGACGCGCGGCTTTCGCTTGAGCGAGAGCCGTCCCGGAACTTCGATGTTCTGCATATGGACGCCTTCTCGAGCGATTCCGTGCCCGTACACCTGCTTACCATCGAAGCCTTCCAACTCTACTTCCGCCACCTGAAGCCGGATGGCATTCTCGTGATCCATATCTCGAACCGCTATCTGAACCTCGAGCCGGTAGTCGCCCGCGCCGCCGAAGCGCTCCACAAACCCGCTATCTTCGTGGGCGACCCCGGCGACGATGATCTCGGGTACTTCGGCACCGACATGGTTCTTCTCGCTTCGGATGAGTCCGTGTTCGACAAACCCGCCCTGCGCAACTTCGCGCCGCCCCAGACCCGGCCCGGCGTACGGCTGTGGACCGATAACTACAGCAATCTCTTCCGCGTCATCAAGTGACGGCTATATACTTGGATCAAACCCATGATCCTTCCGCTGCTCATGCTATCCTTCGCTCTCGCGCCGCCGCAAATCGACGTGTTTCGAGGCGGAGCGGACGGTTATTTCGCCTACCGCATTCCCGCGCTTCTTGTCTCCGCCAAAGGGACCCTGCTTGCGTTCTGTGAAGGGCGCCGCGACAGCCGCTCCGATTCCGGCAACATCGACGTGTTGCTGAAGCGCAGCACGGACGGCGGCCGGACGTGGTCATCCGCCATCACCGTCGCGGACTTCGGCACGGACACCGTGGGCAATCCCGCGCCCGTCGTGGATCGCTCCACCGGCTACATCTGGCTGCTGCTGACCCGCAATCCGGGCGTTGTCACGGAGAGCGATATTCTCAGCGGCAACAAGCGCGGCACGCGCACCGTTTGGGTCACCCACAGCGCCGATGACGGCCTCACCTGGGCGAAACCCGAGGAAATCACGCGCGCCGTGAAGCAGCCGGAATGGACCTGGTACGCCACCGGACCCGGAAACGGCATTCAACTGCGCTCCGGCCGCATGGTCATCGCCTGCGATCACAATCGCGGTGATGAAACGCAACGCTACAGCCATGTCATCTATAGCGACGACCACGGCAAGACCTGGAAGCTGGGGGGGAGCGCCGGTCCGATGTGCAACGAATCCACCATCGCTGAACTTCCCGATGGATCCTTGCTGCTCAACATGCGCAGCTATCACGGGCGCAACCGCCGCTATGTCTCCGTCAGCCGCGATGCGGGACTGACATTTTCCGAGCCCGTCCCGGATGAGGCGCTGATTGAGCCGGTCTGCCAGGCGAGTCTGCTGCGAGTGGGAAAGGGAAAGAACACCATGCTGCTGTTCTCCAATCCGGCGAGCACGAAGCGGGAGAACATGACCGTCCGCCTCTCCACGGATCAAGGCAAGACATGGATCGCGTCCAAAGTCATCCACGCGGGTCCAAGCGCGTATTCGAACCTCACCGAGCTGAAGAGTGGCGAAATCGGCCTGCTCTACGAGCGCGGGGAAAAATCTCCCTACGAGGCGATCACATTTGTCCGCTTCCCTCTCAAGTGGCTGAAGAAGTCGAACTGAGCCGGTCAGAACGAAAGCCGCAGTTGCAACTCGAGCCGCCGGTTCCCCGCACCCGCCATGGCTCCGCCGGGTCCGAATCCGCCCGCAATCGACGTCGACTCCCCGAACAGCGGTGAACTCAGGTTCCCCACCGGCAGCCCCAGATTCACGTGATTCAGCAGGTTCCGGGCCGAGGCAGACAGCGTCAGGTTGAAGCGTTTGCCCGAATTCGCCGCTCCAAACATCCCGCCGGATCTCCCGCCTCCGTGGTAGCCGCCTCCACCTCCACCATGGCGGAACCCGCCTCCGGGCCCGCCCATCATCGGTGGACGATCCGGACCCGCCGTCGCCTGCGTCGCCTGTTCGCCCCGGCTGCCGAATCCCCACGTCCTGCTCAGCCGCAGGTTGACGCTGAAATTCCCCGGACCATCCCCGAAATTGCGGGCGATCAGCGCCATCCCCGGGCCTGGAGCGACGTTGAAGGTTCCAAATGGGGTGGCGAGAATGTCCGGTCCGGTGGCGCCAGGAGCCGCCAGGGCGGGCCTGTCATTGAAAATCGTATCGCCGTTGTTGTCGCGTCCGGTGGTGATGTTGAACGGAGGTCCGCTGCTGGCGATAATGAACGGGTTCAAACTGATGCCCCACTTCGTGTTGATGTTGCCGCCCATCACAAAGCGGTGGCGCACGTCGTAGGAAGCGCGGCCGTACTCCGTCGCGAAATTGTAAGGATTCGCGGGGAACGTCCCTACCCCGTCCGTATCGCTGTTGGCATGTCCGTACACGTAAAACCCGAACAACATCACGCGGCGGTTGAACTGCGACCGCAGGTTCACCATGAACTGCTTCTGCCGGAGGATTCCGTTCGATTCAAACTGGTACAGGTTGCCTATGTTCCCAAGCGGCCGCGTGCCGTCGGGAAGCGGTGTGTTGATGTTCACCGTGCGCAGCATGTGTTCGCCCCGCGAGTAGATGAAATTGGCCGATAACGACGTCCTCCATGGCAACTGCCGGTCCACGCCGATGACGCCCTGCGCGATGTAGGGCGCGCGAATATCCGGAGCCAGACGCCGCACCGTGTTATCCAGCTTGAAGTTCGCAATTGAATCGAGCGAGGGAATATTCGGATAGAAAGCGGGGTTCGGCACGAAATACTGCTGCTGCGTGGTCCCGTTGAAGCGCAGCGCCTGGAGGGTCAGGCTGTCGTCAATGCGGTCATAAAACATGCCGAACCCCGTGCGCAGCACCGTCTTCGTCGTCTTGCCGTCCCTGCCGCCATCCAGTCCCCAGGCGATGCTCAACCGCGGAGCAATGTTGTTGTAGTTGTGAATGTTCGTCTGCGTCTCGTAACGCAACCCATAGTTCAACGTAAACCGCGGCCGCAGCCGCCAGGAATCCTCGGCGAAGATGCCCACATCCGCCTGATTCACTCCCGTCGTGGCCAGCCCGCTCGTCAATGTAAACTGGCTCGGGCCGCCTCCCAACTGCCGTATCTGCGCGAACGGCAGGTTCAGCGATTGGAATAGCAGCGTGCGCTGATAGCGGTCGATGGACGTGATCTGCGCCAGTTCCGGTTGCCCGTCCGCTCCGATAACCACCTGGTTGTTGGCATCGAGCACCGGAGCGAGCCCGCCCGCGAACGTAAAAGTGCCGTTGAAATTGCTGTCCGAGGAGTCATTCACGGAAACCACCCGCAGCCGCCCGCCAAACTTCAGGAAGTGAGTTCCCTGTGTGATCGAGGTCATGTTCGTGATCTCGAATCGATTCTGCGTCGAACCGGAATTCCCGATCAGCGCGCCTCCCGAGTTGAACGATTCGAGCACGTTGATTGCCGGCGTCGCGTTGTCGCCCATCTGCCTCGTGTTCGCGTGCATGTACTGAAATCGCGTCTCATTGATCATCTTCGCGTTCAGCACCGCTGTCTCCGTCAGTTGGACGGTGTGGTTGTTGTTGTCCATGTTCAATGCGCGCGAAGGCAGCGTGAACTGGCCGATTCCCTGGTTGTCCTCATCCATCCGGCTGAAATGGTAGCGCGCCACCAGCGTATTGTTCGCGTTCAACTGGTAGTCGATGCGCGGCGAAACCGACAGCCGCCGGATGGGCGTTACAATCGCCTGCTGGAGCAGGTTCTGCTGGAGATTCGGATCGAGAATGGTGGCGTTGACCACGGCGTTTTCGTCAATCCCGCGCCGCTCCACGTCGAGAAAATACGACGCCTTCTTGTTGATCGGCCCGCCGAGGTTCACCCCGTAGTTGAGCGCCTTGTAAGGAGCCCGCGTGGGAGAAAACGGATTCCGCGAATTGAGGTACTGATCGCCGAAGCTGAGGAACGCCTGCCCGCGCAGTTTGTCGGTTCCCGGTTTCGTCAGAATCTCGATGCGTCCGAAGCCCATCTTGTCGTACTCCGCCGAAAACGGATTCTGGTTGATGCGCACCTCGCGTATCGCCGATTTCGAAGGCAGTTGCCCCCCACTGAACCCGTCGACGTATATCTCGCCGCCGTTCGGCCCCGCCGCCGGACCGGCGAGGGCTTGCAGATCCGATGCCAGGTCGTCCGGGTCGTCCGAAAGGACGTTCAGGTCTTCTCCCTTCAAGACCACCGCTCCCGCCGTGCTCTGCGGGTCCACGGAAACCGCTTCCTGATCCGCCACCGTTACCGACTCCGTCTGCGAGGCGATCGACAGTTGCACTTTGAATTCCACCGGGCTCCCCATGTTCACCCGCGCGTTGCGGATCTCAAACGGAGTGAATCCGGGCGCGCTGATGCGGATCGTGTACTTGCCCGGCGCCACGTTGTCGATCTCGTAAGCGCCCATTTCGTTGGTGGTCACCGTGCGGTTCGTGGCGGGTCCCTTCGCGTTCACCGTCGCTCCCGGCACCGATGCCGCCGAAGGATCCACCACCGTACCCTTGATCTGTCCCATTTGCTGGGCATACAGCCCGGCAACTGACAATAATCCCGCCAGCAGGGAAATCGAGCAATTCATATGTGTGTTAAATCCTTTATGGAGTTCCAACTTCCATGTTCCAGTTGCCGATCACCTGGTTGACTTCCGAAGCGGGCGCGCGCAGCAGAAAATCCATTCCCGCGATCATCGAAATCACGTTCGCCGGATGACCGTCCTTGGGCCGCGCCACCGAAGTCACCACCGCGTCCCCGGCCTTCAGATCCCCAATCGTGGCTTTCGGCAGCCGCTCCATCATCTGCTGGAAGTCCGGCACGTTCCCCGGACGCATACCGGAACCGCCTTCCCTCATTCCGCCTTCCCTCATTCCATGAGAGGCGCCGCCCGTACGCATCCCGCCGCCCCGGCCGGAAAACGCCGGCATCCTCCGCAGCCGCGCTTCGGGTGAAATCTTCAACGCCACTTTCTTCTTCGTCTGCACATCGAGAAGCACTACGTCGCCTGTCTCGGGCTTCAGCGAAACAATCTCCCCGCCAAGCGTGCGGAAGCTGCCGAAAACAATCTGTTCAGCCGTCACCTTCGATTCCGCGTCCTGGCGATTCCCGAGCACTCTTACCTGGTCGCCCGCGACCATGGCCTTCAAATCGCTTGGTTGCGCGTCCTGGTAGCGAATGGATTCGTCGGCATACCGCTTGATTCCCGTCTTCCCGGTCACCGCCACCGTCCACTCTTTCACCACGCCCGAGGCGCGCGCGCTCATGCGAAACTGCCCGCCATCCACGTCCACGCTCTTGATCACGCCCGCCACGCTGTGCTGCTTCCAGTCCGCTTCTTCCTTTGCTTTCAGGCTGGTGATCGCTTCCTTCTTCATCACAATCATCGAACTGGCAAGCACAATCTTCTCGGCCGCGTTCACTTCGCCCCGGATCAGAATGCGGTCGCCCGCGGCGATATCCGCGAGCGTACCCTTCGTTGCCTTCGAGAGATCTTTTTCTCCCGGCTCGACACGGTAGATCTTCGCCCCCTCGAGCGCCTTGGCCGCGTACGTTCCGCCCGCGTCCGCCTGCACCGTAATTCCTCCGCCGGCATCGACGGCGGTCACCACGCCCAGCACCCGTCCCTGTGGCTGCGCGCCGGCGGCGCCGCACACCAGGAGGAAAAGGAGGATCGCGTTCATCGCTTTTTCTTGCGTCATTGGCCTCACTTGTCTAGTCGATCCTCGGACGTTCACAGTTACCACACGGTTGGAACAGATTCGTAAAGAATCGTTAAGCTTCCTATGTGCCGTATTCTGATAAGGAAGCAATGAAGCACGGGGTCCTCATTCTGGCCGTCTTCGGCCTCCTGGCGGCAATCTATCTCGGCCGCTTGACCCTCGCCATGGAACGGCAGGCGGTGGTCGACGAAGCCCGCCCCGCCGATGTCATTGTCGTTCTGGGCGCGGCCGAGTACCGCGGCAAGCCCTCCCCTGTCCTCAAAGCCCGCCTCGATCACGCCCTCGGCCTCTACCGCCGCGGCCTCGCCCCCCGCATCCTCACCACCGGTGGAGCGGGCGGCGATCCCATCTTCACCGAAAGCGAAGTCGGCCGCACCTACCTCAGCGGGCAGGGCGTCCCCGTCGAGGCGATCATCATCGAGCCGGAAGGCGAAACCACCGCCGAAAGCGCCACCTCGGCCGCGGAAATCATGCGCCGCATGGACCTCAAATCCTGCATCGTCGTGAGCGACGGCTACCATATCTACCGCGCCAAGAAGATCCTGGAGCATCAGGGCATCTCCGTCTACGGCTCCCCGCGGCCATCCCAGATCCGCAGCAAATGGACGCTGCGCTGGCTTTGTTTCCGCCAGGCAGTGGGTTATGCGCTGTGGTCCGCGGGCATCCGCATCTGAGCGCCAGGCCGCCTTTACCAAATCTTTACGTTTCTCCCCGCCCCGCCAAACAGTCGCTTAACATTCCAGTGCGAGCCTGAAAGTGAGGAGCGACTCTCATGAACAATCTCGCAGATCATCTCTTGAACGAGCCCGCAAAGGAGGGCTTGGCCGCGCCGCGGGAGGCCCCCTTCCTCGAGTTGCCTCCTCCCCTGGAGGAACCGCCCGCGCAAAGGCCGGGGCGCGCCCGCTACTGGATTGCCGCCGCCGTCCTGGCCGCGGCCGGGGCGGCCGCATTCTTCACCTGGCGCAGTCTCGCCCGTCAACCGGAGCCGGCCTATTCGCTGGTCACTGTCAACCGCGGCAACATCTCGAAAACAATCACCGCCACCGGCAAGGTACAGGCGGTTGTCACCGTTCAGGTGGGCACCCAGGTCTCCGGCACGGTGTCCGAACTGCACGCCGATTTCAATGACCATGTCCGGGCGGGCGAGGTCATCGCGCGCCTCGATCCTTCTCAGTTCCAGGCCCAGTACAACCAGGCCGTCGCCAATCTTCATAGCGCGCAGGCCCGCGTCGAAACGGCCCGCGGCGGAATCACGAGTGCCGATGCCGCCGTGCAGGCCGCCCAGGCCAATGTCGAACGCGCCGGCTCCGTCGTCAGTGACGCCCAGGTGACCTATAACCGCACCAACCTTCTGATGGAAGCGCAGGCCGTCCCCCGCCAGCAGTTGGACTCGGCGAAAGCCGCGCTCGCCCAGGCCGTGGCTCAGAAGGCGCAGGCCGTGGCCCAGACCAATCAGGCCAAGGCGCAGGCCGCCTCCGCCCGTGCGCAACTGGAACAAGCCCAGGCCGATGTGAAGCAGGCGGACGCCGCCGCCGCCGCGGCGAAGGTGAATCTCGACCGCTGCGTAATTCGCGCGCCCATCGACGGCGTCGTGATATCGCGCAACGTCGATGTCGGCCAGACCGTCGCCGCCAGCCTTCAATCGCCGACGCTCTTCCTCATCGCCAATGATCTGACGCATATGCAGGTGCTCGCCGATGTCGATGAGGCCGATGTCGGCCAGCTTCGCCCCGGCGACAAAGTCACCTTCACCGTGGACGCTTTCCCTCGGGACACGTTCAGCGGAAAGATTTCATCCGTCCGTCTGGCGCCGCAAGTGGTGCAGAACGTCACTACCTACACGGCCGTCATCGACGTCGAAAACCCCGATCTCAAGCTGAAGCCGGGTATGACCGCCAATGTCACCGCGACAGTGGACAGCCGCCAGAATGTGCTGCTGATTCCGAATGGCGCGCTTCGCTTCCATCCGGAAGGAGCCGCCACGGCGGGAGCGTCCCGCGCGCCCGTCGTGTGGAAGCAGGCCGCCGGCGCGCTCCAACCGGTACACCTCCGCCTCGGGCTGACCGACGGTGTTTCAACCGAAGTCCTCGCGGGCGATCTCCAGCAGGGCAGCCGCATTGCGGTTCCCCTCATCGCGCGGGAACAGGCCTCTCGAGGCGCGTCGAATCCCTTATATCCCATGAGAGGAGGAAGACACTGATGTCCGCCGAAGCCAAGCCGGTCATCGAACTGGCAAATGTTCACAGAATCTACGAAACGGGTTCCATTCGCGTGCATGCCTTGCGCGGCGTTTCGCTCCACGTCGGCCGCGGTGAGTTCGTGGCCATCATGGGAGCCTCCGGTTCCGGGAAATCGACTCTCATGAACCTCCTCGGTTGCCTGGACCATCCCACGCGCGGAACCTATCATCTCGATGGCATCGACGTTTCCGGCCTCAGCAGGGACCAGCGCGCCGACGTGCGCAACCGCAAGATCGGCTTCGTTTTCCAGAGCTTCAACCTGCTCAGCCGCGCCACCGCCCTCGAGAACGTCGAGTTGCCGCTCATCTATGCCGGCATTCCCGCCGCCGAGCGGCGCCGCCGCGGACGCCAGGCGCTCGCCGCCGTCGGCCTCGCATCGAAAGAGAACAGCCATCCGAACCAGCTCTCCGGAGGCCAGCAACAGCGCGTCGCCATTGCCCGCGCGCTCGTCAACCATCCTTCGCTCCTGCTCGCCGACGAGCCCACGGGCAACCTCGACAGCCGCGCCTCGGTCGAGATCATGGAGCTCTTCCAGCTTCTCAACCGCAACCCGGACAACACCGTTGTTCTGGTCACGCACGAGCCCGACATCGCCCAGTTCGCCAGGCGCGTCGTCGTGATGAAGGACGGCCGCATTATCCTCGACCAACCCGTCCGGCAGCGGCGCGACGCCCGCGTCGAACTCGCCTCGAGCCTCTATGAAAATCCGTTGGAGGTGACACTGTCATGACACTCGACCTGATTCGCATCGCCCTTCGCGCGCTGGCGCGAAACAAAGTCCGCTCCGCACTCACCATGCTCGGCATCATCATCGGCGTGGCCTCCGTCATCGCCATGGTCAGCCTCGGGCAAGGCGCGCAGCGCCAGGTCCAGTCGCAGATCGCGAGCATGGGCTCGAATCTTCTTGTCGTGATGGCGGGCAGCCAGAAAAGCGGCGGCTTCCGGGGAGGCCTCGGCACCAACACTACCCTCACGCCGGAGGACGTCGAGGCGGTCTTGCGCGAGGCTCCCGCCGTCGCCGCGGCCACGCCCACCGTCTCCACCGCCGTCCCGCTCGTTTTCGGAAACCAGAACTGGACCACCCGCGCCGAAGGAGCGAATGCCGCCTATCTCTCCATCCGTGACCGCGCCATCGCCGACGGGGAATTTTTCACCGCCGCCGATGTCCGCGCCGCCGCCCGCGTGGTGGTCATTGGACAGACCGTCGCCAATCAGCTCTTCGCCGGCCTCAGTCCCGTCGGCCGGACCATCCGCGTCCGCAATCTCCCCTTCCGCGTCGTGGGCGTTCTCGTCGCGAAAGGCCAGAGCCAGTTCGGCCAGGATCAGGACGATATTGTCATCATGCCCTATACCACGGTGATGAAGAAGTTGCTAGCCATCACCTACATCCCTTCGGCCAGCTTCTCCGCCGTCAGCGGAGCCGCCACCAATGAAGCCCAGAAAGAGATCGCCGCCATCCTCCGCCAGCGTCACAATCTTCGCCCCGGACAGGATGACGACTTCACCGTCCGCAACCTCACCGATGTCGCCGAGGCAGCGGAGCAGTCCTCCAAAGTGATGACCATGCTGCTCGCCGGAATTGCCGCCGTCTCGCTCCTCGTCGGCGGCATCGGCATCATGAACATCATGCTCGTTTCCGTCACCGAACGAACCCGCGAGATCGGCATCCGCATGGCCGTCGGCGCGCGTTCGCGCCATGTGCAGTATCAGTTCCTCATCGAGTCGGTCGTGCTCGGACTCACCGGCGGGGTGCTCGGCATCCTCACCGGCGTGGGCGCGTCCTTCGCCCTCTCGCACTTCTTCGAGTGGCCGCAGTTGATCTCGACCGCCGCGGTCTTCGGTTCCGCCATCTTCTCCATGGCCATCGGCGTCTTCTTCGGCTACTACCCCGCTCGCAAAGCCGCCGCTCTTGATCCCATCGAAGCGTTGAGGTTCGAATGATCGGACAGCGCCGAAAGGCCGGCCTCAACTCAGCCGGTCAAGATACTGCTTCACGAAATCGCATCCCACTTCGGCGATATACGCCTCGATCAACCGCCGCGTGACCGGCCCCGGCACGCGGCCGTCTCCCACCACGGCTCCATTGAAGCGGCGCACGCCCGCGATGCACAGGCTTGTCGAGGTAAGAAACATCTCCTCCGCGTTGGCCGCGTCGAACAGGTCGATGCCTCGCTCGATCACGCCGATGCCGAGCCTGCCCGCCAGTTCGATCGTCATCTGGCGGCTGACGCCCGGAAGAACATACTGCTCATCCGGCGTGTAAAGCTTCCCGCCGCGAACCACGAATACGTTGCACCCGATCCCCTCCGCCAGGTTCCCGTTCACATCGAGCAGCAGCGCCCATCCGTCCGGATCGTGCGCCTTCACCGTCTGCTCCGCCACGATCATGTTCAGATAGTTGTGCGTCTTCGCCCGCGGACTGAGCATATCCGGCGCGATGCGCCTCTGCGCGGGCGTCCACACGTCGAACCCGTCGCGATACTGGCGGGCGCGCGCCTTCAGCGGCAGCGGCGTGCATTCCACAACCACGTTCGGCCCCTGGTGCTCCGGCGCTTCCTCTCCGACCGGATCCACCCCGCGGCTCACACGCTGCCCGATCCACCAATCGCCCGCCGCCTCGCGCAGATGTTCGTTCCGCGCCACAATCTGCTCCGAGATGCCGATCAACTCCTCCGGACTCACTCCGGGATCGAGCCGCAAATACCGCAACGAGCGATAAAAACGGTCGATGTGCTCCTTCAACCGGAACGGACGCCCGTGGAACGTGCGTGTCATGTCGAATGCGCCGTCGCCATACCTCCAGCCCCGGTCGCGGAAAGAGATCAGCACCTCATTCTCGGGCAGGAACTTTCCGTTGAACCAGGCGATGCGGGTCTTGCTCGGATGTGTCATTGTGTCTCTGCTATCTTAGCCCGGCATCCGGTCCCACGGCGCCGCCGGCGCTCTGGCATAGAATAAACGCAAAGGAGACACAACCGGCATGACGTGGTCGAACCGCAGGGAATTTCTAACAGCCGCCACCCTCGGAGCCGCATACGCCCAATCGACGAAGCCGCCCATCGATCGCCCCTTGCGCGTTGGCTTCATCGGCACGGGTTCCCGCGGTTCGGGCCTGCTGCGAACCACGCTCAAGCTTCCTGGTGTTCTCGTTCCCGCTGTCTGCGACATCAACGAAACCGCCCTCTCGAGAGCCGTCTCCATCGTCGAATCCGCCGGCCAGCCGCGCCCTGAAGCCTACGGCCGCGGCGTCGACGATTGGAAGCGCCTCGTTGCCCGCGACGATCTCGACGCCGTCATCAACGCCGGCCCCTGGCAACTCCACGCGCCCATGTCGGTCGCCACCATGCGCGCCGGTAAGTATGCCGCCACCGAAGTCCCCGCCGCCGTCACCCTCGAGCAATGCTGGGACATGGTCAATGCCTCGGAGGAGACCGGCATGCCCTGCATGATCCTCGAGAACGTCTGCTACTTCCGCAACGTTCTCCTTGTCCTCAACATGATCCGCAAGGGTATGTTCGGCGAACTCATCCACTGCGAAGGCGGCTACCAGCACGACGTTCGCGGCATCTTTCTATCTCCGGGCGGAGAACGCGGCCCGGCCGGCGAACTCACCTGGCGAGGGCTGCACGCCGCCAGGAACAACGGCAACTTCTACCCCACTCATCCCATCGGCCCCATCAGTTGGTGGCTCGACATCAACCGCGGAGACAGGTTTTCCTACCTCACCTCCATGTCCAGCAAGTCGCGCGGCCTCACCCGCTACGCCATCAAGAAGTTCGGGCCCGATAGTCCCGGCGCGAAGCGCTCCTGGGCGCTCGGCGACGTTAACACCACCCTCATCCGCACCGAAAACGGGGCCACCATCACGCTCTATCTCGACACCGTTTCTCCGCGTCCCTACGACCTCATCCTGCGCGTGCAGGGGACACAAGGCATCTACAGCGGGACGCTCGACAAGTTCTATTTCGAGGGCCGCTCTCCCAAAGTGGATGCCTGGGAAGACGCGGAGCCTTACTACAGGGAGTTTGAACACCCGCTGTGGCGCGATCTCAGTGAAACCGCCAGCCGCCACGGCCACGGGGGGGCCGATTACATCGAAATTCACGAATTCCTCAAAGCCGTCCGCAACCGCGCACAAACCCCCATCGATGTCTATGACGCCGCCGCCTGGAGTTGCCTCTACCCGTTGACTGTTCAATCCGTCGCCGCCCGCAGTCAACCCGTCGATATCCCCGACTTCACCCGCGGCAAATGGAAAACCCGGAAGCCGGTCGAGATCCTCGGCGCCTAACATGCTCTCCTGGCTGTTCTCCGCCCCGCTCACCGTGGGCTCTTCCGCCCCGCTCTTCGATCTGCCGGATGAAGACGGCCATCGTGTCTCGCTCGCCTCCCTGCGCGGCAACAACGCCGTCCTCATCTGGTATCCGGGCGACGATACACCGGTCTGCCGCAAACAACTGTGCGAGTTTCGCGACAACTGGGCCGCCGCCGCTCAAAGAAATACGGTGGTCTTTGGGATCAACCCCCAAGGCGCGGAGAGCCATGCGAGATTCCGCCACAAGTTTCATCTCCCATTCCCCCTTCTGGTGGACAAAGGACAGAAGGTGGGCGCGCTCTACCACACAAAGGGGCTCATCGTGAAGCGCACGGTCTACCTCATCGGCCCGGATGGCATTATCCGCTATGCCCGGCGCGGCAAGCCTTCTCCGGCCGAAGTTCTCGATGCGGCCGCTTGACGCTTACAGCCGCACAATCTTCTCTGACCGGAACGCCTTCAGCGTATTGCGCGTGTCCACCACCAGCGGCGCGGCCGCCAGAATAGCGGCGTAGTCGAACGCCGCGTGGTCCGTCACGATCACCGCGCAATCCGACTCCCGGCACCCATCCACCGCGTCGGCGCCCGTCATCTCGATCCCGTCCGCCCTCAGAGCGTTCACATACGGGTCGCTGTAGCTCACCTCCGCTCCCCTGCGCCGCAACAGGTGGATTATGTCGAGGGCGGGAGACTCGCGCACGTCGTCGATGTTCCTCTTATATGCCACCCCCAGCACATGAACCCTCGATCCCTTCAGCGCCTTTGCGTGGTCATTGAGCGCGTTCTGGATCTTGTCCACGACGAAGTGCGGCATCTGCCCGTTTATGTAGCCCGCCAACTCAATGAAGCGCGCCTCGATCCCGGCCTGTTTCGTCTTCCACGAAAGATAGAACGGGTCGATGGGAATACAATGCCCGCCCAATCCTGGTCCGGGATAGAACGGCATGAACCCGAACGGCTTGGTCGCCGCCGCTTCGATCACCTCCCATACGTTGATCTCCATCCGGCCGCACATCATCGCCATCTCGTTCACCAGGCCGATGTTGATCATGCGGAAGGTGTTCTCGAGCAGTTTCACCATCTCCGCCACTTGTGTCGAACTGACCGGAACCACGGTCTCGAGCGCCTGCCCGTAGAACATCGCGCCCATCTCCGTGCACCGCGGCGTGATGCCGCCGACCACCTTCGGAATGTTCCACGTCTGATACTTGGGATTGCCCGGGTCCACGCGCTCCGGCGAAAAGCAGAGGAAGAAATCCTCGCCCACTTTCATGCGTTCGTTCTCAATCATGGGCAATACGAGTTCCGCCGTCGTTCCCGGATACGTGGTCGACTCGAGAATCACCAGCATCCCCGGATGCGCGAACTTCGCCACCTGCTGGGAAGCCGCCACCACGAAACTCATGTCCGGGTCTTTCGTCTTGCGCAGCGGCGTCGGCACCGCGATGTTCACCGTATCCATCCCGCTCAACGCGTCGAAATCGGTGGTCGCGCGCAACTTGCCCGCCCCGACAAGCCGGGCCAGCGTCTCGGAAGACACATCCTGCACGTACGAGATACCGCGATTGAGTTCCTCCACCTTTTGCTCCTGAACGTCAATCCCGGTCACGCGGAACCCTGCCTTGGCGAATTCCACGGCCAGTGGCAGGCCGACATACCCCAAACCGATCACGCCAACCTCGGCGGACCGGTCCCCGATCCTTGCCGTCAGTTGTTCCGCCCACCGCGTATGTTTCGTCGACATGACTTATGCTGGCTCACTTTCCCAATAAAACTCGCCGCCGGCGGTGATCTCCGCCGGACCCGTCAGGTACAGATCGCCGTCCGGCGCCCGCCGCAGCAAGAGTGGACCCGCCGGTGTCCGTATCTCGACGGGGCTGCTCACCATCCCGCGCAACATGGCCGCCGCCGCCGCGCCCGTGCTTCCCGTGCCGGAACTCATCGTCTCACCCGCTCCCCGCTCCCAGAACACCACATCGACTGCGTGCGGCCCCGCCTCGCGCACAAACGAAACGTTCGTGCGGTTCGGAAACATCTCATGGTGTTCGATGCGCTTGCCAAGCGCGCACCAGTCGAAATCGAAGTTTTCCACGAACACCACGCACTGAGGATTTCCGACATTCAGGATAGTGGCGTCCCACCGTTTTCCGTCCACCTCCAGGGCGAAGCGCAACTGCCCTTCCACCACCGCCCGCCCCATGTTCATCTCGAACAAATAGTGATGTTCGCGGCGCTCGAGTACGCGAATGTGCTTTACGCCCGCTCCCGTCGCGATCCGCACTTCATCCGCCGTCACGCCCGATTCGATCAGGAACGCCGCCGCGCATCGTGTCCCGTTTCCCGAAATTTCCGAATCGCTTCCATCGGAGTTGTACAGCCGGATGCCGCCATCCGCCCCGGGGGCGGCGGATGAGGCCGGCGTCACCAGCAGCCATCCGTCAGCGCCGATCCCGGCATGCCGGTCGCAGATGGCCCTGGCCATCATCCGCCTGTCGCCCGCCGGCACCGCCGTCGACCACGTCAACAAAAAATCATTCCTTGCGCCATGCGCCTTGGTGAAGGGTATTCTCATTGGTTTCTGAATCGCGGCGATAGATTTCGATTGCCGGGCCGCCTTTGACCGTTATCATTTTCACACACACATATCGGGGACCGCGCCTCCCGCTCCTCACCAGCGTGGTGGAAACGTCATCGCCGCTGATGGCTACCGCCCACCCCTCCCGCAGGAACAGATCGGGCCGCTGCTTCACCGCGTCCCACTGCGGATTGTTGCCCTCCTGCAGCACCTCTTTCAGCGGTATTCGCGCCTCGCGATAAATGCCCGCCAGGTCGCCCAAGCTCGAGTAGATCCCCTCGCCCCGCCTGTAGTTCGCCTCGAGGTATGCCGCCGCTTCCGCCGTCCATTGCCGCCGCGCCTCCGAGTTCACCTGCGATTCCTTCCAGCAGATCCATGACTCCGCCCGCGGATAGGCAACCCATGGGGCCGCCGCCACCGCCGCAATCAGCACCGCGGCCACTCCCCGCATTCTTGCTGGAACCACGGCCGCCAGGGACCCCGCGCAGACCACCAGCAGCGGAAGCGCCGCCAGCCCGTAACGCGTGTTGTAGTAGCTGTGCGGCCACAACCCGGGTACGAAGATCGGCGTCCCCGAGGAATGGATGCTCCATACATAGAACCCGGCGGGAAGGGCAAGAAACGCCACCGCCCAGAACGCCCGCCTCCATAGCGCCGCCGCAATGCCCGCCACCCCCAACACCGTAAGCGCGCCGCCCGCGCATAACCCGGCCGCGGCCCGGAACTGCGTCCACGCCTTCCACCAGTCATGATCCCCGGGATACTTCTCCATCCCCGCGTCGAGCGCGCGCTGATAGATGGCCATCGCGGAGTATGGCCCCCGGTAAAATGCCAGCGCGTCTCCGTAATACCACCAGTTGTGGGCCAGCCACGCCAGAACAGCGGCGGACGCCACCCCTCCGAATACAACTCCCATCAGCAACCGCCGCCTGCCCGCAAACGCGAAAAAAAGAGCCGCGAACGGAATCAGAAACCAACCCTCGTAGCGCGTCAGCGACGCCGCGTTCGAAGCCGCTCCCGCCAGCAGCACCGCCCACACGCTTCCCGTCCGCGCGTACCACGCCATCGCGTATAACAGGCCGAAGAACCCGGCGAAGTAGAAGGATTCCGTCATGGGGATCGACTGGAGATAGAGGACGTTCGGGTTGAGCGCGAACACCAGGACGGCGGCCGCCGCTCCCGCGCGCGAATCGAGGATACGCCGCGCGGCCGCATACAGAAACGCCGTTGCCAGCACAAAGCAGGCCCCGCTCGGAATCGACCCCGCCAACCCCGTTCGCCACCACTCCTCCACCCTGACGAACGGCAACATCAGCAGGTGCGGCAGTGGCAGCCAGACCGTTCCCAGTTGATCGAGTCCCGGCGTCCGCGAATCCACCATCCGCCGCGCATTCACCAGATGCGCCTGGGCGTCCCCGTAATATAGAAGGTAGCCGTGGCGCAGGTTCCACCAGATAGCCAGCGCGCTCAGCAACGCCGCCGCCAGCGCCACCAGGCCAACATCCAGGACGCCGGACGCGGAACCCCGTTGCCCCCGGCCGCGTGCCCGCCTAGAACGACGTGAGGTTCCGGAACTCTTCAAACCGCTTGTCAATTTCGCTCCGAGTCAGTGTGCGGAACCGTTCCACGCCAAACCGTTCACAGCAGAAACTGCCCATTACCGACCCATATACAACCGCCCGCCCCAGAATCCTCGCGTCGATCGGGCCATTTGCAGGGTCCACGCCTTCCTCCGCCAGATACCCCATGAATCCGCCCGCGAAACAATCGCCGGCCCCCGTGGGATCCTGCAATTGATCGAGAAGATAGCCCGGCACCGCGAAGTGGCCCCGCGGATGAAACAGCATCGCTCCATACTCGCCGCGCTTGATAATCAGCGTGCGCGGACCCATCGCCATGATCTTTTGCGCGGCGCGCCCCAGGTGCGTATCTCCGGAAAGCAACCGCGCCTCGCTATCGTTGATCAGCAGAAAATCCCAGTGGCGGATGGTTTCCTCGAGTTCCTGTCGGAAATCGTTGATCCAATAGTTCATCGTATCCCCGCCGATCAGCCGCGTGCCGTTCATCTGCTGCTTTACGCTATGCTGCAGCGCCGGCTGTATATTGCCCAGCACCGCATAGGGCTGCGACCGGTAGTGTTCCGGCAGTTTCGGATCAAAATCCGCGAATACGTTCAGATCGGTGCGTAGCGTGGTGCGGTCATTCATATCTGCTGAATAGACCCCGGACCAGAAGAAAGTCTTCCCCGCCACCTGTTCCATCCCGCTGGTATCGATATTGCGTGAATCGAGCAGATTCCGGTCCTCCCTCGCAAAATCCTCTCCCACCACCGCAACCATCTTCACATGCGTAAAATAGCTCGCCGACAGCGCGATATAGGTGCACGCTCCACCCAGCATCCGCTCCACCTTGCCATGAGGCGTTTCCACCCCGTCGTAGGCAACCGACCCTACCGCAACCAATGACATTTTTCCTGTTTTTTCCGATCCTTGAGGATTACACCGGGCCGCGACACAACCCGGGACATCCCCCATTCTCCCATCCACCGGTAGTAAGCACAACGCCGCTGGCGCCGTGCCGCCCATTGCGCCGCCTCTCCCAGTTGTGCTCCATGGATGGAACGATATATTCTCGACTGTAAGGGTTGGCGCGAGCCGCCCGCCTTTGAAGACTAACTGCAAGGAATCCAATGGGACGCAGCGAAGACGGGGAATTTGAACTGATTCTGGGCAATAAACAGTTGCTCAGCGTCTTTTTCATCGTAGTCGTACTGCTCGGCGTGTTTTTCACGATGGGCTACATCGTGGGTAAGAATTCCGTGCCGCCCGAGATCGCCAGGCGCGAGCCGATTGTTGTCGACCCCAACGCCGCGCCCAACAAGGAACCTTCCCCCGAGCCTGCCGCTGAACCGAAACAACAGCCGCCCGAGGAGCGGAAAACGCCCGCCGTCGAGACACCATCCCGCCCCGAGCCGGTAAAACCGGTGGAAAAACCAACCGAACCCAGGCCGGAAGCGAAGAAGGAGTCTCCCAAGCCACCTCCCCCCGTCGAGCACCCCGCCGAAACTCCACCGCCACCCAGGAAGCCCGCGCTTTCCACGACGGGCGAACCCGGCCCTGGCCAGCAGTTTCTCCAGGTGGTCGCTTCCACCCGTCCCGATTGTGAGATTATCGTCGACGTTCTCAAGCGAAAGGGCTTTCAGGCCATCATCGTCCCCATCCCCAATGGCACGCTCTACCGCGTCCTGGTCGGTCCCCTCTCCGATGCCGCCAGCGTGAACAAGACCCGCGCCGACCTCGAGGCGGCGGGCTTCCAGAAGCCCTATCTTCGGAAGTACTAGTGGCCGGTCCTCTCGTCCAGCTTCAGCCTCCCGGCCCGCGGCTTCCCGAGTGGCTGCGAAGAGGCGCCACGCACTTTGAATCCGTCACCAGACTGAAGCGTGATCTGCGCAAGCACAACCTGCACACGGTGTGTGAATCGGCCCGCTGTCCGAACATTCACGAATGTTTCCACCGCGGAGCCGCCACCTTCATGATTCTCGGCAATCTCTGCACGCGGGGATGCGGCTTCTGTTCCGTCCCCAAGGGATCTCCTCAAAAGCATGAGTTCACGCTCGATCCCGAGGAACCCGCAAACGTTGCCCGCATGGCCGCCGAGATGCGCCTCCGCTATGTCGTCATCACCTCCGTCAACCGCGATGACTTGCCGGATGGAGGCTCCACTCATTTTGCCCGGACCGTCCACGAAGTGCGCGCGGCGCTTCCCCAGGCGCGTGTCGAGGTGCTCACGCCCGATTTTTGCGGCAACCCGGAAGCCATCGAACGTGTCCTGCGGGCCGGTCCCCACGTGTTCAACCACAACATGGAAACCGTGCCGCGTCTCTACCGGCGCGTGCGTCCCCAGGCGAACTACCGCCAGTCTCTCGACGTGCTCGCCCTCGCCCGGAAGCTGAGTCCCGCAGTTCTCACCAAGTCCGGTTTCATGGCCGGACTGGGCGAAAACCCGGCCGAAGTCCACCAGCTTCTTCGCGACCTCCGGAGTGTCTACGTCGATGTCGCCACCATCGGCCAATACCTTCAGCCGACGCGCCGGAACCTGCCCGTGGCCGAATATGTCGCTCCCCGGCAGTTTGATGCCTACCGCGACTACGGACTCTCCATCGGCTTTCGCATGGTCTTCTCGGGACCCTTCGTGCGCAGTTCCTACATGGCCGACCTCGTGAACGAAAAGGCATCGCGCGATTGAAGCCTCTCGCTCTTGCCCTGCTCAGCGCCCTTCTCGCGGTTGCCGCCTTCCCCTCGCCGGGCCTGTCCTTTCTCGCTCCGTTTTGCTTCGTTCCGCTTCTTCTGGCCATTGCCTGGGAGCCCGATCCGAAGCGCCGCCTGCTCTGTGGTTGGGCGGCCGGAATTGTCTATTGGGCGGGCATCTGCTACTGGATCGGTTTCGTCCTGGAACAGTACGGCGGCATGAGCTTGCCGCTGGTTTGGCTTTCCTTCAGTCTGTTTTGCATCCTCAAAGCGATGAATTTTGCCGCTTTCGGCTATCTCGCGGGGTTCCTCATCCACTCCCGCTGGGCCATCCTCGCCACCGCCGCCCTGTGGACGGGACTGGAGCGCGTCTATGGGCCGTTTGGCTTTGCCTGGTTTGCCCTGGGGAATGCCGGAATCGGGATGAGCGTCCCCATGCGTCTCGCTCCGGTCACCGGCGTCTACGGGCTGTCGTTCGTCTTCTTCCTGATCAACGCGGCCGTCGCTCTTCTCATTCTCCGCCGCCCTCGCCTCCACATTGCGCCGCTGCTGCTGCTTCCTTTGTTGCTCCTGCTTCCGCCCCTACCCTCATTCGAGGAAGGGACGCGCACCGCCGTCGCCGTACAGCCAAATATCGAAGAACGGGAGGATTGGACTGCCACGATGTTCGAAAACACCCTGCGGCGTGAAGTCCAATTGACTCTCGATGTCGCGGCGAATGCCAGTCCCCGGCCCGATATGGTGCTCTGGCCCGAGGTCCCTGCCCCTTATTACTATGAAACCGACCCCTTCTTCCGTGAGCAGGTGACGCACGTAGCCCGTACCGCCCGAACCGATTTTCTCTTCGGGGCCGTGGCCCGCACCCCGGGTGGAGCGCCGTTGAACTCCGTTTTTGAACTGGGTCCCGAGGGCGGATTCGTGGCGCGCTATGACAAGATCAACCTCGTCCCCTTCGGGGAATATGTGCCGCCACTGTTCAACTGGATCCAGAAGATCTCTTCCGAGGCCGGCAGTTTCGCGCCGGGATCCGTTCCGAGCCCGCTCCCGCTCACCGCGGGCAAGGCGGGCGTCTTTATCTGCTATGAATCCGTCTTCCCCCACTATGTCCGCCAGTTCGTGGCCGATGGCGCGGGCGTGCTGGTCAATCTCTCGAATGACGGCTATTTCGGGCACAGCGCGGCCCGTGATCAACACCTGCTGATTGCGAGAATGCGCGCCGCCGAAAACGGCCGCTGGCTGATTCGCGCCACCAATGACGGAATCACCGTTGCCATTGACCCGGCGGGCCGAATTACCGGGCGGCTCAACCCCTATACGCAGGCAGCGGCGCGCCTGCGTTTCTCCTGGCGAGCGGATGAGACGCCATATACACGGTATGGGGATTGGTTCGTGTGGTCCTGTCTTGCCGCGGGTTTGCTCGCCTGCGCCGCCGGACTGCGCCGCTATTTCCTGTTGCGTCCAATCTCGTAGACGTAGATGTGGTGCATGCGTTTATAGGCAGGCACTTCCTCCACCACGATCGGCTTCCAGCCCCGGATCTCGAAATCGTGCGACACCACGCGCGCCCCGGGCTTCAGATACTTCTCGAGATTCGGCCGCAGCTTTGAATTCGACTCGGTGAGCAGGTAGAGCGTCACCACGTCCGCCTTGCTCAGATCCACGTCGAGGAGGTTCCCTTCAATTACGGAAGCGGAATCCTGCAAGCCATTCAGTTTGATCAAATCCCTCGCCAGCCGCACCAGTTTCGGCGAGAGTTCCACACCCACCGCCTTGGCTCTGTACTTCTGCGCGGCCGTAATCAGCACGCGCCCGTCTCCGCAGCCGAGATCGTACACGGTCTCGCCTTGCTTCAACTGCGCCGCGTCCAGCATCCGGTCGACGATGTTCTGCGGCGAAGGCACGTACGGCGCGAGCGATTGAGCGTGATCCACCTGCGCGAGAAGCGGATTCGCCGCCCCCAGCAGGAGAGCAACCAACGGAACGGAAACAGCCTGAAGCATATGTCTAATTACCCGAAGCGACTCGGATCTGCCTACCTTGCTTCGATTTTACGACACGGGAAACAATCTCTGACACGGCAAACCATACGTCCCTCGGCCGGCTGATGGTGAATTCCTGGCCCTTGAAGTATTTCACGGCGTGCCCGATGCTGTCGCGCCAGGGCATGTGTTGCGGATTCAGGTTGTAGTTGAGATAGAACACGGGCGCCCCCAGGTCTACCTCCTTCAACGCCTCGGTTGGAACGTTCTCCTCCAGCATCGCTTTCGGTCCGGCGAAGATGAGCGCGTCGGTGTGCGTCTCCCCCCCGGTTTCCGTCCGGATCAGATCCGTGAGGAACTCGGTTTCTCCACGCTTCTGAGCCAGCTTTTTCACGTCAACCGTCCCCAGTTTCAGCGTCTCGAGCGCCTCACCCAGCTTAGGGAAGTCGATCTTGCCGGCTTCCTGCTGCCGGTACACGACACGTTGCTCCTGCAGGTTGAACGCTACCACCGTGAACCTCTGGATTCGCGGGTCCCGCGAGATGGTCCTCAATATCGACACTAATGCCGACGTATCGGCTGGCTGTAAGGTTGCAGACCGCGAATTTTGCGGCGCAAAGTTGACCAGCACCTTCACACCGAGATCTCCATCGGCGGTGTTTCGCTCGACCGGCGGTTCCTCACGAAACTGCTCCGTCTCCGCCGCCCGGACGGTTTGCGGTGGAATGTCCACGGTGATTGGCTTATCCCGGACAAGGAGTTGAGCTTCCGTATCCCAGTAATAGGAGCACACCCGTTCGCTGCGGTCGCGCATCAGCCAGTCGATATGGTACTTGCCCTCTCCCACGTCGAAGACGCCCTGCAGATAGGCTTCGCCCTTGGCGTCTTCCTCAATCACCGGAACTCTCACGCGCTGCGTAAAATAGAGCGGCTCTTCGTTTTTTCCCTCCGCGGAAACCCGGAAAATAATGGTCAGCAGGTTCTCCGCCCCGGCCAGTTCCCGCATGGGCACGGTCACTTCGTATCCAGAATGAAATTTCAAGTCGAACCCAAGGTTCGCCTTCGCCGGAGTCACCGTGCAGGGGAGGTCTTTTCTGACCTCTCTCATCTCCATTACGGCCATGTCCGTATTGAATATGCGGACGGTTCCGCCGGGTCCGCTACCGGCCATGAATTGTTGCGCGTCCATGATGCCGGCGGTGAAGAACCATCCCCCTGCCAGCATCCAGTGACCTAGATTCCGCATCGGGCCAACCCTTCCGTAGCAAAAACCAACCTCGACCCACCTCCGAGTATAAGACTTGCCCATGCGGGTGTCTCTCCACGGCCGGGAGGCGGTTCGTATGACGTATTATGCACCAAGTTCGGAAATCTGCAAATATCTCCGGATGGTTCCCGCTCCCCCCGCCGGGGTGAGAAACTGGGACCATCGTTCTACTTGGAACGCCTTATGCCATCTACCATCGGCGAATACCTCACAATCTGTAGAGACTTCGAGCATGAATTCGACCGTAACCGCCGCCTTTACGGCGCCCGTATCCAGTGCCGCCGCGGCTGTTCGGACTGCTGCCATCAACTCTTCCAGATCACCGAGATCGAAGCCGCGTGGATCTCTCACGGAATCCGCCTTCTGGCCCCGGAGCTTCGCGCCCGCCTCACGGAGAAAGCCCGAACATACATCGAGGACCGCCGCCTCCTGGTGAGCCGCGGAGGGGAGCCCGAGGCCTGGGGAAGCCTGCCCGCCCCGGGAGCCCGCCTCGCCTGCCCGGCCCTCGAGGATGGGGCTTGTTCCATCTACGAATACCGCCCCCTAATCTGCCGCAAGTTCGGGATTCCCCTGTACAATCCCGATAAGCCGGGCCGGGTTTTCGCCTGCGAACTCAACTTCCGGAACGGGGATGCCATCGACGATCCGCACCTGGTGCGGATCCAGTCCGCCATACACGGCAAATGGAGGCAGGTCCAGGCCGGTTACAACGAAGCCGGAGGCTACCGCGATCCCAGCCCTATTACCGTCGCCAGGGCCATTCTGGAAGATTTTTCCCATTGCGCCGAACCCGCCGCGGCGGTGTGATACAGTGCAAGAGGTATGGCTTCCAAAAGCGTCAATAAGGTAATTCTCCTTGGCAATCTCGGCCGGGACGCGGAAACGAAATTCACCCCCAGCGGCATCGCCCGAACGACCTTCTCCATCGCCACGACACGGCGTTACAAGGATTCGCAAACCGGGGAGTGGAAGGACGAGACCGACTGGCACAATATCGTCCTCTGGCGCTCGGAAAACGTCGCCAATTACCTCACTAAAGGCAAGCAGGTCTACATCGAAGGCCGCCTCCACAGCCGCAGCTACGAGGACAAGGACGGCAACAAGAAATACATCACCGAAGTCGTATCGGACGAACTCATCCTCCTTGGCGGGCGCGGCGGAGAGGGCGCTCCCGAAATGAGTTCCGGCATGGGCAGCGGCGGCGGCGTCGTCTCGATGCCCCGTTCCGCCATGGGCGGCGGAGCTTCCCGGTCATCCTCGGCCTCCAGCGCGGAGCCCCAGTTCAACGACGTCGTTTCCGACGACGATGTCCCCTTCTGACGCTTTGATTCTCAGTCCCCGCCGTATAGACAATCCATTCCCGCGCCACCTCACCGGCCACGGCATGGAAGACGGCGCCTGCTGGGGTCCGGCGGACCTCTCCAAAGGCAGATTGACGGCTGGGGAGCAGGAGGGTAGTCTGATAGGTAGTTAGCGAAGTAGGGAAGATGCGTTACCCGCCCTCCAAGAAATACCAATATGCCGGCGTCGCCGCTTTGGTCATGGCGCTGTTCTGTGCCTGTTTTGCAATCAACTGGCCGATGGCATGGATTCCCACGGGTTTGTTTCTCGCCACCGGGAGCCTGATGATTCTGCTGGGCCTCATGCCGCCCATCGAAGTTCACGAAACGCACCTTGCCATCGGGAAGCGGGTGATCGCCTGGGAAGAAATCCGGCGCCTGGACGGGACCGGCTTCGTCAGCCCCCTGCTGCTGAACATTACTCTATCCACCGGCAGACGAATTCTGCTGGTCTACCCGGGGGGGCTTGATTCCTCGAATGTTCTGCTGCGGCATTTGCGGCGCATGAGCAAGGGGGCTTTGATCGACGGGGTTCCCTACCACCAGTTTTGGGGCGAAACGCCTTCTCTTGTCCCCGAGCGCGCGGCTCCCAACCCGCCCCGGTATCAGATCCTGCTGCCGGAAGATGAAGCGGATGTCGAGCGTCTTTACCAGCGATTGAAAACCGTTGGGCGCCTGGACCGCTCCGACGAGAAATAAGATTTGTCCTGGCGGGCGGGAACTGTCTACTGGCTGTTGCCGCCGGTCCTTCTATTCCTCATCGGCGTCCTGGTCTTCAAACCATGCTTGCGCGCGCTGGGAGGATTTCTGGTGGATGGGGATATGCCCGCGAAAGCTCAGGCAATCGTGGTGCTCGCCGGGGACGCCAGCGGCGAGAGGATTCGCAAGGGAGCCGAATTGATGCGCGACGGATTTGCGCCGCTGGTCATCGTGAGCGGACCGGACCGGTATTACGGCCGTTCCGAGGCCGAACTTGCCATTGAGTTCGCGGTACGCGCGGGCTTTCCCGCATCCTCCTTCAAGCCGCTGGTCCACCGGGCGGATTCCACCAGGGAAGAGGCCCGGGCGGTCTGCGAGTTTCTGCGCGCGGAAGGAATCACGAGGTTTCTGGTGGTCACCAGCAATTTCCATACGCGGCGCGTCAAACGGGTCTATCGCTCGGTGGCGCAAGGAGCCGGGTTTCGGGTGATCGCCGCTCCCGTGTGGAACTTCTCCCCCGGCACGTGGTGGATGTCCCGGTCCTCGCGGAAGGTATTCTGCATGGAGTGGCTCAAGACATTCGCGGATTGGTTGGGGATCTGACCGGTGATTGACGCGGCGCGGAAGTTGTGGCCTTATCTATGGCGCCACAGGCGCGGTCTCACGCTCGGTTTCGGCGCGCTGATCGTGAAGGACCTGTTCGTGGTGGGACAGCCGATCCTGATCAAAATGGGCATCGATTCGCTCATGGGCGGCTTTTCGCTCCGGATTGTGGTCTATCTGGCTCTGGGGCTGATCCTGCTGTCGGCGCTGAAGGGCGTCTTCCAGTACTGGATGCGCATCACGCTGGTGGGCATATCAAGAGACGTCGAGTTCGACCTGCGGAACGATCTCTACGCGCACCTTCTCACCCTTTCGCCGGATTTTTTCACGCGCTACCGCACGGGGGACATTCTGTCGCGATCGACCAGCGACCTGAACGCGGTGCGCATGATGCTGGGCCCCGGCGTCATGTACTGGGCCGAGACGATGTTCACGTTCCTGCTGGCCCTGGTTGTGATGTTGAGCGTGGACTGGCGGCTGACGCTGGTGGCGCTTTCACCGGCTCCGCTGGTGAGTATCGCCGTGGTTTTCTTCGGGCAGCGCATTCACGCGCGATTTGAACAGATCCAGCGCCAGTTCGCCGAGATCAGCAGCCGCGTGCAGGAGAACCTGGCGGGGATGCGCATGGTGCGCGCTTACGTCCAGGAGGACGCCGAACTCGCCTTGTTCGATTCCCTCAACAAGGACTACGTGGACCAGAACATTCGCCTCGCACGGATCAGCGGATTGTTCATGCCGCTGCTCCAGTTTCTGATCGGCATCACGTTTCTGCTGGTGTTATGGGCCGGCGGCTACGCCCTGCTCGAGAAGCGAATCACGCTCGGCGGCTTCGTGATGTTCAACACGTATATGGGAATGCTGATCTGGCCGATGATCGCTTTCGGGTGGGTCATCAATCTGATCCAGCGTGGAATGGCGAGCTTTGCGCGGATTGACGATATGATTCATCAAAAGCCCCGCATCGCGGCCCCACGAGAGCCCTTGCGCCTCGAGGAGCCCGTTCGGGGAGAGGTGGAGTTTCAAGATGTCGTCCTCGAGGGCGCCTCCGGCATGGCGCTCGGCGGGATTTCTCTTCGCATCAAGGCGGGGCAAACCGTGGCTATAGCCGGCCATACGGGGTGCGGCAAGACTTCCCTCGTCCGGATGATTCCGCGCATGGCGGATCCCGACAGCGGCGCGGTGCTGCTTGACGGAGTGGATGTGCGCCGGTTCGATCCGCGCGAACTGCGGAGCCACATCGGGTTCGTCCCCCAGGAGACGTTCCTGTTCAGTTGCACCGTGGCGGAGAACATCGCTCTCGGCGTCCCTTCGGCGACCCGGGAGCAGATTGAAGAGGCTGCCGCGATAGCGGGACTGGGACCCGATCTTGCCTCCTTCGCGAACGGTCTTGACACGGTGGTGGGTGAGCGGGGGATCACGCTTTCGGGAGGACAGAAGCAGCGCGCGGCGATTGCGCGCGCCATCCTGCGCAACCCGCGGGTCCTGATACTTGACGATGCGCTTTCCAGCGTGGATACGGTGACCGAGGAGCGGATTCTTTCCGGCCTTTCGCGCGTGTTGAAAGGGCGGACGACGATTCTGATTTCGCACCGCGTCTCGACCATTCGCCAGGCGGATGTCATCTACGTGCTCGATCACGGAAAGATCGTCGAGCAGGGAACGCACGAACAACTGCTGGCGCGCGGCGGCTATTACGCCGGGCTGCATGAGAAGCAGTTGCTCGAAGAGGAACTCGAGGCGATTTAGAGCGAGTCTGCCGCGTCTTTGACGGACGGAAGCAGCACACGGCGATTGCACGCGCCATCCTGCGGAATCGCGCGGGTTCTGATACTTGACGATGCGCTCTCACGCGTGGATACGGTGACCGGGGAGCGGATTCTTTCCGGCCTTTCGCGCGTGTGGAAGGGGCGGACGACGATTCTGATTTCCCACCGCGTCTCCACCATTCGCCAGGCGGATGTCATCTACGGCTATTACGCCAGGCTGCATGAAAAGCAGTTGCCGGAAGAGAAACTCGAGGCGACTTAGAGCGAGTCTACTGCGTCTTTACGGGATCCGCGGGCCGCTGGGGCAGTTTCTTCGGATTCTCCCCGATGCGCCTGAGAATCTCCTGAACGCCGCGCTCCAGTTGAGGATCGCGGCCCTCGATGACGGATTTGGGATCATTCTCGACCACGATGTCCGGTTCGACGCCCTTTCCTTCGATAATCCAGGCTCCATCCGTCGAGGCATGGCCGAACTCCGGCACGCTGACCGTGCCGCCGTCGATCAGACCGCCGCGGTTGGTGATGCCGATGACGCCGCCCCAGGAGCGTTTTCCGATCAGCGGCCCCAGCCCCGCCTTCCGGAACATGTACGGGAACAGGTCGCCGTCGGAGGCGGACTCTTCATTGAGCAGGCATACCAGGCTTCCGTTGAAGGCCTGTTGCGGATAGGTGTTGGCAAACTGATCGTTGCGGCTGAAGAGCGTGGCGAGCAGCGTGCGGCGAAGGCGCTCGATGAGCATCGAGGAGACGTTGCCGCCCCCATTGCCCCGGTCGTCGATGATGATGCCCTCCTTGCGCATCTGCCCGAAGTAATACTTGATGAATTCACGAATGCCGTTCGCGCCCATGTCGGGGACATGGATGTAGCCCACGCGGCCGTTGGTCAACTTCTCGACCTTGCGCCGGTTGGCGGTGATCCATTTGAGATAGATAAGATTCTGCTCGCTGGTGAGCGGATTCACGGCCACTTCCTTCGCTCCGTTCCTGTCCGGCGCGCTGTTCAGCAGGAGCCGTACGGGATGGTCCGCCTTGCCGCGCAGCAGCCTGTAGGGGTTCATGGGGGCGGCCAGGTCTTCGCCGTCGATGGCCAGAACGTAATCGCCCACCTTTGCATTCACTCCAATCTCCGTGAGCGGGGAACGGTAGATGGCTTCCTCGTTTTGCCCCTCGAAGATTCCGCTGATGCGGTAACGGCCGCTCGCTTCATCCAGTTCGAAGCGCGCTCCCGGCAGCGCCACGGGCGTGCGCTTGGGAATGTCGAAATCGCCGCCGTCGATATAGGCGTGGCTGACATTCAACTCCGCCACCATCTCCCCCATCACGTAGTTGAGATCATAGCGGTGTCCCACGTACTCGAGTTGCGGCTGATACTGGCGCCGCAGCGCCTCCCAGTCGTAGCCGTTCATGTTCTTCACATAGAAGAAATCGCGGTAACGGCGCCAGACCTCATTGAAGATCTGGGACCACTCGAGCGAGGGAACGCGGTCGACGCTGAGGTTCGAAACATTCACGCTCTTTTTCGTGTCCCTGCCTTTCGGCGTGGCGTCATACACGTTCAGAGCCTCTCCCTGACGAACCACCAGCCTGTTGCCGGAGAAGGAACCTCCCACCGCGCCGATGCCTTCCGCGATCACGCTCTCCTTCCGGTCCGCAATGCTGTAGATCGCCAGATCGGGTTGCTGGCCGGATTCCCTGCCATAGTATTGATTTCCGGCGCGCGTATAGATGAGGTGGCCCTTGATGGCTCCCAGGCCCGTATAGTTGGCCGCGGGCAGGGGTACGCGGGCAACGCGGGATTCCAGGCCGTCGAAATCGACATGGAACTCGGGCTTTGCTTCCTTCTTCTCCGCTTTCCGAGATTGCGCCTCGATCTTCACCTCATCGCTGCGCGGAGGGAAGGGATGCGGCACGTCCTTTCGCAGGGCCATGGCAAAGATGCCGCGATTCCTGCTGCCGGCGAAGTTCCATTCGAGATCGCTGATCAGCGGCGCGTATTCGCGCACGCTGAGGAAGTATAGATAATTGCCTTCGGGGTCCCATGTGGGATGCGAGGAGTCGAACAGTTCGCTGGTAACCTGGTGTATCTTGCCTTCCTTCTCGCTCCAGATGTTCACCGTGGCATTGTCCGTCCGATTGCTGAGGCTGAAGACAAGATAGCCGCCGCCGGGAGACCACTCGAAGTCCTGAAGGTAGCCCCGGGGGTCGCGCGCGACGCGCCGCAGGGACTTGCCGGCGACGGTCAGGACCCACAGTTCGCCGTCCTTGTTCGAGAACGCGATCTTTCCGCCATCGGGCGACCATTGGGGGCGGTAGCGCATTTCATGGCCGTTGGTGGTGAGTTGCTCGAGCGCCCCGGAGCCGTCCTGGTTGATCAGGTACAACTCCTCCTCACCGCTCCGGTCGGAGAGGAAAGCAATTCTGCTCCCGTCGGGCGACCATGTGGGCCACTTGTCGTTCGCCCCGGAAGATTTGGTGAGATTGCGGATGGGCCCGTGCTCGACGGGGACCGTGAAGATATCGCCGCGGGCGGTGAGCAGGACACGCTCGCCCTTCGGACTGAGACCGATGGTCCCGATCCGGTCCGATACGTTCCTGGGAGCGGGCCTGCTGGCCACGCCGTCATAGGGCACCTGGATGCGTAAGGGGCGCGGTTTCGAGCCCGGTTTCACGCTGATGATCTGCAACTCGCCATCGAGTTCGTAGACGATGCGGCCATCGTTCGCCTTGCTCGGCCAGCGGACATCCCACTCCTTGAATTCGGTGAGAGGACGTGTTTTTCCGTTGGCCGGATCGAACTCGTAGAGGTTCAGTTTCCCGGTGCGGTCGCTGGCGAAGTAGATTCTGCCGCCGATCCACATCGGATCGCGTTCCGTGCGCGGAGAGTGGGAAACGGGGCCGGTCCGGTAGGTCTTGAGGTCGAAGGTGTAGAGATCCTGCGCCCAGCCGCCCTGATAGCGTTTCCAGGTGCGAAAGTCACGGTCGAGGGGAGAATAGACCACCTTCGACCCATCAGGGGAGAGGTCCCCCGCTCCCGAAACAGGCATGGGAAGCGCCTTCGGAAGCCCACCCTCGCGCGGAACGGTGTAGAGCCGTCCGTTGGCCACGGAAAAATGGTCGCGCAGCGAGCGGAACACCACTTGCTTGCCGTCCGGCGTCCAGCCCATCACGATGTTGTCAAATCCCCAGCGAAACGGCAGCGGGCCGCGCGCCGGATAGTAGGTAAGCTGCCTGGGGATGCCTCCCGCGGCAGGCATTACATAGACCTGCTCATCGCCGTCGTATTGTCCCGTGAAGGCGATCCACTGGCCGTCGGGGGAAAACTTGGCAAAGATTTCGAGCCCGGGGTGTGCGGTGAGCCGTGTGGCGATACCGCCTTTCGCGGAGGCTTTCCACAGGTCGCCCGCGTAGGTGAAGACGACATCGTCCTGATAGAGATCAGGAAAGCGCAACAGCTTGGTCTCGGCCGCCGCGCCGCCGGTGAGCAGCGCGAGTCCCAATAGCAGAGCAAAGGGTAATTTCCTCATCGTGAATCCGTAGAGTAGCATCCGGTGAGCAGGCGCGGTTACGGCCGCCGGGTGGGCGGATACAATGAGCCAATGGGCCGCATTCAGGTTCTACCGGACGAGTTGGCGAACAAGATCGCGGCCGGCGAGGTGGTGGAGCGGCCTGCCTCGGTGGTGAAGGAATTGCTCGAGAATTCGCTGGACGCGGGAGCCACGGAACTGCGGATTGACGTCGAGGCCGGGGGCAGGCGGTTGATCCGCATTGCCGACAACGGAGCGGGCATGCTCCGCGACGACGCGCTGCTTGCCTTCGAGAGGCACGCCACCAGCAAGATTCGCATGACCGGCGACCTGTTCCGCATCGCCACCCTGGGGTTTCGCGGGGAAGCGCTGCCCTCGATCGCGTCGGTTTCGAGGCTGACTCTCGAGACGCGCTCGGCCGAGGAGGAAGTGGGGAGCGTGGTGGAGATCGCCGGAGGCAGGATCATCCGTTACGAAGACATCGCGCTCGCCCGCGGAGCCACGGTGGCAGTCCGCGACCTGTTCTACAACGTTCCCGCGCGGCGCAAGTTCCTGCGCTCCGAGCAGACGGAGATGGCGCACATCGCCTCACTGGTGACGCACTACAGCCTGGCTCATCCGGACAAGGGCTTCGAGTTGCGGCACGGCAGCGCGGAGTTGCTGCGCGCGGCGCCGGTGCAAACGTTGAGAGAGCGCGTCTATCAGGTTTTCGGTTCGCGTGTGCTCGAAGATCTGATTGATCTCGGGATGATCGGGCGGGAGATTCCCGGGACGGTGGACGAAGAGGGCGGACAGGAGCCTCCGGCGCGGTTTCATTTGAGCGGTTTCGTGTCGCGCCCGCAGGTGCGCAAGACCAACCGCAATTCGATCTTTCTGTTCGTCAACCGGCGTCTGATTCGCGACCGGCTCCTGTTGCATGCCCTTTCCGCGGCGTATCATAACCTGATTCCACCGGCCTCCTATCCGTTCGCGCTGCTGTTTCTTGATTGCGCGGCCGAGGAGGTGGATGTCAACGTGCACCCGGCCAAGACGGAGGTGCGTTTCACGCGCGGGTCCTTCGTGCATGATTTCGTCCGCGACGCCATTCGCGGCGCGCTGACAGCAAGCCGCCCGGTTTCGAGCGTTCCCGCCGGGAGTGGGCCGCAACCGGCGGCGGAACTGCCGTTTTCCGATTTTTCCGAGCGCATGCGGAGCGCGCGCTTCGACACCGCCGTCGAGGAGTTCACCCCGCCGCTCAGCGCGGAGCAGAGGCGGGAACTGCCGGAATTCGTGCTCCACCCGCGCCAGCCGGCGGAGCCGCGGCTGGATTTCGGGTCCGGGTCGATTGCCGTGGACAACACGCCGCCTCCGGCGCCGGAGCGTTTGAAACTGCGTGTGCCGGACACGCACGGGGCGTTTCCAAGGGAGGCGGCGCTCGACGCTCCGCCGGGCATGCAGGCGCTCGCTGACCTGCGGCCGCTCGGGCAGTTGCAGGATTCCTTCATCATCGCCGCTTCCCGCGACGGGCTGTGGATTATCGACCAGCATGTGGCGCACGAGCGCATCCTCTTTGAAAAAGTGCTGAGGGAATGGGCATCGGGCAAAGTGGAGCGGCAGCAGTTGCTGGTTCCTCTGATGCTCGAACTGACGGCCTCGCAGCAGATCGAGTACGAGCGCATCGGCGGCGAACTGCTGGCCGCCGGCTTCGAGACGGAACCGTTCGGCAACCGGACGGTGGCGGTAAAGAGCGTCCCGGCGGCGGTTCCAGCTTCGGAAGCGGAGCGGATTTTACTCGAGATTCTCGAGATCGCCGAGAGCGAAATGCGCCGCGCCTCGCTCGATGACCTGCGCCGGGGCATGGCCGCCTCGATCGCCTGCCGCGCGGCCATCAAGATCAACATGCGGCTGGAAGAGAGCAAGATCGATTACCTGTTGCGGGAACTGGCGCGGACCGAGTATCCCATGAGTTGCCCTCATGGCCGGCCGGTGGCGTTGCGTTATGCCATCCGCGACATATTGAAAGGTTTCCACAGGATCTGAGCAACCATGACGGAGACGGTTGCAGTACCAGTACCCTGCCCCCAAAGCGAGGGGAGCGCGCCGGGGATTTCCCCGAGTGATGAGCCGCATGACTCCAGAATTGAAGCCATGGTTTCAAAAAAATGTGGTACTTCCACAATTTTTCCTTGAGTTTGGGGCATGACCTTGATACTATGAGTCTGGCCATATTTAACAGTGGTGCGGAGGAACAATGTTTAGACTGGCTCTAGGAAGTGCGGCGGTAGCTCTTTTGTCGGTAGCGAGCTACGGAGCGACATATGATTTCAGCGGGGCGACGGGTTCGGGTTGCACAGCCAACCCCACCGCCTGCGTGTACAGCACGGGCGTCAACAACAGCAATGTGCTGCTCAGCGATGGCACGGTGGATGGTCACTACACGATTATTGGATCGCCGACGGGGTCGGGGCTCGGACCATCGAGTTACGTCGTGCTGAGCAATCAGTTCCCGTTGAGCACGGGATCGTGGTTCGCCAACGACTCGAGTTCGAAGTGGATTGCGCCCGACGCGAACCAGAACCAGAGTATGCCTCAGAGCGATACGGAAGCCTACGTCTATCGCATGACATTCAATCTCTCGTTGCTGGGTCTTTCTTCGGGCTCCTATACGATTAACCTCGGGTGGTTGAGCGATAACAGACGGAACTCTGACTCATCGCTTCTATCTCACATTTTGCTGAACGGCAGCGCGGTGCCCAGTTCCGGCAACTCCGGTGAGTCGTCTGGCGGGCTCACTCCCGTTACGATCAACGGAACCTACAGCGGCGGCACCGTGAACCTCGATTTTGTCGTGTACAACCTTGTGTACACCGGGCCGGGCAACAACCCCAGCGGTCTGCGGGTGAACATCACCTCCGCCACCGCTTCGGACAACGAAGGCGAAGTTCCCGAACCTGCCACCTTCTCGCTGCTGGCCGCCGGGCTGATCGGCATCGGGCTCTTTACACGGCGCAAGTAACAGAGATATTGGGATTTTCTCGCAAACGGCCGCCCTCTCGGGGGCGGTCGTTTTCTTTTGTACGTGCCTCCGCCGGCCCCGCCGCAGTGTTATCCTGAAGCAAGAGTTTTTCCTTGAAAGTTGGTTTCGTTAGCCTCGGCTGCCCCAAGAATCTTGTCGACTCGGAAGTGATGATGGGCCGGTTGGCCTCTCATGGCCATGAGATCACTCCGAATCCGGGCGAGGCGGAGATCATTGTAGTCAACACCTGCAGCTTCATCGACCCCGCCAAACAGGAGTCCGTCGACACCATTCTCGAGATGGCGGAATACAAGAAAACCGGCAACGCAAAAAAGCTGATTGTCGCCGGCTGCCTGGTCGAGCGATACCGCAACGAGATCCGCAAGAACATTCCGGATGTCGACCATGTCATCGGCACCAACGAAATCGACTCGATCACCAGCCTGTGCGAGAGCGGCGAGCCCGGCGGGAACTCGCTCCAGCCCTACCTGTATGACCACCAGACGCCGCGCCTGCTATCAACGCCCCGGCACTATGCATACATCAAGATCGCGGAAGGCTGCGACCACCCCTGCACGTTCTGCGTGATTCCACAGTTCCGAGGCGGCTTTCGCAGCCGCCGTTTCGAGTCGGTAATCGCGGAGGCCTCACGGCTGTTGGCGCAGGGTGTCCGGGAGATCAATCTGGTCGGACAGGACACGACCTGCTATGGAGAGGATCTGGGGCTGAAGGACGGTCTGGCGCTCTTGCTGGACCGGCTCGCGGACATCGAGACTCCCCACGCGAAGTGGATCCGGTTCCTCTATGCCTATCCGAACCGGGTCACCCAGAAGTTACTCGACACCATCGCCGCGCGCCCGGCCCTGGTCAAGTACATTGATATGCCTCTGCAGCATGCAAGCGCCGGCGTTCTGAAGCGAATGAAACGCGGGGCTAACGGCGATATCTTCCTGAAACTGATCGAGCGCATCCGCGCAACCATTCCCGGCGTGGCCATCCGCAGCAGCTTCATAGTAGGATTCCCCGGAGAGACGGAGGCGGAATTCCGCGAACTCGCTCAATTTATCGAGGCCGCGAAACTGGACCGCGTGGGTGTCTTCCGCTACTCGGATGAGGAGACCAGCAAGAGTTATCACCTGCCGGATAAGGTGCGGAAGCGCGACATATATAATCGCCAGCGGCGTCTGATGGCGTTACAGCGCGTCATCTCCCGCCGGCACAACCGTGAACTGATTGGGACGGAAATACCCGTTCTTCTGGAGGGTCCTTCTCCGGAGACGGAACTTCTGTGGGTGGCAAGGACCGCCGGACAGGCGCCGGAGATCGACGGTGTTTGCTATATCACTGACGACAACGGTACGGTAATCAAACCGGGCCAGTTCCGGCGCATGCGTGTCACCGAAGCCCATGACTATGACTTGACCGGAGCATTGACCGATAGCGCTCCCGAGGATTCCCCCGCTCCTCCCGCCTCTCTGTTTCCCATTCTCCGGTCGAGCAGCCCCGAGGCATCCCGGCGGCGCGTATGAAGTGCCCCATCTGCAAGAAGGAAGTTCCGCCGGGGGCGCCGTACATGCCGTTCTGTAGCGAGCGCTGCAAGCTGATTGATCTTGGAGAATGGGCTTCGGAACGCTACGTCATTTCCACTCCTATGTCGAGCCCTCCCGGCCCGGAGCAGGATGAGAAGTAGCGGCCCAGCCACCATGCTCGCAACGTGGTTCGGGTGCGGCTTTGCGCCCCAGGCCCCCGGAACCGCCGGCGCTCTCGGAGCGCTGCTGCCGGCCTGGGCTGTCCTCTCTCTTACCGGCATGGCTCCCTGGACCCTGGTTCTTCCCACCGCCCTGCTTACCGCCCCGGCGATTGCCGCCTCGACGATTGTTGCCCGCGAACGGAACCTGAAAGACCCGCAAATCGTCGTTGTGGATGAAGTGCTCGGCCAGTGGCTCTCTCTGGCGGGCGCAACCACGCTCAATTGGAAGAGCGTGCTGGGAGCTTTTCTGCTGTTCCGTCTCTTCGATATTCGCAAGCCGCCGCCCATTCGCAATCTCGAGTCGTTGGGGGGTGGACTCGGTATCGTGGCTGATGACCTCATGGCGGGCGTCTACGCCGCCCTTGTCTTATTCCTGGCAGGATGTTTCAATCTTTATTAACCATGGCAATCTTCAAGGATTCCGACCGTCCGGAAATTAACCAGGTCAACCCCGCCGCCGCCATTCCCGGAGGCGAGTTTCAGATTCGGGGCCGAAACCTGGCCAAGATCAACCGTCCCCGCGTCCGTCTCGGGGATGTTCAGGCGCCGGTTGTGATCGGGTCCAACTCGTTCGTGATCGCGCGCGTGCCGGAGGGCGTCTCGGCCGGCGATATGGTGGTGGAATGCGGGCTCACGTCGAGTTCATCCTGGCATTGCGGCATCGGCGTTCAGATCGCCGACAGCGTTCATCCGGTCGCGAATCCCGCCGTGGACGCCTTCGGCAACATCTACACCACCTTCAGTGGATCACGCGGGCAGAAGACGCCGGTTTCCGTCTACCGCATCGACGTCAACTATGAGATGAAGCCCCTGGTCACGGACATCATGAACGCCACCGGCCTGATCTTCGACGAGGAGGGTGTGCTCTACGTCAGCAGCCGCTACGACGGAATCGTGTACCAGGTGACCCCAAGCGGAGACATGGCAGTTTACGTCGAGGGAATGGGCGTAGCCACGGGCATGGCCTTTGACCATGATCGCAATCTGTATGTCGGCGACCGTAGCGGGACGATCTTCAAGATCAGCCGCCAGCGTCAGATCTACGTGTTCTGCACCGTGGAACCCTCGATCGCCGCCTACCACCTCGCCTTTGGGCCCGACAATAACCTGTACGTTACGGGGCCCACGACATCGAGTTTCGACTCCGTCCACCGTATCAACCCCGCCGGGGAGTCGGAAGTGTTCTACCGCGGGCTCGGAAGGCCTCAGGGTCTTGCCTTCGACACCGAAGGCCATTTGTACGTGGCCGCCTCGATGGGCGGCCGGAAAGGCGTGGTAAAGATCGATCCGGACGCGAGAGCCGAGCTGTTCCTCTCCGGCCCCAATATCGCCGGGCTCGCTTTCACTCCCTCGAAAGCCATGATCGTGGCGACGAACAACGCGTTGTTCCGCGTCGACGTGGGCATCCAGGGTTATCTGCCGGTTTAGCGGACACACCCCATGGACGCCGCCATCATTGCCGTGGGCAGCGAGATGCTGACCCCGCAGAGAGTGGACACCGACTCTCTCTTTCTCACCGGCGCCCTGAATGCCAGGGGAGTGGAGGTCGTCATCAAGCTTATTGCCGGAGACGACCGGCAGCGGTTGGTGAGCGCTATCCGCTATGCGCTGACCGAGGCGCAACTGTTGATCCTTACCGGCGGGTTGGGCCCTACCGAGGACGACCTCACCCGGGACGCCGTGGCCCAATATTGCGGGCGGCCGCTCGTTTTCAGCGAGGAGATCTGCGCGGCCATCGCGCGGCGGTTCCAACGCATGAACAGGACCATGGCGGAGATCAACAAACGCCAGGCCTACATTGTGGAAGGAGCCGCGGTGCTTGCCAACTCCAATGGAACGGCGCCCGGGATGTGGGTGGAGCACGAGGGACGCCATATCATCCTGCTCCCGGGGCCGCCGCGTGAGCTCCAGCCGTTATTCGAATCGCAGTGTCTGCCGCGCCTCGACGCGCTGCTGCCGCCGCGCGTGATCCGGACGCGCTTCTATCGCGTGGCCGGCATGCCGGAATCCGATCTCGACCAGTTGATCGCGCCCGTTTATGGGAAGTACACCAACCCGGCGACGACCATCCTTGCCGCGGCGAGCGATATTCAGGTTCACCTGCGCGCCCGCTGCCGGACCGCGGAGGAAGCCGAGGCGCTTCTGAACGAAGTGGGGACTCCCATCGAGAAGTTGCTCGGCGACAGGCTCTATTCCCGCAATGGAGACCCGCTCGAAGCCGTCATCGGAGAGATGCTGCGCGGCCGCGGCATGAAACTCGCCGTCGCCGAAAGCTGCACCGGCGGGATGCTGGCGGAAAAGATCACTTCCGTTGCGGGCAGCTCGGACTACTTCGCCGGAGGCTTCCTCACCTATACCTACGAAGCCAAGACATCGCTGCTCGGCATCAGTCCTGAAATGCTGCGCGAGCACAAAGCCGTCAGCGAACCGGTTGCCCTCGCGATGGCGCGCGCCGCGCTCGACCGCGCCTCCGCCTCGATAGCGGTTTCCGTCACGGGAGTCGCCGGGCCCGGACAGGGCAATGAGACAGAGCCCGTGGGAACAATCTATGTCGGCGTGGCCGACAGAGACGGCTCCCTGGCGCGGCGATTTCAGTTTGCCGGCGACCGCCGCCGCATTCGAATGCTGGCCGTTCAGACCGCCCTCGATATGGTCCGCCGCCGGTTGACCGGAAGCATCGCCGGCGCCTGACATCACCCGGCCGCCGGGCACGGGGTAACCTGAAGTATGCGCCTCGTCCCCGCCGCACTGCTGGTGCTGCCTGCATTGTGCTTTTCGCAAACCGCCCCTCAAGCTCCCCGCGTGGACATGCCCTTCCTCCGGGAGACTTACACGAAATTCGAATACCGCATTCCCATGCGCGACGGCGCGCGCCTGTTCACAGCCGTCTATGTGCCCAAGGACGTGTTTTCCTCCGGCGCCACCTACCCCATCATGCTGATGCGCACGCCCTACGGCGTCCGCCCCTATGGCGTGGATCAATACCCCTCCTCTCTTGGCCCTTCGGAGTTCTTCGCCCGCGAGAAGTTCATCTTCGCCTATCAGGACGTTCGCGGACGCTACATGAGCGAGGGTGTATATACGACGGTGCGCCCGTTCCATCCGAACAAGAGCCATCCCCGGGATATCGATGAATCAAGCGACGCCTACGACACCATCGACTGGCTGGTAAAGAACGTCCGCGGCAACACGGGCAAGGTGGGGATGTGGGGAATTTCACAGCCGGGGTTCTTCGTTTCCGCCGCCATGATCGGCGCGCATCCCGCCCTTGCCGCCGTTTCTCCGCAGGCTCCGGTGACCGACTACTATCTCGGCGACGATTCTTATCATAACGGCGCTTTCATGCTCGCCCACCGTTTCGGATTCTATATGGGCTTCCGCCAGCGCCAAGGCGGTCCGGAACCGCCCCAACCCGCGGTTCCCTTCGATTACGGCACTCCCGACGCCTACGAATTTTTCCTGGATATGGGGCCGCTCGCCAACGCCGATGAGAAGTACTTCAAGCACTCCCAGGAATTCTGGACTCTGAACGTCAACCATCCCAACTACGACGAAACCTGGCAGGCCCGCTCCATCTGGAAATATCTCAAGGCAATCCAGCCACCCGTCATGATGGTGGGCGGCTGGTTTGACCAGGAAGACCTCCAGGGTCCGCTGCGCCAGTTCGCATTCATGGAGAAGAACTCGCCTCCCAGGATAAACATGCTCGTGATGGGGCCATGGACTCACGGCGGCTTCGCCCGCGGCGACGGCCAGAAGGTGGGCAACGTGGACTTCGGCTCGAAGACCGGCTTGTACTACCGGGAGAAGATCGAGTTTCCCTTCTTCCTGCAACTCCTCAAGGGAAAGGGAAACGCGGCATTTCCGCGCGCCCGCGTTTTCGAGACGGGACGCAACCAGTGGCGGACCTTCGACGCCTGGCCGCCCAAGACCGCGCGGCCCATCGATTTCTATCTATCCGCCGGCGGGAAGTTGGCCGCCCGTGCGGATACTCGCCAGAGTTTCGATGAGTACCTCTCCGATCCCTCGAAGCCAGTCCCCTATATCGGCCATGTCGCTCCCCGGGTGCTCGCCGGCTACATGACCGAGGATCAGCGTTTCGCCTCGAAGCGGCCCGACGTTCTCGTCTATCAGACCGGCCCCCTCGATCACGATGTCACAGTGCTGGGGCCTATTCTCGCTGATTTGAAAGTGTCCACCAGCGGCAGCGATTCCGACTTCGACGTGAAACTCATCGACGTCTACCCCGGCGGCTACAATGCGGCTCCTTCCGCGGCGGCTCCCGGCAACCCGGTTCCCATGGGCGGATACCAGCAACTGGTCCGCGGTGAGCCGTTCCGGGGCAAGTTCCGAAAGGGCTTCGAAAGGCCCGTTCCTTTCGAGCCCGGAACGCCCGATCGCATCACTTTCCACCTTCCGGATATTGCCCATACTTTCCGCCCCGGCCATCGCATCATGGTGCAGGTCCAGAGTTCCTGGTTTCCGCTGACGGATCGGAATCCACAGAAATTCCTGGATATCCCGAATGCGAAGTCAACCGATTTCGTGAAGGCCACCGAGCGCGTGTATACGGGAGGTGAAGACGGATCGCGAATCCGGCTCTTGGTGGAAGCGCCCTGACGCGCCCCTCTCAGCTTACTTGTGCTGGAGTTCCCAATCGTAGTGGATGCCCGGATCGTTATAGGCGATGCGGCCCTCGTCCTTGGGATCGTAGGTGCGGTTGGTGATGTAGACGAGCATCGCCGGATCGGCGCCCACTACCTTGTAACCGTGCCCGACGCCGGGTGGAATGAGGATCTGCCAGGGGCGCAGCGCGCCCACGTAGAGCGTATTGCGCGCTCCGAACGTCGGCGACCCTTGCCGCAGATCCACCAACGCCACCTGGAACATGCCCTGCGCCGCCACCCAGAAGTCCGTCTGATGCAGATGGAAGTGGAACGCCTTGATGGTTCCCGGATAGCTCAGAGCGGCGGAAATCTGCGTCGATTCGGAAGGGTAATCGGCCACCATGCCCTGCCCCAACCGCGCGATCTCGAGGAAATAGCCGCGGTCGTCCGGCCACAAAGGGAAAGGTTGCACGCGGACACCCTCGATGAGGCGCCCGGAATCAGGTTTAAGGATGATGTCGCCGATCCCCTTGTCATTTCGCGGAAGGCTGAGACGCAGCGAACCGTGCGACGCAAAAACTCCCTCCATTGCCGTGCCGGCCATTTTCTTTTTCCTCCGGGTTTGCGATTTCCTATGATACAATTCAGCCGCAATGCAGGTCCAACGCTGGAATCAAACGGAAGTGGAACAGATGAACGGTTCGATCGGAAGGCAGGTGCTGCACGGGAGCAACATTACCGTGTCGCGCCTGATCCTGAAGAAGGGAGGAGTAGTGCCGGTGCATCATCACATCAACGAGCAGATCACCACGGTGCTGGAAGGCCGGTTGATGTTTCTGATGGATGGAAAGGAAGTGCTGCTGGAAGCCGGCGAGTCGCTGGTGATTCCGCCGAACGTTCCGCATCGCGTGGATGTTCTCGAGGATTCCATCGCGCTTGACGTGTTTGCTCCCGTCCGCGAGGATTGGATTCGCGGCGACGACGCCTATCTGCGTAAGTAGGGCAACACCTGATCCGTGGAGAGCGACTCCATGCTCCCATCGGGGGCGCGCAGCACGCGTACATCCACCCCCCGCGGTCCCCACACCTCCGGGTCCGTGGGACCGAAAAGCGCAAGAACGGGAACGCCGGCAGCCGCCGCCAGGTGGGTGATGCCGGAATCATTTCCAATGTAGAGACCGGCGCCCGCCATCCACCGCGCCAGGTCCCATAGATTGTCAAAGTGGACCGCACCGGGCAGGTTCTGGCCGGGACCGGCGATCCATTGAACCGGCAAGGGGGAATGTTCCGCCAATTCGCGGAACCGCCCGAGCGGCCAGTTCTTCCTGGCGCTGCCCGAGAACGGATGAATGGCGAGGAAGGTGGGGTCCCGGCGCTCCACCGGCAACCGGGGGATCGCTCCCAAGGGAGCCCCCACCTGCCGCTGATAGAAATCCACGGCGTGCATTCCATCCGCGCCCGATGGAGGGAGGGCAGCATGGAAAATGACCGGCAGGCCGCGCAGGGCGGAACGGAATTCCGGCCGGTTGGAACCATACCAGGAGACGATGGAGTCAAACGCGGCAAGCCGCTCCAGGACTTTCGCGCCGGGAACCGGATGATCGATCCCCGTGCCGTAGAGAGAAATTGCCGTGTCCGCGAATCGTGCCAGCGGCGCGTTGGCGGATGTAGTCCAAACCTCGGTGTAACCGGCGCGCAAGGACTCGAGCGCGGGCAGCGAAACGATGAAATCGCCGATCGCTCCCGGGCGGATCAGCAGCCTTCGCACTAGTTGACGATATCCACCGGCAGTTTAACCTCGATCGTCTTTGGCGGGAAGCACTCCTTGTTGCTGCACGCCTGGTAGCGGAGCTTTCCGGTGACGATCATCATTCCCGGCGCCGCTCCCGCCGGAATCCTGAACCGTGTGGTGATGGCGAATCCGCCGCTAAACACGGAGATCGGCTTCTCGCTGAAGTCGTACTTCTCCATGCTCGGTTTGGGATAGCTCACCTGCTGAACATCGAGCGGGGAAGCGGCCCATGTGAGACGCAGCCCAATCAGGTAATCGTCGGATGGAGTGTTGCTATTGACGTGGTAGCCGGGGCGAAGTTGCACATCCACCTTCGCCGTGAACTCCGCATTTTTCTTCACGCTCTGCTTGGGCGGGGGCGTGACCGTGAGCAGATTAGTTTGGCCCGGAAGCAGGCCCGGCATCCACAGGATTGCCGCCATCAGCGTCAGGCTGCACATGCGCCTTGTTATCGAGCAGTTGTTCGATCTCATTCTGATATACACTCTTACTCACCAGGCCGACGTGGACATCGGCGATCTTTCCCTGCCGGTCGAGCACGAATGAGGTGGGGAGAGAGGATACGCCGCCATAGAGGTCGGCCACTTCGTCCGATGCCACAACCACCCGGTAGTTCACTTTTTGTTTTTCAATGTATGGTTTCACGGCCTCCCAGCCGTCTTCATCCATGGAAACGCCGAGCACCGCGAAACCCCGGTCCTTGAATTTCTGCTCGAAATCGATGAACCACGGAATCTCGATCTTGCATGGACCGCACCAGGTAGCCCAGAAATTCAGCAGAACCACCTTCCCCTTGTAGTCGGACAGCTTCACGACCCTGCCGTGAGCGTCCTTAAGGGAGAACTCCGGCGCAGACTTGCGATCTTTTTCCGGCTTCACGGCGGCTCTCACCGAACGCGTGTTCCCGCAGTTGACGTTCAGGACGAGCATGCCACATATCGCCGCGGCGGCCAGCAGCGAACGGTGGAGGGAAACTAGCATGCCGGGATCTCCTTAGGTGTATTCATGATTATAGCGGTATCGGACCATACTCGACGAAACTGTTGAACCACGTCCCGCGCTTCCGGCGGTAGCGGCTGGACAATGTAAACTCCTCATGATCGCCCGGCGTGAACATCCAGGCGGCAGTGTCACAGAAGCTCTCACAGATATATTGGCGCCACCCAGGCGTTCGATTCCCCACATCGCCGATAGTCAGGCGGATCTTCCGGGACTCCGCCGACCAGCCCAGTTCTCCTCGAGCATGACTGGCCACTTCATGGCCCACCAGCCGCTCCCAATCAAGACGCCGGGGATTGCCGAGGCGCACCCATGCGAAATGAAACACCTCATGTATGAGGATGCGGCGCAGCTCCCGCTGGTTGCCAAGAAGCCCGCTATCGAGAACCATTCGCCGGGCGGTGAGGAAACTCGCGGCGTGGACGGGTGTGCCCCGCGCACTGCGGGAATACAGTTTACGCCGGAAAACGGTGAGATCTTCGAGGAAATCCACCAGGATGGGCTTGCCGCGGAGCGCCGGCAGGCTCTCATCCCAACCGGCCGCTATTTCCGCGGGGAAGCGAAGAAGTCCGCCTTTTCCACCTGAAGTTGAGTGGCTTTGGCGCTGGTTTCGATCCATTGCTTGACCCGCTGATTCTTAAGTTCGACGTGGATGGCGCTCCGAACCTCCTCAAACGGCTGGGGAACCAGTTCGATGAGGCGAATGACATAGTAGCCGTTTGGCTGGCGGATGGGATCGCTCACTTCGCCCGGCTTCAGTTGGAAGATGGCGTTCTTGATGGGGTCCGGCAGGCGGTCCGTGCGCTTCACGGGTCCGAAGTCGCCGTCTTTCTCCTTCGAGATCGGGTCTTCGGAATTCGCTTTCACCAAAGCGACGAAGTCCTTCCCGCCGCGGGCTTCCTTCACCACCGTCTCGGCCTTGGCCAGCGCTTCGGCTTCGGTCATGGTCTTTTTTGACGCATCCACCGACTCGGCCTTCCCCGCGATGAAGGGAATGTATACCAGCTTGACCCTGGCTTGCGTGTAGTCGCCTTTGCGCTCTTCGTAATACTTCTTCTCGTCGTCGGCGGAGACGACAACCTCGCGGCTCTGCTCCTCGAGGGCGGCCTGCCACAACACCTGCATGCGGGCAAACTCGATGCCTTCCTTGTAGGGCGAGCGGTCCTGCAACTTCCTTTCCTCGGCGAAGGCCACAACGCGCTTCAGCATGAAGTATTGCGAAAGGAACCCGCGCGGGTCGCGATCGTAGTTCTGGCGCATCTGCGGCGGCAGACTCGCCACCAGTTTTTGAACGTCACCGGCTGTCAGCTTTTTCCCGTCCGTGATGGCAACCACCGTGTCCGGGGTCACGGTGGAGGCAGCGGGCGGAGCCGTGGTTTGTCCTTGGAGCAAGAGAGGGGCGGCAAAGCAAAGGAAATGAAGAAATCTCATGGGTAGCGCTGAAAGCGGCCTTCTTAATTATAGCGAGTGCAGCGTGATCGAATCGGCTGCTAAGAACCATCTGCGGCGCCGCCTTCGCGCGCTCGATCTTTCTCCCGGCGGCGTTCCGTGCATCACCACGCGCGGATGCCGCTTCAGGCGCGGACGCACCTTGCCGTGTTTGTGGGCCGTATCGGTGTCGACTATGCGGCGCGTCGTCCCAACTTGGGCGATCAGCGTCTTCCCCGCTGGTGTTGAGGCTGGCTTTCGGAGCCAGTTGCGCGCCGGCCCGACAGGAACATCGAAGCCGGACTGTTCGTCAGAAACACCGGCAAGGGAGTGGCATCGGCCGGATGCGTTTACGTTAGGTAGCCCCGGGGAGTCTCACCCCGAGGCCCTCCCAGAACCGTACGTGAGCGTCTCCACTCATACAGCTCCTATGGTGAATAAACCGACTACGCTGGCGCTCCCAAAGCGCAAGCAGGTCCGGCTGACGATCGATAACGTCCATCAACCAGTGCCATGCCCGACTCCGATGTTCCGAATAGCCGCCTCACCCGAGATCAAGCCACCTATATGCCGGATACCGCTCCGCCCGTAAACAGGTCCCGTCGGAGCTGATCCCGCAGTCTTTTAACAAACCACGGTTTTGATATCGTCTGGTTCTTTTCGACATGAGAAACGGTGATTCACTTTCGTTCTTCTTCTCGGATGTCACCTGACCCGCTCTGGCCGGGCCTTTTCCTTCCCTGCTCACTACCACGGCTTTTGACCGCAGCAGCGGGAGGTGGTTTGGAACCCTCTCCTGCAAGACGGTTCCGAGGGGCCTACCCTCATCGACTACTCAGTTGCGCAAAAGAGCCGCCTGTCGCCGCCTCTTTTGCTCATGGCGCACTTAAAAGAAAAACTTGGCGGCGATCATGATCTGCCGCGGCAAGCCCTCTTGTGTCGTAATGGTGCCGGTGGCGCGGTTGGGCACCGAGTTGATCGGCTTGCCCGCGTTCATGTGGTTGAAGATATTCTGCCCTTCGAAGCGCAGTTGCAGGTAGCGCGACTCGGCTCCGAGGTTCAGGTTCTTAAGCAGCGCGAAGTCCCATTGGCTGAACCCTGGGCCCCGCATGCCCTGCAACGTCGAGCCGACGGTGCCGATGTCCATGTTCGTCGTCGCCAGAAAAGCGCTCGGGTCGAAGTACGGCTTGAAACCCGCCGACCCCTCCAGCGCTATGTGGCCCGACACGTTGTTGTTATAGGCGATGCGCGGCTCGACAAACGACGGCCGCCCCAGCTTGCCCTGGCCGATCGTGATGTAGTTGCGGCAGAAGCCGGAGGCGCAGACGAGTGAAAACGGCTGACCGCCGCGGTAGATCGTCGTTCCGGCCAGGCTCCAGCCGCCAATAATGCCGTTGACGACACGGTTGGCGGAACCGGCGAAGCGCTTGCCCCGGCCAAACGGCAGGTCCAGGACGTAGTTGAAGAGAAAACGGTGCGTCACGTCATAGTCGGACAAGCCGTAAATCTCGTTCATCGGCTGGTTGGCCTGCGGCGGTCCGTTGCTGTTGCCGATGGCTCCCACGTTGTGAATGCCTTCGGCGCCGATGCCGCCTCCGGCGTGCAGGGCCTTGCCGAACGTGTAGTTGGACAGGAAGCTAAAGCCTTGGGAAAAACGCCGTTCCACCTGCACGTAGGCAGAGTTGAAGTTCGAATACCCCAGCGGATCGTTCACCGCCCAGATTTCGCGCCATAGCGGCATTACCTGCATGATCCGCCCTAGAAAGTTGGTGGCGCCGCCCTGCGTCGTGTTGGGCGGAATCTGGCCGAAGAAGGGATTGGTGATCTGCTTATTGAGGTTAATGCCCAGCGGCTTGCCCAGCGTGTCGTAGGCGTTCTTGACGCTGTGCAGGTTTCCGAAAAACGGCAGCTTGCGGCCGAAGTTGCCGTTGTAGGCGGCTTCGACAAACCAGACGTTGCCGCCGGAGCCGAACTCGCGCTGGATGTTGAACTGGGTCACGTGCTCATAGCCCGGGAACTGATCGACGGCGGGAACCACGAACCAGTTGCCGAGCGTCGAGTAGTTGAGGGCCCGCACGTCGCGCGTGAAGGGAACATAGCCCAGTCCGCCCGGCAGCGGGTTGTTGAAGGTGGCCGGATAGGTAAGCCCGCCGTCGGGCGTGCCGTCCTGGCTGACGCGGGCAAAGTCGCCGAAGCCCACGTTGTCTACAGCCGAGGCGAGAAACCGGTCGCCGGTCATGGTGAGGTAGACCTTGCCGTAACTGCCGCGGATCACAGTTCGCGGCAATACCTGGTAGGCAAAGCCGATGCGGGGAGCGATGTTGTAGCGATAGTACTTCTGTAGGGTGCGCCCGGGATAATCCTGGGTGCCCATGAGCGCGGCGCGGCCGAAAATGCCCTTGGAAATCCATTCGGGCGCGGCGAAGGTGATGCCGGCCTGGCGCTGCGCAAGATCCCACGACCAGCCGGCATTGGGCTTTATATCCCACTGGTAGGCGCTGTCCCAGTAGATCTGGCGGTCGAAGCGCTCCGTGCGCGGCGGCTCGTAATCCCAGCGCAACCCAAGGTTCAACGTGAACTTCGGTGTGATCTTCCAATCATCCTGGATGTAGGCGCCCTGGTATGCCTGAAGGGAAGCCGGACCGGCGATCTGCGTGCCCTGGCCCCAGGAAGCGATGCCCAGCAGGAAACTCGCCATCGGATGGCCCGTCACCGGGTTGTCGTAGTACTGCGATGTCACGCGCCGTTCGGTGGCCAGCCCGAAGCTGCCCCCGTTGGTCACGTTCGAGTAATAACGGCGATGTTCCCACCCCATCTTGAACGTGTGCTGGTTCCAGAGCTTTTGCAGCGCGACGCCGGCTGTGTAGCTGGTATCGCGCGTATCATTCACGTCGCCGCCACCGAGCGACAGAATGTGACTCCCCGTGCTGATGGCCGGCACGCGATTCTTGTTGGTGCCCAGCAGGTTCATCACCTCGCGCGGCAGGTTCCAGGCGGAGGAGTCAGCGTCGACCTGGTTTCCGCGAATTCCAACGGTGCGCACGACGCCTCCCCGCAGGTTGAGGATCGCGGTGGGCGTCAGCGTCACCGTGTGGTCGAAGGAGATGGTGTAGGATTGCGCCGTCGTGACGTTTGACGGTTGCAGCGCGCCGTACCAGCGTGTGTTGCTCGACATGCTGTCGAAGTAGGACACCGTGCCGTGGGTGGCGTGCCGGGCGCTCCAGTTCTGGTCCAGCCGTCCCGTCCAGCGGTTGTTGTCCGACGGAGTCGAGACCGAGCCGATGTAGTTGCCTTCGTTGTTTGATCCCGGCAGCGGAGCGCGATTGGGTTCCGGATAGTAGCCCATGTAGATCTGCGACAGCGGGTTGAACCGGCCTTGCGGGACGCGGTTACCCGGGAACGGATCCCGCCGCACGCGGGCTCCCTCGATACGCGACGTCAGCGGATCGAACACCTGGGTGGGAACACCGCCGTCGAGCACGCTCTGGGAGAAATCCCCCTGGCGCTCGAGGCTGGTGGGAACCGAGCCGAGCGTCGCGTTGTTGCCCGTGCGCCGGCGCGTGCCCTCGTAGTTCACGAAGAAGAACGTCCTATCCTTCCCGTTGTAAAGTTTTGGAACGTGAATGGGACCGCCGAAAGTCGCGCCGAAAACATTGTCGTGAAACACACCCTTGGGGCGTCCAAACCGGTTTGAGTTCCAGTCGCTGGCGTTGAGCTGGTCATTCCGGAAGAACTCGTACACCGAGCCGTGATACTGGTTGGTTCCCGAGCGGCTGACCAGTTGCACGGCTCCACCCGACAACCGCCCGTATTCGGCCGACAGACCGTTGGTGATCACTTTAAACTCGGCGATCGCCTCGCGTGAGGGGACCGACGGCGGGACGTCGTGCAGGTAGCCCGTGGTGACGGGAACTCCGTCGATGAAATATTCGATCTGCTTGGCACGGCTGCCGTTGATGCGCAGGTCGCTCTGGCTGCTGCCGGAGACGTTCGGCGTGAGGAAGACGAAGGCCAGCGGATCGCGATTGTACTGCGGCAGATCCTGAATTCGCTTGTTGTCGATGACGAGGCCGGCCTGAGCGTCTTCGGTCCGGATCAGCGGCACTTCGGCCGTCACGGTCACCCGGTCGGCAGCGGCGCCCACCTCCAGCGACAGATCCAGGTCGAGCCGGTCGCCGACTCGCAACGCCACGCCCTTGCGCTCCACGGTGCGAAACCCGCTGAACGACGCGGTGACGGTATATTCGCCGGGAATCAGGTTTGTAACCGCGAAACGTCCGTCGGCGCTCGATTCCGTTTCCTGGTCCACGTTAGTCAGGACGTTGCGGACCGACACCCGCGCGCCCGGAATAACGGCTCCGGACGGATCCAGCACCCGCCCGGAGAGTGATGCGTTTCCGGTCTGAGCATGCAGCAGCCCGGTACCAGCCAGCAGGAGAGCGAGGTAGAACTGGGATTTCATGTTTGCATCCTTTCAACTAAGGTGAATAGGTAGAATCCACTGCTCGTCAGAGTATACCTCGACTTCCGCATACAGCGTGCATCCACTCTGGATGGTGCTTGGCCTGCCAGCCATAAGCGCCACTCATAGTGGACGGCAACGCAGAATAGTCCAGTCCGGGACGGGTTCCACTCCGTGGGCTCACAACCACCTCGTGGATGAGTCGTCACTCCCGATTTTATCGATTTCGATTGTGAAGATTGGTCGAGTCACGCCCCGGAATGCCGCATCCGAGCCATGATTCAATCCTTGCGATTACAGCACACTAATAAGGCTGAACGACGGGCGCCAGGCAGCCTGTTCCGGCGGTCTCTTCAGATCGCCCGCTTGAAGAAGTGCGCCACCTTGCGACCGGCCTGCTCGCTGTAGTAGACAGTGACTTTGCCGGTCTTGTCCGCGCCGCCGCCGATGTCCTTCCCAACGTCTCTCGCGGCGCTGTCGGTGAGGTGGTAGGTCTCCACCGCGCCACTCTCCCCCTTGACCGCGACGGTCTTAGCTCCACGGTCCAGATGCACTACTGTGACCTGTGCGGACTTCAATCCGTCCTTGCCGATATTATCAACCTCGTCCGCAGTCATCACGGCTCCTCTCGCCGTGTAATGCACCGCCACCTGTCCGCCTTCCTTCAACCCGTGAAACGCCGCCCCGGCTCCCGCGGCGGCCGCGTCCGCGCCATGCACGCCTGTTCTCCCCACGAAACGCAGTGTGTGCTCGGTCCCGTCCGCCGCTTTTACGACAACTGTCTTTGCTCCGGCGTCCAGTTTCAGGATTTCTCCGGTCAGCACGCCATGCCGCTGCTCGACGGCAAGCGCCGGCAAGCAGACAGCCGCCAGAATCACCAGGCTACGCCAATGGCTTAACATTTCGTCATCTCCTTTACCGCGTTTTCGCCCCCGCCTACCATGTCCCCATATGCAGCACAAGACCGGTGGTCAATCGCAGCCCGTTCGAAAAATCAAAACCTTCGACCGGCCGCACCCACGAGTGACGGTATTCGAGACTTGCCACCCGCAGCGCCAGGGCGTTGTTGAACTTGAGATCCACTCCTCCTCCCGCGGACACCGCAAACGCGTTCGTCTCCTGCCGGGCCGTGTAAAGCGGGCGCCACAGGGCCGGATCCGGAGATGAGTTCACCAGGCTCTCCACCGCCTTCCACTTGTCCGGAAAGAACCGCTCGGCCGTAATCTTGCGCCCTCCGGCAAGAAACTGAAGATGCGGAACCCATCTTCCCCGCGGGGAGGGGGTCCAGCGCGGTCCGATGAGATAAGTGAGCGAATCACCGGTCAGAGTCCGATCGAAACCCATCAGTTTGCAGCCGCTCACGTCTCCCGCCAACTGCCAGTTGGCGGCCAGGCGGAAGGCCGCCGACCCTCCCCCGCCTAGACAGGATAAAGAGCCTCCCGGAAACATCTCCGGCTCGAACGTCATCGAGAACTCAAACGGAGCCACGCCGGGGGGCGGATTCACCGGTTTCCTCGGCCCATCATCCACCGTGATCTGGCGAGTGATGTAGGAATAGGGCACGTAGACTCCGGCCCGGTTCGTGCGATACCAGGGAACCCTGCCCCCCAGCAGATTCGCCATGCTGCGCGCGGGGTTCAACCCTCCGCGCACCAGCAGCCGGACCCAGTTGTTGTCGGTTCTCTGCTCGATGCGCTTGATGACGAACTTGTCGAGCGCATCCTCCGCCAGTCCCCATCCCATTCCCACGAACGGGGTAATCACGAAATCCACGTACCCCTGTTGCGGAAACGTCCGCTGGATCTTGCCGATGGAAGCTTCACTGACCGGCCCCACCTCGAACTGCGCGCTGTATAGGAAGGCAAACGCGCCGGCGCGGAGGCGGCCCTTCCAATAATTGAGGTCCTTTCCAAACTCCACATCCCGGTACCGGCGGTCATTCTGAACAAACAGAAAACTCGCCACGGAACCCATCATTGGGTGGCCCACGTAGTTCACATAAAAAGGATCTCCGTCGGCCCATCCATGGAGATTTGACACCGAGCCCCAGTAGGTGCGAAAAAACGGGCCCTTCATCCCCTCGCGAGTCCCCGGTTCGGTCAGCAACCGGAAGCCGTGCTGCAGCGTGAGAAAAGTCCAGGACTGGCGCGCCAGGCTCTTCCAGTCTACTTTTTCGTCCGTCAGGCCCTCCGACTGGACCGGACCGATGGACGGCCGGACGGGTTTGATGCTGGCGATTCCAGCCCCCGTGTCAGGGTCTCCCGCCATGGCCGGTGGCGGAACGCTCATCGAAATCAAAAAGAAGGAAATGCTGTGCAAATAAAGTACTGCGCTTCTCATAGCGGAATAACGATCGGCTTGTCTCATCCCCGGTTGTTATCTCAGGCATTCTTCCAACTGGAGGACGCATGAAGAGGGTCTGCCGTTTCCATTTCAGCCTTGTACACCCGCTGTAAAGCAGACACATGACGAAAGATTACGCGGCTGCGCTCGGCGGCTTCCCTACTCCGGTTCCCCCCTTTCTCCGATTGTAGGGTCATGAGCATGGATCGTGTCCTTACTCAGGAAGAAATCGACAGTGTATTCCGCAATCTCCGCGACCAGGCGGCCGAGGAAGATGCCTCGAGGAAGGCGACTCCTTATGACTTTCGCCGCCCTGACCGCATCGCCAAGGATCAGCTTCGCGCCATCCATCTGTTGCACGAATCCTTCGCGCGCAGCCTGAGTTCGAGCCTGTCGGCTTATCTCCGGAACTATGCTCTCGTCAACCTGGTGTCTGTCGAGCAGCTTTCCTTCATGGAGTTTTCCCAGTGCCTGCCCGTTCCCACGTGCCTTGTCTCCCTGGCCATGCGTCCCTTCGACGGCAGCGCCGTCCTCGAACTCAACCCCACCCTTGTCTTCCCCATCCTCGAGATGCTTCTCGGCGGTAACGGCAAGAGCGCCTTGCGGCCCGACCGGGAGGTGACGGAGATTGAACAAAGCATCCTCGAAAGCATCTTCCGCATCGTGCTCCACGACTTGCGCGATGCCTGGTCCACGGTGACCGAGATCAACTTCACCATGGAATCGTTCAAGACGGAATCCCAACTGCTTCAGGTTCTCGCCCCCAACGAGGCGGTTGTGGCGGTCAGCCTCGAAGTCAGGATCGGCGAGAGCAGCGGAATGATGAACATCGGGATGCCGTCCATCATCGTGAAGATGCTGCGGCAGAAATTTGATCAGCAATGGTCCATGCGCAAGTCGGAATCGACCGCCGAGGAACGGCTACGCCTGCTTCGGCTGATCCGCCCCGCCAATGTTCAGCTCGATGCCAGGCTGAGGGGACCCTCACTCCTCATCGAAGACCTGATGAACCTGAACGAGGACGATGTCCTCACCTTCGACTACAGCGTCCAAAGACAAATTGACCTGCTGGTTAACGGCAAGCTCAAGTTTCGCGGAACCCCCGCCGCGGTGGGCCGCAAGAAAGGATTCCGAATCGAGGCGCCGGTCACGGTGCTCGAATAGGCGTCATGGGGGAGCGAGGCGCCTCACCTTCCGCGTGGCGCAACCTTGCGCGCATGCGCCGCGGGCGCCGTCTTACGATAAGACCATGCCGCATCAACACAACTATCGTGTGGACATCAAGTGGACGGGGAACCTCGGCTCGGGGACATCCGGCTACCGGGATTACAGCCGCAACCACGAAATCACCGGCGCGGGGAAATCCGCCCCGATCTCCGGCTCCTCCGAACCGGCTTTCCGCGGCGAGGCAAGCCGCTATAACCCGGAAGAGATGCTGCTTTCCGCGCTGAGCACCTGCCATATGCTTTGGATGCTCCACCTCTGCGCCGACGCCGGGATCACGGTTGTCGAGTATTCCGATGTGGCCGAAGGCTCGATGATGACTCACGCCGACGGAGCGGGCGAGTTCATCGAGGCGTCGCTCAACCCTCGCATGGTCATCACCCGCGAGGAGCGCCTGCTCGATGCCATGCTGCTGCATGAGAAGGCTCACCAGATGTGCCCCATCGCAGGCGGCGTGAAGTTTCCGGTCCGGCACAAGCCGGTGGTGGAAATCGCGGCGCCGCCGGAGTGACGGTCAGTCGCGCCAGGCGAGCCACCGCTCGATTGTCTCCGCCAGTTGATCCGCGTCGACCGGCTTTGCGAGGTAGTCGTCCATACCGGCATCGAGGCAACGTTGACGGTCCCCTTCCATGGCGCAGGCGGTGAGGGCGACGATCGGCGTGTGACGCACTCCGCCTTCCTGCTGGCGGATGGCGCGCGCCGCTTCCCACCCGTTTCCCCGAGGCATCTGGACATCCATCAGAATAAGGTCGAACCTCTCTTTCGCGGCCGCCTTGCAGGCGTCGTCGCCGTTGGTCACCACCCGCACCACATGCCCCCACTTCTCGAGCATGCGCGAGGCGGCGCGGCAGTTTACCGGATTATCCTCAGCCAGCAGAATCCTTCCCGCGACGGGTGGAGCGCGGCGCGTCCCCTGCCGCCGGCTCCGCACCAACTCCTGTTCGGCGGGAGGAGGCGCTTCCTGCAATGGAAGCGAGATCCAAAACGCCGATCCTTTCCCCTGCTCGCTCACCATTCCGATCTCACCTCCCATCAGGTGAGCTAATTGCCGGGAAATCGCCAGTCCGAGACTTGTTTCCGGCAAGTGCCGGTCACCGGCATCCAGGTTCCCGGTGAAGGGATGAAACAGCGTCTTCGCCGCGTCCGGATGAATGCCGGTTCCGGTGTCGATAACCGAGATCCGCACCAGCAGGCCTTCCCGTTCATCCCGTTCCTCGGCCACCATCACCCGCACGCCGCCGCGCGGGGTGAACCGGATAGCGTTCAACGTCAGGTTGATCAGCATCTGCCGCAACCGGGCGCCATCCGCGCGAACATACCGCGGCACGCGTGGTTCCCATTCGAGGCTGAGCCCGATGCCTTTCTCGATGGCCCGCGGCTCCATCAGAGCCACCACCCCCTCCACGGCCGCCCGCAAGTCGATGTCCTGTTCCTCGATGACCAGCCTGCCCGCTTCGAGCATCGCCAGGTCCATGATGTCGTTCAGCACGGTCAGCAGGTTCGCCGCGCTCGACTGAATGGCATCGAGCATCTCGCGCTGCCGCGCGCTGAGCGGTGAATCCGCCAGCAAGGCGCTCATTCCCATGACCCCGCTGAGGGGGGTGCGGATCTCATGGCTGATGTTCGCCACGAACTCCGACTTCGCGGCGCTCACGTTCTCGGCGTGGCGCCGTGCCGCGCGCGCTTTCCGAGCGAGCGCCAGCGTGGCCACCAGCGCCGAGGCGAGAAGCATCACCCCCATGCGGAGAGTTTGCGACGCTTGCCGCGCTTCCGCCGCTTCGAAGATGGTTCGAACCTCGTCCGGCGGCTGATGGAACCACTTCGATTCCAGACGGGTGAGCGTTCCGTCCCGCCATAATTGATCGAGTTCATCCCGCAGCGCTTCGGCAACAAAACCGGCCTCGAGGGTGGCTCCCAGCCCGGCGGCGATGTTCGCGTCTTCCACCGGGACCGGGAGCAGATCCACGTCCCGGCAGGCGGGCGGTCTATGTAATAGCAACTCGATGCCGGCCCGGTGCTCGATGAGAGCCGCGCCGGCTTCTTTGCCGCATACGGCCTCCAATGCCGCCGCGTTCCCTTTGTATGCCACCACCTTCCTGTCCGCCAGGTACCGGCGGGCCACTTCCCGGATGACGGCGGATCCATCCACCGCCACCACTCCACCGGGCGTCACGCCAGGCCGGGGGGTTAGCAAAGAGAAGTTCAGCCTCATCCAGGGTTGGGTAACGTGGTACCGCTCGAGTTGTCCCCGCGAGGGAGACATACGCGGCCAGAGGTCCACGCGGTACTCTTGGAACGCCTCATCGGGCCCTCCGACAACATGCACCCATTCGAGCCGGATCCCGCGCCGCGCGGCGGCTTCGTCGATGGCGTCAAAGACGAAGCCTTCGGGGTGGCCGTCCCGGGCAAGAGCGTGATAAGGGAACGCCTCGTCGTAGCCGATCCGGTAAGTACGGCGGTCTTCCGGGCGAAGATGGCAGGAGGTCGCGGCCAACAGGGAGCCCCAGCAGACAGCCCATGTGGCGGCCTTTCGAAGACCCAAACACTTACCGCTATTCACCAGAACGATCTCATCGGCTGGCGCGCGGCAATCTTGATTTTCAGTTGGTCTAGGGTTCCGCTCCCCACCCGTTCACGCCGCGCAGCACTTTCCCGGCCGCATAGGCTGTGTTGACGTGGATGGATATCGTGTCCGCTAGTTCCCTGGCGTAGCCCCCGGCCAGTACAACCGCCACGGGAACTCCCTTACGGAGCGCTATGTCCATCACCGTCTCGTCCCGCTCTCTCAGCCCTTCCATGGTGAGATTCAATCCACCCAACTGATCGTCGATGTAGGGATCCGCGCCCGCCACGTAAAAAAGAATCTCGGGCTCAAATCCGGCGACTGTAAGCCGGCATGCCTCGGCCAGCCTTTCGAGGTACTCCGTGTCGCCCGTCCCATCCGCCAGGTGTATATCCACCGTGGAGGGCGGTTTTTCCGGCGGATAGTTGTTGAATTGATGAATGGATAGCGTGAATACGCTCCGATCTCCGGAAAAAATGGCGGCGGTTCCGTTGCCGTGATGCACGTCGCAATCCACCACCATCGCCCGCCTGATCACACCTTCCCGCTGCAGCTTTCGAATGGCGATCGCCACATCGTGAATGGCGCAGAAGCCTTCCCCGTGGTCCGGAAACGCGTGATGGAATCCGCCGCCGATATTGAATCCCACGCCCTGGCGCAGCGCCAGGCGCGCCGCCAGCGTGGTTCCTCCGGCGGCCAGCCAGAAGGCCCGCACCATCTGTTGGCTGTAAGGCACTTCCAGCCTCAGGATTTGCGCATAGCTCAGCGTGCCTGTCTTCAGGCCCTTCACCCACTCCGGCGTATGAACCAGCAGCACGTCCTCGTCGCTGGCGGGTTCGGGCTGGTGAATCTCCTCCGGCTTGGCGAAGCCGCTGCCGATCAGCCTCTCGCGGATCAGCCTGTACTTCACCGAGGGAAACACATGATCGCCGAAGTGCAAATCGTAGCCGTCGTGGTACACCAACGCGACGCGGGACACTAGCGGATCTCCGTCTGCAGCGCGGTAACGATCGCCACGTTGTAGACGTCCTCTTCCGAACATCCGCGCGAAAGATCGTTGGCGGGCCTGGCAAGCCCCTGGAGGAACGGCCCGATGGCGGCCGCGCCCGCCAGGCGCTCCACCATCTTGTAGCAGATGTTGCCGGACATCAGATCGGGAAAGATGAGCGTATTCGCCCGTCCGGCCACCGTCGACCCCGGCGCCTTCGAGCGCCCGATGGCTTCAACCAGCGCCGCGTCGGCTTGCAGTTCGCCATCGACATGGAGATGGGGAGCGCGCGCTTTCACGATCCGCAGCGCTTCGACCACCGTATCGATCCGTTTGCCCTTCCCGCTGCCTTTTGTTGAATAAGACAGCAGAGCCACCACCGGCTCCACGTCCATCAGTGCCTGTGTATTCCGCGCCGTCGTGATCGCGATCTCCGCCAGTTCCACCGCCGCCGGTTCGATCACCACCGCGCAATCGGCAAACGCCAGCAGTCCGTTATGTCCGGCCAGCGGATCGGGAACCGCCATGATGAAGACGCTCGAGACCGTCTTCACATCCTTTGCCGTTCCAATGCAATGCAGCGCGGCCCGCACCGTCTCCGCGGTGGTGTTCACGGCGCCGCCCACGAACCCGTCGGCATCATTGGCCGCCACCATGAGCGCGGAAAAATACAATGGCCGGCGGGCGATCTGGGCGGCTTCCATTTCCGTAATCCCCTTGGCGCGCCTCCGCTCATAATATTGCCGCGTGTAGGCGGCGAGTTTCGGCGAAGCGCCCGGTTCCAGGAACCGCACTCCGGCGGGGGCCGGCCGCGGGGCCGGCCCGATCAATACCGGATCAACCAGTTCATCGGAGGAAAGGCGGGCGGCGGCGCTGATCACTCTTGGGTCGGCGCCTTCGGGAAAGACGATGCGCCTCCTCGGACGCAACTCGCGCACCCGTTCTTTCATGCGCCGCATATAGGCCGCGGCGGTATCGGGAATGGACATTCTGTAACATTGTAGCGGCTCCCTCCGTGTTTTCCCCAAGTGACTGGCGCTCCCGGCGAAAGCTATAATTCTCCTTCGGGTCCCAGACCATATAGGATTAATCTATGCGTAAAAAAGTAACCGTAGTCGGCGCCGGCAACGTAGGCGCCAGTTGCGCTCTTTGGATTGCCAGCAAGGAACTGGCGGACGTTGTTCTCGTCGATGTCGTCGAAGGCGTGCCCCAGGGAAAGGGTCTCGACCTGCTCGAGGCCGGTCCCGTCGAGGGCTATGATGTCACCATTTCGGGCGCGAACAATTATGAGCCCACCGCGAACTCCGATATCGTCGTCATTACCGCCGGTTTTCCCCGCAAGCCCGGAATGAGCCGCGATGACCTGCTGATGGCGAACTACGAAATCGTCAAGACCGCCACCGAGGGCGCGGCCAAGTACTCGCCGAACGCCATCCTCATCATCGTGACGAATCCGCTCGATGCGATGTGCTGGACGGCGTTCCGGACGTCGAAGTTCTCCCGCAACCGGGTCATCGGCATGGCTGGAATTCTCGATACGGCGCGCTACCGCACCTTCCTCGCCGCCGAACTCGGCGTTTCCGTGGAAAGCGTACAGGCGCTGGTGCTTGGCGGGCACGGCGACACCATGGTCCCGCTGGTGCGCCTCACCAGCGTGGCCGGCATTCCGCTGACCGAACTGCTGCCTCAGGAGCGCATCGACGCCATCGTCCAGCGCACCCGGGACGGCGGAGCCGAGATTGTGAAGCACCTCAAGACGGGCAGCGCCTACTATGCGCCCTCCTCGGCGGCGGCCGAAATGGTCGAGTCCATCCTCAAGGACAAGAAAAAAGTTCTTCCCTGCGCCGCCTACCTCGAGGGCGAGTACGGCTATAGCGGCCTATTCTCCGGAGTGCCCGTGAAGCTGGGCGCGATGGGGATAGAAAAAATCTATGAAGTGAGCCTGACGCCCGAGGAGAAAGCGATGCTCGACAAGAGCGCTTCCGCGGTCAGGGAACTTGTGGATACCATCAAGCAGAAGACAGGAGCATAATCGGTTCGAGGAGCGAGACATGAGTACGGAAACGATCCAGATTGTCAGTTGCGTCCTGGCCGTGACGTTCGTCGTCATTATCATCGCCCGGCGCAAGAGCAAGAAGAAAGGCGCTGGACAGGACAGTCTGTAATCTCTGAGTCATGGCATCCAGGAAACGGCAAACCGCCGTGTTCCCCGGCGACCCGGCCCGGGAACACGGTCCCAGGCTGGATCCACGGCATATGTGTTTCCGGCTCGAACTCGCTCCTTCCGGAATCCATCGCTGGGGCGTCTATGCCCTCGAACCGATTCCGCCCCGCCGCAAGGTCATCGAATATACCGGCGAACGGATCAGCCGGCGCGAGACAAAAAGGCGGGACGCGCGCAAGCTCCACTATCTCTTTACTCTCGACAACTATTGGACGTTGGACGGCGCCGTGGGCGGCAGCGGCGCCGAATACATCAACCATTCCTGTGAACCCAACCTGAGAGCAATGATCACCAAGGGCCACATCCTTTACATGAGCAAACGTCCAATCGAGCCAGGTGAAGAGTTGACGGTCGATTATCACTTCCCCAAGGATGTCGAGTGCGTAATCTGCAGGTGCGGCGCGAGCACATGCCGGGGAACGATCAACGTCAAGTAGGAATGAATACTCCCGTGAAAGGATAACTATGATGATTCGCTGGCTGATGCTCCTCGCCCTGCCGGTGGCCCTGCTGGTGGGACAACCGGCAGGCCTTCCCGCCCCCGTTCCCGCCGGACACGAACAGGCCAAGGACGGCAACAAAGGACCCCGCTGCCAGGCCCGCACCAAGGCAGGCAAACAATGCAGCCGCAAAGCGGTTCCGGGAAGCCAGTTCTGCTGGCAGCATGGCGGAAAGAAAAAGTCTTCCTGATTCAAGTCCGAACGTCCATCCCGCCCCCAAAGTACGCCTGATCCTGTGAGTTCTGGAATCTGGTACGATTTAGTCCTAACGTTTTGAGCGGAGATTCGTGTGAGGCGGCCGGAGGCCGGCTTGGGCCGGTTTCTTTTAGGCCGCGCGGGAGCGTGTTTCCGTATTTTGCGGTCTAGGTAAGAGCTGACCTGGTTCTAAGGGGTACCTGAGATGAACGTGGAGCAAAATCCGAGGAGGTTTTAAGAGTTACCTCAATTGACCGGGTACTAACACCAACATAGAATCAAGTCGTGGTACTAAGGGAGCGGCTATGAATAAGGGCACAGCCATTCTGACGAACGAAACCAGCGATCTTCATTCAGAGGATACACCGGAGATCCACGAGGAAAAGTTTATTCGCATCGTCATCGCCGATGATCACCCCATCGTCCGTGACGGTTTGAAGAAACTCCTGACTCTGGAGGATGATATCAAGGTTGTAGGCGAGGCCAGCGACGGGCGGCAGGTATTGGATTTGATCCAGGAACAGGAACCCGATGTTCTGCTTCTGGATCTCCGCATGCCGAACCTGGATGGGCTTAGCGTGTTGCAGAGTCTACAACAAACAGGCCGGAAAACGCGAGTCATCGTGTTGACCGCATCGGAGGATAAGAACGAATTTGTTCAAGCGATGAAACTGGGATGCTCGGGAATCGTTCTCAAGCAGACAGCCACCGAGCTCATCGTCAAATCAATTCGCAAGGTGCACGCGGGAGAAATCTGGCTCGATTCCCACACGACGGCGGCGGTGATGCGGCAGTTTGCCTCACCCTCCGATATGTTGGGCGGCGGACCGGCCAACGGCAAAGCGCGCGAACGTTCGCCGCTCAGCACGCGCGAACGCGAGATTGTGCAATTGGTTGCGCAGGGCTACAAGAACAAGGAGATGGCCGAGAAGATGTTCATCAGCGAGCAGACGGTGAAGAACCATCTGCACAACATTTTCGACAAACTCGGCGTCTCGGACCGTTTGGAACTGGCTCTGTACGCCATCCACAAAGGTCTGCACATCGCCTCGGACCGATAAGAGAGCGTTTCCTCCCACGCAAATCGGCCGCTCCGGGGCCGCCTTAGGGCGGCTTCGGGCGGCTCCCTCGTTGCAGGTTCGGACGCGGTGCGGCCGAATCGCCATCCGCTTGGCGAGCTTCCTCCATAACACCGTGGTAGGCTAACAATTTGAAGCTTCCCGGGCAGTTCTTCCTCCGCAATCTCATCGCGCAGAGGACCCTTCTCTATCAGATGGTCCGGCGGGATTTTGAAAGCCGCTTTGTAGGCTCGGTGGCCGGGTGGATGTGGGGTCTGATTCACCCGCTGGTGCAACTGGTGAGTTGGACGTTCGTCTTCCAAATCTGCCTGAAAGCGCCGGTGCCGGCGAACGAAGTGACGCAGAATTATACAATGTGGCTGTTCTGCGGCTACCTGCCGTGGATGCTGTTCAATGAAACCGTGGTGCGGTCGGCCAACTGCCTGCTGGAGCAGTCGAACCTGATTACGAAGACCGTGTTTCCATCCGAAGTGATCCCGGTGTCGATGTTTCTGTCGGCGCTGCTCAGCCATTTAATGGCGCTGATGATGGTGATTCTGGCGAGCATCCTGGTGCTTGGCTATGTGAGCGGAATGGTGGCGCTGCTGCCCATCTACATGCTCCTCACCGGGCTGCTCGGCATTGGTCTCGGCTGGATCATCTCGAGCCTCCAGGTATATCTGAGAGACACCTCGCAGGCGGTGATGGTCGTGCTGACGCTGTGGTTCTGGATGACGCCGATTTTCATCACGGAGGCTTCGGTTCCGCCGGAGTTGCGGTTCCTGGTGCACTATAATCCGATGTCCTATCTGGTGCGCGCTTATCGTTCGAGCCTGCTCTCCTACCGGCCTCCGAACATCGAGGAGTTGGGTCTGCTGAGTCTCTATGCGATGACGATTTTTGTTCTCGGAGGTCTGTTCTTCCGTCACCTCAAGCGCGGATTTGCCGATGTCTTGTAGGTAAGGTGTACCTCATGCGTTTTACACGGACAATTTTCGCCCTCCTGTCTCTTGTCCTGGCCGCACCGGCGGCCGGCGCGGGAGTAAAGGTGCTTTTTGACCCTTCGAATCCCGAAATTGGGCCGTTCCCCACGGATTTCCTGACGGCGCCGGCGACAAACACGAAGACCGCGCGGATGGTGCGCATGCCGGCTCCGGATGATTGCGCGGCGAAACCGAACGCCTGCCAGGAAGCGTGGCTGCTCCAGAGCTTCGACGGGTTCAATCCACGCGCCCGGATCCGCGTGCGGTTCTCGGGAGCGGTGAAGCCGGAGACCCTGCAGGAAGGAATCTACCTGGTGGCCCGCGAGAATCTGACGGATGAGGAGCCGGGCGTTCATCAGACCGGCGACAAAGTGCCGTTGACGCAGGTGGTGTGGGACCCGGCATCGAACACGGCGTATGGGAAGCCGGATTCGGTAATGGACCAGCACCGGCGGTACATGATTGTGGTCACCGATGCCGTCAAGGATGAGGGCGGCGATCCCGTGGAAGCGGACGACTCCTTTACAACGTGCACTGTGTCCGAGGACTACTGCGCGGCGCTGGCGGATGCGGTGAAGTCGGCGGGCGATGGGGTGAACGTGGCGGGAGCGAGCCTGTTCACCACCATGAGCGCGACGGCATGGCTCGAAAAAGCTCGCGATCAACTCTCGAATGTGGCCCCCGCCCCCACGCTGCTGGACGGCAATGGCGTGTTCGCGATCGAGGATCTGCAGAACGTGGTGTGGCATCAGCAGACGGGGGTGAATCCGGACACGTACACGGATGTCCCGCTGCCGGTGGAACTGCTGCAGAACGCGGTGCGGGCGGTGGCGCTCGGCAGCTATACATCGCCCGACTTTCGAGACGCGGACCGGACGATTGCGGCGGTTCCGTCGGCCGAGGATCTCGCACTGCCGGACGCGACCGTTCAAGTGCCCTTCGCCGCCTATCTGCCGCGGTTGAAGCGGCCTGACAAGGGATACCCCGTCATCATTTACGGGCATGGGATGGGGGATAGCCGTATCGGCGCTCCGGCGCTGATGTCGTATGCGAGCGGAGAAAGCGGCATCGCGGTGATTGCAATTTCCGCCGTGGGGCATGGATACGGACCGCAAAGCGTGCTCCGGGCGCGCGACAGGTCCGGATCGAGTTATGAGATTTCCCTTCCCGGGCGCGGAGCGGACATAGACGGGGACGGGCGCATTGAAAGCGCGGAGGGGTGCGCGGCGGCCGTCTCTTCTCCATTAGGCCTGCGCGATTGCCTGCGGCAGACCGCCGTGGACATTCTGCAACTTATTCAGGCGATCCGGCTGGGCCTCGATGTGGATGGGGATGGCCTCGCCGACTTTGATCCGGACAGGATCTATTATGTAGGGCAGTCGCTCGGCGCCTTGTATGGGTCGATGGTATTGGCGGTGGATCCGGGGATCACGCTGGCGGCTCTCAATTCCGGCGGGGGTTCGCTGGTGGACATCGCGCGGTGGAGTCCCGCTTTTCTCCCGGCCACTACCCTGAACCTGAGTTTACGCTTGCCTTCGCTTCTGAACGCGGACATGGGATTCAACGAAAGCTACGTCTTGCGGAACCAGCCCGTGGATGTGGTGACGGCGCCGGGAGCGATCGACATCCAAAATGCTTTCGAGACACTCGAGTGGCTACAGGCGGAAGGCGACCCCGTTTCCTATGTCTCCCACTTCAGGCGCACCCTTCTCGAGGGCGGCAAGGAGAAGACCGTGCTGTTTCAATTCGCCAAGGGTGACGCGACCGTTCCAAACCCGATGGAATCGGCGCTGGCGCGGTTTGCGGGGATGAAAGACACCACGTGGATCTACCGCCATGATCTCGCGCGGGCGAAATCCCCGCGGCTTGCCGCGAACCCGCACACGTATCTGACCAATCTCACGCCCAATGCGCTGCTCATCACGAACGCGGCGCTTGGCCAGATCACGCAGTTTTTCCTGACGGGGAATATTCCCGATCCGAACGGGAACCTGCTTCCCCTGCTGTTTGGAACCAACCTCTTCGAGCAGCCATCCGAGCTGCCGGAGGATCTTCAATTTCTGGAGCCCTGACGCCATGACCTGGACACGCCGCGGATTTCTTTCCGCCGCCACCCTCGCGCCGCTGGCGGCGCAAGATCAGAATGAGCCGGAAGTGGCATCATCGAGACCGAACATCCTGCTGATCCTCGGCAGTGATCTGCCGGCATGGGCGCTCGGCTGCTACGGAAACAAGGAGATCCGCACGCCGAATATCGATCTGCTGGCGCGCACCGGTACGCGCTTTTTGAACAGCTATGCGTGCACGCCGATGGGCTCGCCGAGCAGGGCCACATTGTTTACGGGGCTTACGCCGCCGCAACACGGAATCGAGGATTTTCTCACTCCGAATCCGGTGGACAATCCGCCGCAAGGGCAGAAAGCGCCCCCTGGCTCGTTCTCTTCACAGGTGATGATCTCCGATCTGCTCGCCGGGAACGGGTATCAGTGCGGCTACATAGGCAAGTGGGACATGGGTTCGGACGCAAAGCCGGGACATGGGTTCGAATACAGCTATACGCTCTCGCCGGAGAGCGGCTACACGAACCCGAAGATGTTCCTCAACGGGAATGCGGTGGAGGAGACGGGCTATCTGCCGGATCTGTTGACGAACCGCGCGGGCGAATTTCTCGGCAGGCAAAAACCGGGCTCTCCGTTCTTCCTCACGGTGGGGTATCTGAATCCGGAGGCTCCCTATGAGGGGCATCCGCGAAAGTTCTACGATCTTTATGCGAATTCGCGTTTCGATACGATCGGCTGGGAGCCGGCTGCCGCGAATGCCCTGCGGGATAAAGCATACCTGTCGGACATTGTCGGCAACAATCGCAAGCACGCGGCCGCGGTTTCGGCGCTCGACGCGCAGCTTCCGGCTTTGCTGAAGCACTTGCGGAGCCACTCGCTGAGTGAGAATACGCTGATCATTTTCACCAGCGATAACGGCTGTCTGCTTGGCCGGCATGGTTTGTGGGGCAAGGGCCATGCCTCGGATCCGGTGAATTTGTATGAGGAGACCATGCGTGTGCCGCTGATCTGGCGCTGGCTGGGGAAGACGCCTCCGGAGGCCACGCGGCCGGAGCTGGTGAGCACTTACGATCTGCTGCCCACGCTCGCCGCGATCACGGGAGCGCAACTGCCGCGGAATCGCGAATACTGCGGCCGCGACTATTCCCGCGCCGCCTTCAACCGGCCATCGAAACAGGCGTGGCGGATGCTCCTGTTCGGGCATTTCCGCTACGCGGACATGGTGCGCGACGCGCGGTACAAGCTCGTTTTGCGGCAGGATGGCAAGGGCCCGAACGAGTTGTACGATTTACGGGTGGATCCACGCGAGCGCGTGAACCAGTATGACAACCAGCAGTTCCTGCAAGTGAAGAACGCCCTCACGCGGGAGATTGCCGGCTGGCGAAAAAAATACTCCTGACGAGTCACATCTTCCGCGCGCCCCGAGGGATGACGGGCGATACCCGCCGACGGTGAAGCTCGCAACGCGATACTCTATGGTTTTCACCATGCGTATCCTGCTTTCCCTGGCCGTCATCCTGACGCTGTTTTCCCAGGCCTGCTCCAAGTCAGGCTCGAAACCACTCTCCCCCGAAGAAGAAATGAAGACCATCAAGCTGAGCGAGGATTTCCACGTCGAGCTCTTCGCCTCCGAGCCGATGGTGTTGGATCCCGTCGACATGGTCTTCGACGAATATGGCCGCGCGTTTGTCGCGGACATGCTCGATCTCCCCTACGATCAACCCAAGGGCAAGCCCGCCCGCTCGCGAATCGTCATGCTCGAGGACACCGATGGCGACGGCCGCGCCGACAAGAGCACGGTCTTCGCCGAGAACGTCCCCCAGGTGAGCGGACTGATGGTGTGGGACGGCGGCCTGATTGTGCCTGCCTCGCCGAATATCTATTACATGAAGGACACCAACGGAGACGGCAAGGCGGATGTGCGCGAGGTGCTGTTTACGGGCTTCTATCATGGGAATCCGGAAGCGCAGGTATCCAATCCGCGTCTCGGCATCGACAACTGGATCTACTTCTCGAACACGGGCAACGCCGGGCGCATCACCTCGCCCAAGTGGCCGCAACTGCCGCCGGTGGAGGTGCGCGGCGGCGACTTCCGGTTCCATCCCATACGCCATGTGGATGAGATCGCCTCGGGAGCGACGCAATATGGCATGACGTTCGATGACTGGGGCAACCGCTTCATCTCGCAGAACACCACCCACCTGCGGCATGTCGTGGCGCCGATGAACTATCTGTTGCGCGCGCCGCTGCTCGATGTTCCCTCGGTGAATCACGATCCCTATGGCAAGCGGGAGCGGCTGATGTATCCCATCAGCAAGCCGGAAGACTGGCGCGTCGAGAGGACGAAGGTCCGGCAGCAGCGCTATGACGAAACCAAGAGCGGCCGCGTTGAATACGCCGCCGGCCATATCACGGGCGCCACGGGCGGCACCATCTACAACGGCGACGCCTGGCCGCGGCAATATCACGGACGCATCTTCACCGGCGACGTCAGCGGCAATCTCGTGCGCGAAGACATTCTCACGCCCGATGGAGTGACGTTCTCGGCCCGCCCCTCGAAGGACGGGGTCGAGTTCCTCGCCTCCTCGCACCAGTGGTTCCGGCCCACGAACTTCGCCAACGCGCCCGACGGAAATCTCTACCTGATGGATATGTACCGGCAGACCATCGAAACCCCGCTTTCGATTCCCGAAGACATCCAGAAGCGCTTCCATCTCGACTTCTATCGCGGCGACAATATGGGCCGCATCTATCGCATTGCCTCGAACACGCCGCGGGTGAAGCGGAGCTTGAAGGTGAATCTCGGCAAGATGAGCAGCGCCGAACTGGTGAAGGAATTGGAGAACGAGAACGGCTGGAACCAGCAGACCGCGCGCCGCCTGTTGCTCGAACGCCAGGATAAGAGCGTGGCCCCGCAACTCCGGGAGATGGCGGCGAAGAGCACGAAGCCCGTGGCGCGGCTGCTGGCCTTGTGGACTCTCGAGGGGACCGGCGCGCTCGATGAGGCCGTCGTGCTCGCGGCACTACAGGACGCGCACGCCGGCATTCGCGAGAATGCCATCAAGATCAGCGAGTCTCTCCCTCAGACGCCGAAACTCGAAAAGGCGCTGCTTGCGAAAGTGAACGACCCGGAGGTCCGGGTCCTGTTCCAACTCGCGTTCACCCTGGGAAACTACAATACGCCCCAGGCGCGGCAGGCGATCGCCCAAATTGCGGCCGCGCATGGCGGCGATCAGTGGTTCCGAATCGCCGCTCTCAGTTCCGCCGCGAATTGGCCGGGCGATTTCCTTTCGATGCTGCTCACGCGCAAGGAATCCGCATGGCAGACACCGGAAATGCTCCGTTCACTCGGCTCCCTGATCGGCGCCCGCCAGAAGCCCCCTGAGATCAACAGCTTCCTTAATGATGCGGCGCGGCTGAAGGCGCCCTCGGCGGCGCTCGAAGGTCTCGCCCGCGGACTGGATATGAGCCGCGGCGCGAATCTCCCGATCCAGGAAGCGGCGCTCTCGCGGTTCCTGGCGGCCAGGGATGCCTCTGAACGGCGGGCGGCCTGGAGCATTGCCAGCCATAGCGGCGGCACGACGCTTCTTGCCCGCGCCGCCAAGGAGGCGTTCGACGAAAAGGCTCCGCTCGAGGATCGCGCGGCGGCGCTCTATGCTCTTCGCGGCGCGAAATTCGAAACGGCGTTCCCGGTGCTCAAGAAGGTGCTCGATACGCACGCGCCCGCCGTGCTTCAAAGCGCGGCCATCGATTCCCTGGCCGCGTTCCGCAACGCCGAGGTGGGCCGGACGATCCTCGACGGATGGCAGGCTCTGCCTCCCGAGGCTCGAGTACGCGCCGCCAGCGCCATGCTGACGCAGCGCGACCGCATCCCCATGTTTCTCGACGCGCTCGAAAAAGGGACGGTCGAACCGTCCATGATCGAAATGAATGCGCGGAACCGGCTGATCGAGGACAAGGACCCGGCCATCGCCGCCCGCGCGAAGAAAGTGTTTGCGAGCGCCTCTTCCGATCGCGAAAAGGTGGTTGCCGCCTTCCAGGATGTGTTGACGATGAACGGCGATCCGGGCCGCGGCAAGAAAGTCTTCGAGGATGCCTGCGCCCGCTGCCACAGCCCGCGCGTCAAGGGCGGCCGCATCGGTCCCGACCTTTCCGGCGTGAACAACAAGACCCGCGAGGAACTGCTCGAGGCGATTCTCAATCCCAGCCGCAGCATTGAACCGCGGTTTGTCAACTACATCGTCACCACCAAGGACGGACAGATGTTTGATGGCGTGTTGGGCAGCGAGACTCCAGGCTCCATCACGCTGCGCGGCGGATCGGAGGAGGACGTCACCATCCTGCGCAGCAACATCGAGGAGATCCGCGCCTCGAACATCTCCCTCATGCCGGAAGATCTCGAGAAAACAGTCAGCAAGCAGGGTTTGGCGGACGTCATCGCCTACTTGCGCGCCGGCTTGTAAAGCCTCACTGGACATGTGTGCCGCGGCACCCCGCGAGGTGCATCCGCTGCAATCCGCCGCGCTGCGCCTGTTGCATGCCCGTGTGAAACACCGGC
>JABAQT010000031.1:75965-97855 GCA_019187195.1 Bryobacteraceae bacterium
AAGAAGCGCCGCAATGGCGAGCGGATGAGCGCCTCATCGGCTCTCACCGGCGCTGGCAGCGTGGGCAGAAATGTGTGCCGCGCTGCCCCACGGCAATCCGCCGGATGGGCGTGCCGCAGACCACGCAGGGCATTCCTTCCCTGCCATACACGAAGTGCATCCTCTGAAATCCGCCGCGCTCGCCCGAAGCGTCCACGTAATCGGAGATCGACGAACCGCGATGTTCGATGGCGAGCCGCAATACCTGTTGCATCGCCACGTGCAGCGCCAGCGCGCGCTTGCCGGAAAGACGCGCCGCGATGGCGAGCGGATGAACGCCCGCGCGGAAAAGCGTCTCATCAACGTAGATATTGCCGAGTCCCCGGAGAAACCGCTGGTTGAGCAGCAGCGGCTTCACCCGCCCGCGGCGCGAATGCAAACGGGCGGCGAACTCTTCCGGCGTGATCGCCAACGGCTCCGGCCCAAGCCGCGCCAGCCGGGCGGGTAATTCGGGGCACCAGTGAATGCGGCCGAACTGGCGGATATCGTCGTAGAGCAACTCGCCGTCCTCGAGCGCGAAGATCACCCGCGTGTACGGCGTACGCTGCCCCTCGAGCAGCAGTTTGCCCGTCATTCCCAAGTGCACGGTCAGCACTCCGGCGCCGCACTCGAAGACGATGTTCTTCCCATGCCGCCGCAGGTCCAGAATCTCCGCGCCGGCAACGCCATCAAGCGGCGTCTTCACCACCAACGGCGCCACCACCTGAACAGCGATCACACGGCGCCCCCGTAGTCGCGGAGCGAGGCCGCGGACAATGGTCTCGACTTCGGGAAGTTCGGGCACTTAGGGCAGATCGACCAGGATATCGCCACCCTCGACCAGGACGGGAAACTTCGTCAACTGAATACACGGGTTATAGTCGTACTGTCCGGTGGTGCAGTCGAACTCCCAGGCGTGCCAGGGGCACACCACCATGTTGCCGTGCAGCGCGCCCTGGCCGAGCGACCCGCCCCTGTGCGGACACACGCCGTCCATGGCGTGAATCGCGCCATCCACGTTGCACAGCGCCAGTTGCTTGCCGTCAATGATCACTTCCGTGAGGCCGCCGGGCGGCAGTTGCCCCACGGTGCAGACAGGTCGAAAGGCCATACTACAATTAACCTACCATGCGTTTGATTGTCCTCCTCTCCGTTCTCGCCTCGTTATTCATCGCGGGCTGCCGTCGTGAGACGAAGCGAGTAGTCGGGGTGGTTCCCAAGGGAGCGAATCACATCTTCTGGCAGACCGTCCACGCCGGAGCCATCAAAGCCGCGCACGAGTACGGCTTCGAGGTGGAATGGAACGCTCCCGCGCTCGAGATCGACTCCAGCCGCCAGATCGAGATCGTCGAGTCGATGGTCAACCGCCGCCTGGCGGGCATCGCGCTCGCCCCGGTGGACAAGAAAGCGCTGGTGGGCGTGGTGGACCGTGCCGCCAAGGCGGGCATCCCCGTCTCTATCTTCGATTCCGGCATCGACACCGGCAATCGAATCTCCTTCGTCGCCACGAACAACGAAGAAGGCGGGCGCATGGCGGCGCGCCGCATGGGTGAAGCGCTCGGCGGCAAGGGGAAGGCCGTCGTCATCGGCTTCATGCCGGGCAGCGCCTCCACCATGGAGCGCGAGCACGGTTTCCAGGATGAGATCCGCTCGAAGTTCCCCGGCATCGATATCCTCGGCCTCCAGTTCGGCATGGCCGACCGCGCCAAGGCGATGGCCGTCACCGAAAACGTGCTCACCGCGCATCCCGATCTGGCCGGACTGTTCGCGGACAACGAATCGAGTTCCGCCGGAGCCGTTCAGGCGCTCAAGTCGCGCAACGCGAAAGGTGTGAAGATGGTGGCCTTCGACGCCTCGGAACAGTTGCTCGCCGACATGAAGGCGGGCTGGATCGACTCCATCGTCGTGCAGAATCCATTCCGCATGGGCTACGAATCGGTGAAAGCCATCGGCATGTACCTGAAAGGAGAAAAGCCGCCGGCCAGCGTCGATTCCGGAGCGGCTCTCATCCGGCCGGAAGATCTCGAAAAGCCCGAAGTGAAGGAGTTGCTTTTCCCCGATATTCAGAAGTACTTGCGTTGAGGAGGCAACGGCTACCATCAAGAGATGAGAGCCCTATTGAACGCGGCGGCCGGGACAGCGGCGCGCTATCTCGAGAACCTCGATGCCCGGGGCGTGGCCCCTTCGCCTGAAGCGCTGGCGGCGCTGGCCGAACTGAACGAACCCATGCCGGAATCGCCGCTCGAGGCCGGGGAAGTGCTGCAAACCCTGGACCGCATCGGTTCCCCCGCAACCATGGGCATGGCTGGACGGCGCTACTTCGGATTCGTCATCGGCGGTTCGCTTCCCGCCGCGCTGGCGGCGAACTGGCTTGCCGGAGCATGGGACCAGTGTCCGGGCCTGTTCGCGGCATCCCCCATCGGAGCCGCGCTCGAGGAGGTTTCCCTCGCCTGGCTCGTCGATGTGCTGAAACTTCCCTCCACATGCGGCGGCGCGTTCGTCACCGGGGCGACCATGGCGAACTTCACGGCGCTGGCGGCGGCGCGCCACAAGGTTCTGGCGCGCGCGGGGTGGGACGTCGAAGCGGACGGATTGTTTGGCGCGCCGCCGGTGACGGTGGTGGTGGGCGAGGAAGCGCATCCGTCGCTCGTCAAGGCGCTGGGGATGCTCGGCATGGGGCGTTCGCGCCTTGTGCGTGTCCCGGTGGATGGACAGGGCCGCATGCGCGCCTCCCATATGCCGCGGTTGAGCGGCGGGACCATCGTCTGCATGCAGGCGGGAAATGTGAATACGGGCGCGTTCGACCCGGCGGCGGAGATCTGCTCGCGCGCCCGCCAGGCCGGGGCGTGGGTGCATGTCGATGGCGCATTCGGCCTGTGGGCGGCGGCGAGTCCCAGGTACGCGCACCTGGTGGAGGGAGTCGCGGAAGCCGATTCCTGGGCCACGGACGCGCACAAGTGGCTGAACGTGCCCTACGATAGCGGGCTGGCTTTCGTCCGGGATCCGAAGGCCCTCAATGGCGCGATGTCGGTGTCCGCCGCCTACCTGCCGCGGGGAGCGCACCGTGAGCCGTCTCAATACACACCCGAACTCTCGCGCCGCGCGCGCGGCGTCGAGATCTGGGCGGCCTTGAAATCGCTCGGCCGCTCCGGACTGGCGGATCTGATCGAGCGGAACTGCCGTCAGGCTCGCCGGTTCGCGGAAGCGCTGCGTGAAGGCGGCTGCGGGATTCTGAACGAGGTAGCGCTCAATCAGGTGCTGGTCAGTTTCGGCGGCAGCGAGCGCACGCGCGAGGTGATCGAACGCGTACAGCGCGAGGGAACGTGCTGGTGCGGCCCCACGGTATGGCAGGGGCACACGGCGATGCGTATCAGCGTATCGTCTTGGGCTACGCGGGATGAAGACGTGGAAAGTAGCGTGGCCGCGATCTTACGCGCGGCGGCGGCCTGAGACGTCAGTTCCGGCGGCGAGCGCGTGCCGGCGCGCGCAGCGCAAGGGAACGTGCTGGTGCGGCCTCACGGTAGGGCAGGTGCATCAGTGACCGGCGCTTCCTCACAGATACAAAGGATTGCCATGCTTGTCCAGGGTATGCACGGTCCACTCGGCGGCCGGAACTCCCGTATGGCGCTCGATCCGTTCGAGCCACGGCGTGACATTGGTCTTGTTCACCAGACCCCCGGCTCCCATCACATTGAGAATCTGCCACGGCTCGCCTCCCTCCCCGTAACACCTACGCTCCGAACCGCTGCAAACGGGATGATCGAGTCCCAGGATGTGACCCACCTCGTGGGCGAGGGTAATGTTCCGTGATGGGATCATTTTGCCCGTCTTATCGCGCAACTCCATGGACTGCTCCTCGAGAATGGCATCCGTCCAGTGGAGGTGATCGAGGGAGGACGTCTGTTCGCCCGGCGCGCGATGGTAGCACCGCACCACGTGACTGGCGGCTCCGGGGTTGTCCACATACTGGATGACCATCGTGCAGATGACAGGCGCGGGCGTGCCGCCCGCCCCGGCGGGCCAATCGAGGTAGTGGTAGCCATCGGGCGGCCACAACCGGAAGCGGTTGTTCCAGAAATCCTCCGCCTGCTGCTTCGATTTCGCCTTGAAATCCTCGAAATCCTGCTTGTTCCACTTCACATACCGGACATCCTTGCGCCAGGAGATATCCGCGGTCCCTTCGGAGCCCTCGGGCTCCATCGGACGCATGAAAATGTAGGGCACGATGCGCAACTCGAATGCTCCCGGCGAGCGCGACGATGCCGGATTGATGAGCAGAGATTCGTTTACGTTCATCGACTTAGGAATGAGAGTCAACGGCGGTTTGGCCGCGCTCCCCTTGAGCGGCGGTTTGGGAGGGGTGAGTTCCTGCTTGTCGGGAATCCAGATGATTGTGCCCTCGGGCGGAATCGGTCCGCCGCCGGTCACCGAGACGAACCCAGGCGTCGAGCGGAGAACGGAGTTGGGAGTGGCGAACCAGATAGTCACCCAGGGGACATGAAATTTCTTCGAGATGGAATCCTGGGTGTCACCTTTACGAACCGTGTAACTGCTGAAACCCATGGCGGTCAATAGTATAACAGCGCCAAAAAAAAGACAGCGCCGTCGCCGGCCGTTGCCCTCCGACAAGAAACCACCGGAAAATCATATTCGGACTAGAGGGTCAGCCAAATCTCCGGCACGGGGCCAGCGCGGGTTCCACAGGCGGCGCCGATCACACCGGAGGAGTCGGCTTTTCCGCGCCCGTCAACCCCTGATCCGCCGTGGCCGCGTCGTAGGCCGGGTTGGGTAGCGGCATGGCCGCCTTCACGCTCTTGCGCCACTCCTCAAGCATCCGCCCGAGCCTGGCGGCGACCTTCGGCTCCCTGTTCACCAGATTCCGCCGCTCGGAAGGATCCTGGCGCAGTTGAAACAGTTCGACGCGCATGTCTTCGTAGAACTGGATCAACTTATAGTCTCCGTGGCGCACCGCTCCGCCGGGAACGCCGCCCTGGTTGCTGTAGTGCGGATAGTGCCAGTAGAGCGCCTCCCGCGAAAGCCTGCGTCCTCCTTTCAGGAGCGGGGCGAGGTTGGCTCCATCCACTTCGGGAGTGCGCAAGCCGAGCAGTGAGGTCACCGTGGGCAGGATGTCGACGCTCGAGACCGGCACGTCGCAGGCGGCGTCCTTCTTCGTGACGCCGGGCCAGCGCACAATCCAGGGGATGCGGATGCCGCCTTCATACAGATGTCCCTTTCCGGCGCGAAATGGCGCGTTCGAGGTGACCGGAGTCCTGCTCCTGCCTTCGAACCGCAGTCCACCGTTGTCGGAGAGGAAGAAGACCGCGGTCCTGTCCGCCAGCTTCAGGTCGTCCAGCTTGCGGAGAATCGCGCCCACACCCTCGTCAAGGCTTTCCAGCATGGCCGCATACACGGGTTCGCCTTGCGCTTTCATCGAACCCGCCTTTTTCTGGTATTTTTCGGTCATCTGCTGTTTGGCCATCATCGGCAGGTGGACGGCGAAATGGGGCAGGTACAGGAAAAACGGCCGGTCGCGATTGCTCTCGATGAACCGCTCCGCGCGTGAGGTGAGGTTATCCGTCAGGTAGTCATCGGCGGAACGCTCCTCGATGCCCGGGATGTGGTACGGCGGGAAATAGGACGGCGGCGAACCCTTGGCGGTGCCTCCAATGTTCAGATCGAAGCCCTGGTTCGTGGGCAGAAAGCCATCGCCGCCAAGATGCCACTTGCCGATGCTGGCGGTGACGTAGCCGGAGGGCTTGAGAATCTCCGCGATGGTGGTTTCCGCAAGTGGCAGTTGCTGCTCGAAAGAGGGAGTCAGAAGTTTCGCGGTGGGATGCTGGCGCCGTCCGGGAATCCAGTCCGTGAGATGGAGACGCGCCGGATACTTCCCGGTCATGATGCCGGCCCGCGAGGGTGAGCAGACCGGACAGGAAGCATAGGCCTGGGTGAACCGGATGCCGGATTCGGCAAACGCGTCGAGATGCGGCGTCTCGTAGTAGTTGCTGCCGTAACAACCAAGGTCCGACGCGCCCAGATCGTCGGCGAGGATGATGATGACGTTCATCTTGGGAGCCGCTGGCGCGGCCATAAGGGCCGGGGCCGCGGAGAACAGGAACTCGCGCCGGTTCGAGAGCATCACCTCGCGATTGTATCAGCCTGTGTCACAATCGCTTCATGCAGTATTCCCGGCGTCAAGTAATGGCGGCCGCCCCGCTCGCCTTCGCGCCCCCGCTCCGCCCCGAAGTGCGCCTGCCGCGCAAGGTGCGGCTTGGGCTGCTCGATCTCGAGGGGCATGTCGGGGAAGTGATCTCCCGCCTCCCCCAGACGCCCGATATCGAGGTGGTGGCCATTGCCCATCCCGATGCGGGTGTAGTGAAGAAGCAGATGCGAAACCCGCTTCTGGCGCGGGCGAAGCACTACACGGACTGGCGGCGGATGCTCGACCAGGAAAAACTCGACCTCGTATCGGTCTGCAACGCCAACGGTCCGCGCGCCGCGGCGATTCTCGCCTGTCTCGACCACAAGCTCGATATCATCGCCGAAAAGCCGCTGGCGCTGACGCGCTCCGATCTCGACAGCATTCGCGCCAGACTGAAGGAGGGCGGAACCAAACTGGGCACACTGCTGCCGATGCGTTTCGATTCGTCCTACCTGGGCTTAAAGAAGGTGGCGGGTGAGCTGGGGGATATCATCAACATCAGCTCCCAGAAATCCTATAAGGCCGGCTCGCGCCCGGAATGGATGCGCCACTATTCCACCTACGGCGGCACCATCCCCTGGATCGGCATCCACATGATCGACCTGATGCGCTTCACCAGCAGGAGAGAGATGGTGGAGGCCTTTTCCTACAAAGCTCATATTTCCGCCCCGGAAGGGATCGGCGATATGGAGAACACCACCGGAACAATTTTCCGGCTCGATAACGGAGGCGTCGCCACGCTGCACATGGACTATTGCCGCCCCGAGAGCGCCGCGACTCACGGCGATGACCGGCTGCGTCTCGCGGGAACCAAGGGCGTGGCGGAGTATATGGCGGCCACCGGCGTCACCCTGATTGCCGAGGGGCGCAAAGCGGAGGTGATCCGCGACCTGCCTCCATCGGGGTCCGTCTTCCTCGATTTTGTCGAATATGCCTACAACGGCAAACCCACTGCCCTTCCCTTCGAGGACATCTACCGCGCGAATCTGATTACCATCGCGGCGGAAGAGGCGGCGGTGGGGAAGCGGATTGTGAAGGTCTGACGCCACATGAGACGACGCGGGTTTGTGAGTCTGGCGGCGGCGCTGCTCACGGGTTGCCACGGGAACCGCGGCATGGCGGAAGTGGTGAGCATGGCCGATGAGAGCCTTGCTCCACAACTGCTCCGCGGCTTTCACGCCGTGGAGCAGGGCGGGTGGCGGTGGACGGAATCGAAGTTCGCCGTCGCGCTGAAGCCGCCGCGTCACGCCTCGAGCAACGGAGCGACGCTCGAATTGAAGTGCAGCCTTCCGGAGACGGTGCTCGCCAGGGACAGGGAGGTGAATGTGGCCGCGTCCATTGACGGCATCCCGCTACCGGCCGCGAAGATTACCGCGTCCGGAATTCAGGAGTTGCGCTGGAAGGTTCCGCCGGACGCCTTACGGGGTAAGAGCAGCGTCACGGCCGAGTTCGCCGTCAGCCCGTTTCTTCCGCCGTCGGACACGGACCGGCGCGAACTCGGCCTCATTGTTCACACCGCCGGATTGGTGAAATAGCCGTCCGCTATTGGAAGTTTGCCGAAACCGAGGTGGATGTCCCCTGCGGATTCGTCATGGTCACGGTGACCGAACTGATGGCGCCGGTGTTGCCCTGCACGTTGAACTGCTGAGTGAGCGTGAACTGGCTGCCGAACGGCTTCGAGGCATCGCTCGAATACCAGGTTTTGGCGCTGTCGCCCAGTTGCACGGTGAGTTCCGTGGTGTCGAGCGTGCTGCCGGATGCGGGAGTGAAGCGGAAGGCCGCGGAGGTGATCTCACGCCCGGTCGCGTAGCCCGTGATGGTCACCTCCAATCCCGCCGTGAGGCGGCGCGCGGTAACGGACTTGATGACCGGAGCGGCCCGGCTGATTTTGGAAACAAGTTGCGGCGCCGGATTGGGGGTGATATCCGTGGATCCGGCCTTGAGGGTGACGCCGAGCGTGAGCGTTCCCGCCACCGTCCCCGTCTGCATCGCGAATCCTTCCGGAAGTTGCGCCGTCGTGCTGTTGGCCGGAATGGTGAAATCGGCCGTGCGCTTCCCGTTGCTGAAGACCGCCGCCGGGTCATCCGCGGGAACGGCCGCGTCGGGGGTGAAAGTCAAGGTGAGCGTTCCGGTAACCGGCACCGGGTAAGCTGCTCCAATCGAGAGGCTGACGCGTGGTTGGACCGCCGCCGCCACCGTCTCCGGCAAACCCGAAATGGTGAGCGGAGGCATGGCCGGCAGACGCACCGTAAGCTGGAAACTCGCCGGGGCGGTGGCCTTGTTGCTATCCGCCACCTGCACGGTGAAGTTGAAGTCCCCGGCGGCCGACGGCGTCCCACTCAGGATGCCTCCTGGAGTGAGGGAGACGCCGGCCGGGAGCGATCCGTCCGTAACGCTCCATGTGTAGGGAGGCAGGCCGCCCGCCGCCGTCAGCGGTTGGGCGTAGGCGGTTCCGGCCGTGGCCGGGGGAAGCGCCTGGGCCGTGGTGATGCTGAGGTTGAGCAGAACGGAGAGCGTGAACGTGCGGGTAGCCGAGATGTTCTGGCTGTCCGTAACCTGGGCTGTGAAGTTGAACGCTCCGGCACTCACGGGAGTGCCGCTGAGGACGCCGTTCCTGTCGAGAGTCAGGCCCAGCGGCGGTGTGCCACCCGCGGCGAGCGACCACGAGTATGGCGGCGTGCCTCCGGTGGCGGTCAGTGTCTGGTTGTAGGCCTGTTTCACCGTGGCGGAAGGCAAGACAGCAGCGGTCGCGATATTGATGCGGCCGGCGATGGTGAGCGTGAACGCTTTCTGCACGCTCTGCGCCTGCGAATCGGACACCTGGACGATGAAGCTGTAGTTGCCGGCGGCGGCAGGGACGCCGGTGATCAGCCCGGAGGTTGGCGCCATAGCAAGGCCATCCGGCAGACTGCCCACCGAGATGGTCCATGTATAGGGCTGCTTGCCCCCCGTGGCGGCGAGAGTCTGCGTGTAGGTGGAACCCTCCGCGGCATTGGGCAATGCCGTGGGGGTGGTGATTTGCAGCCCTTCGGTTACGGTAATGGTGAACTGCCTGGTGGCGGAGGCGCCCGCGGCATCCTGCACGCGGATGGTGAACGTCGAGATGCCCGCCGACACCGGCGTACCGCTGATGGCCCCCGTTGCCGCATTCAGCGCGAGGCCAGCGGGCAGGCTCCCGGTGACCGACCATTGCAGCGGCGCCACCCCGCCGGCGGCCGCGATCGTCTGGTTGTAAGGCGCGTTCGTGCCCGCGTTCGGCAACGCTCCGGTGGCGATCGAAAGCGAAGTGCCTATGGCGATGGAGAGCGGCTTCACCGCAATGCCTCCGGCCGAATCCACCACCTGAACGGTGAAGGAGGAAGCGCCGTTGGCGGAAGGCGTTCCGCTGATAATACCCGTCGCGGGAGCGAGGGCGAGCCCGGCGGGCAGGGATCCGGATTGCAGCGTCCAGTTGTACCCCAAACCGCTGCCGCCGGTGGCTAGCAGGGTTTGGTTATAGGCCTGGCCCACGGATCCGCCGGCAAGCGATGTGGTGCTCACCGTTAACTGCGGGTTCACGGTGAACGTGAAGGTCTTCGAGGCAATCTTCCCCGTCGAGTCGGTGGCTGTGATGATGACGCTGTTGATGGCCTGGAGAGTCGGCAGGCCCGTAAGCAATCCCGAATTCGAAACCAGGGTGAGGCCGGCCGGAAGTTGGCCCCCGGTGAGCGACCAGATGATAGGCAGGGTTCCACCCTGCTGTTGGATGGGGAAGTTGTAGTTCACGCCGATGCTGGCAACGGGGAGTGCCGTGGTGGTAATCGAAAAGCCCGCGGCCGCCACGGTAATCGACATCGCCTGCGTGGCCGAATGACTGGCGGAATCGGTGACTTGCACCGTGAAAGTGTAGACTCCGGTTTGCGTGGGAATACCCGTCAGAAGGCCGGCGGTGGTCAACAGGATGCCCGAGGGCAGGACACCTGTTCCCGGAACCGCCGTCCAGGTGAGCGTGCCGGAGCCGCCGGCGGCGGCCAGGGTATACGAATAGGAGGTATTCACCGTGGCGTTGGGTAGTGCGGCGGTGAGGATCGTAAGTCCGCCGCCCACCGTGATGCTCAGTGTCCTGGTGACGCTCTGGCTCGTGGAGTCCGTCACCCGCACAGTGATGCTGTATGTCTGCGCCGCCGTGGGCGTGCCGGATAAGGTCCCCGCCGTGCTGAGGCTGAGCCATGACGGGAGCCCGGTGGCTGTCCACGTGTAAGGCGGCGCTCCTCCATCGGCCGACAACGCCGGGGCGCTGTAGGGCGTACCCACGGTTCCGTTCGGCAGGGACGCGGTGTTGATCGTCAATTGCGTGCTCACCGTGAGGCTGAATAACCTGGTTGCCGTCTGATTGTTGGCATCGGTCACCTGTATGGTGAACGGGAAGGTTCCCGTCTGATTCGTGGTCCCGGAGAGCACTCCGTTCGCTCCCAGCGTAATTCCCTGCGGAGGCGTTCCCCCCAGCGAGAACAGGTAGGGCGGCGTCCCCCCGCTGGCCTCGAACGTCTGGCTGTATGGCACGCCGGCCGTGGCATTCGGAAGCGGGGAACGCGTAGAAATCGCCAGCGCGTTATCGCTGGTAACAGTGATGGTGAATGGCCTCGAGACGAAAGCACCCGCGCTGTCCGTGACGCGAATCACAAAACCATACGGACTCCCCACGACGGTACTGGGAATGCCGCTGATCACACCCGTGCTGCCGGCAAGCCTCAACCCCACGGGCAACGCCCCTTCGGTAACCAGCCACGTGTATGAACCCGTCCCGCCGCTTGCCATCAGGGTCTGTGAGTAGGCAGCGTTCAATGCTGCGTTCGGCAGGCTTCCCGTGACGATGGTCAGGCTCCCCGCCGGGGCGACCACCAGCGAGAATGGCATCGAAGCCGTCGCTCCCAACGAATCGCGCACCTGCGCCGTGAATGGGAAAGTTCCGGATTGCGACGGCGCGCCACTGATCTGTCCCGTGGCGGGCGACAACGTGAGCCCCTGTGGAAGCGTTCCGGAAACGATGGACCAGGTGTAGGGAGGCGATCCCCCCACCGCCGTCAGCACTAGCGTGTAAGCCGTGTTGAGCGACGCCTGGGGCGCTACTTGCGTGGTGATGGCGAACATCACCACCTGGAGGGACAGGTTGGCGGTAGCCGTAAGATTGTGCGCATCTTTCACCTGAACCGTGAAGTTGAACCCGCCGGCATTAGTGGGCGTGCCGCTGATAACGCCGGTGGAGGGGTTCAATATCAGCCCCGCGGGCAGCGTCCCGGCGGTGAGGCTCCACGTATAGGGCTGCGTGCCTCCGGATGCCGTCAACAGGGTGCTGTACGCCTGGTTCGCCGGCGCCGCGGGAAGGGTTGTCGGGGAAGTGATGGCGAGGTTCGGAGCCACGACGGTCAACGTCAGGGGCTTGTTCGCGACACCTCCGCCGTTGTCGGTCACCTGAACGGTGAAAGTGATGGCTCCCGCAACCATTGGTGTGCCGCTAATGATTCCGCCGGGCGCCAGGTTCAGGCCGGTGGGCAACTGTCCGCTCGCCAGTTGAAAGACGTAGCCCGATCCCGTGCCTCCCGAGGCCGTCAACGCGGTCGAGTAGGGAACATTCTGTGAGGCGTCCGGAAGCGGCGAGGCCGTCGAAATGGAAAGCGCCTGGTTGACCACCGTCAGAGTCAGGACTCTTGTGGCGGTCGTACCCAGCGAGTCGGTCACCTGCACGGTGAAGGTGGAAGTCGAGACAACGGAGGGGACCCCATTGATTGTGCCGCCCACGTTGAGGGTGAGGCCGGCGGGGAGTAGCCCTTGCGCGAGCACCCATTGATATCCGGTTCCGCTGCCGCCGCTCGCCTGCAGCGTGGTGATGTAAAAGTTGCCGGCCAGTGCCTGCGCGAGCGGCGAAACGCTGGTGATCGTAAGAGCGGAGTTGACCACCGTGATGGTGAACAGTTTGGTGGCTGTGCTCTGCACGGAGTCCGTGACGCGCACGGTAAAACTCGAGGAACCGGCGGCGGTGGGAGTGCCGCTGATGACGCCGGCGGCCGACAGGTTGAGTCCGGCGGGTGGCGAGCCGGCGGCAAGGGTCCAGGTGTAGCCCGTGCCCGAACCGCCCGAAGCCCCCAGAGCAATGGAATAAGCGCTGTTGAGCGCTCCGTTTGGAAGGCTGTTCGTGGTGATGGTGAGCGCGGTGGCCGAGACCGTAAGCGGGATGGTCTTGGATTGAGATGCCCCGGCGGAGTCGGTTACGGTCAGGGCGACCGAAGCGGTTCCGGGGGCCGACGGCGTGCCGCTGAGCACGCCGGTGGCGGAATCGAGGGAAAGACCCGCTGGAAGTCCCGATGATGACCAGACTAAGGGAGCGGTGCCTCCCGTGGCGGTAACCGTTGTGCTGTAGGCGGTGTTTACCGCGCCGCCGGGGAGAGCGCTGGTGGCGATGACCGGAGCCGTGTTGATCGTGAGCGCCAGCGTTTTGGTGACCGTAGTGGGGGTGGCGTCGGTGACCTGCACAGTAAAACTGCTGGTCCCCGCGGCTGATGGCGTTCCGGAGAGAAGTCCGGCGGGAGAGAGCGTCAAGGCAGATGGGAGAGTGCTGCCGTTTTGCAACGACCAGGTGATGGAGCCTGAGCCCCCCTCCGAAGTGAGAGTCTGGGAGTAGGGCATCCCCACCGTCCACGGGGGCAGACTGGATGTGGTAATCGAGAGCGGTCCGGTTATGACCAGGGCGAGTTGTTTCGTTCCCGTGGCGCCGTTGGCATCGGTGACTGTCACGTTGATGTTGGTGTTGGCGGGCGCGTTAGGAGTCCCGGAGAGAGCTCCGGTGGTGGAGTTGAGCAAGAGCCATGCGGGCGCTCCCGTCACCGACCAGGCGAGGGGCGGCGTTCCGTTGATAGCGGTCAGTGTGGTGGAGGGATATGCCGTTCCCACGGCGCCGGAGGGAATGGCGGTGGTGGTGATGGAGGGCGGCGCGTTCACCGTGAGGCTGAACAGTTTGGTGGCGCTCAGGAAAGCGGCGTCGCGGACTCGGACGGTGAAGTTGCTCGTGCCGGTGGCTCCGGGCGTGCCGCTCAGCAGCCCCGAGGAATCGAGATTGATCCCGGCAGGCGGCAAATTCGGTGGATCGACTGAAAAGGTGTAAGGAGGCGTTCCTCCGGCCACCTGGAAGCTGGCGGCGGGGAAGGTGTAAGCGCGGCTTTGGGTAGCGGAGGGCAGCGTGGCGCCGGCTCCGATGGTGGGCGGCGGGCCGGCCCCCGTGATGGTCAGCGTGAAGCCTTTGTTGAAGGTGAACTGAGTGTTGACGGCATCCTGCACGGTAATCGTGACGGGCACGCTGATGGGGGTCGTTTGGGTGCCGCTGATGATGCCCGTGGTCTGGCCAATGGGGAGGGCAGAAGGCAAACCGGTGGCGCTCCAAGTAAAACTGTTCGAGCCGCCGGTAGCGGTCATGGTAAAGGAGTAAGGTGTGTTGACGATGCCATCAGGAAGGGCGGCCGTGGTGATGTTCAAGGCAGGCAGCACGGCCAAGGTGTAGTTCTGCTGAGCCGTCGCATTGGTGGAGTCAGTCACCTTCACAGTAATTGTGAAGGGGCTTCCGGTTACGCTGGCGGGAGTGCCGCTGATCCTCCCATCGGGAGCAAAGGAGAGCCCGGGAGGCAACAGGTTGTTCGGATCCACCAAAGTCCAGGTGGTGGCGCCCACGGCGTTACTGGCCACAAAGGGCTGGTTGTAGGCATGTCCCACCATCGCAACGGGCAGGTTCGGGGGCGCCGGAGCGCTAATTGTCAGCGACTGCCCCATCACAGGCGCGGCAACGGCAAGCCAGACCCATGGAAGCGTCTTCGTAAGGAAATTCTTCATTCCGTTCGTGTCCGTTTCCCGTCTTTATTTCGGAGGACCAAACGTTGACCCGCCTGGAGTAATGGATGTCCCCGGGGGGGAATTCTGGGTTTGGTTGGAAGAGTTGCCCCCTCCACCGCGGCTCACCCCCAGAGCAACGGCCGCGCCCGCTCCCCCGATCAGCGCCAGAATCAGGGCGGTTCTTCCGCCGCTCCCGCCGGATTTTCCGGGCGCCGCATTCGTCTGGTTGATGGCCGCGCGCGCCGTCTGCCCCTGATAGGAGGCGACCACGCGGATCTGATACTGGCCCACCACATTGTTCGGCTTCAGGCCCCGGCCAACGGCCATCCCGTCGGCTCCGGTGGTGACCGTCAGCGTGCTCCCGTTGGGAAAAATCCCGCTGGCGCCGAGATCCGGAAGCAGGAACGTCACCTGGGCTCCCGCCAATGGGCGGCCGGCGGCATCGGTAACCTGGACTACGGGTTCTTTTGCCCGCAGCGTCCGAATGTTATTCAGGGCGCCTTCGCCCTCTCTTACGGTGAGCCTGATTCCGGGAGCCGCGCCCATCGGGGTTTGCGGGAGGGCGGACCAGGGGAGAATCAGCAGCGCGGCCACTACGGCCACATGCCGGCGAAAGGTAGATAATTGCTGGAACGAAAGGGTAGTGGAAGTCATGAACACTCCTGGCGACGCCACCCATCGCCGTATGCCCGCTTCGGGTCGAAATGCGAGCGTGCGAAGATTATACCGCAGCGAGTGAAATCGAGGAGCGCCGTGTTTGCTGTTGGGATGGGAGGGCCAATACTGTATTTTTGGTTCAATTTCGTCCCGGCGGCGCCGCGTACCGCGATCGCTTGAAAATCGTTGACATCCCGCTCCGGGCAGGCGTACAATTCTGGCGGCGTTTACGCGCGGCGCAACGATAGATCCGTTGCTTGCGGGGGTCTGCGAGTGACCGGTTTCGTCATCATGAATACTTCGATCGGAGCGGAAGCTTCCACCCCGCCGCGACCCGCGCGGACCAGTTGGAATTTCTGATCGAGGAGCAGACCGTGACTCAATGGTTCTTCCAGCTGACGGCCCGGCCGTTTGGGCTTTGGCTGATACTTTTCCTACAGTTATGCTGCCTGCCGGTTTGGGGGCAGAACGCCGTGGTTTCCGGCCGGGTGGTGGATAGTTCGGGTGGGGTAGTCGCGGCCGCCACGCTGGAACTGCGCAATACGGCAACCAACGTCACACTCAAGACCTCGACGAACGCCGAGGGGCTTTTCGTGTTTCCGCCGGTGATTCCGGGCGTCTACAACGTGAGCGCCTCGGCCGCTGGCTTTTCGACGGCGCACTTGAATGGAATGGGCCTCGAAATCGGCCAGTCGCGAACCGTCAACCTGACTCTCACGCCGAGCGCGGTAGCGGAAACCGTGACAGTGAACGATGTAGCGCCACTCCTGATCACGGACCGCGCGGACCGCGGCACGGTGGTGGAGAACCAGTTTCTGGTCAGTATTCCGCTTCCAACCCGCAATCCGCTGCTGCTGGTGACGCTGACAGCCGGAGTGACTCCCGGAAACGTCCTGGTGGCCGGTGACAACTCCCTGAGCCAGAACCAGACCAATGAGTTCCGGATCAACGGCGGACGCATGCAAACCAGCGAAGTCCTGATCGACGGAGCCTCGAATACCACCACCTATAACAACCAGGTGGCGGCCGTCCCGCAAGTGGACGCGATCCAGGAGTTCAAAGTCTACACGAACCCCTACGATGTCGAGTTCGGCCACACCGGCGGCGGGGTCATCAGCTACACCATCAAGTCAGGCACGAACAGCTACCATGGCAATCTGCACGAATTTCTTCAGAATCAGTTGTTGAACGCCAACGGGTTCGACGCCAACCGCGCCAGGCAGCCGAGGGTGCCTTACCGCAAGAACCAATATGGTTTTACACTGGGCGGCCCACTGCTGATCCCCAAGCTATATAACGGCCGCGACCACACATTCTTCTTCTTCGCGTATGAGGGCTTCCGCTGGAATACGTTCTTCCCCTTCGTGGGCACCGTCCCCACCGCGCAGCAACGGGAAGGCGATTTCTCGCAGACCTTCGACACCAACGGCGCGCTCAAGCTGATCTACAACCCCTACACGACGCAGTTGGACCCCACCGCGCCCCAGGGCGCGGTCCGGTACGTTCGCGATCTTTTCCCTGGAAATATGATTCCCAAGAACCTGCTCAATCCGGTTGCCAGGAATCTGTTGCCGTACTACCCGCTGCCTAACACGGCGGGGGTCGGCAGGAGCGATACGAACAACTTCATCCGCTCGGCCTTCCAAAGCCTGGAAAACGATCGCATCGACGCCCGCATCGATCACCAGTTCTCTGAACGGCACAGCATGTTCGCGCGCGGAAACTGGTTCGAGCAGGCCAACATCCAGCCGCAGGTTTACGGCAACCTGCAGGCTCCCGTCCAGGCGCCTAACGTCATTCCCGGCGAGAACTGGATAGTGAGCGATACCTGGGTGTTCAACCCGCACACCATCTATGTGCAGCGGTTCTCCATGGCAACCAGCCAGACCAACCGCGTGCCGCTGACGCTCGGCTTTGATGTGCCGTCCCTCGGATTTCCCTCCTCCATCACCAAGGGCATGTCGATGCTGCAATTTCCCAGCCTCACCCTGGGTGGGTACAGTCCGTTGTCGAACAGCCCGTACTATACCGTGTCGATCATGCGGACCTATCAATACGCGAACTCGCTCACGATGTTGCGCGGCGCCCATACTTTGAAAGCCGGCTTTGACTGGCGCTATTACACGGTGGACTGGAACGTGATCTATCCGTTGCGAATCTCGACCAGCGGCGCTTTCACGGGCGGACCGAACGCGAAGGCGGCGGCGGCGAATACGGGATCGGGCCTGGCGGACCTGCTGTTGGGGGCGGCGGGCGTCAATTATCAGATCAATCCGCACTGGAAGAACAGCCACCCCTATTACGCGGGATATTTTCAGGACGAATGGCGGGTCAACCAGCGGCTTACGTTGACCATGGGCATCCGCTACAACCTGGAACTGCCCAGCATCGAGGCGAACAATCAGTACGTGTACCTGGATTTGACCAGTCCTTCTCCGTTGCAGGTTCCAGGCTTCAGCCTGAGGGGAGGGCTGGGCTTCGTGGGAATCGACGGCAAGGGCCGCCGCGTCCAGACACCGGATCGAAACAACTGGGAACCGCGCGTGGGCCTCGCCTACCGGATGCAGGACAAGACAGTCATCCGGGCCGGGCTCGGCTTTTTCCACCACCCCTATATCTCCACGAGCACGGATACATCGCTCGGTTTTCAGAGGACGACAAATAACATCGTGGCGGAGGCCGACGGCGTAACACCGCTGTTCAATCTCGCAAATCCCTTTCCGCAAGGCATCCTCGCGCCCACGGGCAGCGCCCTTGGCCTCGGCACGCTGCTTGGGCAGGCCATCAGCGGCCCCATCCGGGAACAGCGCATGCCCTACCAGGCGCAATGGTCGTTTGGTATCGAACGTCAATTGCCCCTGTCGATCATGGCGGGAATCGGCTATACGGGAACAAGCAACGTAGCGCTGCCGGCGCGCATTGCCTTCAACCAGCTGCGGCCGGATCAACTGGCGCTGGGTTCGCAGTTGACCAAGGCCGTACCGAATCCGTTTTACGGTTACATTACCGATCCTTCGTCCACACTGAGTCTCCCCACCGTGCAGTATGCGCAGTTGCTCCGCCCGTATCCGCAGTTCACCGGAGCCGACGGCATAACCGTACCCTCAGGCCACTCGAGTTATCATGCCCTGGAGTTGAAAGCCGAGCGGCGTTTCGCGCAGGGGCTCGCGGTGCTGTTCAACTATACGCGCTCCAAACTGATCGACAATGTCGGCGAGATCAACAACGGCCAGTCCGCATCGTTCAACAACACCTACTGTTTCTCCTGCGACCGCGCCCTGTCTTACCTGGACATTCCCAACTACGTCAACCTGAGCGTGCGCTACGAATTGCCTTTCGGATTGGGGAAGCGCATGCTCAACCGGGGATTACTGGCGCGCGTGGCGGGCAACTGGGCGCTGGCTGGAATCTACAGCTTTGCCAGCGGCATTCCCGTGATCGTCACCTCGCCGAATGATTCCAACGCCTTTAACATCGGGATAACGCGGCCCATGGCTACCGGCCAACCGGCCGCGCTCGCCGGCGGACCACAGATAGGCGACAACGGGACGTATTTCAACAAAGCCGCTTTCACCCGCACCCCCCAGTTCCAGTTCGGCAACGTCAGCAGAGAACTCCCCGACGTGCGCATTCCGGGCAAGACCAGTTTGAACGCGCTTATCGAGAAACAGATTCCGCTCGGGGAGCGGTTCAAACTCGAGTTCCGGACCGAGTTGTTCAACGTCACCAATTCCGTGAATTTCAACGGACCGCAGACTTCCATCACCTCGGCGGCGTTTGGCACTATCGCTTTGACACAAGCCAACACACCGCGCGTGGTTCAGTTCGCCTTGCGGCTGGTTTTCTGATGGCCGCAAGCTGAACGTTCCACGCCGGGTCATCCGCGGAACCAACAATTTGATCCGCCAATGATTTATGGTACTTTCGTAGTACGCCTATGATGCCGGCGCAAAGCAGGGTCGATGCGGGCATCTGGAGTGTTCCGGGCCTCGTCCCTGTCATCGAGTACTCCCGCCCCGTTCTGAATGACATTCTGACTCATGTCGCCGGAGCCTTCGACGCCTACCTCGGCGGCGGCTATGAGGTGGGGGGCATTCTGTTTGGCCAGCACAGGAACGGATTGGTCCGGATTCAGGCTTCCCGCCCCTTCGACATCCAACCTCCGCGGCCGGTGTTTGTTCTCTCCAAGAGCGATCAGCAGCGGTTCGAGGCGCTGATCCGGAGTCACGCATCGGATCCCGAACTGCAAGGCATGGTCCCCGTGGGCTGGTACCACTCCCACACGCGCGATGAGATCTTTCTTTCGGAGGGCGACGTCGAGATCTACGACCGCCATCTCCCCGAGCCATGGCAGGTGGCGATGGTATTGCGGCCAAGCGATCTCGAACCCGTCCGGGTGGGCTTCTTTTTTCGGGAATCGGACGGCCATATTCAAACCAGCCAGAGCTACCAGGAGTTCGCGGTGGAAGCGCCGCCCCGGGAGCGGAACCTCCGGAAATCCCCGCCCTGGGAGATCGGAGATGACGGCCGGCTCGAGGAAGATTACTCCTTGCCTCCGGTCGAGCCGGAAGCCTATTCCCTGCCCCCCGAGGCGCAGACCGCCGGATTCTGGCGCGGGGCGGGAAGGTGGCTGCTATTCGTCGCCGCCCTGGCCGTGATCGGAGCCGGCGCGATAAGCTTATACATCCTCAACGCGGCCGAACCGCCGCTCGGTTTGCGCCTCACGCCCATGGATGGCGAATTGCTAATCGGATGGGACGCGAAGAGTCCGGCGCTGGCCAACCCTGACGGAGCCACGCTGTTCATCATTGATGGAAGCGAGCGTACCGATCTTCCGCTGGCGAGGCTGCGCGGCGCCGCACAGTACCTCTACAAGCCTCATTCGGGCCGGGTGGACGTCCGCCTGCGCGTTAGCCTGTCCTGGGGCCGCTCGGCACAGGAGCTGGCCACTTATCTCGCGCACCCTGAAGCCGGCAGGCCCGAACCGGAACTGGAAGAGGCGAGAAAGGCCAGAGACCGGGCCCGGGAGAATGTCACGGCGTTGCGGGCCGAACTGGCAGGCAAACAGAAGGAGGTGGAGGCGCTCGAGGCACGGATCGCGGAGTCCGCCCGTGCCAGAGAGCAGGCCGGGGAGGCCGAGAAACCAAGGCAAGCGAAACCGGCGCCAAAGTCCCTGGTCCTGCCACCCGCGGCAAGACCATCCGCGCCGCATCTGCCCGGCGCTCCCGAGATCGCCAGGAATACAGCGGCCGCGCCTCCGGTTCCGTTCCAGATTTCCCTGTCCGGCCCGGGGATGAAAGCTCCTCCGGAACCGGTGACTCCGGCGCCCGTTCAGCCGGCTCCCCGGGTTGCGGTTCAGCCAGCCCCATCGCCGGTGGTCCGTCCGGCCCCGCTGCCTCCGCCCAAGCCTGTCTATAACGGACCGGCTTCGGGAAAAATCATCTGGACCGGCGAGCTGCCGCGGAACGGGGTTTTGCGGATCGAAGGGCGGCGGCCCTCCATGGGGGTGGTGAATACGGAACTGCCCGGGGTGCCCGTGCGCATTGGAGCCTATCCGGCCGAATATACGGATAGCGGAGTCAAGGTGTTTTCGCCTAACCCCCGGCTGGCGCCGGGCAGGACGGAGCCCGCCGGCCCCGCGAACGGATACACACCCGTCCATTATGTATATGATGCAAAAGCAGTTCGAGATCTCATTGTGGAACAGATGCCCGCCGCCGGCGATTGGAAGCGGATCGTGCTGCGAGCCGGCGGCCGCAGGCTTTCGGCAATTGTGATTGAATGGCAGGTGATTCCTCAGTGAGACCGTGGATAAGCTATCTTGCCGGCTGGCCCGCCGCCGCTCTCTGCGCCGCCCTGCTCATGGGCTTTGCCGCGCGCGCCCAGCGTACCGACCCGAAGGGAGCGGAAGCCGCCTTTACCCAGGCCCGCAAGTTCGAGATTGCCGGTGACGACGGCAAGGCGATCGAGAAGTTCACCGAAGCCATCCGCCTGGCGCCGGACTTTGCCGCCGCTTTCCGCCGCAGGGGAAACCTGAAGGCAAAGCAGGGCCAGAATCAGGCGGCGTTAGCCGATTTCAACTCCGCTCTCCGCATCCAGCCGGACGATGCGGAAGCCTACGAACTGCGCGGCAATCTTCTGTTGCGTTTGAAGGAGCCGGATAAGGCGGTCAAGGATTACGATCAGGCGCTTGCCTACAAGCGGGAGCGGTCCGAGGTTTATACCAGCCGCGCCGCGGCTTACGCCGAGTTGAAGGATTACAAGCGCGCGCTCGAGGATTACAGCAAAGGCATCCGTATGCGGCTCGACCGCCCTGAATCCTACAAGGAACGGGGCATGGTGTACATCGAGTTGGGCCAGTACACGGACGCCATCGACGACTTCACGCGCGCCATCGCCTACCGGCCGGAATACCTGGACGCGGTCGTCGAGCGCGGTTTCTGCCAGGGACAACTGGGCAACTTCGAAGCCGCCATCAAGGACTTCAGCCGCGCTTTGCAAATCGACGGGAAGTCAGCGCGGGCATACGGCCTGCGGGGCGAGGCCTACCGCCGCACGGGAAAGCCCGAGGATGCCGTTGCCGATTTCACCAAGGCCATTGAGTACGATCCGCGGAACGTGGAACTGTATCTGGCGCGCGGCTCCACCTATAGCCAGTTGAAGGAATACGAAAAGGCGCTGGCGGATAGGGATAAGGCCGTGAACCTGAAGCCGGACTACGCCGAAGCTTATGTCGCCAGGGGCGGCTCGTATCACCTGCTGGGGAAGCACGATAAAGGACTTGCGGACCGTACCGAGGCGATCCGGCTGAAGCCGCGATTGCCCGAGGCATGGTGCGCCCGCGGCAGCGCGTACTTCCTGCTGGGCGATTACCAGCGCGCCGAGAGCGACCTGAAAGAGGCCGTGCGCCTGAGTCCGGATTACGAAGAAGCGAAGCAGGTGCTCGCAAGGACCGAGCAGAAACTGGCGGAGGTACGCCGGATGGATGCTGTCGCCTCGCACCGGCCGGCATCCGCCCCGGAAAAAACACCGACTCCGGCGGCTTCCCCCGCCGCCCCCCACGAGACCGGGACCGCGCCCGCCCCCACGGTCGCGAAGGCCGCTCCGGTGGCGGTTCCGGTTCCACCTACCCAACCCCCGGCTGTTCAAAGGGAGAACG
>JABAQT010000031.1:97955-137482 GCA_019187195.1 Bryobacteraceae bacterium
CTGCAGAAAGACTACCGAGCCGCTCTCAGCGATCTCGACGCGGCAATCAAACTGAATCCGTCGTATGCCAACGCCTACCGCAACCGGGCGGCTGTGAGGAAAGCGCTCGGGGATGCGGCAGGCTCGGCGTCGGACCTGGAAAAGGAAAAGCGCCTGGCAAGGTAGCTTACACGCCTTTGGCGAGAAACCCGCCATCCACCGCTATCACCTGACCCGTTGTAAACGAAGAAGCCGGGGAAGCAAGGTAGATTGCGACGCCAACCAGTTCATCCACGTTGCCCACCCTGCCCATCGGAGTCCGCGGAAGCAGCGCGGCTTTTCTTTCGGGCAGGTCGATCACATGACTGTTGAGCGGGGTCCGGAAGATGCCGGGCGCGATGGCGTTCACGCGGATGCCATGGGGAGCCCACTCGGCGGCAAGCTGCTTGGTGAGCATCACGACGGCGGACTTGCTGGCCGCGTAAGCCGTGACTTCGTTGAACGTGACAAAGCTGGTCAGGGAACAGGTGTTGATGATGGAGCCGGATTTTTGTTCGAGCATCCGCCGTCCGAAGATCTGGTTGGCGCGGAAGCTGCCGTTGAGGTTGATATCGATGACGCGCAGCCAGTCCTCTTCCTTCATATCCGCGGTGGGCGTTTTCTGGAGCACGCCGGAGGTCACCATCAGGATATCCACGCGGCCGAAGGCGCGAACCGTCTCCTGGCAAAGGCGTTCGAGGCTCGAGCGATCCTGGACATCGGAGGTGAGGCGGAGGGTCGGCGTGCCCGCGAGTTCGAACTCGCGTCCCATGGCGTCCACCTTCTCCACGTCGCGGCTGCTGGCCACCACGGCGGCGCCTGCTTTCGCGTAGCCGCGCGCGATCGCCTGTCCGATGCCGCTGGTTCCTCCCAGCACGACCGCCACTTTGTCCTTCAGGGAAAACAGTCCTTCAATTGCTTCGTTCATATAGCTCCGAAAGTGTGATGATACACTACCTCTGAATACCCATGCGTTTCGTTACATTTCGCAATACACAAGGCGCGCCCGAACCGGGCGTCATTTTGAAAAACGAAGTCATCAGTCTCGCCGGAGCCGGCTTTGCTTCGATGATCGAAGTTGCCGGCAGCGGAGCGGAAGGCCGTAAGAAGATCGACGCCTACCTGGCCGCGCCGCCGAAGGGCGCGGCGCACTCGCTGGCCCAGGTTAAGTTGCTTGCTCCCATTCCGCGCCCGCCGAAAGTCATCTGTGTCGGATTGAACTACCGCGATCACGCCGAGGAGTCCAATATGGCGATTCCGGATCGCCCCACCATCTTCAACAAGTTTCCCCACACGGTGATCGCTTCCGGCGAGCCGATCGTGCTGCCGAAGAATTCCACGCAGCCCGACTACGAAGCCGAGTTCGCTTTCGTCATCGGGGTAGGAGGCCGCCACATTCCCGCTGAGAAATGGCGCGATCACGTATTCGGCTACACCAACCTGAACGACGTCAGCGCGCGTGATTTTCAACTCGCGACCACTCAATGGCTGATGGGTAAGACCTTTGACACGTTCGCCCCCATGGGGCCGTACATCGCCAGCGCGGACGAGATCGCCGATCCCCATAACCTCGACATCAAGATCACGATCAATGGCGAAGTCCTTCAGCATTCGAACACGAAGCACCTCATCTTCAACGTGCCGGCTCTCGTTGCCTATCTCTCGAGCGTCTTCACGCTGGAGGCGGGCGATATCGTCTCGACGGGAACTCCGGCGGGGGTTGGGTTCGCCCGGAAACCGCCGCGCTGGCTCGTTCCCGGCGACGACGTTGTGGTGGAAGTCGAAGGCTTGGGCCAGCTCCGTAATCCCGTCGTCGCGGAGGCGTGAACAGGGCCGGGGTGGCGGAAGAATCCGCACGGAAACATCTTTCATTAAATCCTTATCATTTTTCGCTGTTTTCCTTTAGAATGGAAGAGCGGAGGAGAAAAGGAGCAAGCCGGATGTATCAGCAAGCTCGGATTCTTCTTATCAGTCCGTGTCCTGAAGACCATCAGACGTTTCGAGCCGCCGTGCGCTCGAAGGAATGGGAACTGAAGCATGCCACCTCTTGGGCAGAGGCGCGACGCCTGCTGCGTGACCTGAACTTTTCAGCAATCGTGATTGAAGCGAACCTTGGTGATTGTCACTGGCGGGATGTTTTCAGCCGGCTAGCCGAACTGGACCCGGCGGGAGCGCCGCCAATCATTGTTACCTCCGCGGACGCCGATGATCGCCTGTGGTCTGAAGTGCTCAATCTCGGTGGCCATAACGTTCTCGCCAAGCCATTTGAGCAGCGCGAAGTTTCCTGGGTATTGGAGACGATTCCCCGCGCGAGCGAGGAACTCGCCACTGCCTGATCAATCACTCAATCATCCGAAGGGGCCGGACCTACCGCCGGCCCCTTCGCGCACTTTGCGGGGTGGAGAAATAGGGATCCGGCTGCGGCACCGCCGCGCCATCCTTGCGCGGTGAAGATGCGGCGAAGTTTACTCCCGCCGCCTCATCCCTCATTGCCACCTGTCCTCCACCCATCCAACTCGAAAAGTCTCCCAGCATCTCTACCTGATGCCCCTTGGCCGCAAGCGCCTCGCGGACGGTGGGAGGAATGCGTCCCTCCACCATCACGTCGCACCCGCTGAAGTTGAGCTTGGTGAACCGCGGCGCTTCGAGCGCGGCCTGAATGTTCATTCCAAAATCCACAACGTTGCTGACGAACTGCGCATGCGCCTGCGCCTGGTTCAATCCCCCCATGATGCCGAAGCCCATGCGGAGGCTGTCTTTCTCCATGAAGGCCGGGATAATGGTATGGAAAGGACGCTTCTTCGGAGCGAGCGCGTTCGGGTGCGATTCGTCGAATTCGAAGAGAGCGCCGCGGTTCTGAAGATGAAAGCCGTAGCCTTCCACCGCCACGCCGGATCCGAAGCTCTGGTAGAGGCTCTGGATGAGGGAGGCGATGTTCCCCTCGGCGTCGACCGCCGCCAGGTAGATCGTATCGCCGGCCGATGGCAGAGGCTGGCCCGGCTCGAAGTCGCAGCGCGCCTTATCCGGATCGATCAACTTTGCGCGCTCGCGGGCGTAGCCGCGCGATAGAAGCCCATCCACGGGCGCCTGGAAAAACTTCGGATCGGCGACGTATCGCCTCAGGTCCTGATAGGCGAGTTTCTGAGCCTCGATCTGGTAGTGCAAGACCTGGGCGCTTCCGCCCGGTTCCTGGGCGAGTGGAAGTTCCTGGAAGATATTGAGCATCTCCAAAGCCGCCAACCCCTGAGAGTTCGGCGGCAGTTCGTAGACGGTCCAACCGCGGTAGTTGATGGAAAGCGGCTCGACCCACTCGGCCGCGAACCCCTCGAGATCGGAGGCCTCGAGCAGGCCGCCGAGCTTTGAGGACGTGGCGAGAATGGCGCGGGCAACCGGGCCCTTGTAGAAGGCGTCCGCCCCCTGCTCAGCCACCGCATCCAGAGCTTTGGCCAAGTCCGGGTTGCGCACGATCGCCCCCACGGGCGGGGCTGTTCCATCGCGCAGAAAGACGCTCCGCGAGTATTCGCTCGCGTTCAGCTTCGCCGCCGCTTCGCGCCAGTGTCCCTGGATGATTTCCGTTAGTGGAAAACCCTCCCGGGCGTAGTAACGCGCCGGGCGGAACACTTCCTTCCAAGGCAGTTTACCGAAACGCTGGTGCAGTTTGCGCCAACCGTCGACGCATCCGGGAACGGTAACCGAATGTATCCCCTCCTGGGGCATCGAATAGTGGCCGAGTTCCTTTAGTCTGGCGATCGTCATGGCGGCGGCGGAGGGGCCGCTCGCGTTGATTCCGGACAGTTTGCCGGACTTGGCTTCGTAGTAGAGCGCGAACAGGTCGCCGCCCATGCCGCAACTCATCGGCTCGACCACGGTGAGAACCGCGTTGGCCGCGATGGCGGCATCCATGGCCGTGCCCCCGCGGGCGAGAATCTGCGCTCCGGCCTGCGAGGCGAGGGTCTGGCTGGTGGCGGCTATCCCTTGCCGGGAGATGACCATGGAGCGTGCGTGCGAGCGCTCTTGTGCTTTGCTTGGCATAGTGAGAACAGTGCAGACAAAAAAGAAAATGAAGACTCTTTTCATCAGCCGAACTCCGGGATGAGCGTCTTCGAGTATAAAGCGGCTCCGGTCATGTCCCGTAGGGTGACTTCCAAAGTCTTGCGTTTTCCATCGATTCTGACGTCGCCGAAGAACTGCATCCCTTCGAGGGGGCAAAGGTTCGACCGTCCGGCGGGAGGGGCCTTCTGAAACAGCGCCCGGGGGCCAAACGTGTCGTCCAGGCGCGTGGGGCCGAATGTGCCGGCGTTCAGAGGTCCGGAGACGAACTCCCAGAAAGGAAGGAAATCGTGAAACCGCGCGCGCTCCGGATGGTAATGATGAGCAGCCGTATAGTGTACGTCGGCGGTGAGCCAGACCGTGTTTCGAATATTGTGCTGCTTCATGGCGCTGAGCAGGGAGGCAATTTCCAATTCCCGCCCCAATGGCGGGCCGTCGCCATTCGCCGATGCATCGAATCGCGTCCGCCCGAGCGCGTCTTTTCCATCGGGCGCCGGCAGTCCGATGGGCATGTCCGCCGCCATCACCTTCCACAGCGCCTTCGAGGTCCGCAGATCGCGTATCAGCCATTCGATCTGAGTGGCGCCGAGATAAGCGGTTTCCGATGAAGCGGTTTCCTGCCGGTTCCAGGTGTTTGGCCCGCGGAACGAACGCATATCGAGCACGAATACGTCGAGGAGAGGCCCGTAGGAGATCTTACGGTAGATCCTCCGCGCCGCCGGAGAAAGCGGGGCATACTCGAGGAACGCCTGCCGCGCCCGCTTCACGAGCGTCTGCACATCCTTTTCCCGGTATCTCGAATCGTCCCGGATGTCCTTTGAAGAAGACCAGTTGTTCATTACCTCGTGGTCATCCCATTGCCAGACCTGAGCTACCTGCGCGCTGAACCGGCGCACGTTTTCATCGAGCAGGTTGTACCGGTAGGCTCCGCGGAACTCGTCCAACGTTTCAGCCACTTTGCTTTTCCCGGCCGTCACCAGATTCTTCCACACGCGGCCGTCCGGCAATGTTACTTCCGGTGGAACAGGGACATCGGCGTAGATCGTATCTCCACTATGGAGGAAGAAATGCGGTTCGAGTTTGCGCATCGTTTCAAAGATGGTGATCCCTCCGATGTCCGGATTGATGCCCCATCCCTGCCCAACCATATCCCCCGACCACAGGAATCGCACATCGGCATGACCATGGGGAGGGGTCAGGAAACTGCCGCGCAGAGGATGCGCTCCCTCGACCGACGCCTCGTAGAAGATCCGCTGCCCCGCCGGCAGTCCGGTCAACAGCACCCTGCCGGTGAAATCCGTTTGGGCGGAAAGAGCGGGGCCGGGCGCCTCGCGCCACGCTCCGGCGGTACGCCACTTCACGGACATCCGCCCCGGCACGGCGCTTCGCATCCATACCGTGGCCTCTCCGCCCGCGACATCTCCAGTCTGTACCGCGGTAGGCTCCAACCGGCCGGTGGCGCGAAGGAACATGGCTCCAGCGGGGCAGGCGGCGAGGACTTTCCAAAGGTCACGGCGGCGCATCATGCGTCTATTGTCGCAGGACGGCTATCATGAGGGTATCCATGCGGTTGTCATTTCCGGTTCTGGGTTTGCTGTCGTCATTTTTCATCCTTACGGCGGGACTCGCGCCCCGTACGGAGCGCGGCTATCAGGCCTATCTCGCGAACTTCGAATCGAATCTGGCGAAGCGCAACACGTTTCTGTTCATTGACTCCGAGCCAGGGCTTCGCGACCGTGTGCGGAAAGGGGAGATCTTCGTCGAAGAGCGCAGACCTTCCACCGATCCGCCCAACGCGCTCATCCATCACTATGAAGGCGCTGTCTTCATTCCCAGACTCAAGATCGATCGCGTACTGGCGTTTCTGCAGGACTACGGCAATCACAAGAAATACTACGCCCCGGAAGTGATCGACTCGAAGATTCTCGAACATGATGGCAACCACTTCCGCGTTCGCATGCGGTTGCTGAAGAAAAAGGTTCTCACGGTGGTGCTCGAGACCGAGCATGATGCGCGCTATAAGCCCGCCGGCGAGAAGAGATGGGAGAGTTCCTCCCGCTCGATAAAGGTTTCCGAGGTGGAGAATCCCGGCACGGCCAAGGAGCGGCAGTTGCCTCCCGGCTCCGGGCATGGGTTCGTTTGGCACATGGACAGCTACTGGCGCATCGAGGAATCCGACGGAGGCGTCTATGTGGAATGCACTTCCATCTCGCTGTCGCGGGACATTCCGTTGGGGATGAACCGGTTGTTGCGGCCCATTATCGAGGAGTTGCCCGAGCAGTCGTTACGGCTCGTGCTGGAGAATACGCGCAAGGGACTCGCCGATTAGCCCGGACGGAGGGACTGGGTCCTCCACTCGTGGCATTCGACGGACTGGAGCAATCGTGGATTCGAATCACCCGAATCCCGACGTTACGCTTCGGAGACTTCCCGGGTGACTTCCAAAGCCGGACCCGGCCCCGGCGGCGTGATGAAGAAAAGCGGCGTGAGCAGGTAGGCGAGGAACGCCGCATGTACGTTGAGCCAGGCCATGCCCGCGCCGGCGAGGTAGACGACCGGGCCAATGAAGGATTTGGTGATGATCCGGGGATCCTGCGTCCCCTCCATTTCGGGTTTCAGCAGACGGCGCAGGATATAGGCGTGAAGCAGCATGAAGAACAGGGTGTTGAACGCGAGAACGCACCCGAAAAAGCTGACCGCCAGCGGGTTTTCGGGATATTCGCCCATGAGCGCCGTGGGAAACGGGACGAAGGACTGGAACATCAGGAACAGCGAGTTGAGCCACACCAACGCGTAGTCGGCATGACGCGCAAGGGCGAGGATATGGTGATGGTTGAGCCAGAACTTGCAGACAATGATGAAGCTGATGAGCCAACTCAGGAATTTCGGTGAAAGTTCGAGGAGACGGCGGTAGAGTTCGCTCACGCTCTGATGATTGTGGAGTTCGGGAACTTTCAGTTCCAGCACCAACAGTGTGACGACGATGGCGAATACTCCATCGCTAAATGCCTCGATGCGGTTCAGCCTCAATTGTCCGCGTGAGAAGCGGCTTAAGAGTCCCATGGTTATGTATGAATGTAGCAAAGCGCCATCGGACCCATGGAAGCAGAATTGCGCACCTTAAATTCGGGAGATATACTTGCCCGCATAGAGGTGGGCTATGCATCCCAGACTGCTTGCCGTTATGCTCCTTTGCCTCACGCCGGCTTCGCGCGCCTACGCGCAGGGCGGCGAATCCACCCAGATCCTCGGCCATGCCGGGGACGCAACCGGCGCCGTTATTCCCGGTGTCACAATCACCGCCACGCATGTGGCCACCGGGCAAACCCGCAGCGTCGTCACGGGAGATTCCGGCACTTACGTCTTTCCGCTGATGACGCCCGGGGAGTACACCGTTAAGGCGGAAGCGAAGGGCTTCAAGACCGATGTCCGCACGGGTCTGATCCTTCAGCTCAACCAGAAGGCGCGAGTCGATTTCGAGCTGCAGGTGGGCGCGGTTACCGAATCGGTGGAAGTCAGCGCCCGCGGAGTCATCCTTTCCACCGACGACGCCACGCTCGGCAACGTGGTGGAACAGAGACGGGTGACGGAGTTGCCGTTGAACGGCCGCAACTTCGCCAACCTCGCGGGCCTGATGCCCGGAGTCATCAAGGGCATCTCGTCCAACACCAATCAATACGGGCGGACGGATACGGCCATCGCCGTCAGCGCCAACGGCAGCCGGGAGAATCAGGGCCAGGTACTTTACGACGGAGTGAGCACCGCCTGGAACATCAACAACGCCACCTTCTTCAAAGCGTCCATCGAAGCGATTCAGGAGTTCAAGGTCCAGGCCGGCGCCTATTCGGCCGAGTACGGCCACAATGCCGGGGCGCAGGTGGAGATCCTCACCCGGCCGGGCACCAATCAACCGCATGGAGCGCTGTTCGAGTTTGTCCGGAATGACAACTTCGACGCCCGCAACTACTTCCGGCCGCGCCCTCTCGAGAAGGATATTTTGCAGCGGAACCAGTTCGGATTCGTGCTCAGTGGACCGGTGTGGATTCCGAAGGTCTACAACGGCCGCGACCGGACATTCTGGATGGTGAACTATGAAGGCCAGCGCGAAAAGCAGGAGGTTGCTTCCATCGCGTCGGTGATCCCGGAAGCTCTTCGGCGGGGCGACTTCTCCGCGATCAACACGCCGCTACGAGATCCGCTCGGAGGCACGTTTGCCGGGAACCAGATCCCGGCCGACCGGATGAGTCCCATCTCCCAGCGATATCTGCAAACGCAGATCCTGCCCAATCAGGGCGGGCTTTCCTCGAACCTCGCCGGCGTGGAGCAGCAGATCAACAATATCAACCAGGTCTTCACGCGCGGGGACCACAACATCGGAAACAACGATAAGCTGTTTGCCCGCGTGGCGATCTTCAACTATGACTTCCCGACGATACCGATCGACGGTTTCTCGATCCTCAACAGCCGCATCACGGCCCGCAACGCGGTGCTGAGCGAAACCCACATCTTCAGCCCGGCCCTGATCAATGAAGCCAAGCTCGGCTTCAACCGGAACTGGATCCTAAGGAGCAATCCGCGCACCAACACGAACTTCAACCCCGAATCGATCGGCCTCACGAACATCCTCGCGGGGCTGCCTCCGAACCAGCGTCCTTTGAGTCCGCTCGAGACGGGTTATGTACCGGTGAATGTGCTGGGCTACCTCACGATGGGCGACGGGGGCCTCATCCCCGACTTCAACGTGAGCGAGACATGGCAGATTGTCGACAGCCTGACGTGGACGCGGGGAGTACACACGTTCAAGGCGGGCATCGATTTTCGCCGGCTCCGGATGGACCGCGCCGCCGCTAACGTACCGCGCGGCCAGTTTACCTTCAATGGCGAGATCACGGGCAACCCGGTGGCGGACTTTATCATCGGCTATGCGGCGCAGTCGCAGTCACCGGAGGGGATTCTGCCTGTGCAGTTCCGGCAGCAGACCTACGCCTGGTACGTTCAGGATGAATGGAAGGCCGGCCGGAACCTGACCATAAATCTGGGACTCCGTTATGATTTTGTTGGAACGATCAACGAGAAGAACGGTATCCAACGGGCTATACGGCTGGACCGGCCGGGCGGATATCTATATCCCGAAACTCCCGCTCCTCCGCAAGGCCGCGCGCCAATACCGCTGTATTCGGCGGAAAAGGACCGTTTCTGGCCGCGAGTAGGCGTGGCGTACCGTCCGGCGGACAGATGGGTGATCCGCCTTGGCGGCGGCGTTTACAACAACGCCAACCAGATCAACAACCTTACTGTTTTCTCCGATCCGGAGCGCCGGGCGTCGAACAACTACTTCTGGAATCCGCGGAGTTACATTACCTACGGCAACCCTTTCCCGTCGTCGGGAGTGGGCGCGATTCCGCCTGTCAATGTAGTCTATGTTGCGCCAGACCGCGTCAACGCATATAACGTGCAATGGAGCGCGTCCGTGCAACGGCAGCTTTCCGAATCCACCGTCGTCGAACTCGCCTATGTGGGCAGCCAGGCTTCGCACCTCGACAACAGCCGCAACCTCAATGACGCTCCTCCGGGATCGGTTCCACTGCAACCGAACCGCGCCTACCCGCTTTGGGGGACGATCCGCTATCTCGCCACCGACGCGAAGTCCCACTACCAGTCGATGCAAGTCCGCGGCGAGAGACGATTCAGCCGGGGCTTCTCGTTTCTGACGTCCTATACGTGGGCTCACAATATCGACCAGGCGTACGGCACGAACGAATCGCTGCCCTTCACTCCGGGCGGCGCCCAGAACATGAACTGCTTTGCCTGCGAGCGCGCCAATTCAGGTTTCGACTACCGGCATCGCTTCACGACGAGCTACCTGTGGGACATTCCGGCCCCCGCCAGATGGCGCGGTCTCGCGGCACTGGCGCTCAAGGACTGGAGTTTCAACGGAATCGTCACCTACCAATCCGGCTTTCCGTTCACGGTCACGCAGTCGGGGAACTCACAAAACACGGGGGCGGGCACGCAGCGTCCCGACTACACACCCGGTGTCAGCCCGATTCTGGACGATCCCGACCCGGCGCGCTGGTTCAACACCGGCGCATTCACACGGGCAACGAACAAGTATGGAAACGTGGGCCGCAATACGTTACGCCAACCGGCGTTGAAAGGCTGGGATATCGGTGTGTTCAAGGCCTTCCCGATCGGAGAGAGGCGGCGCTTCCAGCTTCGCTGGGAGATATTCAATCTCTGGAACACACCCCAGTTTCGAGCGCCGGTGGCTCAGTTGGGCAGCCCGGACTTCGGGCGGATCACTTCCACATGGCTGAACAACCGCCAGATGCAGTTCGCGCTCAAGTACCTGTTTTGACGGAGCCCCAACGGGCGACTCGGAGGGCCCGCAGACAGCTTGGATAGAAGCCGTGTGAGCGGGTTTGGCCACTCCCATTGTGGCTGAGGTAAAATTTGATCGTTGCAGCGTGCACTCGCCATTCTGCTCCTGCTGGGGTTCAGCGTCTCGCTGATACCACCGGTTTTGTCCGCCCGCTCCGAATCAAAGCTGCCGCCCTGTTGCCGTCGCGATGGCAAGCATCAGTGCGCGATGACGAACCGGAGCGAGGGGGAGTCTGAGCAGTCCGGGCCGGCTCTCGAGGACACGCGAGCGAGATGTCCTCTCTACCCCGCGGGCAACGCGATACCCGCGACCGGAAAAGCGAGCGTTTCACCTTCGGCAATTGTTCCGCCAGCACCGGCGCCGAGCCGGCCGGCCGCCCTGTCACAGACCGAGGCGCGAGTGCGCCTTTGGTTGAGCCGGGCCAGCCAAGAACGCGGACCGCCCTTCCTCCTCTCCTAGCCGATTCCTTATCGAGCGGGCCCGGCGCGTGAGAACCGTTCCCGCAACTCCGGCACATCCGCCTGTACGGCGGTTTGCGATGTGACACGTCCAGTCACGCTCAATTTCTCGCTGAGAACAGCTTTCCCCAGGGAGGATCAGCGGATGCGTGACGGACCTCTTGAGGAGGCGAGATTATGAAGAAGATTCCATTGATCTGGACGACTTCGGCCGCCGGCCTGATGGCCATCGGCCTGTGGGCGGCGTCCGGATCGAGAATGTTTGAAAGCCGGCCTCGCGTTGTTGCGGAAGGCCGTGATCCGATGCTCGCGGTTCGGGCATCGGGCGCTATTTCCCTGATGAAGGTGGACAAGGGCGATCTGTGGGTGCAAACCTCACACGATGGCGGCGACAGCTTCGAACCAGGGGTCAGAGTGAACGATACGGCCGGAGAGGTCAGTTCACACGGCGAGAGCAGCCCCCAACTGCAGGTTCGAACACGCGGCGAGTTCTATTGCATGTGGCAGGCCCGGCGCGGAAGTGGAGAGGGGCATGTTCTTCGCTTCGCACGATCCACAAACTGGGGGGAGAGTTTTTCCAGGGCAATCGATGTCGATCCAGGCGCCCCCTCACAATCGTTCTTCACGATGAACGTCTCGACGAAGGGAATTGTCTACGCCGCCTGGCTGGACGGCCGGGACCGAGGCAAGGGCCGAGCAGGGACGTCCGCCGTCTACATGGCGCGTTCCGTCAACCGCGGAGTCTCGTTCGAGAAGCCCGTGAGGATAGCGTGGGATGCCTGCCCCTGCTGCCGGCCGGCTATCGCCTTCAATGGAGACAGGGGAGTCTATGTCGCATGGCGAGCCGTCCTGGACGGCAACATCCGTGACATTTTCGTGGCGGCGTCGGCGGATGAAGGCTTGAGTTGGGGCGCGCCGGTGCGCGTGGCCGAAGACAACTGGGTCCTGAACGGATGCCCTCACTCCGGCGCGAGCATGGCCTCGATCGGCAAGAGATTGTTTGTCGCCTGGTATGCCGTGCGGGAGAAGCGGCCGGCGCTCTCTTTGGCGTATTCGGATGATGGCGGAAAAACCTTCTCGCGGCGCATCCCCGTTTCCGAAGGCGTTCTCGATCCGAACCATCCCTATCTCAACGCGATTGGGGACCGCCTCGCACTGGTGTTCCAGGGCCGGCCCACGGCCGGCGGCCAGGATTGGGCGCCGGTCAGCGCGTATTACCGGGAAGTAGATGCAGCGGCCCGTCTGTCGGCTTTGCACATGGTGGGACACGCGCTTGGCAGTTCGTCGTATCCGGTGTTCGCATTCGAGGAACCGGGGCGGATCTACGTCGCCTGGACCGAGCCAACCAAGGACGGCAAAGTCGTCGTCCTGTCGCGCGGGCGCCGGGGGAAGGCCGCCTCGCAGGCGGTGAGCCGTGCGAATTAGCGCGATCCTGATTGTTCCGGCGCTGATGATGGCGCAGACGAACACGGCGGAACTCGTGGGGCTGATCGTGGACCAATCGGGAGGCGCCATCCCCGAGGTGTATGTGACGCTCACCAGTCCGATGACCGGCATGAAGCGAAGCACCCATACCGACGGGCAAGGCGGCTACCGTTTCCTGAGAGTCCCGCCGGGCGCCTATGATTTGACCGCGTCGATCGAAGGTTTTCGGATTGACCGGAGGCGTGGCATTATCCTCACCGTTGGACAGCAGGCGACGCTCAACCTGACACTGGCCGTGGGGTCTATTTCCTCCGAAGCCGTCGTCACGGCGGGAAATCTCGTCGATATGCAGAGCGCGGCGCTGTCGGAGGCCATGGACCCCAAGACCATCCGGGATCTTCCTCTAAACGGGCGGGACTTCGCGCAATTGGCTTTGCTCGAAGCCGGCGTTGCGCCCTCGCGGCGGTCGCCGGATTCCGGAGGCCCCGGAACCAAGCTTGTGATCAACGGCAACAGGCCGAGCCAGGTCAGTTTTCTCCTCGACGGGAGCGATATCAACGACGCCAATAACAATACGCCAGGAAGCGCCGCCGGTGTAATGCTGGGCATCGATACGCTCGAAGAGTTCCGGGTAAATACCAACTCGTACAGCGCGGCCTACGGACGAAGCGCCGGAGGAATCATCAGCGCCGTGACCAAGTCCGGAACCAACCGGTTGCACGGCTCCCTGTTCGAATTCGCGCGGAACAGCACGTTCGACGCGAAGAACTTCTTCGATTCCTCGGCCGCGCCCATTCCTCCGTTCCGGAGGAACCAATTCGGCGTTGAGGTGGACGGCCCGGTCATAAGCAACAAGACCTTCTTTCTGGGAGGCTATGAGGGGCTCAGACAGCGCTTGGGTATAACCAGCCGCAGTGTCGTTCCAGACGCCAATGCCCGGTCGGGGATCTTCCCGGGCGGATCGCGCGTAGTGGTGAATCCCGCGGTACCCGCGTACCTGGACCTCGTGCCGCTTCCCAACGATCGCAACTTCGGGGATGGGACGGGAGAGTTTATGTCCGCGGCTTCGCAGGCGACCAACGAAGACTTCTTCGCCGGCCGCATCGATCACCACTTCTCCGACAGGACTTCCGTATTTGCCCGTTTCACGGCGGATGACGCGACTGTGGCGGTTCCCGATGGTATCCGGCTGATCCAGGCGGAGAGCAGGTCGAGCAACCGGTACCTGACGGTTGAACTGACCCGGATCGTGACGCAGCGGCTTCTCAACACCGCGCGGTTCGGCTTCAACCACTCTGACATTGAGAGCACCAACACCTATCTGCGGCGGCCCGATCCCTCTCTGTCATTTTTTCCTGGCCGGCCGCTGGGACAGATTTCGGTTACCGGTTTCTTCTCCATCGGGCCAAGCCGTTTCGGCCCCTCATACTCGCGTCAATCCCTGTTCCAGTTTACGGATGATTTGTCGTGGGCCCCAGGGCGGCACTCCGTCAAGTTCGGATTCGATCACCGGTTCTACAGGCTGCCGACCAGCCGGCCGCAATCGCCTTATGGCTTCTATCAATTCAACGGTCTGATCGACTTTCTGCAGGCCCGGCCGGCGTCGGTCGAGTTGACCCTGCCGGATTCGAGCCTGGATCGAAACTGGCGCCAGATGATGACCGCCGCCTACCTGCAGGATGACATCCGGCTGAGCCGGAATCTCACCCTGAATCTTGGCATGCGTTATGAGCGGGTCAGCGTGCCGGTGGAAGCTGATGGCCTTTCGGCAAACTTCCGCGATGTATTGCGGGACGCGACGACAACGATTGGGCCGATGTTCACCAATCCCTCGAATCGAAACCTCGCGCCTCGCGCGGGCATGGCGTGGGACCCGCTTGGCGACGGGAAAACCAGCATCCGCTCGGGATTCGGGATTTTCTTCGACCCCATCTGGACCGACTTCTACGCTAACGCCGGCAACCGGCTGGCGCCGTTTTATGTACTGGGCAGCATTCGCAATCCAGTTTTTCCTCGCGCTGAAACACTGGTGGGGAACCCTGGATTTGTGCTTGGCCGTCAGGATGTGCTCGTGTTCCATCCGGACAATCCCTACACGATGCAATACAACTTCACCGTGCAGCGGCAACTTACCGAATCGACAGCCATGACACTCAGCTACGCCGGCCAGCGCGGCGTTCATCTGGCGCGATTTGTTGACGGGAATCAGGCGATCCCACAGATCCTCGCGGACGGACGAAAGTTCTTCCCCGAGACCTCGACCACACGCAACCCACATCTCACGGGAGTGCGATACAAAGTGACCGACGGGCAGTCGGTATACAACGCCTTTCAGGCATCCGTGCAACACCGCGTGCAGGGGGGAATCCTGTTGCGCGTGAACTACGTGTTCTCGCGCAATATCGACGACGGTTCGGTGACCGTGACCCAGGGAGGGGACAACGATCTGCCCCAGGATCCCGACAGCCGAAAAGCCGAACGGGGTCTGTCCAACTACGATGTTCGCCATTACCTTGTGGCCCTATGGAATTGGGACCTGCCCGCGATTCCCCGGCTGCCGAAATGGTTTGGGGCGGGCTGGCAATGGAACACGATCTCGACAGTCTCTTCGGGCAACCCGTTTTCCGTTGTGGTTGGATTCGACCGGGCGCGAGCGCGCTTCCAGGCCGGCACATCGCCACAGCGGCCGGATCTGGCCGCCGGGTGGCCGTCCAACCCGATCCTTGGTGGTCCTGACCGCTACTACGACCCGAACGCGTTCGCGCTGCCCGCGGCGGGGTTCTACGGGAACCTCGGCCGGAACACGTTAATCGGGCCCGGTCTGGCGATGGTGGACATGAGCCTGAACAAGCGGTTCCAGATGGGCGAGCGGGCAGCTCTCCAGTTCCGGGCCGAGATGTTCAATTCGCTGAATCATCCGAATTTTGCGATTCCCAGCGCGCGCACGGTCTTCACGAGCACGGGACCAGTGGGTAGCGCGGGTCGAATCACGTCCACACTGACCTCATCACGCCAACTGCAGTTTGGCATGAAAGTAACGTTCTGACACGTGGCGGCCCGGTGGAAGCGCGCGGCGGAACATTCGATGAGGATAATCTGAAAAATAGCCGCGGGGTCTTTGCGCCACTCGAACGCAGGGCTGAAGTTTCGCAGTACGGAGCGTGTTTCGTGCGATTTTGCAACAGGTTTATCAACGCAGTTAGGGCAGCATCCCGGAAGAGGCGCATCACGGGCACGGCGCCCGGCGCCTCCCTTCGCCTGTGCCTCGCCGCTCTGGTTGCAACGGCCCTCTGGGGACAGGGCTCCGAGTATCCGGCATTGAAGTTCCGGAGCAACTACCTCTCGAGTTATTACCTCTCACACGCGCCGAACACAACGCCCTGGTGGCCAAGCTGGTCGCCGGACGGAAAGTGGATCGCGGTGGCGATGTACGGGTCCATCTGGCGCGTGAATCCGAAGACAGGCGTGGCGGAGGAACTCACCTACAACGCCAAGCTGCACTCTTCCCCCAACTGGTCGCCGGACGGGAAGTGGATTATCTACACGGCGGACGACAACTGGAATTCCATTCAACTGGAGATTGTGAATGCCGTCACGGGCGAAGCACGAAAGCTGACCAACGATCAGCAGGTATACGTGGATCCCGTGTTCTCGCCGGACGGACAGCGCGTCGCCTATGTGACGACCAGGCCCAGCGGATATCTGAACGTGCATGTACGCGCCATTCGAAACGGAGATTGGGCGGGGCCGGAGACGGCGGTCACCGAGGATCACTCGTTTGGGAGGCCGCGGCAATACTTCGCCGATCATGATTTCCACACACAACCCGGCTGGCTGAGGGATGGCAGCGGATTCGTCCTGGTGGCGAACCGCGACGTCGCTCTTGGGAGCGGCAGGTTGTTCCGCGTTCCGCTGGAGCCCGATGCGATGAAGAAAGCGAAGCTCCTGCTCGACGAGCAGTCGCTATACAGAACGCGGCCGGATGTCTCTCCCGATGGAACGCGGATTGTGTACTCATCGACGGGCGGCGCCGCCGATCAGTTCAACCACCTGTATGTGCTGCCGGTGGGAGGGGGACAACCCGTCAAGCTGACGTTTGGGGATTACGATGATTTCCATCCGCGGTGGTCGCCCGATGGCGAGTGGATCGCCTACATCACGAACGAAGGCGGGATGCCGCGGTTGTGCCTGCTTGAAACCTTCGGGGGCCGGAAGCGGCGTGTATTGATCACGGAGCGAAAGTGGAAGCGGCCCATGGGGAAGGTGCGCGTCAGGATCCGGGACGAACAGACGGGAGAGGCGACAGCGGCGCGCATTACGGGCCGGGCCGCGGACGGCAAACTCTATGCGCCGCCCGAATCGTACGTGTTCAATGCACGGATGGCGGCGGGGCTGCGGCGGATCTTCTATGCCAATGGCGAGTACATAGCCGACGCGCCGGTGGGGCCGTTCGAAATCGAAGCTCAAAAGGGATTCGACTATTGGCCGGCGAAGCAGCAGGTAGAGGTGAAGTCCGGCGAGACGGCGGAAGTAGTGCTTCGCCTGAAGCGTCACGTGGACCTGACGGCGAAGGGCTGGTTCAACGGATCGACGCATGTTCACATGAACTATGGCGGGAACCTGCGCAACACGCCGGAGGCTTTGATGCTCACGGCGGAAGCGCAAGGGATGAACATCGTCAGCGCATTGGTGGCTAATAAGGACAACCGGATTCTCGACTGGCAGTATTTCCAGCCGGGAGGGAAAGAGCATCCATCATCGAATCTCGCGCGGCGCTCGATGCTGGTGTTCGGCGAGGAAGACCGGCCGCCGTTCTGGGGGCATACCTTCTACATAGGGCTGAAGGATCACCTGATCTCGCCATTCTTCACCGGCTATGAGGGGACCGCGCTCGACAGCCTGTATCCCACCAATACGGAGCTATTCCGCAAGGCCCGGGCGCAGGGCGCGGCGACGGGTTACGTGCATGCCTTTGGCGGCGACTCGGATCCGCTCAGCGGCAAAGGCATCGGCGGGGCGAAGGGATACGCCGTGGATGTGGCACTGGGAACCATCGACGCGCTCGAATGGTCAGCGGCATCGAGAGGTTCGTTGATTCCGCTGCACCATGCCTGGAACAACGATTTTCCGGTCGCGCCGGTGGGAGGTGAGGATTCGCTGGCGAACATGCAGGACAACCGGCCGGTTGGGATCATCCGGACGTACGCATATCTGGGTGAAAATTTCACGCCCGGCGGCTGGGTGAACGCTATCAAGAAGGGGCATACGTTCCTTAGCAGTGGTCCGGTGGTGGAGTTCGCCGTGAACGGCGAGATGCCCGGAAACAGCGTCAGCCTGACGAATCCGGGCCCGGTTACGGTGGAGGGGAAGGTGTGGTCCGCGACCCCGATTCGCGTGGTGCGCGTCTACCGGGACGGACAGATTTGGAAAGATCTGGCGGTTCGGCCGCATCAGACGGAGTTCGCATTCCGCGAACAGGCGCGGGCGGCGCGCAGCGGCTGGTTTTCGCTGGTGGTGGAGAGTGACGAGCCGCCACCCGCCACGGAGAAGGTATATGCTCAGGCTGTGACCAACGCCGTGCGCGTTTACGTGGGAAACGGGAAGATCCGGAGCCGGGAATCGGCGGAATACTTCGAAGAGTGGATTCGCCGGCTGAGGAAGATGATCAGCGATCCCGCGCTCTGGCGTTCGGAAAACGAGAGACGGCGAGCGTTCGCCGATCTCGATGCGGCGGAGAAAGTGTACCAGGAGCGAGCCAGGGAAGCGGAGGAACGGCAATGACGAACAGGCGCGGATTTCTGGGAGCGATGGCGGCAATGCCCTGCCTGGGCGGAGGCCGGGCAGGCGACCCGAAAGCTTACCCGATCTTCCGTGCCAAGGGATCGCACCGGGAGCTCGGTCGCCAGCATGGCGAGCAAGCCAGGGAGTATATACGGAGGCACCTGGACGTGATGTGCGCCGCTCAGAAGCTATCGATCGAGACCCTGCGCTCGCGCGCGCTGCGGTTCCAGCCGATGTTCGAGCAATACTGCCCGCACCTGCTCGATGAAATGCGGGGGCTTGCGGAAGGGGCTCGCGTGACGGCGGCGGATGCAATGGCATGCAACATTCGCGGCGAGATCGGCCAGGCGAAGCAGGAAGGTTGCACCGCGTATGTGATTGGCCGGAGCGGAACCCCGGACCATGAGATCATTGCCGGGCAGAACAGTGACATGACCAGCGAAGTCCCGCCAATGGCATACGTGCTGCACCTGCAGCCGAAGGAGAAGCCCGAGGTGCTGATGTGGACCTTCGGCGGCATGATCGGTTACCACGGCATGAACAGCGCGGGTGTCGCGCATTTCGCGAATGCGCTTGGCGGGGGTCCCGCGAGCCGGTTTGGCATGCCGCACTATCCGGTGAAGAGGCTGATGCTCGAATGCTCGACGGTCGAGCAGGCGGTGGCGCTGTTGCGCAAGATTCCCCTGGCCTCCAATGGAAATTATGTACTGTGCGATGGAGCGGGCAGGATTCTGGACGTCGAGGCGACCACGGACGGCCCGGAGATCATCGAGGATCGCGGCGCCGGGTTCATTGCCCACACGAATCATTTCCTGTGCTCGCGATACGCGCGGAAGGAGAATTTCGAGAAGAGCTGGCCGGATTCGTTTCCCCGGATCGGGAAGATGAACGAATTGATCGCGTCGAAGCAAGGGCGCGTGACCGTGGAGGATGTCAAGAGCTTCCTGAAGGACCACACCGGCAAGCCCGTCAGCATCTGCCGCCATGACGGCGACAGCCGGACGGTGGCGAGCCTGATTGCGGAACCCGCGCGGCGGCGGATGCACGCCGCGGTGGGCAATCCATGTCAAAACAGCTACAAGACCTACAGTATGTGAGGGTGTGATGCAACGCAGACAGTTTATGCTGAGTGGAGCGGCGCTGATGCAGGCTATGGCGGCGGATATCGACGGCGCGCGAGAGGAGTTTCCGTGGGCGTCGCGGGAGACCTACCTGAATACGGCGACCGAACATCCGCTGGGCAAGGGAACGACGCGGGCAATCGAGGAGTATTTGCGCGCCCTGACCCACGGCCCGGATTCGGCGCGGGACAAGTTCGAGAACGGCCGGCTGATGGCCGGGGTGAAGGAGATGTTCGCGCGCCTCGTGAATGCGCGGCCTTCGGAAATCGGATTTGCGCCGAGCACGCAAACCGGAGAGAACCTCGTGCTGGAAGGGCTCGACGTTCAAGCAACGGGCGGCAACGTGGTGACCAACGATCTGCACTACGGCGGGAGCCTGCTGAACTACCGCAAGCGGCGGAAATCCGGCATGGATGTACGCATTGTCAAACACCGCGACTACCAGATGGACATGCGCGACCTCGAGAGGGCGGTGGACCGGAAAACGAAGCTCATCGCGATTGCCCTGGTGTCAAACGTGAACGGATATGTGCACGAGGTGAAAGCCATCAGTGAGCTTGCCCATGCTCACGGCGCCTACCTCTATTGCGATGTCATACAGGCGGCGGGAGCGGTTCCCATTGACGTGAGAGCGATGGGCATCGATTTTCTCGCTTGCTCGGCGTACAAGTGGCTGATGGGCGGCCGTTTCGGCTATCTCTATGTTCGCGAGGATCTGCAGGGAACGGCGTTGAAGGCAAGACTGTTTGGAGGACGCAGCACGGAGACGGGCGCGTCACGGTACGAGATCAGCACGGTAAGCCACATAGGTTGCGTGTGCCAGCACCAGGCGCTGCAGTATATCCATTCGCTCGGCGTGGAACGCATTCAGGCGCACGCGCGGCCACTTGTGGCGCGCCTCCGGAAAGAGTTGCCGGCGGCGGGATATCCCACCATTACGCCGGCAGGCACGGAGAGCCCCATCATCTCCTTCGAGGTGAAGGATGTGGCGGCGACGCGCTCCAGATTGAAAAGGGCCAACGTGGTGACCACTCTGAGCGGGTCCGCGGAGGGCGGCCGGATGCGCGTTTCGGTTTCCGTGTTCAACAACCAGAGCGACGTGGACAGGCTGATATCGGCGCTCGCCTGATCAGCGGAACAGGTCGAACTCAGGAGGGCGGATCAACGGGCGGGCCGAGCCCTCGCAAGGCTCCCATTCATACCCCTCGATCAACACAACGGGCACGCCCGCGGACTTGCCCATCACCAGGCCCGCCGCGGAAGCCAGTTCGTCAGCGCGCGCGAGAATAGTGGCGCTGAGCGCGTGTCCGCCGCGGTCCTGCGTTCCGCGCAGGTCCTCGAGGGGACCTATGCCGGAAACCCCGATGGCGACATTCACCAGCCCTTCTCTCCAGGGGCGTCCGAACGTATCGCTGATGATCACGGCGCCGCAGTCCAAGGCAGCCATGAGAGCCGCGGCGGAGGCGTCCGGATCGGAGGGCAACACCGTTGCCATATCGTCGCCCGGGGTATTCGAGCGGTCGACGCCGGCATTCGCCGCGACGAAACCGTGATGAGTTTCGGTGATGAGAACGCCGCGGTCCATGCGCACGATGCGGCGCGATTGCCGGAGAACAAGCTCGATGAGGCGGGCATCCTTGCCCCATTGCGCCGCCCATGTTGCCGCAAAGGATGACGGTTCGATCCCGGCCAGGTCGATGGTGGAACCCTCGGCTTTGGACACGATTTTCTGGGCCACCACCACGATGGTGGATCGCGTGATCCGCTGCTGCTCTCTTGCCGCGGCTGCGAGAATCAGCGGCGCGAGGATATCTCCGGATCGGATCTCCGGCAGTGTCGCGAGTCCCGTGATGCGGATGCTCACCATGACCTCAGCAGCGCGGCAATGCGCGAGGAAGGCGCGCGGGCGAGCAGTTCCGCGACATCCTCCGGCGTGTCGATGTCGAACAGCAACCCCGGCGGGCGCAGCACCTTCACGGGCACGCCCGCCTCTTCCGCCTGACTCACGTGCTTGCGAAAACTATCCGGTCCGAAGCAGCTTTGAATGACGTCCGGCGGAGTGCGGACGAGAGCGTTGGTGCCGGAGCCATCGGCGGATGGCACCACGATCACGCCTGGTTCCGCCCCGGCGACGAGCATTTCGATCTCCTCCCTGGTGGCCAGAGGCACATCGATGGGCAACAGGATGACTGTGGTGGCTCCGAGAGCCGCGGCCCGGCGCGCGGCGGCGTCGGCGGAGGCGCTGTGGCTCAACTGTTCCGTCTCATAGAACACTTCGACGCCGGACGAGCGGGCACGGGCGGCGGCGATCCCGTCGCTGGTTACGACGACGCGGCGGGCGAGCCCTTCCACCGAGCATAGGGTGGCGAGCGCCTCTTCGAACATGGCGCGCGCCAGGATTTCGCGTTGTTGGGGCGTAAAGAGACCGCTCAACCGCTGCTTGGCGTTCTTCGGCGCCTTTACAGGCAGGAGGGCGAAGATCATGCTCGCTCCAGCGCTTTGAGCACGGCGCGCGCGAGCGCCTTCTTCTCCGCCGCGCCGGCCATGATCGTGTTGGTGATGACGGCGCGCATTCCCAACTTCTCGACCTCGGGCGCCAGCCGTTTATCCTCGCGGTCGAGAACGAAGAGGTCGACCAGGCCGCGATACAACCGGGCCACTCCGAGGGCCGAGACCTCCATCCCCATGCTCCGCATCATGTCGGCGGCGGGCCCTTTCAGCGCGCGCCCTCCGATGATCGGCGAGATGCCGGCGGCGGGGCATTTCCGTCTTCGCAAGGCCTGCCGGATGCCGGGAACGGCGAGGATGGGTCCGATGCTGATGACGGGGTTCGAGGGGCAGAATACGATGGCCGAGGCAGAGCGGATGGCGGGGAGCACTCCCGGCGCGGGCCGCGCGTCCCCAGCCCCCTGAAACTCCACGCCGAGCACTTCGTCCCGCGCTCCGCGGCGGACAAAGTAGGTCTGAAACTCCAGGGGGCCGCCAGGCGTTTGGACAATCGTGCGCACCGCGTCATCCGACATCGGCTTCAGTGTAGAGGCAACTCCGAGCGAGCGAGCGATTGCCGCTGTCACCGTGCTCAGACTCTCGCCCGCGCGCAGGCGCGCGGTGCGGTGGATATGCGTGGCAAGATCGAGGTCGCCCAGTTGGAACCAGGTTTCGGCGCCCAGTTTGCCGAGTGCTTCGAGACAGCGGAAGGAATCTCCTTCCACGCCCCACCCATGCACCCGGCCGGCAACCCCGGCGAGCGTGTAGACGACGGTGTCCAGGTCGGGACAGATATGCAAACCGTGCATTTCCATGTCGTCTCCGGTGTTGCCGATAATGCAGATTTCCTTGGGCGGGTACACCAGGGAGAGGCCATCGAGAAAGCGGGCCGCTCCCACCCCGCCGGCCAGAGCAACAATCATAAGCCTGTGATGCGAATCCCGGAATGTTTCACTTTGTGCGCGCGATTGAGTGCGATCAGCAACTGGACCGTATTCTCGATGAGCCGTGATTTTTTCAATCCTCCCAAATCAACCGGCCGCGCGCCCGGAAGCATTTGGACCAGGGCGGAAACGGCGGACTTAGCCTCGGGATCATCGGCGCAGATGAGCACGTCGCTATCGATGGATTCCTCGAGGTTGCCGGCCAGACCCGCGCTCAGCGTGTGAAAGGCCGAGGCGACTCGCACACCCTCGGGAACGTGCTCCGCCGCGAGGAGGGCGGAATTCTGCTCCGATTTCAGGCGCACCGTGGCATCCACCAGAACCGCGCCGGGGCGAAAACTGGAGGCAAGAGCCTGGAGCGTGCTGATCTGCGCGTCGGGCGGCACTGTCAATACGATTACGTCCGCCTCGCGAACGGCGACGGCATTTTCGAACCCTTCCACGGCGCCGGAACCGGCCTTTCCGGCGATGAGAGTGGCGGCGGCCCGTGCCCGTTCGACAGTTCTTGAACCGACGCGCACACGGGCTCCGGCCCGCGCGAATCGAAGCGCCAGAGCCATCCCTTCGGCGCCGGTTCCACCCACGATTGCGATCGTTTCCCGCACGTTTCCAATGACTAAAGTATGCCACAGGGCGTCTTCATCGAAGCCGCTGTTTGTGACATGCTGAAAGTCTTGGCTGCGACGGCAATTCCGGAGAAGATCACGACGGGGGAAGCTTACCGCCTGTTGCGGGATTGCTCCGCGGATTCGCGGCCTCTTCTCGAGCAGGCCGCGCGGATTCGCGCCCAGCGTACGGGGCGCGTCATCACTTATTCGCGGAAGGTGTTCCTTCCCCTGACAAACCTTTGCCGCGATCGGTGCGGCTACTGCACGTTTGCCCGGCTGCCTGATGACCCGCGGGCTCATACGATGACTCCGGAAGAGGTGCTGGCCGCCGCCGAGGCCGGCCGGGAAGCGGGGTGCAAGGAAGCGCTATTCAGTCTTGGAGAGCGGCCGGAACTTCGCTACCCTGCCCACAAACGATGGCTCGAAGAACGGGGCTATGCGTCGACCATTAGCTACCTCGCGGCGATGTGCCGGCTGGTTTTCGAGCGCACCGGCCTGTTGCCGCACGCCAACCCCGGCACGATGTCTCCTGATGAGATGGAGCAGCTTCGTCCATTCAACGCAAGCATGGGGATGATGCTCGAGACGGTGAGCGACCGGTTGCTGCGGCGCGGTGAAGCGCATCACGGGTGTCCGGACAAGACGCCAGCGGCGCGCCTGGCGACGCTCGAGGCGGCCGGCAGGCTGCGCGTGCCATTCACCACCGGCATCCTGATTGGAATTGGAGAAACGCTCGAAGAGCGCGCCGCCTCGCTGTGCGCCATCCGCGACATTCACGCACGCCATGGCCACATTCAGGAAGTGATCATTCAGAACTTTCGCGCCAAGGCGGATACACGGTTTGCCGGCTGGCCGGAGCCGGACACGGACAGCCTCGAGTTGACGGCGGCTCTCGCGCGGGTGATTTTCGGCCCCGAGGTGAACATTCAAATTCCTCCGAACCTGACATCGCCCGGGTTCGGACGATTGCTGCGGTCGGGCATTAACGACTGGGGAGGAGTCTCTCCGGTTACGCGGGATTTCATCAATCCCGAACGAGAGTGGCCGGCCATTCGAACGCTGCGGGAGGTTACCGGGCAGGCGGGCTTTGAACTGCGCGAGCGGCTTGCCGTCTATCCCGAATTCGTACGCGCGGGCTTTGTTCCCGAAGCGCTGAGAGACCGCGTGGCCCGGATGGTGGACAGTTCGGGACTGGTCCGTCCGCGGGAGGAACGATGGTAGGAATGGAACAGGCCATTGCGGGGTGCCGCCCGGCGATAGCCGCCATTCTTGACAAAGCCCTCACGGGAGGAGAGGTGAGCGCCACCGAAGGCGAGTTGCTGCTGACGGTGGCCGGGAACGAATTGGCGGCGCTCATGGCGGTGGCCGATCACCTGCGCTTCGAGAAACCGGGAGACCGGGTTACCTACGTCGTCAACCGCAACATCAACTTCACGAACGTATGCGTGAAGCGATGCGGCTTTTGCGCCTTCAGCCGCGGGCATCGCGCCGGGGAGGGTTACTTTCTTCCCACCGAGGAGGTGGTGCGCCGGGCGCGGGAGGCGTGGGAGCTAGGCGCGACCGAGGTATGCGTGCAGGCGGGCCTGCCGCCGCGCATGAAGGGATCTCTCTACATCGATCTGTGCCGCGCCATCAAGGAGGAGGCGCCGGAGATCCACATCCACGGCTTCTCTCCCGAAGAGGTGAAATATGGCTCCGGGCTTTGCGGCCGCAGCGTGGAGTACTATCTTGCGGCGCTGCGGGACGCGGGGGTTGGCTCCCTGCCGGGAACTTCCGCCGAAATATTGGACGACCGCATCCGGAATATTATTTCGCCGGGGCGCATCTCGACCGCGGAGTGGATTCACGTGATAACCAGCGCCCACCGCCTGGGAATTCCCACATCCTCGACCATCCTGTACGGGCACATCGAATCCGCCGGCGACATCGCCCGGCATATCAGCCTGCTGCGGGATATTCAGAAGCAGACGGGCGGTTTCACGGAATTTGTTCCGCTCAGTTTCATTCACGCCGAAGCACCCATGTACCGGAAGGGGTTCGTGCCCGGAATCCGCGCCGGGGCAACGGAGGACGAGGTGCTGCGCATGTACGCCGTGGCGCGCGTGATGCTGCATGGAGTCATCGATCACGTGCAGGCGAGTTGGGTGAAACAGGGCGTGCCCATGGCGCGGCGCTGTCTTGGATCGGGGGCGGACGACCTGGGCGGCACGCTCCTCAACGAGAGCATCTCGACGGCGGCGGGCGCGGCTCACGGCCATTTTCTGCGGCCCGCCGAAATGCGACATATCATTCGAAGCGCGGGCCGCGTGCCCGTCCAGCGCTCCACCACTTACAAACTCCTCCGGGAATTCGAGCGCGAACCGGACGCGCCGGAACCCCTCGATGCGGTTGCTTCGGAAGAGCGATTCGGCTCCTATGCCTCGCTGATTTCCTCGGATGAGTTCCGCTTTGTGAGAAAAGCGCCTTAGTGAGCGGCATGTTATATTGCGCACAGGAGAACCCATCATGGCGGAAGCGATTCCCGACAAGTATCTGGATCTGTTCCGGAAGAAGGCATTTGCCAGTCTTGCAACCCTGATGCCCGATGGCAGGCCGCAAGTGACTCCCGTGTGGTGCGACTACGATGGCTCGCATGTCATCGTAAATTCCGCCAAGGGCCGGCGAAAGGACCTGAATATGCGCGCCGAGCCCCGTGTTTCGCTGGCAATCATCGATCCCGACAATCCCTACCGCTATCTGGAGGTGCGCGGCCAGGTGACCGAGATCACCGAGGCGGGCGCCGACGAACACATCGACAAAATGGCGAAGAAGTACCTCAACGCCGACAAGTACCCGAACCGCAGGGCCGGTGAGGTGCGGGTGATCTACAAGATCAAGCCCGAACACTGCACCTCCATGGGGTAAGCTCCTCGATCTCCGGCGGCCCGCGCGGTGATGGTATGATGGCCAACCGGAAAGAAGGAGCGGAAGCGATTGGCGGAAGCGAAAAAAGAAGAGTGGCGGGGTAAGATCGGCAAGATGTCCGAAGAGGAACTGGCGCAGTTTCTCGCGGGCAACCCATTTTGCCGGTTCGGGTGTCTTGACGAGGACGGCTGGCCCTATGTGGTGCCGTGCTGGTTCGAATATAGAGACGGCGGGTTCTACATTGTGCCGCGCGCGAGATCGGCGTGGGCGCGGCATGTTCAGCGCGATGGCCGGGTATTTCTGTGCATCGACGACACCACCATTTACAACAACCGGGTGCTGGTGAAAGGCGAAGCGACCGTTCTCGAGGAACCGAACCTTGGCGGGCGGTGGGTGGAAATCGCCCGCCGGATGTCGCTTCGGTATCTTGGCGAGCACGGTCCGGAATATCTCGAGCCGACACTCACCGAACCGCGGTGGCTGTTGTTTGTTCGTCCCATCAAGATGACCACGTGGCATGGCGTCGATTGGGCCGAGCGCTACAAGCATTCCAAATGGTAGGTCCGATGAACACAACCCATCTTTCGAACCGCCGCGGATTTCTCGCAAAGGGTCCCGCGGCTTTGGCCGCCGCCGCACAGGCCGCGCAATCGAGTGTCGAGCCGCGCGCGCCATTTCGCATCGGCTGTCTGAACGTCCATAACTATTCGCACTTGCTGGGACTGTGGGCTCCGCTGATGAATCCGCGCAAGGATAAGAAGGAAACGGCGATGACCGGCATGCGCATCACGCACTGCTGGGAGGTCGATCCGGCGAAATCCGCGGAGTTTGCCAGCATGTACGGCTGCGAGGCTGTGCGCAACTTCGACGATATGCTCGGCAAAGTGGATGGGATTATCTCCGGCGGATATTTCGAACACCCCTGGAATGACCGCCTGCACCAGCCCTATCTCGAAGCCGGCCTTCCCAATCTCATCAACCGGCCGTTTTCCAACTCGCTCGCCAAAGCCCGCAAGATGATCGACACCGCGCGGAAGCACGGAGCCACCATTCTTTGCCCCTCGGCCTACGAGTACACCGAAGCCGCCGCGAAGGCCAAAGCCTGGGCGGCTGGCAAGAAGATCCTTTGCTACAACGCGACGAATTCGTTTGACGAATACCCGACGCACGGCATACACGGCATGTACATGATCCACCGTGCCATTGTGCAGGCGGGCAACCCCATCGTGTCGGTTACCTACCAGGCGAAGAACTGGTACACGCCGCCGGGGGTGATGAGCTTCGAGCACACGGGCGGCGATGGGCATGTCTTCCTCGGGACGCTGCACCAGATCGCCGGTTCATGGGGCACGCTGCAGATCCACACGAAGGAAGCGTACGGCGGAAAAGCATTCGACATCGAAAGCGGGACCGGATTTCCGTTCCAGATCACCGAGGCGTGGGCCCCAACCATCTGGGCATACCAACGCATGGCGCTCTATCACGAGATGCCGGAGAGCTTCGACTCGATCCTCGAGAAGACGCGAGTTTTCCTGGCGGGATGGCGGTCGGTGTTGAACGGGGGCAAGACCGTGCGGCCGGAAGAGGTCCCCGAGGACTGGGAGTCGCCCGTGGAACTGCCCTCGCGTTCCGGCGATCCGTACGTGGGCATGTTCAGGAAACTGTTCGGATAGGGAGTCCGCCAGCATGCGACTCGCCGTTCTCGCCTGTCTCACAACGCCGGCCGTCCTCGCGCAGACCTTCACGGCGGCGCAGGCGCTCGCCGGGCGCGAAGCCTATCTCGGCAACTGCGCCAGCTGCCATCTGCCGAACTTGAGCGGCCGCAACGAAGCGCATCCGCTCGCGGGCGGGAATTTTCTGAAGGTGTGGCGCGAACGCACAGCAACCCAACTGACGCGCTACATGCAACAGACAATGCCACCGGGAAACCCCGGCGGGCTGGGCGAGGAGACCTACGTCGCGATTGCGGCGTTCATTCTTGAAGCAAACGGGGCGCCCGCGGGCGCGGAACCGCTTGCCGTCAACAGCCGCCTGCGCATCGGAGACGCCGCGAACGGGCAGATGCCCGCGGCCCTGCTGGCGGCGCTCAGCGCTCCCTCCTCCGATCAGGCCGGCCTGTCCACCCGCGCGCGCCCGAAAGGCCACACCGTGCGCGGTACGGTAAAGAACTACCGCCCGGTGACCGGCGCCATGCTCCGCAATCCCGATCCGGCGGACTGGCTGATGATACGGGGCAATTACCAGGCGTGGAGCTACAGCCCGCTGTCGCAGATCACCAGCGGGAACGTGAAGAACCTCCGTCTCAAATGGATGTGGGCGATGAACGACGGCGGAGCCAATCAGCCCTCTCCGATCGTTCATGACGGCATCATCTATCTGTCCAACACCAGCCACACGATGCAGGCGCTCGATGGCCGCAACGGTGACTTGATATGGGAGAACAACATCGGACCCGATGCGACGCGCGCCTACGGCGCCACGCGCGCCACTGCTATTTGGGACGACAAAGTCTATCTTTCGGGGACCGACGCCAAGCTCCACGCGCTCGACGCGCGGACGGGCCGCGTTGTCTGGACCAGCGAGGTGGCTCCGGCCAAGCGCGGCTTCAGCAGCACCTCCGGCGCCATCGCCATCGACGGAAAGATTCTTCAGGGACTCACCGGATGCGGGTCATACAAAGAAGAACGCTGCTACATCAGCGCCTGGGACGCGCAAACCGGCGCTCCCGTGTGGAAGTTCAATACGATTGCGCACGACGGCGAACCCGGCGGCGGCACGTGGGGCACGTTGAGCAATCTCTTCCGCGCGGGCGGCGACACCTGGATCGCGGGCAGCTTCGATCCCGAATTACACCTCACCTACTGGGGGGTTTCTCAGGCCAAGCCCTGGATGCGAGTGAGCCGCGGTTCGAAGACCGGCGACAAAGCGCTGTATACGAACTGCACGCTGGCGATCAATTCCGAGACGGGCAAGCTCGAATGGTACTTCCAGCATGTGCCTCAGGAGACCTTCGACCTGGATGAGGTCTTCGAGCGGGTGCTGGTGGACGTGGACGGGCGCAAGCTGGTGTTCTCCATCGGAAAGGCTGGTATTTTGTGGAAACTGGACCGGGTTACGGGCCAGTATATCGATCTGGTGGAGACGGTCCATCAGAACGCGTTTTCCCATGTTGACCGCGCGACGGGCAAACTTACGTATCGCGCCGATATCCTCGAGCAGAAGTTCGGCGAATGGCTCTTTGTCTGTCCGAGCACCCAGGGAGGGCATAACTGGCAGCCGATGAGCTACCATCCGCCGAGCGGGCAACTCATTCTTCCACTCAGCCAGAGCTGCATGGAGATGTCGGCGCGCGAGGTGGAGATGAAAGCGGGGTCCGGAGGCGGGGCCGGCAACCGGCACTTCCTCGAGATGCCGGGAAAGAAAGGCATGATCGGAAAGCTGGCGGCTTACGATGTGCGCTCCATGAAAGAGCGGTGGGCGGTCGAGCAGCGCGCTCCGTTTCTCACGGGCGTTCTCTCCACGGCGGGCGGAGTGGCTTTCGTGGGCGACCTCGACCGCTACTTCAAGGCGTTCGATGTGAAGACCGGCGCCCTGCTGTGGCAAACGCGGCTTGGAACATCCGTACAGGGGCATCCGGTTTCGTTTTCCATCGACGGCAAGCAATACATCGCCGTGACGACGGGATTGGGTGGAGGCAGCCCGCGCGACGTGCCGCACGTCATAGCGCCGGAGATCCATTTTCCGGGCAACGGCAACGCTCTCTACGTTTTCGAGTTGCCGTAGCGGACCGCCACCGGTCAGCGGGAGCCGGCCTGCCTGGCAGCGGTGGCTTGCACGACCGCGGTGAGTTCTTCCTTACTCAACGTTTCCTTGCGGATGAGCTCCGATGCCAGGTGATCGAGCTGCTCCTCCCGTTCGCGCAAGATCGATTCCGCCCGCAGAAAGGCCGCATCCACGATCCGCTTGCTTTCCTCGTCGATGATTCTCGCCGTGGCGTCGCTGTAGTTCTTTTCCTCGGCTGTAAACATCGACTTGAGGAACGGGGAGGCGAGCGGGTGGCCATAGGTCAGCTTTCCGAGTTGTCCGCTCATGCCGAAACGGGTGACCATCTGCCTGGCGAGTTCGGAGGCGCGGTCGAGGTCATCCGCGGCGCCAGTCGAGACGATGCCTTTGTATTGAATCTCTTCCGCCGCGCGGCCGCCCAGCAGCACCGTCAGCCGGTCCTCGAGTTCCGGCTGCGTCATGAGAAACCTCTCCTGGGTCGGCAACTGCAACGTGTAGCCCAGCGCCCCGATGGAGCGCGGAATGATGGACACGCGATGCACGGGATCGGCATGTTCGACCGACAAGGCCACCAGAGTGTGGCCGGATTCGTGATAGGCAATCCGCTCCTTCTCCGCCGGCGTCATGACGCGCCGCTTTTTTTCGAGGCCCAGCATGACGCGGTCGATCGCCTCCTCGAGGTCCCGCAGTTCGACGCTCGTCGAGCCGCGGCGGACCGCAAGCAGCGCGGACTCATTCACGATATTGGCGAGATCGGCTCCCGCCATGCCTGGCGTCCGCGCGGCGATGATTTTCAGGTCCACATCCGGAGCCATGTGAATCTTGCGCGCATGCACCTGTAGGATCTCCTCCCGGCCCTTCAGATCGGGGCGGTCCACCAGCACCTGGCGGTCGAATCGCCCGGCGCGCATCAGAGCCGCGTCGAGCACTTCCGGCTGGTTGGTGGCGGCCATCAGGATGACGCCTTCCGATGTGTCGAAGCCATCCATTTCGGCAAGCAACTGGTTCAACGTCTGCTCGCGTTCTTCGTTGCTGAACCCGATGCCGCGGCCGGTGGTGCGCGACTTGCCGATCGCGTCCAGTTCATCGATGAAAACGATGCAGGGCGCTTTCTGCTTTGCCTGCTCGAACAGGTCACGAACCCGGGCCGCGCCGACGCCGACGAACATTTCCACGAACTCCGACCCGGAAATGGAGAAGAACGCAACCCCGGCCTCTCCGGCAACCGCTTTCGCCAGCAGCGTCTTGCCCGTGCCCGGAGGTCCTATGAGCAGGACCCCTTTGGGAATGCGCCCTCCGAGCGCCTGATAGCGGGCGGGCCGCCGGAGGAAATCGACAATCTCGAGCAGTTCCGTCTTGGCTTCATCCACACCGGCGACGTCGGCGAATGTGACCTTGACGCTGCTGGACTGGTCGTGAATCTTGGCCCGGTTCCGCCCGAAAGTCATGGCGCCGCCGCCCTGGCGCAACCGCCGCATCCCAAACGCATAGAGCGCGCCGATGAGCAGCAAGGGGATCACCCAGCCCATGAGTCCCCAAATCCAGGCGTTGTTTTCGACGACGCCGGTAACCTTGATCTGGTGATCCTCGAGTTCCTTGAGAAGCGAGGTGTCATCGATGCCCGGCAGACGCGTGGCTATGATGCGCTCGCCGGCTGAAGGCTGCCCCTTCTTCTTTTCCGTATCCGGCTTCTTCACCCCAATCAGATCCTGATCGGTGATTTCCACCGCGGAGAGCTTTCCGGCGCGCATCCGCGCCAGGAACTCCGTGTAGGAAACGCGTTCCGGAGCGGCGTTTCCAAGCCCCAGAGTTCCCATATACAACAGGGCGGCGAGAATCAACAGATTGACTACCGGAAAAATCCACTGCCGCTGACGTACCGGACTGTTCATGCCCATCTTTTGCCCTCTGAATACGCACGGTCAGGGAGGTTCACATCCGCACTGGGACCGGGTTGCGCCGCGATTTCGAAAGGCACGCGAAAGGGGTATCCCTTTCACCATTGTATCGTGCGTACGGCCAATTCCCAGGGTGATTTAGTCCGCTCCGCGGCTATTCCAGGCCGATTGGCCGGCGCGGGGATTGCTTCAATGAAAGCAGGAGACTTCATGAACCGGTTTCTGGCAAGGCGGTTACGCGAAGTGGCCGACCTGCTCGGCCAGCAGGATGGAAACCCATTCCGGCTCCAGGCGTATCGTAATGCGGCCCGTCAGATCGAGTCGTACGGCGAGCCAATCGAGGACTTGTTCACCCGTGAAGGTGAGGAGGGGCTGAGGAGGAGGCTAGGAATCGGGGAGCGGCTCGCCTCGTCTCTATCGGAACTGATCCGGACGGGCAAGCTCAGGCTGCTCGACCGCCTGCGCGGAGAAACCGATCCCGAGAAATTGCTGGCGACCGTTCCCGGCATTGGCACGCTGTGGGCAGCCAGGTTGCATCGAGAACACCACATCTCCTGTCTGGAAGACCTGGAAGCCGCCGCGCACGATGGACGCCTGGCCGCCATCCGTGGGTTCGGTCCGAAACGGTTAGCCGCCGTCGTGGACTCCCTGAGTGTACGGCTAGGCAGGCCGCCCCGGCGAATCCCGCCACCGGCGCTGACAGTGCCTGTCGAGGAGTTGCTCGACGTGGACCGGGAGTATCGCGAACGCGCCGCGGCGGATACGCTGCCAAAGATTGCTCCCAAACGCATGAATCCGTCCCATGAGGCCTGGCTCCCGGTCCTGCACACCACCAGGGGGGATCGCCACTACACGGCTCTTTACTCGAACACCCCGCGAGCGCACCAGTTGGGCATGACGAAGGACTGGGTGGTGCTCTACTGCGATGGCGGCACGGGAGAGCGCCAATGGACAGCCGTTACGGGAACCAGCGGCAGACTCGCCGGCCGCCGGGTGGTTCGCGGACGCGAGCGGGAATGCGAGGCGGCTCTTGCCTCTACGGCAGATTGACCACCGGCAGCACGATGTGTGACTTCGCCGCGCTCGAGTGAAACACTGTCTGTCGCGCAACCCTTACCGTGCCGGACGCGCCAAGGTCCTCTCCCGTGTTCGGATTGCGGTCATATTGAGGGAAGTTGCTGCTGGTGACGTCCACCCGAATGCGATGGCCGGGCTGGAACACGTTCGCCGTGCCGCGCATGTCGATCTCGAGCTCATAGACGCGGTTCGGTTCGAGCAGCCTTATCCTGTCCAAGCCTTCGTGAAAGCGCGCCCGCAGGATTCCTTCCGCGATGTTATAGGCCGCGCCATCCGGGTAAACGTCCACCAGTTTGATCATGAAGTCCGTGTCGCGTCCGTCGGTGGAAGCGTACAGCTTCATCTTCACGGGTCCGGCGATCGCCAGCGGCTCCTTCAGAATGCCGCTCGAGTAGACGAGCACATCGTGGCGCGATTCCACCGGCCGCTGGTCGCGGGGTCCCGCCGGAAAGGGCGCCCCGCAGCAATCGTTGCCGCCAAGACTCGGGACAGGATTGTCCGGGTCATAGACAAACCGGTCGGCCTCCGCGCCCGAGGGCGCTTCGAACTGCAACTGTCCGTCTCCCCGCATCGAGTTGGCGTTGCCGCCGCTCGCCAGGTAAAGAGGCGTGAATCTGGTCCCGGGAACCGGCCAATCCTCGTATTGGACCCACTTGTTCACTCCCATGAGGAACAGCTCCACCGGCGGTTCGCGGTCGATTCCGTTGTCGATCCCCTTGAGATAGTGGTCGTTCCAGCGCAACTCCATGTCGAACAGCGAACGCATCGCGAGCGGCCCGAAATCGATGTCGCCGTATGTCCGGCTGGCTCCGTGGCCCCAGGGCCCGACGATCATCTTCGCTCCTTTTCGCGCGGCCTCGGTTGCGCCCTTCGCCCGCAATCCCGTGTACCCATTCAGCGTCCCTCCGAGCAGGAGGTCGAACCATCCGCCGAAAGTGTGGGCCGGAACCTTCACCGCCTGGAATCGCTCCTCATCGCTGATGGCGCGCCAGTAGCCGTCGTAACTCTGATGCCGCAGCCAATCACGGAAGAACCCAACTTTCTGTCCGGAAGATTCGAGGTCGATGCGGTTCAGCGGAAGCGTCCAGATGATGTTTTCGTACTTGAGTTCCTGCGGCGAGTAGGATTCCGTGTGCCAGTATTGCGGATTCATGATGCGGTTCGGCATGCGCACCACGCCCCAGCCGAATGCCAGCGCGAGTTTGAAGGCGCCGCCGTGAAAAAAGGTGTTGTGATAAATGCTGGTGGAGGCAAGAACGGGAAAGACGGCCGTCAGGTGCGGAGGAGCCATGGTGGCCGCCTGCCACTGCACGTGGCCGAGGTAGGATCCCCCGTGCATGCCCACCTTGCCGTTCGACCACGGCTGGCGCGCGGCCCACTCCACCGTGTCATATCCGTCGCTGGCTTCATTGCGGAAGGGGTCCCAGGCGCCCGCGGATTCATAGCGGCCGCGCACGTCCTGAACCACCACCGCGTAGCCGTGCCGCGCGAAGGCGATGACGGCGGGATGCATTCCGTCGCGCTGCACCCCGTAGGGCGTGCGGGTGATGATGGTGGGAAACCGCCCTTCCCTTCGCGGCCGGTACACGTCGGCGTACAACTTCACCCCGTCCCGCATGGGGACCGCAACATGGCCTTCGACGCGGATGGTTTCCGAGATGGCCTGCGCGAGTCCGGGCCGCGCGGCCAGCAGCAGTACAAGAAAGAAGAGTCCCTTCATGAGAGGACGAGGATATCAAACCGCGACGGGCATCGTCCGTGTCAACTGTCCAGCCCGAGCTTCCTCCGGCCCTCCGGAGTGAGGCGGTTGGAATTCCAGCCCGGCTCCCAGGTCTGCTCCACCACCACCTTCCGCACACCGGGAACCCTCAACAACTGCTGCCGGACGGGAGTCGTGTTGCCGCCGGAACCATAGGTGAAATATCCGAGCAAAGGCCTGCCGCGGTGGGGCATGGTCATCACCACGTGCACCACATCGCCGCGGACACGGATGTCATAGACAAGGCCCAGGTCGACGACATTGATGTCCGAAGCATAGAGTTGCTCGTCCTTGCATCCGCGGAGCGCGTCCCACAAGGCTTTCTTCGGAATGGGACTATCGCCCGCCTCACCCGGGCGGGCGAGTTGTCCGCCCTGCTGGGCCGCGGCGCCCGCGCGATTCAGATCGAGCGCGGAAATCTGATAGGGATTCAAGAGCCGGTGGCGCAGGTCTTCCAACTGTCGCGGGCTTTCTTTCGTGTAGGGAATTGCGACGTAGGCATTCTTCTGGTGGAGCACGGCTCCCGCCGGGACGTTCTTTACGGGGAGCGGATAGCGGCTCCAGACGTGGCCATGCCAGCGGTAGTACATCATCGGAGAGCCGGAATGCTTCAACTCCGGCAGTCCATCTCCGCGGTGCTCGAGAAACAGGGCAAGGAAGGAATCCTCGCTGACGTCATTGCAGAATCCCACCGCCCAGATCTTGTCCGCGTATTCGGGGGGCACCGGCCCGGTGCGAAGCTTGCCTTCCGGTCCCATCCATAGAATGTCCGTGAAGGATTGCCCCGAAAATACCCACTCGTCGTCACGCAGCGCTTCCACCTCGACATCCTTCAGAGCCGTCATCGCGCCGGTCTTGTGGAACCACGGCAGACCGGAGTAGAAGCGGTACTCGACGTCCATGTGAATCCGCGCGGGCGAGAAGACAGGATGCACGGGAGAGTAGGGAAAGCCCCACCTGCGGACGATGGTGCACAGCGGACCGCGCACCACTTCGTAATCCGGGCACGTCTCCCACAGCGTAATGCGGAGCTTTTGCAGGCGTCCGGAAGTGACATAATCGTGGGCCCAGTCGATTCCCGGCGGCTCGCCGTGCCCCTCTCCTCCGGCGAACAACTCGAGTCCGTGTTCGCGCTTGATCGTCAGCCGTTCGAGCTGGCCCATCTGGCGCGAGAGCCTGGCGCGAAAGAAATCGTTCTCGATGTCGAGCGCGAAACCTTCGCCCCGCGTCTCGAGATCGGTGGGGTATTGCGGCAGCTCGGCGTCGGGGTTGCCATAGAAGATCAGGTGGCTTTGCCGCTGATGGGCGGCTCCGCCGGCAAGGAAGAGCACGGTGCAAAGCCGCTCCTGTCCGCGCCGGATCTCGCCGGTCACCTGGCAGGGAACTTCGCGCAAAGCGCCGCCCGCAATGCGCGCCACGCGGACTTCCCTTGCCAGGGAAGCGGCGTGCCCGGCGTCAACGCGCAGCGTGATCTCGACTGGTTCCGGCGGCCGGTTCTGCCCCACGGTTTCATCGAGCGCGAATGCCTGAAAATGGCTCCAGCCCCTGGCCCATGCCCGCCAGGATGAGGGCAGCGAATCCACCGTTTCCTCACGAGTTGTCGCGGCCGGATTTCGAGGACTCTCCTCTTCCGCCTGCGCCTGCATCGCCATGACGCGCAGCGAATTTGTCAGCGCGCGCGCGACGCGAAAGTCCTTCCGTTTCCACGCGGCTTCAAGCAGTTTCATCTTCTGCTCGAAGGTGTCGGTCCGCTCCCAATACCCTGATTCACTCATCGACGTCTTCCTTTCTCGCCGGACTACGATCCGAACAGGCGCAGCATCTGATCGCGGGAGACATTGATATGCTCCGCCATGGCGCGGCCCGCCTCCTGAACGTTCCTCGATTCGATGGCCCGCACGATGTCCCTGTGTGGAACCGGGCGCGTGTCACGCTGAGTCGAGAGCACATCCAGCCGCTGGACGTATTGAAGGGTGAGCACAAGCTGATCGAGCACGCGCTGATTTCGCGCAATCTCCCCCAGGCGGGTGTGGAACAATTGATTGCCTTTCAGAAATTCGCCCATATCCAGATCCATGCGGTCTTCGGCGGCCACAATGTCGCACAGCGTCTTCACTTCTTCCGCGGTCGCGCTGGCGGCGGCGCGCTCGGCGGTAAACCGTTCGAGCAGCTTCCTGTATTCGTAGACTTCGACGATGTCGCGGACGGAAATGGGCGGCAGCACGTAACCTTTGTGACGGATGCGCTGAATCCATTTCTCCTGAGAGAGCAGGTTGCAGGCTTCGCGAACGGGCGTGCGGGAGGTTTCACATTGGCGGGCCAGGTCGACCTCGGAGAGAAAATCCCCGGGCCGCAGGCGGCCCTCGAGAATCCAGCCCTTCAACAGCCGGTAGACTCTCTCCACTTCCCCTTCCCGTCCTGGTAAAGCTTTGATAGGCGCCATACGCTCTTCTTAGCGCGACGTGATTCGCCGGATGGCGGACAGGCATCGCGCCACATCTTCCTCCTCGCTATAGAGATGAACGGAAACGCGGATGCGGCCGTCCCCGCCCCAGACAATCACACCCTCGGAGGCAAGTTGCGCGGCGAGTTGTTGCGGCCGCGGGTGTTGAAACGAGACGATGCCGGAAGCGAAGCGTTCTTCGGCGGGCGTCAGCAGTTCCCATCCCTGTCCGGCCAGTCCATCGCGCAACGCCGCCACGAGCGGGCGCAACTCCTGGTCGATCCGCTCGACGCCGGGCTCCAGTATACATTCCAATCCGGCCTTCAGCGCGAGAATGCCGGGGAAATTCGGCATGCCCGCCTGCAGCGAAGCGGCGCCGCGCTTCGGTGTGTACGTTTCAAAGCGGTGCGGGTGGAACAGTTCCTCGAGCGCGAACCAACCCATCGAGGCGGGCGTAACCAGTTCGCGCAGCCGCGGGGAGACATAGACTACTCCCACGCCGTGGCTTCCCAAGAGCCACTTGTAGCTGCTGGCGGCCAGGAAATCAACGCCATTCAACGTAACCGGCACTCGCCCCAGCGCCTGCGTGGCGTCAACGCAGAAGAGCGCCCCCACCTCGTGCGCCTGAACAGCCAGTTGCTCGATATAGGGGATCCGGGCGCCGGACTGGTAGCTCACCTTGCTGACGGAGACCACCCTGGTACGTTCCGTCAACCTCGCCTTCCAATCCTCCAATTCCACGCGGCCTCCGGAAGAGGGGACCACCACCACCTTGACCCCGAGACTTCGCAGCCGCAGCCAGACCACGACATTCGAGGAGAACTCGAGATCGCAGATAAGGACCTCGTCCCCGGGACGCCAGTGGATGGAATTCGCAAGCAGGTTGAGGGCTTCCGTGGTGTGGGAGAGGAACGCGATGTTCTCCGCATCGGTGCCGAGCAGGCGCGCCACCGTGCCCGCGGCCTCTCGCAACTCGGCGTAAAGCTTTTTCCTGCCGGGGGTGCCCCTGCTCTTTTCGCGCCAGTAGGCGGCGAGCGCCGCTTCCACGGTAAGCGGCGGAATTCCCTCGGCCGCCGTATCGAGATAGGAAACCCCCTCGGGGAGGGCGAATTGTTGTTTGCCGGTCAGCGACTGCATGGTCCCTTACTGAAATTCTTGCAGGAATCGAACATAGAATTCGAGTGCGGTCTCCACCTGGCCGCACTCGACGTACTCGACGGCGGCATGCGCGCGGTCGATGCTGCCGGGACCGAAGATGATGCTCGGAACGCCTTGCCTGGCGAGTTTCGAAGCGTCACTGCCGTAGGGCACGCCTTCGGGCTCGCCTGGGAGGCCAAGGGATGTCAACACCCGCCGCGCCGTCCGGACAACGCTTTCCGAAGCGCCGGTTTCCATGGCGCCATCGGCGATCATCGGCGCGTCGATTTCGATCTCAAGCCGCGGATGGCCGCGCCGCAGTTCATCGAGCATTCTTCCAGCTTCGTTCCACACCTCGAGCGGGTCCTCGCCGGGAATGAGACGGCGGTCGATGGCGATCTCGCAGAAATCGGGCACGAAATTGATCTGTTCGCCGCCGCGGATCATTCCGATGTTCAAGGTGGCCGGACCGAGCAGCGGGTGCGGTTTCGCGGCGAGCCGCGCGGCCTCGCGCTCGAAGGCTTCGATTACGTGGGTCATCCGGACGATGGCGTTGTTGCCCAGATGAGGCTTGGCGCTGTGCGATGCCTTTCCGATGGTCCGCACCTTCCAGCGCAGCACACCCTTCGACGCGGACACGGCGCGGAGCGCGGTGGGCTCGGCGACGATAGCCGCCTGGGCCTCGAGGCCCTCGCAAAGCTTTGTCACGCCGCGAAACGAGTGCTCTTCGTCCACCACCGCGGCGAGCCACACCTCGCAGGGGGGCGTGATCCGCCGCTCATGAAGATACGCCATGGCGTGCATCATCGCCGCAAGCCCGGCCTTCGTATCGCAGGCGCCGCGGCCGTACAGAAGACCGTCCTTGATAACGGGGTCGAAAGGCGGGATGGTCATGCCGGCGACGGAAACCGTGTCCATGTGGGCTTCGAGAATGACACGTCTTTCCGGTTGCAGGCCGGGGAGGCGGGCGATGACATTGAACCGCCCGGGCATTACATCCTGGCGAAAGGTTTCGATGCCCCGGGCCGCGAAGAACTGCTCGACGAAGCACGCCACTTGTTCCTCGGTGACGCCGCCCTGGTAGGCGGAGTTGATGCTGTTGATGGCGACGAGGCGGGAGAGAGTTTGGAGGAGCGGGGTGAGGGGGTAGCCGGGCATTTTGGATACGAACAGTATACACGTTCTTGGGGGATGTCCTGACCGGGCAGGCTGCTGGATGATTAATCGATTGAATGCTGGATTTCGATTGACG
>JABAQT010000017.1:0-26763 GCA_019187195.1 Bryobacteraceae bacterium
GGCGGCGGAACCGGTGCTTCCGTACCGGACCTTGTTTATTTTCAGTCCCGGCGGTACTGATTCCATTGATTCCCGCTGAACCATCCTGGTAGAGTATGATTCGGCCTTACCTCAAGCGTATTTCCTTATCCAGTTGGAGGACATCAGTAAAATGGATTCGTTCATCCGCGCCGGAGTCCGGAAAGCCGGCACCTTGCTTTCCACGCTGTTACGGCGCACTTCTTCCATCCCGCGGCCCTTCGCATTTCTCGCGGCCTGGCTGTTGCTCGCCTCAGGCGCGTTCGCGCAACAGCACCACGGCGGGGAGGCGAACCTGGTGCTTCCCGATCTCAGCACCGTGACCTTCCTAGAAGGAATCAACGGTCACTCGTTTCTCATGATCGGACTTCTCATCAGCGCCCTCGGTCTCATTTTCGGTCTCATCATGTACAAGCAGTTGCAGCACATGCCTGTGCATTCCACGATGCTCGAGATCTCGGAACTCATCTATGAAACCTGCAAGACGTATCTCATCACGCAGGGCAAGTTTCTCCTCATTCTCGAGATCTTCATCGGCGCGATCATCGTCGTCTACTTCGGGCTGCTTCAGCATTTCGAATGGATCAAGGTTTTCATCATCCTGTTCTTCAGCCTGGTGGGAATCGCGGGCAGCTACAGCGTCGCGTGGTTCGGCATCCGCGTCAACACGTTCGCCAACTCCCGCACGGCCTTCGCCGCCCTTCGCGGCAAGCCGTTCCCCTGTTACGACATTCCCCTGAGAGCCGGCATGAGCATCGGCATGCTCCTCATCTCCGTCGAGCTGATCATGATGCTCATCATCCTGCTCTTCATTCCGGGCGACTATGCGGGGCCGTGCTTTATCGGCTTCGCTATCGGCGAATCGCTCGGCGCCGCCGCGCTTCGCGTGGCGGGCGGCATTTTCACCAAGATCGCCGACATCGGCGCCGACCTGATGAAGATCGTCTTCAAGATCAAGGAAGATGACGCCCGCAATCCCGGCGTCATCGCCGATTGCACGGGCGACAACGCGGGCGACTCGGTGGGGCCGAGCGCCGACGGTTTCGAGACCTACGGCGTCACGGGCGTCGCGCTGATCAGCTTCATTCTGCTGGCGGTCAAGGAGCCCACGGTGCAGGTGCAACTGCTTGTGTGGATCTTCACGATGCGCGTGATGATGGTGATTGCCGCCGCACTATCGTATTTCGTCAACGCGGTGATCGCGAAGGCCAAGTATCTCAATGTTCACAAGATGAACTACGAGGCGCCGCTCACGACGCTTGTGTGGTTGACTTCCATCGTCTCCGTCATCCTCACCTACATCGTCTCGAGTTTCCTCATTCCGAATCTCGGCGGCGACGATACTCTCTGGTGGAAACTCTCGACTGTCATCACCTGCGGCACTCTGGCCGGAGCCATTATTCCCGAACTGGTCAAGATCTTCACGTCGGTTGATTCGGGCCACGTGCGCGAGGTTCTCATCTCATCGCGCGAGGGCGGCGCGTCGCTGAACATCCTCTCCGGTTTCGTGGCAGGCAATTACAGCGCCTACTGGCTTGGTCTCGCCATTCTTTCCCTCATGGGCATCGGCAGCTACGTCAGCACGTTCGGACTCGATAAACTCATGGTGGCTCCCGCGGTGTTCGCCTTCGGTCTGGTAGCGTTCGGATTCCTTGGAATGGGACCGGTCACCATTGCCGTCGATTCTTATGGCCCGGTTACCGACAACGCCCAGTCCGTCTATGAGCTCTCCCTCATTGAACACCACCCCGGCATCGAAGCGGACCTCAAGAAGAACTTCGGTTTCGAGCCGAAGTTCGAGGAAGCCAAGCAGCACCTGGAAGAGAACGACGGAGCCGGCAACACGTTCAAGGCAACGGCGAAGCCGGTGCTCATCGGCACCGCCGTCGTGGGCGCGACGACGATGATTTTCTCGATCATCGTCGCGCTTACGGAAGGGATGAAGCCGGAGATGCTTTCGAACCTCTCGATTCTGCATCCGCCCTTCCTGCTGGGGCTGATTACAGGGGGGGCGGTGATCTACTGGTTCACGGGCGCCTCGACGCAGGCAGTGACCACCGGGGCGTACCGGGCCGTGGAATTCATCAAAGCCAACATCAAGTTGGAGGGGACGACCAAGGCCTCGGTGCATGATTCGAAGAAGGTTGTGGAGATCTGCACGCAGTACGCCCAAAAGGGCATGTTCAACATCTTTCTGACGGTGTTCTTCGCGACCCTCGCTTTCGCCTTCCTCGAGCCCTACTTCTTCATCGGCTACCTCATCTCGATAGCGCTGTTCGGGCTCTACCAGGCCATTTTCATGGCGAATGCCGGCGGGGCCTGGGACAACGCCAAGAAAATTGTCGAGACCGAACTCAAGGCCAAAGGCACGGACCTGCACGCGGCCACCGTGGTGGGCGACACGGTCGGCGATCCCTTCAAGGACACCTCTTCCGTGGCCATGAACCCCATCATCAAGTTCACTACCCTGTTCGGCCTTCTCGCCGTCGAACTGGCAGTCTCGCTCTCGAACGACAAAGGCAACAACTTCAGCACGGCATTCGCGGTGGTCTTCTTTCTCATCTCGGTCTACTTTGTACACCGTTCCTTCTACGGGATGCGTATTGAAGGCGCCAAGGAATAGCCTGTTGACCCGCCGCTGACGGCATGGCGAGCGCCTCGGGCGAAGCGGGAATGGAGAATGAATGAGAAGACGGGACCTCCTGTCAACCGCGGCGGCGCTCTCCGCCGCGGGTTTTCCGGCACAATCCCCGCGGCCCAACATCCTGTGGCTTACGTGCGAAGACTCGAGTCCCAATCTCGGCTGTTACGGGGATTCCTATGCGACGACGCCGAATCTTGACGCCTTCGCGAAACGCTCGCTACGCTACCGGGTCGCATGGAGCAACGCGCCGGTGTGCGCTCCCGCCCGCACCACCATCATCAGCGGCATGTACCCTCCATCGACGGGCGGGGGGAACATGCGCTCGTTCACCAGGCTGGCGCCGGGCCAGATGATGTATCCGGCCACGCTCCGCGAGGGTGGCTATTATTGCACTAACAACTCAAAGACCGACTACAACCTCGCGGAGACCGGCAAGGTGTGGGATGAATCGAGCAACAAAGCCCATTGGCGCAACCGCCCTCGAAACCAGCCGTTTTTCGCCATTTTCAACTACGTCATCACCCACGAGAGCCAGATTCGCAATCCGCACACGTTGGTCCACGACCCCGCCAAGGTCCGCGTGCCGGCCTATCATCCCGACACCCCCGAGGTTCGCCACGATTGGGCCCAGTACTATGACCGCATCACCGAAATGGACGCCATGGCGGGCAGCCAGTTGCGACAACTCGAGGAAGACGGGCTCGATGGGGACACCATCGTCTTTTTCTACTCCGACCATGGCTCCGGCATGCCGCGCAGCAAGCGCTGGCCTTACGATTCGGGTCTGCATGTGCCGCTGATGGTGCACATACCCGAGAAATGGAAGCACCTCGCGCCAAAGGAGTACCGGCCGGGCGGCACAACGGACCGTCTGGTTTCCTTTGTGGACCTCGCCCCGACTCTGCTCAGCCTCGCCGGCATTCCCAAGCCGGCCCACTACCAGGGTCACGCATTTCTTGGACGGCATGCCGAACCGGAGCAGCCGTACCTTTACGGCTTCCGCGGCCGGATGGACGAACGTTACGACCTCGTGCGGAGCGTGCGTGACAAACGGTACATCTACATTCGCAACTACATGCCCCATCGCATCTACGGCCAGCATATCGACTACATGTTCCAGACGCCGACGACACGCAAGTGGAAAGCGCTATACGACGAGGGCAAGCTGGACGATGCGCAGAAGCGCTTCTGGGAGACGAAGCCGGCCGAGGAACTTTACGATCTCGAGAGCGATCGCGACGAGGTGCGCAACCTCGCGGAGTCAGGCGCCCACCGCGAAATTCTCGAGCGCATGCGGAAGGCGCAGCTCGGCCACGCGTTGAAGATTCGCGATGTGGGGTTTCTTCCGGAAACTGAGATGCACGCGCGCTCGGGCGGGGACGCGCCCTACACCATGGGTCACGACCCCTCGCGTTATCCGGCCGAGAAAGTCATCGCCATGGCTGACCTGGCCAGCCGCGCCCGGCGTCCGGAGGATGGAGTGTTCGTCAAGGGTTTGCAGGATAGCGACAGCGCCGTTCGCTATTGGGCGGCGGTGGGGCTGATGATCTCGGGGGAGGGTTCCGTCAAGGCGAACGCGCAGGAGATGGAGAAAGCTCTCGCCGACCGATCCGACGCCGTGCGCGTGGCCGCCGCCGAAGCGCTCGCCCGCCATGGAAACGAAGCGCAATTGAAAAGCGCCATGGAAGTTTTGCTCGACCTCGCCAACCTCGACGCGCACGGAATCTACACCGCTATTCTCGCCCTCAACTCGCTCGATAACATCGGTTCGAAAGCGCAGGGTTATGAGGAGAGAATCGCCAAGCTGCCGCGGGTCAACGATAGAGTGAACCCGCGCATGAAGGAATATATCCCCAGGCTGATTGAACACCTCACCAGGAGCGGTACGGCCTGATCCCTAGCGCACGTACGCGATCGAGGCCACCTGGATGGTGTCCCCGGCCACCTTGCCCGACACCTTCACCTTCTTGTCGAGGAACTTCGCCGCCTTCGCCGAATCGGAGAGCTTGTAGACCTTCTGATCCTTATCGGAGACGAACACCGCCTTACTGCCGCTCTTGATGCACGAGGCGGCGCACTCGCGCGAACTCTTGTCCGCTTTCGCGTTCGCCGCTCCGCACGAACTGTCGCTGATCCAGCCCGTCATTTCCCCGGCGAAGATGGCCGAGCATCCCAAAACCAGTGTGGCAAACAGCAATCTTTTCATCCCTACAGCTTAGCGCACGGCAGAGGATTTACGGGTCGTTTTTCCTCCGCGCGAACAACATTGCCGCCGGTGGACGGCGAACCCCGGCGCTACTTTGATAGGCTGAGGTTTTCCGCCATCATGAATCGACGTAAGTTTCTTGCCGCTTCCTCGACAGCGGCCATGAGTGTGGCCGCGCCCGCCGGCCCGAAACGGATTGCGGCCGTCGTCACCGAATACCGTCCCAATTCGCACGCTGATGTGATTGTGGGCAAGTATCTCGATGGCTATAACCAGGACGGGCGCCCTCCCTACCCGCGCTCGAAGATCGTGTCCCTGTTTACCGAGCAGGTTCCGAAGAACGACATGAGCCGCGCCAAGGCGAAGCAGCACAATGTACCCATTTACCGCACCGTCATGGAGGCTCTCACGCTCGGCGGGGACAAACTCGCCGTTGACGGCGTGCTTCTCATCGGCGAGCACGGCAACTATCCCATGAACGATAAGGAGCAGAAGCTCTACCCGCGGTTTGAAATGTTCCTCAAGATTACGGACGTTTTCCGCCAGAGCGGCCGCTCCGTCCCGGTGTTCAATGACAAGCATCTTTCTTTCAGTTGGCGGCAGGCCAGGCGGATGGTGGAGATTTCGAAAGAGCTGAAATTTCCGATGCTGGCCGGCTCGTCGGCTCCCGTGGCGTACCGCGTGCCCGCAATCGACACCCCGTTCGGCGCCGCGCAAAAATACGCGGTCGCTATTTCCTTCAGCGGACTCGACATCTACGGCTTCCACCTGCTCGAAGCTCTTCAGGCCATGGTGGACCGCCGCAAGGGCGGCGAGACAGGGGTCAGGTCCGTGCAGTGCCTGGAGCACGAAGACTGCTGGCGCTTCATTGAACAGAACGGCTGGGTACGGCGTCTTTTCGACCAGGCGCTCGCCCGCAGCAACACGCGCAAGTCCGGCGATCCCAAGTCGCTGGTGAAGGCTCCCGCCGTCTTCAGCATCGAATACAACGACGGCCTGAAGGGGGCCGCGTTTCTCCTCACCGGACTGGTGGAGGATTTCACCGTCGCGGTCGACGCGGAGGGACGTCCGGAACCGGTTTCCACGCTCATGTATCTCCAGCCCGGTCCGCCCCACCATCACTTCGGGTGCCTGGTGAAGAATATCGAAATCATGTTCAATACAGGCATCGCGCCCTATCCGGTGGAGCGCACCATGCTCACCAGCGGGATACTCGATTTCGCTCTCGAGTCGCGGTTGCGCGGCCACATCAGGCTCGAGACGCCGGAACTGGCCAAGGTGCGTTACCAGACGCCGAACGCCTCTCATTTCTGCACAAAGGGGTGGGGGCCAGACGGCAAACGGCTCGATATGTAGGAAAGGAATCATGCCCACTCGAAGACAATTTCTGGCCGCCTCCGCGAGCGCGCCGCTCGCGCTGGAGGCGCAATCCGCGCCCCCCAAGCGCATCGCCGCCATCGTTACGGAATACCGCTACAATTCGCACGCCGATGTGATCATCGGGAAGTATCTCGAGGGCTTTCACCAGAACAACCAGCCTCCCTATCCGCGTTCGAAGATCGTTTCGCTGTACACCGCGCAAGTTCCCAAGAACGATATGAGCAGGGACATGGCGAAGAAGCACAACGTGCCCATTTATCCCACCATCTGGGAGGCGCTGACGCTTGGCGGCGGCCGGCTGGCGGTGGATGGCGTGCTGCTCATCGGGGAGCACGGAAACTATCCGTGGAACGAGAAAGGCCAGCATCTTTACCCGCGCTTCGAACTGTTTCTGGAGATCACCGACGCTTTCCGCGCCACCGGCAAGAGCGTTCCAATGTTCAGCGACAAGCACCTCTCCTACAGTTGGCACAAGGCCAAGCGCATGGTGGAGATCTCGCGCGAACTGAAGTTTCCGCTCATGGCCGGTTCCTCGATTCCCGTGGCCTACCGTCCCAAGGGGGTCGATCTCGAATGGGGCGCGAGGGCGAAGCACGCGGTGTCGATATTCTATGGCGATCCCGACGCCTACGGCTTCCACCTGCTCGAGGGCCTGCAGTGCATGGTGGAACGCAGGCAAGGCGGAGAGACCGGCGTGAAGGCCGTCCAGTACATGGAGAAGCAGGCCATGTGGGATTGGGTTTCGCGAACGCCGTGGGCTTCGAAACTGCTCGACGCGGCTCTTGCCCAGGGCGTGACGCGTGTACAGGGCGACATCCGCAAGTTGGGCGCGGAGGATTACTGCTACCGCGTGGAGTACCGGGACGGGCTCGAAGCAGCCGCCTTCATGACCAACGGCATCGCCAAGGACGCCTGCACGGCCGTCGAAGTGGAAGGGCGGGCCGAACCCGTGGCGACGCTCATGTTTCTTGCCGACGAACGGCCGTTCCAGCATTTCGCCTGTCTGATACAAGCGATCGAGAAAATGTTTGAAACGGGAAAGCCGACCTACCCGGTGGAGCGCACGCTGCTCACCAGCGGGATTCTCGAAGCCATTCTCAACTCGAAGTTCGAGAACGGCCGCCGCGTGGAGACGCCTTACCTCGACGTCGCCTACACAGCGCCGCGCAAGAGCTTCTTCTGCACATCGAAATGGTAACGAGGCGTCAACTCCTTCTCTCCCCGGCGCTGCTGCGGGCGCAGCCGGACTCGCGTCCGCACGTCGCCTGCGTCCTCAACGCCTATTTTCCCAACTCCCATGCGGATGTCTTCATGAGCCGCCTTCTCGAGTGCTACCGGTTAAACGGCCGCAGCAACCGGCCGCGGGTGAAGGTGGTTTCCCTGTATGTGGATCAGTTCCCATTCAACGACATGGCGCGCGAGCAGGCGGAGGAGTACGGCATCCGCATCTATCCAACCATCGCCGAGGCTCTCCGCGCCGGTGGGCGCAGGATCGCCGTGGATGGGGTGGCCGTCATCGGCGAACATGGAAACTATCCCCGAACCCCGCGGGGCAACTTCATGTATCCCCGTTACCGCCACTTTCAGCAGATCACGCGGGTGATGGAAGAAGACGGCCGCGTCGTGCCGCTGTTCAATGACAAGTACCTCGCCTATGAATGGGCGGATGCCCAGGCCATGGCGAACCGGGTGCGGGAGTTGAAGATTCCGTTCATGGCGGGGTCCACGCTGCCGCTGACGTGGCGCCGTCCGCCACTCGAATTTCCACGCGGCATCGTTCTCGATGAGGCGCTCGCGGTGAGTTTCAGCGATCTTGAAGAGCATGCCTATCATGGCATCGAGTTGTTGCAGGCGATGGTCGAGCGGCGCCGCGGCGGCGAGACCGGCGTCGCAAGAATTCGCTGCGTGGAAGGCGATGAGGTCTGGCAATTGGGCAAGGCCGGCGAGTGGTCCCAGGATCTTCTCGACGCCGCGCTTTCGCGCCGCATCAACCCGCCGCAGAAGACTAAAGACAAACCGCAGTTGATTCAGGCCGTGTACCGCGACGGGCTCAAAGCCTCGATCCTCAACCTCAACGGCCTCACGCGCGACTATCTCTTCGCGGCCCGCGAACGTGGGCGCCGCAAGCCGCACTCCTCCTGTTTCTACATTCAGTTGTACAACCACAATCACTGGAGCTTCATGGTGCGCAACTTCGAGGACCTCGTTCTGACCCGCAAACCGCCCAACCCGATGGAACGCACACTCCTTGCCAACGGCATTCTCCTGTTCGGCCTCGAATCCCGCCTCCAAGGACAAAAATGGCTCGATACTCCACAGCTTTCGGTTCGTTATTGATCGTCTGCGCGCTCTGCGCGCAGCAGTACACGGTCGTTGACGTGGAGGCCGTCCGCGCCACGGGCGACCCGTCGGCGGCGTTGCGCGAGTTCACCCTTCCGGCGACTCCCGCGGAAATATCATGCGACATTCTCGTTGCCGGAGCGGGCATGGGAGGGGCCGCCGCGGCGCTTACCGCCTCCAAGCGGGGGCACACGGTCTGTCTCACCGAGGAGGCCACGTGGATTGGCGGGCAGATGACCGCCGGCGGGGTGTCCGCGCTCGATGAGCACAAGTTTATCGAGATCAGCGGCGCGACCCGGACCTACAGCGAGATGCGCCATCGCATTCGCGATTACTACCGCCAGCGCTTCCAATTGAAGTCCGCCGCCAATCTTGAAAACCTCAATCCTGGAGCGTGCTACGTTTCCCCGCTCTGCTTCGAGCCGCGCGCGGGCGTCTCGGTCCTCGAGGGCATGCTGCGCGAGCATCCCTCGATCCGCGTCATGACGCGGACGAAGATTATTCGTTTGGATCAGAGCGAGGGCCGAATCCAATCGGCTCTGGCCTACCGCTTCGATACCAAAGAGACCGTCCGCATTCGCCCGCGCTTCGTGCTCGATGCCACAGAACTCGGCGATCTGCTCCCTCTTGCCGGAGTTCCATACGTCGCGGGTTCGGAGCCGAAGAGCGATACGAACGAACCGCACGCCGCCACGGCGCCCAATCCCGAATGCGTGCAGAGCTTCACCTACCCCTTCATCCTCGAGCACACCAGCGGAGGATCGCACTCCATCCCCAAGCCGCCTGAATATGAAAAGTTCCGTGACCATCAGCCGTTCAGCATGCGGTTCAACTACCCCAAGGAGTTCGGGTGGAGAGGTGAGTTCCAGTATACGGTGTTCGGCGAGGATCCCCCCATTCCGAACAACATGTCGCCACGCCCCTTCTTCCCCTGGCGGCGCGTTCTCGCCGCGAAAAATTTCCGCAATGTCTCCAATGATCTCGCCCTCATCAACTGGCCCCGGCAGGATTACCACTCCGAGTCGATCATTGACCGTACTCCGCAAGACACCGCCCGCGTGCTCCAGCAGGCCAAGCGTGTCTCTCTCGCTTTTCTCTACTGGCTGCAGCATGATGTGCCCCGTGACGACGGGAAGGGATCCGGTTATCCGGAGTTGAAGCTGCGCCCCGACGCCATGGGTTCGGAGGACGGACTGTCCCAATATCCCTACATCCGAGAATCGCGGCGCATCCGTTCGAAGGTCCGCGTCATCGAACAGGACATCGTGTCCGATTATCAGACCGGCCCCCGCGCCCGCTGGTTCGCCGATTCCGCCGGGACCGGTTTCTATATGGTGGATATCCATCCTTGCGGGGCCAACGAGCGCGGCCGCATGATGATGCCCCGCCCGTTCCAGATTCCCATGGGCGCGCTGCAGCCATTGTCCGGACCCTCGAACTTTCTGCCGGCCGCGAAGAACCTCGGCGTAACCCACCTCACCAACGGCGCCTTCCGCCTCCATCCCGTCGAATGGAATATCGGCGAGGCGGCCGCGACGATGGCGAGTCTCGCGCTCACATCGGGTCTGAGCACTTCCGCTCTGCAGCGGGAACTCGCTCGAGCCGGAGTGCCGCTTGTCTGGTTCGACGATCTCCCCTCATGGGATCCGAACTTCAGCTCCGTGCAACTCGCGGCCATCCGCGGCCTCTATCCGCTCGATGGAGCGGGTCTCCACGCCTCGCCGAATGCTCCCATCACACGCCGCGAAGCCGCGCGCGGCCTTGCCGTCTTCTTCGGCAAGACCACGGACGACCCCGTCAGGCTCGCTGTTGCCGAAGGTTGGATGGCCGTCGATCACCGCAACTGGTTCCACGAAGACCTGCCGCTCTATTGGACGGACATCCGGGCGACGCTGCCGCCGTTCGAGATGAAACACACCGGCCCGGTCACGCGCGGTGAATGGGCGCGGCGGTTTACGGCCTCCGCCCGTTAGCCGTTCTCCTGTTCCGTGTCAGCCATTTTTCCAGCTCGACGGCCGCGAAGATGATGGAACTGAGGAGAAACGTCAGCGCGAGGTCCGCCGGAGGCAGAGGTTCGGTCTTGAAAAACGCCTGCAGAAACGGCGTGTAGATCAGGGCCAGTTGCAGCAGCAGAGTCAGCGATACGGCGCCAAGCAGCGCCTTGTTCGACATCAACCCGATGCGGAACAGGGATTGGCTCTCGGATCGTATGGCCATGACGTGCGCCATCTGCGAGAGGGTCAGCGTGGTGAACAGAATTGTCTGCCAGTGAGAATCTCCCGCCCGCCAATACGAGTAGCCCGCGCCCAAGGACAGGATCCCCATCAACAACCCCACCCAAAGAACATGCCGTCCCATTCCGCGGCTGAAGATGTTCTCATCCGTTTTCCGCGGAGGGCGGCTCATGGTGTCGCTCTCCGGCGCCTCGACTCCGAGCGCCAGAGCTGGCAATCCGTCCGTCACCAGATTCATCCAGAGAATCTGCAGGGGCAGCAATGGAAGCGGCATGCCGAAGAAGGGCGCGGCAAGCATCAGCCAGATTTCGCCGGAGTTGGTGGCGAGAATATACTTGATGAACTTCCTGACGTTATCGTAGATGACGCGGCCCTCTTCGACGGCGGCGACGATGGTGGCGAAATTATCGTCCAGCAGCACCATGTCCGCCGCCTCCTTGGCCACGTCGGTTCCGGTGATGCCCATGGCCACTCCGATGTCGGCCTTCTTCAGGGCCGGAGCATCGTTCACGCCATCACCGGTCATCGCCACGATGTTGCCCCGCCGCTGAAGTCCCTCCACGATTTTCAGCTTGTGTTCGGGAGAGACTCTGGCGTAGACAGGAGTCGTCTCCGCCGCCTCCTCGAGGCCGTGGCCGGAGAGGCGGTCCAATTCCTGGCCGGTGACGACGCGGCCATCCTGATCGATTCCGAGTTTCGCGGCGATGTTCTGAGCGGTGAGCGGATGGTCGCCGGTGATCATCACCGGCCGGATGCCAGCGGCTTTGCAGCGCGCCACCGCTGGGCCGGCTTCGGGCCTGGGCGGATCAATGATGCCCACCATGCCGGCGAAAATAAGGTCGCGTTCCAGCGCGGCGGCTCCATGCGAATCCTGGTCCACCAGGTGGAAGCCCAATCCCAAGACCCGCATGCCCCTCCTTGCCAGATTGTCATTGGCCTCCTTCAACCGCGCGCGGCGAACTTCCGTCAAAGGCTCATAACCCCGGCCGGTGCAGACAGCATCCGAAATTTCCAGCAGGCCATCGACGGCTCCCTTAGTGAAGGCCACAAAAGGCTTGACGGCTCCGGCGAGCGGCAGCCAATGCGGCTCGGCCTGGCCGGAAGGCAGGCGGTGAACCGTGGTCATCCGCTTACGCTCCGAGGTGAATGGCGCCTCGTCCACGCGCGGCAACGCACGCTCGAGATCCTGCTTCCACAGGCCGAACTGCGATGCGACCAACACGAGCGCGGTCTCGGTTGGATCTCCGAGCGGTTGGGATGAGCCGCCCTCGGCGCCATGTCCCTGCTGGATGGCGTCGTTGCAGAGCGCGCAACCCGCCATCAGCAGTTCGAATGCCGGGGCGGGCGAGCCGGCCGCCTTCTCCCCGTCCAACAGGTCCCACTCACCGGCGTCCGTCACGAGGACGGCCGCGGTCATGCGGTTCTCCGTCAGCGTCCCGGTCTTATCCGAGCAGATCACTGTTACGGAGCCGAGTGTTTCCACCGCCGCCAATTTCCGGATCAGCACTCTGCGCCGCAACATGCGCTGCGCGCCCAATGTGAGCGCAATTGTCACCACGGCCGGCAGACCTTCGGGCACCGCCGCCACGCCGATGCTGACCGCGGTAAGGAAAAGCAATTTCAGTTCGTCGCCGCGCAACAAACCGAGGACGAAGATGACCGCGACCAGCAGCAACGCGGCGACAGCCAGCACTTTGCCCAGATGGCCGAGACGCCGCTGCAGCGGCGTGGTCTCCCGTTTCACGGTTTGGATCATTTTGGCAATCAGGCCCAACTGGGTCTTCATGCCCGTTTCCGTGACAACGCCCAAGCCGCGGCCGGCGGTGATGAACGTTCCCATATAGGCCATATTGTGCCGGTCGCCCAAAGGCGCATCCGCCGCTTCGATGGCGCCGATTGATTTGCGGATGGGCTCGGATTCGCCGGTGAGGGCGGCTTCATGAGTCTGGAGGTCAGCGCTCTCGATGATGCGGCAATCGGCGGCGACAAGATTTCCGGCCTCGAGCAGAACGACATCGCCGGGCGCAAGCGCTTCCGCGGAGATCTCCTCGATCTTTCCGTCACGGCGCACGCGGACAGTGGGAACCGCCAATTTCCGCAACGCCGCCATCGCTTTCTCGGCGCGGTATTCCTGGCTGAACCCGAGAAGCGCATTCAACACGACGATCGCCCCGATGGCGATGGCGTCCTTATAGTCGCCGAGCAAGGCAGAGACTACTCCGGCGATGATGAGGATCACCATCATCAGGGCCGTCAGTTGTTCCCAGAGAATCAGCCAGGGACTTTTGATTCCGCCTCCGGCGAGCGCATTGCGGCCGTATTGTTCGAGCCGGCGCGTGGCCTCCTCTTTGCTCAGGCCGGAGAACTCGTCCGTCCGGAGTTCCCGCAGCACGGAAGGCAGATCCAACTGATGCCAGTTCGTCATCGAATGCGTCTCCTCACTATTGTCCAACCGCGGTTCGCTAAGCAATGCCGCAACGTTTCAGCCGCTGGAGGCTGAACAACAGGCACCGCGGCACATGGAAGAAGCCTTTGTAGGGGCCGCCCTTCATGCGGTTGGCGGGGCGGCCCTGGCGGTCACAGTATCCGAACCACTCTCCGAATTCCCAGTCGACGAAAGTCCGGAAGGCGTAATCATCCACGCGCCGCAACCAATCGAGCCATTTCCCCTCGCGGGTCTTCTCGTAGGCGAGCACGAGCGCGTAGATGGCTTCGGTGTGCGGCCACCATAGCTTCATCTCCGCCTCGAGTTGCAGGGGCGGCAGTCCCGCGGCATCGATGAAATACGGGAGCCCGCCGAACTCGCTGTCCCACGCGTATTCGAGTGTCCCTTCGATGACATCGAGCAGGAAGCGGCAGTAGGCGGGGTCTTCCTGCCCCAAAGCTTCCATGGCGTGCCAGAGAAACCAGGCCACTTCGAGGGCGCTGCCGGGGCAGAGCAGGCGCGTATCCGGCGAATCGCGGTAGCAGGAGCCGTCAAGCGGGAAGTTCTCGAGCAGAGTCCGCTTCTCCGGCAGCCAGTGTTCGCGGGCTTCGCGCAAACACCGGCGAAGCACATTCGCATACTGCCCGCCCGGGTCCACGGTCATCAGTTCCGTCGCCATCGAGGCCATCACCATCACGTCCGCGAGCTGCCGCACCGGTTTCCGCCCGCTCAGTACGGGCCGCCCCAACAGGGATCCGTCGCGGATCCAATCCCGGACCCTCCGATACAACCCGATCGCGCGGCCCGGGTCCGCGCCCGTTTTCGAAAATTCGGCCAGGGCAAGCACGGCGAAGAAAGCGGCGTAAGGTTTACGTTGAAAAAACACCGGGCTTCCGTCGCGCGCGAGGCTGAAGTAGAAGCGTCCTTCGGCATCCATGCCGTGGCGCAGGAGAAAGCCGAGGATTCCGCGCGCGGCCTCCAGCCATTCTTCCCGGGGCTCGACTTCGTTATAGAGGCGGCTGAACATCCACACGGCGCGCCCTTGCATCCACACATACTTGCGGCTGTCATAGACGCGTCCCTCCCGTGTCAGGCAGGTCAACTGGCCGCCAAATTCCGCGTCGAGCGAGTATCGCTCCCAGAAAGGGATGACGGATTCAAACAGATTCCGCCGGTAACGTTCGCACAGATCGCCGAGCATTCAAACCACGATACCCCGTTTTGATAGAATCTCGGTCAAATGCGTTTGCTGGGTTTACTGGGTACTCTCGCGCTGGCCTCGATCGTCCAGGCGCAGAGGACGGATTCCATCGAATTCTTCGAGACCAAGGTCCGGCCCGTGCTGGCGAAGAACTGTTTCTCGTGCCACACGCAGGCAAAGCTCGGAGGTCTCGAGATGATCTCCCGCGACGCGCTTCTCAAGGGCGGCAAGTCCGGTCCGGCGATCAACATCGAGCGGCCGGAGGAAAGCCTGCTGCTGAAGGCGGTCCGCCAGACGGACGACAAGCTGAAGATGCCGCCGGGCGGCAAGCTTCCCTATGCGGAGATCGAGAGCATTTTGGCGTGGATCCGCCGGGGAGCGGTGTGGCCGGCCGCTTCGAAGGCTCAGGAGGGCTATCACATCACGGCGGAGCAGCGCGCCTGGTGGGCCTTTCAGCCCGTGAGGAAAACCGAACCGCCGGAAGTGGGAGACAGGGCTTGGGCGCAGACGCCCGTGGACCGGTTTCTGCTTGCCGCCATGGAGAAGCGGGGGCTTAAGCCGGTGGCGCAGGCTTCCCGTCACGACTGGATCCGGCGTGTGACCTACGATCTCACCGGCCTGCCGCCGAAACCGGAAGATGTCGATGCTTTTTTGCGTGACCGCTCGAAGGAGTACAAAGCCCGCGTGGTGGAGCGGCTCCTTGCCAGCCCGCAATACGGCGAGCGGTGGGGGCGTTTCTGGCTCGATGTGGCGCGCTATTCGGACGACCAGTTGAACTCGACGCAGGATGAACCCTACGACAACGCGTTCCGGTATCGCGACTGGGTGATTCAGGCTTTCAACGACGACATGCCCTACGACGTTTTTGTCAAGGCGCAGATTGCCGGCGACCGGCTGCCCGGCAGGGAGAAGATGATTGCCGGGCTGGGCTTCTACGCGCTCAGTCCCCAGTTCCAGGACGACCGTGTCGATGTCACCGGTAAGGCGTTTCTGGGCCTTACCGTGGCGTGCGCGACCTGTCACGACCACAAGTTCGACCCGATCCCCACCAAGGACTACTACGCCATGCTCGGCGTGTTCACCAACACAACGCTTGGGGAGTATCCGCTGGCGGGGGAGGATGTGGTCCGGAACTACAAGGCGAAGAAGGCGGCCGTCGACGAAGAACAGCAGAAGCTCGACAAGTTTCTGGATGAGCAGGCCAAGGAACTTTCGGAGATCCTCGCCTATCGCACGGCGGACTATATCCGGGCGGCACGCGGGGTCATCAACGAGAAAACCGGATTGAAGGAGGCCGCCGCCGCGGCGAAGCTGGACGCGGGCACGCTCGAACGCTGGCGCGACTATCTCAGCATGCCGAGCCATGAGCACTCATTCCTGAAGGATTGGAAGGATGGCGGCAAGTTCGATGACAAGGCGTTCCAGAAGACGCTGCTGGACGTGCTGGCGGAATGGAAGGATGTCGAGAACAAGAACTACATCCGCCTTGGCGGTTCGAACGCCCGCAACGACCTCGCGGGCGCCGACCTGCTTTCCCTTCCGCGCGAGAAGTGGCTGTTGTGGCGTGACATCTTCTCCGCTCAGAGGTTCGGGAAATTCGACACGGGCATCCTGTATTACAAGGGGGCGGCGATTGACCGGTTTCTCGCGGGCGAATGGAAATGGCGCCTCGACAACCTGCGGGCCGAACTCGAGCGCCGGAAAAAAGAGGCTCCGGAGCGCTACCCCTACTATCACATTGTCGAAGACAAGCCACAGATACGGAACGAGCGTATTCACATTCGAGGGTCGGCGGACAATCTTGGAGAGGAGGCTCCACGCGCCTTTCTTTCCATCCTGTGCGATGGGCCGCCGAAGGCGTTCACACAGGGCAGCGGCAGGCTCGAACTCGCGGAAGCCATCGCCAACCCCAAGAATCCACTGACGGCGCGCGTGATGGCCAACCGTGTCTGGTATGAGCTGTTCGGCGCGGGCATTGTTCGCACTCTGAGCAACTTTGGTCAGCTTGGCGAGAAGCCAAGTCATCCGGAGCTGCTCGATTTTCTGGCCGCGCGGCTTGTCGAACACGGATGGTCGCTCAAGGCGCTCATCCGCGAACTGACTCTCACGTCCGCTTATGGACTGAGCTACGGCAGCGACCCCAAGAACTTCACCGAGGACCCGGACAACCGTTTGCTATGGCGGGCCAACCGCCGCCGCCTCGATATCGAAGCGCTGCGAGACTCCCTGCTGGCCGCTTCGGGGGAACTCGATGGCAAGCTGGGCGGTCCGCCGGTCAGCCTCACGAGCGAGGGGAACAAGCGGCGCACCGTCTACGGCTTCGTCAGCCGGCGCAAGCTCGACGGCACACTATCGCTGTTCGACTTTCCCAATCCCAACTCCACTTCCGAACTGCGGACTCCCACGGCGACTCCGCTGCAGCAGCTGTATTTTCTCAACAGCAAGTTTCTCATGGACCGGGCGGCGGCGCTGTCGGCGCTGTTGAGCCGGCAGCCGGGAAACGCGGAGCGCATCAAACAAGCATATCGGCTTCTGTTTTATCGCGAGCCCGGCAAAGCGGAACTGGAGGCCGGGCTCGCGTTTCTTCAATCGAACGACAAATCCTGGCCGCTGTACGCGCAGGTCCTCTTGAGTTCCAATGAATTCGTCTACTACTAACCGGGGTTTTTCCCGCCGCCAGGCGCTTTCCGCACTGGGCGGCGGTTTTGGCCTGCTCGGATTGAGCGGCGTCCTCGCCGGGTCGACCGCCGGACCGCGGGGGCCACACTTCCCGCCCAAAGCCAAGCACGTCATCTATCTTTTCCTCAACGGCGGGCCGTCGCATGTGGACACCTTCGATCCCAAGCCGATGCTCACCAAGTATCACGGCAAGCCCGCGCCGAGCGGCAATCTCAAGACCGAGCGCAAGACCGGGACGCTGCTCGCTTCTCCCTTTCCATTCCGGAAATGCGGCCAGAGCGGCATCGAGATCAGCGAGATCTTCACGGAACTTGGAAAGCACATCGATGATATCTGCGTGATCCGCTCGATGCATACCGAGCGGCCGAACCATGAGCCCTCCCTGCTGATGCTCAACTCCGGCCATGTCCTGCCGGGCCATCCCTCGATGGGAGCGTGGCTCAACTATGGCCTCGGCACGGAGAACCAGAACCTTCCCGGCTTCGTGGTGCTGTGCCCGGGACTGCCCGTTATCGGACCTCAACTCTGGACCTCCGCGTATCTTCCGGCCACCTATCAGGGGACACACATCCCGAACAACGAAACCGAGCCCGAGAAGCTGATCCAGTACCTGAGGAACAAGCAGATCTCCCTTCCCGAACAGCGCCGGCAACTCGACCTGCTCGAGAAGCTGAACCGCATTCATCTGCGCCAGGAGGGAGATGACCCGCAACTGGAGTCGCGCATCGAGTCGATGGAGACGGCTTACCGCATGCAGACGGAGGCCTTCGAGGCGTTTGACATCAACAAGGAGCCGAAGGCCGTGCGGGACCTATACGGGGACGGCCCGTTCGCGCGCGGTTGTCTGTTGGCGCGGCGGCTGGTGGAACGCGGCGTGCGGATGGTTCAGATTTATTACGGGAACGGCCAGCCCTGGGACAACCATGACGATATTCTGATTCACAAGAAGCTGGCGCTCACCTCCGATCAACCGATGGCCGCGCTGCTCGGCGATCTCAAGCGCACGGGCTTGCTGAAGGAAACGCTGGTGATCATCGGCGGCGAGTTCGGACGCACTCCGGCCGTGGAGGTCAGTGGCCTGGTGAAATTCCAGAATGGCCGCGATCACAACAACCACGGCTTCTCGGTGCTGCTGGCGGGCGGGGGGATCAAGGGAGGAATGACCTACGGCAACACGGACGAGTTCGGATTTCAGGCGGTCGAGAAGCCCGTGCACCCGCACGACATTCACGCCACGGCGCTGCACTGTCTGGGCATCGACCACACACGCCTTACTTATCGCTACAGCGGCCGCGACTTTCGCCTGACCGACGTTTTCGGCAATGTCATACACGATGTACTGGCATGAAGCCGATGGAGGAGATTCGGCTCCGAGATCCGTGGTGCGGGGATAAGGGAATTCGGCTACGATAGACTCTTCAGAGCGTTTATGCACCATTACATCGTCTTCGGGCCCCAGGGATCGGGCAAAGGGACACAAAGCAGGCTGCTGTGCGACGACTTTGACTTCGTGCACATCTCGATCGGCGATATTTTCCGGTGGAACGTGGCCCACCACACCAAACTGGCCGCGCGCATCAAGCGCATTACCGACGCGGGACTGCTGGTGCCGGATGAGATCGTGGAAGAGGTGGTGAGCAAGCGATTACAGGAGCACGATTGGAACTACGGGTTCGTGCTCGACGGCTTTCCGCGCACGCTGCGCCAGGCGGAGTACCTGTTTGAGAACTGGAACATGGATCGCGTCATCTACCTGGACATTCCGGATGACGTGGTTTTCGAGCGCGTGATGATGCGCGCGAAGATCGGCGAAGGGAGCGGCTTCACCAAGCGTGTGGATGACAATTCGGAGGCTCTGAAGGTGCGTCTGGCGGAGTACTACGAGAAGACGAAACCGCTGGTGGAACTCTATCGTAAGAAAGGGATCCTGCTAAGCATCGACGCCACCCGGCCGATTGACGAAATCTACCGTGACATCTGCAACCGCCTGGGGCTGGTGGCGCCCGTCAGGAATGCCGTGAGCGTGCCTTCCTAACGGGCGAACGTGATGGGCGTCCGCGCGCGCCCCGCGTCCTCCGAGGCCTGCCGGGTGACGTAGGCGGCGTCCAGGACGGCCAGCACGCCTCCGGCGAGCAACAACACTGTTGTGAGTCTTTGTTTCCATTTCATTGCTTGTTCACTCCCCTCTCGAAAAGGCGCAAACGAGCGCCAGTTCAGATCACACGCTGTTCTTTTCGCATAGCGGAGGATGCACCTGAGAAAGTGACGGTTTTGTGGCGCGGCATGTGAGGAGTGTTCTAAAATGATGGATTGCGCAAGGGCGCGTAGCTCAGCTGGTTAGAGCGCCTGCTTCACACGCAGGAGGTCACAGGTTCGAGTCCTGTCGCGCCCACCATCTACGGCTTTTCGAGCTCCGTGGCGCGGGTTTCGGGCAACCTGGCCACCAGAACCGCCGCCAGCAGGAAGAATCCGGAGTTGAAGGCCAAAGCCATTCCCAATCCGATTCGTTCGGCCGCGGCTCCAATGAAGTAGGGAGCGAGGGCGCTCACTCCGCGTCCGAAGTTATACACAAACCCCTGGCCTGTTCCACGCACGGCGGTGGGAAACAGTTCGGCGAGCATCGCGCCGAACAAGGAAAAATAGCCGGTCCCAAAGAAGCCCACCACGGGGCCAAGGAGCAGGAGGAGGCGGTCCGCCTGACCCGGCCACAGGGTTGGGATGAGGCCGTAGAGGGGCGTGAGCGCCGCCACCGCCAGCACATAGAGGAGAAAGGGTGGTTTCCGGCCAAACCGGTCCGCCAACAGGCCGAAGCAAAGATAGCCGCAGTATGCCCCGGCCTGCATGGCGAACACCCAGATGCCGCTGTGAAAAATGGTCATCCCGGCTCCTCCGCTTTCCCTCGAGCCCGAAAGAAAGCCGGGGAGCCAGCTAAACAGGCCCCAATATCCCAAAAGAGTCGCCGTGGCGAGCGAGGTGGCAATGACTGTGTTCCTGCCGAGCGGGGGGCGGAAAATCGCGGCAATCCCGACTCTGGCGCCTCCCCGCAGCCAGATTTCGGGTTCGCTCACATTGCGCCGGATCAGGAACGCCAACACAGCGGGGAACACGCCGATGAGGAACAGGACACGCCAGCCAAAGGCAGGCAATATGGCGGCGGAGAGCAGCGCCGCCGCCATGTAGCCGATAGCCCAACCCGATTGCATGAAACTGGCGGCTTTAGCGCGGTGCGCGGCGGGCCAGTATTCGGCCACGAGCACCGCGCCCGCCGACCATTCCGCACCGAGGCCGAGGCCGACCAGGGCGCGCCAGAACAGCAGCGACGGCAGTCCGGTGGCGGTGGCGCTTCCCCCGCTTGCCAGGGAGTAAACGAGAATCGTGTACATGAGCGTATTGCGCCGGCCCACGCGGTCGGCCAGCAATCCGCCGGCGATTCCGCCAATGCTCGAGGAGATCATTGTCACAGCGGTCACCAGGCCCGCCTGGGACAAGCTAAGCGCGAATTCGGCGCGAATTGATTGCAGGGCAAAGAGATAGAACAGCACATCCATGGCGTCGAGAAGAAATCCGAGCATTGCGGCCCATAACGCCAGCCATCGCGGCTCGGTGAATCCTTCGAGAAACCGGAACTGCCTCTCCATGAGAAAGGCCCAGTATAGCCGACCCCGGTAACCTGCTGAATTGGTTCTGCGCCTATACGCTTGACCGTATTATCATTACCCTAGGGCATAATTTAAGGATGTCGGCGCTAACCAACCCCACTCCGGTCGCTGTTCCCGAGCAGCGAGGCCACCTGACTCCGGCCGCTCCGCCGGAGAAGCCACCGCAGTCGCGGCTGCGCACAGGTTTCATTCTGCTGGTGATACTTGCGGCAGCGGGGGCTGTCTATCAGTTTTGGGTGAAGCCGCAACAGGCTGCCAGGGATGTCCCGGTAATCGTCACGCGCACGGCCAAAGTTATCAACGGCCCGTTCGAGCGCACCATCCGTGTTTCCGGGATCACCTCCGCGCGCCAGTTTTCGAACGTGACCGCTCCCCGGATGCGGGGGTTTGAGAGCGGGAGTCACATGGAACTGCTCTATGTGGTGGACAACGGCACGTCTGTGAAGAAGGGGCAACGACTGGCCCAGATCGACTCAACCGCCGTCGAAGACCACGTGGATGATATCAAGGCGATCATTGTCCAGGCGGAGGCGGATGTCGTGAAGCGGCGGGCCGAGCAGGCCGTGGAGTGGGATACGCTTCAACAGACACTTCGTGTCGCCAAGGCCAACGTCGACAAGGCGCGCTGGGACAACCAGGCGGCTGAAGTTCGCACCGACATCGAGCGCGAACTTCTCAAGCTCTCCTACGAAGAAGCGGAAGCGCAGTTCAAGCAGGCCCAGTTGGAGATCCCCGAGCGCAAAGTCATCCAGAACGCCGAATTGAAGATCCTCGACCTGACGCGGGAGCGCCACATCCGTCACCGGATGCGGCATGAGAACGACATCAAGGCGTATACCGTCAGCGCCCATATGGACGGCATGGTTGTGCTCTCCACTGTGTTTCGGGGGGGAGGAGAAGGGCATCAAGTCCAGCAGGGCGACCAACTCCATTCCGGGCAACCGCTTTTGAAAATCGCCGACACGAAAAACATGCAGGTGGAAGGAAACGTCAACCAATCCGAGGCCACGGATTTTCGCATCGGGCAGAAGGCCTTCATCGGACTGGATGCGTTTCCGGGCGTGAAACTCGAGGGTAAGGTCTTCAGTATCGGAGCGCTCGCGGTCGGCGGTTGGCGTCAGAATTACTACATCCGCAACGTACCGATTCGCATTGCCATCGACAACGCGGATGAGCGCCTGATTCCCGACCTGTCCGCTTACGCGGACGTTACCGTCGATTCCAAGGATCGCGCCACCATGGTTCCGCTTGGCGCCGTTTACACGGAAAAGAACAAGAACTTTGTCTTTGTGAAGAAGCCCGGCGGGGCCTTCGAGAAGCGCGAAGTCTCCCTGGGCGATGCGAACAATCTCTATGCCATCTGTCTCTCCGGCCTCTCCGGGGGCGAAGAGGTCAAGTTGCAGTAGGCGGGCTATTTCCTCAGGCTCGACAGGTAGGCCATGATCTTCAGGATGTCGTCCTGCGCAATGCGGTTCCCGAAGGATTGCATGGCTCCCGTGGCTCCCGCATAGATCACCTCGAAAACCCCGACATCCGCCGCCACCCGCGGATATGTGTACTGGTTATCGACCAGGTTCGATCCCATTCGTCCCGTGGCGTTCTCCAGATGGCAACTTGCGCACCACTGCATGTAGACTTTCTTTCCCGCCTCGACCGCCGCGGCGTTGCCCTTGTAGGGATTGACTCCCGTAGCCTGGAACGAGCGGACCTGGGGAGTGATCGTCTCGTTCGGGTGCATGTTTAATTGCAATGGCTTGTTGTCGAGCGGGTGACGGAAAACGGGGGCTCCGCCGGTTGCCGGCGCCTCGGAGACTTCCTGCACGGTGCGGGCCGTCGACGCGCCCGGAGGCACTTCGGAGGCGGGTACGATCTTCCACAGGGCTCCGGGCGGATTGGCCATCGGTCCGCGGTCCGACGTGTAGAAGCAGTAGCAGTTTACGGCGTAGACGTAGCCATCCTCTCCATTGCCGCCGGCGGTGAACTGCAGATTCGTGTGCGCCAGTTCCTCGAGTTGCCACCGGTTTCCATCCCAGCCTAAGCCGAACACCCGGCCGGAACACCAATCGCCCACCAGGTACACCCCGCTCATCTTTCCGTAGTTGGCTACTCCGAGTCCCTCGATCGAGCAGCCGTGACCTCCCTTGAGCGGCCTGGCGCCAGGGAAGGGAACTTCGTGCGGATACTCACCAGCGGGGAGCACGCCTACCTGGGGGCACTTGTCATTCGGCCCCGTCATCGGATGGCACCAACTTCCCTGCATGCGGTTCCAGCCGTAGTTCTCGCCGCCCTTGCTCTCCGCCGGCTGGTAGTGGATCTCTTCCCAGTGGTTCTGGCCGACATCGGCGATAAACAAGTCCCCGGTCTTCGGATCAAACGAGAACTCGTAGGGGTTGCGCGATCCGTACGCCCAGATCTCCGGGCGCACCTTGGTGCGGATCCTGGCGAAGTCCGCCTCACTCACTCCGAAGAGCTGCATCAGGCGCTCGTCGCGCGCCCGCGCCCAGGGGTTTGAGGGCGGTATCTTATACGGGATGGCGTCGTTGTCCTCGGTGTTGACGTCGATGCGCAGGATCTTCCCGAGCACGGAACTCAGATCCTGGCCCGAATCGAGCGGATCGCCTTCCCATCCTCCATCGCCGCTTCCGATATACAGATAGCCGTCCGGGCCGAACTCAATCTGTCCGCCGTTGTGGTTGTAGTAAGGCTGCGGGATTCGCATCAGCACCTTCGCCGTCTGATTCGTACGCTCGGGGGTCAGCGAGTTGGGGCTCCTGGGGTCCACCTGGAAGCGAACGATGACCCCATCCCCATTGAAGGGTAGCGAGGCGTAATGAACGTAGAAATAGCCGTTCTGCCGGAACTTCGGGTGGAAGGCGATCGAGTAGAGTCCCTGCTCGACAAAACCGGTCTGCACGTCGTTGCCAAGGGGGTTGATCTTCGTCAAGTCGAGGAACGGCTCGCTTTGCACGGATCCGTCCCGGTTCACGATCCGCACCCGCCCGACGCGTTCGGTAACGAACAGGCGGCCGGTTCCATCGTGGGCCGAGGCGACGTTGGTCGGATCATAAAACCCGTCGGCAACCTTCACCAGGGCGATGCTGGGGCCGCCGGGCAGTTTTCCGCCCGGCCGCGCCACTTCGTCCCGTGTGCGGGGAAGTCTGGGCCGTGAACTCTGAGCGGTAACCAGCACGGCGCCTGCAAGCAATGGAAGAAGCAAGGTTTTTTTCGAAACGAGGAAATGACGCATAGCCCGGATCAGAACAAGGTATCATAAACGGCTCCGGACGGCATGAGATACGATCGAAGCATGTCCGAAGACCTGTTCGCCGCCGTCGATGGGATGGCGCAAGGCGGGGACCCCGCCCGCATTCTTGATCTACTGGCGGCGAAATTCATCGAGGCGCGCAACTATCCACTTCTGTTTGAAACCCGCCTCATGAAAAAGCGGTTCGAGTCAGGGTTGCCGCTGATCCAAACCGAATCCGCCGCCGCATTCCCCGAGCCCGCGCGGCGCGACTATGAGCAAGCCATGGTGGAAGCGGCCCGCGAGACGGGTTCGCTGTTTCTCGACTCGGGAAATATCGCCCGCGCCTGGCCCTATTTTCGCGCCATCGGCGAACCGGACCCGGTACGCAAAGCCATCGATGGCCTTACCCCATCCGCGGCGGAAGAGGTCATCGACCCTGTGATTCCGATCGCTTTTCAGGAAGGCGTCCACCCGGTGAAAGGTCTCGAACTCATTCTGGGCCGCTACGGGATGTGCCGCGCCATCACATCCTTTGGAATGTATCCTGTTAGCGAAGGGCGCGAGGAGTGCATTCATCTTCTTGTATCGAGTCTCTATTCCGAACTTGCCGGCAATCTCGCCCGCGCCATCGAGGCCCACGAAGGACGCGCTCCCTCGACGGGCACGGTTGGCGGATTGATCGCCGGCAGAGACTGGCTATTTGGTGAATACGACTACTATGTGGATACCTCGCACCTCGCCTCCGTGCTGCAATACCTGCCTGGCGTGACGCGCCGGGACACGCTTCTTCTGGCGAAAGAGCTGTGCGACTACGGGCGGCGGCTTTCGAGGCAGTTTCAATTCGCGGGGCAAGCGCCATTTGAAGATCCGTTTATCGATTATGGGATGTATGTCCAGGCTCTGTTGGGAGAAGATGCCGAGGCCGCGCTCGCGCACTTCCGTGACAAAGTGCTATCGAGCCGCCCCGAGGATGTGGGTCCTTATCCAGCCGAAACACTGGTGAGGCTCCTGGTCCGCCTGAAACATTTCGAGGAGGCGGTGGACATTTCCCTCCGCTGCCTGGCCGGCTATCCGGAATCGAACTGTCCGAACGCCTTGCATCTTTGCCACATGGCCGGCGACTACGCGCGTTTACGGGAACTGGCACGGGAAAGGGGCGATGTTCTCAGCTACTTCGCCGCCGTGGCGGCCGAGGCGAAGGTGGAATGAGGGGATCACCGGATGGGAGAGAAGGGCAGGCCTCGCAGCAGGACGTTCGAAATGTTCGATACGATTTCCGGATCCGTCAACCCGGGCTTCACCCGCAGTTTTCGCCATTCCGCATCGGCTCCGAAGGCCGCCCATGCTTTCTCCCTCGCGGCCAGATTGTCATACACCAGCATGTAGGTGAGGTTCGGCATGTTGCGCCCGGCAATCGTTTCTCCGAAGAACACAGGGGTCAGATTGAGCCGGCGGAAGATGGCGATCTCGCCATCCTTTTCAAACATCGCGATCTTGCGCCGCAGGGTGTTTGCGTTATTCGATTCGTAGGTCCGCAGTTCGAAGACATGTGATCGGCCGTCCGAGGGGACTGGCGGGACCTCCACCAGGGGGACCGATGCAAATGCTCTCAGCAGCGCCGTCTCCACGCGGAGATAGTTCAATCCGGGGTTACGGTCGAAGGCGTCCTGTTCCTTTTGGAACAACTTGTCGGCGTCCAGGTTGCGCATGGCGGCCTCCATGGCGGCGAGACTTGCAAAGCTCGAGAGCACGAGGAGAAAGGGGCCGCCCGGGGCAATGAGATTGGCGAAGACGCCCTGCACCTTGCCGCCCGCGCGCGACAGGGCGGGCATGTAGGAGTGATGGAGAAAATCGGAGGTGCGCCGCTGTTGTTCATCCGCGCCATTGCGCAGTTGGAAGTAGCGCAACTCGAGGATGGAAGGGGAAGAGGCGGCGGCGCGCAGGGCGGAAGCGGCAGCGGGTAGAGCGAGGAGGGAATTGCGGCGGGTCACACTTAGAATGTAGGGGAAGGAGGGGAGGGGAGGGAATACTCCTCTTGTCGAATTCCGTTAAAACAGATATCATGAACCGTGTCAGGAAAACTCTCCGCCGACATCAAACAGTCCAAACCGTTCCCGCTTCTCGAGGAAGAGGCTTTTCTCAATCTGCTGCGCACCACGGACGCTTTGAGGCGCGCACATGCGGCCATACTCGATTCGAGGCAACTTTCCGACGCCCAATATAATGTGCTTCGCATCCTTCGGGGCGCCGGGTCCGATGGGCTGCCCTGCGGGGAGATCGGCGGCCGCATGATCACTCGCGACCCTGATATCACGCGGCTGCTCGACCGTCTCGAAAGCCGTGGTCTCACGCAGCGTTCCCGTGACTCGAAGGATCGGCGGGTGGTTACCGCCCGCATCACGCTCGCGGGTCTCGAACTGCTGGCGGCGCTCGATGCTCCGATCCTCGAAACGAGCAAGCGGATGCTCGGCCACCTGGGCGCGCGTGACCTGAAGGTGTTGATCGACCTGCTCGAGCGCGCCCGCGAACGCGCGGTCTAGCGTCACAGCGCGGGGAACACCGGTTTCACCACCAGCCCGTCACGCAGCGATCGGTGGGGGGAAGCGCAACCCGGCCACGTTGGGTGCGCGTGACCTGAAGGCGTTGATCGATCTGATCGAGAGCGCGGTCCAGCGTCACAGCGCGGGGAACACCGGCTTCGCCACCAGCCCGTCACGCAGCGATCGGTGG
>JABAQT010000017.1:26863-94903 GCA_019187195.1 Bryobacteraceae bacterium
ACAGCGCGGGGAACACCGGCTTCGCCACCAGCCCGTCACGCAGCGATCGGTGGGGGGAAGCGCAACCCGGCCACGTTGGGTGCGCGTGACCTGAAGGCGTTGATCGATCTGATCGAGAGCGCGGTCCAGCGTCACAATGCCGGGAACACCGGTTTCACCACCAGCCCGTCACGCAGCGCGAGATCGGTGGGAAGCGCAACCCGGTCCTGCTCCTTCAGGCCTTCGGTCACCTGAACTTTGGTGATGTTCGAAGCGCCGATGCGCACGGGCCGCCAGATGACACGATTTCCACCCTCGAGCAGATACACTCCGGGCTGGGCGTTCTGTCTCCGCAGGGCCTCCTTGGGGATCGTGATCGCGCCGTTCACCACGTTCGTCCGGATCTGCGCATTTACGTTGGTATTCGGGAGCAAAAGCCGCTCCTCGTTCGCGATAATGCAGGCCACCATTCCGACCTGCCTCGAACCCAGGGCGACGATCTCGGCCGGAAGCTTCTCCACCGTGCCTGTCCATTTCCTTGCGGGAAGCGCCTCCCAGGTGATCGTGACGGGGAGGCCGAGCCGGATGTGTCCCAGGTCGGGTTCGTCGACATAGACCGCCACACGAACACGATCGAGCTGTCCGATTTGCGCAACAAGGTCACCCGGCCGCACATAGGCTCCCACGCGGATCTCCAACTGATAAACGGTTCCAGCGATCGGCGCGCGGATGTAGGACAACTCGATGCGCCTCCTGGCGGATTCGACGGCCGTTTGCGCCTCATCCAGCCTTGCGCGGGCGGCGGCTTTATCCTGTTTGGAGACCAGCGCCTCACGACGCTCAATCAGCGACTGGATGCCGGCTTCGAGCAACTGGATTTTTTGTCTGGCCTGATCGAGTTCGTATCTGGTGGCGGCGTTCTTCGCGACAAGGCGCCGCAGCGTTTCGAAGTCCCGCTTTGCATCAGCGAGGTCAATCCTGTCCTTCTCGAGAGAGGAGTTGAGTTCGACGATATCCCGCGCCCGTCCTCCGTTATCGAGCTGGTCCAACTCAGCCTTCGCCGATGCCACGCGGGCCTGGGCGGCGGTGAGATCCACCTTCGCCTCTTCGGCGTCCAGTTCGGCCAATACAGCCCCTTTGGCCACCGTGCCGCCCTTCTCGATGCTCACGCGCTCGACGGCGCCTTCGCGCTCCGCGCGGAGGGCGGTCCACTCAACCGGCTCGACTTTCCCGTTGGTCAGAACGGAGCTGATCAATGTCTCCCGCTGTACGTTGGTGAACGGCACTTCCGGGGGCGCGTTCCGCAGAAGATACGCGTACCACGCCAGAGCGCCGATGCCAAGCAGCGGCAGTAACCAGAAAAGACGCTTCATGCGGGGCTCGCACAGTAATCGAACAGGATCTGCCACTCAGCGCGCTGAATGCGCAAGGCGAGTGTTTCCTCCACCGAACCCGGATGCCGCCGCGCCTGCTCGCAGAAGTCAATGAACGCGAATGGATCCCACGTCGAGGAAACCCGCGGGCGCGAGAGCGGCTCACCGACAGCGCCGGCGTTCGAAGTTTCGAGCGTCAACCGCGCCGCTTCTTCCGCCAGCTTCGGGAAGACCGGATGGCCGCCCACGCGCCGGAACCAGTAGCCGGAGTTCGTTGGGTCAGGCTCCTGCCGGTGCATGATGCCGTGCCAGAAACTGCCGTCGGGCGTATGGATCGCCTGTGACATCGAGTGCGATTCGTCGAGACAACTGAAGTACAACCACAGACCGCTCAACGCCGCCTCGGGCGCCCGGCTGCGTCCGAATAACTCACGGGCGGTTGTCCGCGTCAGATGCGCGCTCGCGGCGCGAGAACTGCAGCGCCCGCCCGATAGAGGCATCAGGCGCTCCCCGCTCCCATCGAGCGCGAGGATGGCCGCGACTTCCTCGCCGTATTTCGCGGAGTCAAAAGACATGGCAAGCTACTATTTTGCCAGATGAGTCAGACCGCGAAGCGCTTTCCCGCAAACCAGAGTTTGTGAGCCGTTTCGCCGAGAATCGCCGCCCTCGCCGCGGGTTTGAGCGGCAGGTCGTGCCGCATGATGCGCAGGTGCTCGGCGTAGCTGACCCGCGGAGTCCACAGTTCGTTCGGGAAGTCACTTCCCCAAATGCATCGCTCGCCTCCATAGGCGTCCACAATCTGGAGGCACGGCGCGTGCATGTCCGCGCACGGATATCCGGTCGCGCTTCCAGTGGGAATGAACGTCAGCTTTGCGTGCAGGTTTCTGTGCTTCGACAACCGCAGAACCGCCTTCAGGACCGGCTCCATCTCCGGGCCCGCTTTCAGATTCAGGCAGTGGTCCAGCACCACGCGGAGGGTGGGGAAGTCCGCCAGCATCTTATCGGCCTCCGGGGCCTTGTCGCGGTTGATGAGCACGTTGATGACGATCCCGAGGTCGGCCGCGGTTTTCCACAGCGCCCGCACCCCGGCGTGGTCCAATTTTCCGTTTTTCGCGGGGATGCTTCGCATCCCCTTGATTCCGTACTTCGTCGCGAGTTGCCGGAGGAGGGCCGGACTGTCCGCATCGTCGGGATCGAGGGTGCAAACCCCCGCCACCCAATCCGGGTTGGCAACCGCCGAATCGCGGATGTAGCGGTTATCGAAGCGGTAGAACGTGCTCACCTGAATCGCGCACACGGCCCGCACCTGGTTTGCGGCGGTGATCTCCTTCAGATGTTCAAGCGACCCCTTCCCGGCCGGCGGGCGCAGGGGGTTGGCAACCGGCGGGTACTTCTTCTCGTCGGGCGAGTAGATGTGGGCGTGCGTGTCGATCACCAGCATGGGTTGTGTCTAGTCTTCCCGCGCCGCGGCCAGATGGACCAGCGGGTCCGTTGCCGGCCCGGCGCTCAGCGCGGCTTCCGCTTCCTCCATCGTGAAATTTTCGACCTTGGAGGAGATGTTCATGGAGCAGAATTTCGGCCCGCACATCGAGCAGAAGTGGGCATCCTTGAAGCCCTCCTGCGGCAGGGTTTCGTCGTGCATCGCCTGCGCCGTCTCCGGATCGAGGGCCAGTTCGAACTGCCGCCGCCAGTCGAAGCGATACCGCGCACGGGAGAGTTCGTCGTCCCGGTCGCGCGCGCCGGGGCGGCGCCGCGCGACATCGGCCGCATGCGCCGCAATCTTATAGGCGATGATGCCCGCCTTGACATCTTCACGGTTCGGGAGCCCGAGGTGTTCCTTCGGCGTCACGTAGCACAGCATCGAGGCTCCGTACCAGCCGATCATCGCGGCTCCGATCGCCGAGGTGATGTGATCGTAGCCCGGGGCAAAGTCCGTTACCAGCGGCCCCAGCGTATAGAACGGAGCCTCGTGGCAGAGTTCGTTCTCTTTGTCCACCTGCAACTTGATCTGGTCCATCGGCACGTGACCCGGACCCTCGATCATTACCTGCACGTCGTGCTTCCACGCGATGCGCGTCAACTCGCCGAGCGTCTTCAGTTCGGCAAACTGAGCTTCGTCGCTTGCATCCGCGAGCGAGCCCGGCCGCAGGCCGTCGCCGAGCGAAAAACTCACATCGTATTTCTGAAGAATCCGGCAGATATCCTCGAAGTGTTCGTAAAGAAAGTTCTGGCGGTGATTTTTCACCATCCATTCGGCCAGAATGGATCCGCCCCGGCTCACGATACCCGTGACGCGGCGCGTGGTCAGAGGGACGTACTGGATCAGCACCCCGGCATGGATTGTCATGTAGTCCACGCCCTGCCGCGCCTGCTCCTCGATCACCTCGAGCATGATCGCGGCCGTGAGGTCTTCGACACGCCGGACTCGTGAAAGAGCTTCGTAGATGGGGACGGTACCCACCGGAACGGGAGAGTTGTTGATGATCTCTTTCCGGATTCGCGGAATGTCGCCGCCCGTTGAGAGGTCCATCACCGTATCGGCTCCGTACTTGACGCAATAGCGCAGTTTGTCCAACTCCTCGCTGATATTGGAGGTGGTGGCGGAGTTGCCGATGTTTGCGTTGATCTTGCACTTGGACGCAACCCCGATCGCCATGGGCTCGAGGTTGGTATGGTTCACGTTCGCCGGAATGATCATCCGCCCGCGGGCTACCTCGTCGCGCACCAGTTCCGGACTAAGCCCTTCCCGGTGAGCCACGTAGGCCATCTCTTCCGTCACCAGACCCTTGCGGGCATAGTGCATCTGAGTGCGGATTTTGTCTTCTGCGCGCTTTGAAACCCAATCTGTACGCATACTGCCTGATTATGGCACAAGCGCACAGACCGGGCTCCCAAGCGCCGCACCGATCTCGAACCCGCGCGAGGCCGGCCCGACCCGAAATCCAGCCGACCTCCGCAAGATTCAGCCGGTACGGAACCTCCACCGCAAGGGGGACAAGTTTGTCCTCGCAGCAGTGGCCGTCTCCTTCCGTCACCGGCCCAACCCAAGGAACAAGTGCAAAGTGGGTACACCATCACCAACAGCCGACCGCCCTAGATTTCTCGCCGCAAGCGTTGTAACACGTGTTCCGCGCGAGGGCGCCGCGCTGTCCCCGGAAGCCCGCTCAGCCATCGGACAGCTAGCCGCCACCGCCAAACGGCACGAGGAAGCCGGTCGCGACATCGACCGCCGTCTCGCCGAAATGGCCGCCCGCCAGCAGCACCACGACGAAGCCCTCGAACGCAGGGACGCCGTTGTCAAAGCCAACACCGAAGCCGGCGCCACGCTCACCCTCACCATGAACCGCCTTGGCAACATCGTCATCCGCCACGAAGAACGCCTCGACGACCTCGAAGGCAACGCCCGCTGAACACTCCGCTACCTCACAGGTCCGCCGCTGGCGGTGAGCCCTTCCGCGGGCCTCAGGGCGGGTTTGTTTCGCCCGGTTTCAAGGGGCCTCTGTCCGGCGTCATGCGCGCAACCCGCCGCGTGCGCGCCCTTAACGATGCATGAGTTAACGCCTCGCGGCAGCGGCAGATGGAGGAGGGCCTGAAGCCGATGTTCTCGAGAGCGGATAGCCGGACACCGCATGATATACTTGGCTCGAAATGACACGGCGATTTGCAACTGGGCTCGTCTGCGCGATCCTTCTCGGAGGCATCCTCTCCGGCCAGCAGAAGGCGAAGAATGTGATCCTCTTCATCGGCGACGCGGGAGGCGAATCCTCGCTGAGCGCGGCGAGTATCCAGGGCTACGGCGCTCCGCAGAAATTGTTCCTGCAAAGGGAGATGAACATCGGGCTGTCCGACACATCGTCGGCCAATTCGTGGGTGACTGATTCGGCCGCCGGCATGACCGCCATTGTCACGGGGCACAAAGTGAACAATGGGGTTCTGTCGCTCGCTCCCGATGGGACACCGTACAAGACGATCCTCGAATACGCCGAAGAGCACGGTCTGTCGACCGGCGTGGTGTCGAACATGGCCATGGCCGATGCCACTCCGGCGGCCTGCTACGCCCACGTGGACAGCCGCAAGAAGTTCGGCGAAATCTTTCCGCAGATCTGGAAGCCGCGTTTTGGCGACGGCGTCGATCTGGTGCTTGGAGGCGGGAAAAAGAGAATACTCGAGGCGCTCCAGGAGGCGAACGTCGATCTCATGCAGGCGGCTCCGGCGGCCGGGTGGCCGGTCTACGAAACGCTGGCGGAGGTTCCGGACAAGGGGAAGAAGGCGATTCTGCTTGTCGACGGCGACTTCAAGGTGGATGAGGCCGCGGCCAAAGCCATCCGCATCCTTTCTCGCAATCCCAAGGGCTATTTTCTGATGGTGGAGTGGGACCTGCATCCCGGCAACGTCGAGAAGATGTTGGAAACGGCGGTCGCTCTCGACCGGTTGATCGAGCAGAGTTCCACAACGCTGGCATCCAGGGACACGCTTGTGGTGTTTGCCGCGGACCATTCATTCGACCTGCGCCTGCGCAGCGGCAAGCGCGGCGCCCCGCTCATGCTGCCCGCCAACGCAAAGGAGTTCGCCGCCGGCGGCAAGTACGATCTCGCCGTCGGAACGAGCCATACGGGCGAGGAAGTGATTGTGGCCGCCCACGGTCCGGGATCGCAGTTGGTGAAGGGATTCATGCCCAACACCCACATCTTCGATATCATGCTTGCAGCCTGGGGGTGGAAGAAATAATCCAGCCGCGCCGGCGCGTGGAGACGGTCACTGCTTGTCGAAATTCAGTGACATCTTGAAGGCTCCGTTCGGGGTCTGGATCACTGAGTTCACGTTCAGCGCTTTGCCGTCCTCGCTGATCGTCCACCTGTCCACCTGTTTGATCTCGGCCCCCTGTACCGAGCGCTTCGTTTCCACCACCAAGGTGTCGCCGCCCCACTTGGCGGTCCCCTTGATCTCTCCAAACGCGGACTTGGCGGTGAACTCCCTGCCGTCCGTGGTGTAGCGGAACTCGGTCTTCACTTCGCCCTGGTGTCCTACCTGCACAGTCTTCACCGATATTTCCGGGTCTTTGTGCTCGATGGTGCGGACCAGTTTCTCCGGGGCCGGAAGAGTGCCGAAATCGCTCTTGGAAGCGTTCATCTTCCATTCTCCCGTGAAATTGGGCTTGGCCAGAAGCGCCGTCCCAAAGAGCAGCGAAACGAATATGGCAGCAGCAAAACGTATTGGAGTGTGAAGCACGGCGAATTATCCTCGACGGTAACGCCAAAAGTATAACGCAAAGCCGCCGTGCATACCCGATCGGGTTCGGGGCATAATTGGACTCTTCGGGGAATATGGCGTTTCCGAACAGGCCCGGCCGGGGCGAGGCGGCCGTGTTAGCACTTCTTGTTGCCGCTCATGCGACCCTCCTGGTCCACCTCGCCCAGCGCACCGGCGTCACCGTGGACGAACCGAGTCACATTGTTTCCTCGATTCTCTATTGGGAGGGCAATGACCGCCTGCTGCCGCGTGACTTGCCTCCGCTCATCAAGATCGCCGGTGGGTGGGCGGCCGCCTCGGCCGGATTCGCCATCGTCGAGGAGTCCCACCCGGTGTGGAAGGCCAATCACGAATGGGAGATCGGGCTCGATATGATCCGCCGCATGAGCGAGCGCGGCATTCGCACCGCGATGTTCCGCGCGCGCCTTCCCCTGCTGGTTTTTCCACTCGCCACCCTCGTGCTCCTGTGGTGGTGGGGACGCCAGATCCACTCACCCCCGGCCGGCCTTGCCATCGCCTTCCTTTTTCTTGCCGAGCCCACCGCGCTGGGGCACGGGGCGCTGTTCAAGAACGATCATGCCGCTACGTTCACCTTCCTCCTGTTCTGGTTTACCGCGTGGCGCTTCTGGAAGACCCCAACTTATTCGAGCGCGGCGGCCATGGCTTGCGGGGTTGCGCTGGCCATCCTCGCAAAACTCTCCCTGCTCATCGTTGTTCCCCTCGCAATTCTCATCGTGCTCGTGCGCTCGTGGAATCTCCGCTACCTGGCTCTGGTGGTCTTCATTCCCTATCTCGCCTCGGTAGCGGCCTGCCAGTTTCAGGTCAGGATGGCGGGTTTGCTTCCGCTGCCGGCGCTCATGTGGGACGGCGTCCAGTCGCTGCTGTCGAACAGCCGCGAGGAAAACGCCGTGTACCTTCTCGGCCAGCGGCTTCCCTCGGGCAGTCCTTTCTACTTCGCTGTCGCCGCCGCCGTCAAGTCACCGGAACTGATACTGTTGCTCTTCGCCGGCGGTGCGGGGTTGCTCGCCCTCCGTTTGAAGCGACGACTTCTCAATGCCGGGGACCTGTTCTGGATCCTCCCGGGTTTGCTCTATTTTGCGCTCGCCTCGCTCAGTCCCTTGCAACTCGGATTCCGGCTCATACTACCCGCGCTTCCCTTCACCCTGCTTATCTGCGGCGCCGCTCTGCAACCAGCCGCTTCCCGCAAGTGGATCCTTCTTTCGCTGCTGCTTCCCGCCGCGGCCCCGCTTGCCGTCTATTACCCGAGCTATCTTTCCTACTTCAACCTGATCTCGGGGGGGCCCGCCAAGGGTCTCCGCTACCTCTCCGACAGCAATGTGGACTGGGGCCAGGACCTGAGGGAACTGCGCACCTGGCTTTACCAGCACGGTTCTCCGCGGGCTTCCATCTCTTACATGGGCGCCGACAACGTCTTCGCCTATTTCCTCGAGGACGAGATCGACTGGATCGAGCCTCCATTCACCCCGGCCGGCCAACGCACCCGGATCTTTCGGCCCGCCCCCGGCATCTATGCAATTAGTGCGAATCTAATATCAGGGCAGTTCTTCGAGGCTCCATACCGGGACTACTACCGGGTGTTTCGCGAAGCCGAACCCATTGCGTATGCGGGTTATTCCATCTACATCTATCGGTTCCCCCGAGCGGACGCACGCGCGCATCCGGGGCATTGACAGGCCGGGCAAGCCCAGGAATACGAATCTGCGCGCGGTCCTGCCCCTTGTCGGTGAACTAATCCATCCGCGCCGCGGCCTCCTGCTGGGGGGACTGATCCTGATTGCGATCAGCCGCGTGGCCGGACTGGTGCTTCCCGCATCCACCAAGTATCTCGTCGACGACATCATCGGAAAACGCCAGGTCGAGATGCTGGGGCCGCTCTTTGCGGCCGTATTGGCCGCCACGGCCGTGCAGGCCGTGGCCAGTTTCTCCCTTACTCAACTGCTCTCGAAGTCCGCTCAAAAACTGATCGCGGAGATGCGGCGCAAGGTGCACGCCCACGTGGGCCGCCTTCCCATCGCCTATTACGACGCCAACAAGACCGGCGTTCTTGTCTCGCGCATCATGAACGACGTCGAGGGCGTCCGCAATCTTGTCGGCACGGGACTGGTCGAGTTCGCCGGGGGGCTGCTCACCGCTTTTCTTGCCCTCTTCATGCTCCTCCGCATCAGCCCCATGCTGACCGGCATCGCCCTCGGCGTGATCCTTACCTTCTCGCTGCTGCTCCAGAGGGCCTTCGGAACGCTTCGCCCCATTTTCCGGGAGCGGGGCAAGATCACCGCGGAAGTCACGGGCCGGCTCACGGAATCACTGTCCGGCGTGCGCGTCGTGAAGGGTTATCATGCCGAAGCGCGGGAGGAAGGCGTCTTCGCCCAGGGCGTGCAGCGGCTTCTCGACAACGTCATCAAGTCACTCACCGGCGTCTCTCTGATGAGCCTTTCCGCCACTCTTCTGCTCGGCATTGTCGGCGCCATCGTAATGTATGTCGGCGCGAGGCAGATCCTGGCCGGAGTGCTTACGCTGGGCGGATTCATGACCTTCACCGCCTTTCTCGCTTTTCTTGTCGCTCCCGTATTTCAGATCGTCGGTATCGGCACCCAACTTACGGAAGCCCTCGCCGGACTCGAGCGTACTCATGAAGTTCTCACTGAGAAGACGGAGGACCAGGATCCCCGCCGCACCGTTCCGCTCGGTCCGATTCAAGGCGAGGTCCGCTTCGATCAGGTTGGGTTCGAATACGATCCCGGCAAGCCTGTCCTGTTCGAGGTATCGTTCACCGCCCGGCCCGGCACGGTCACCGCCCTCGTCGGGTCTTCCGGTTCGGGAAAGTCCACGACCATCGGGCTGGTCTCCGCTTTCCACAACCCGACCTCGGGCCGAATCTTCGTCGATGACATCGACCTGTCGACGGTCAGCCTCGACTCCTATCGCACGCAACTCGGCGTCGTCCTCCAGGAGACCTTTCTTTTCGATGGGACCATTCGCGAGAATATCGTCTTTTCAAGGCCTGGCGCCAGCGAGGAGGAGTTCCTGGAGGCCTGCCGCACCGCCCGCGTCGACGAGTTTGCCGAAAAGCTTGAAAACGGGTACGATACGGTCATCGGTGAGCGTGGTGTGAAACTATCCGGCGGCCAGCGGCAGCGTCTCTCGATCGCGCGAGCCATCCTCGCTGATCCGCGCATTCTGATTCTCGACGAGGCCACGTCGAGCCTCGACTCCGAATCCGAACAGATGATACAATCCGGGCTCGCCAGTCTCATGAAGGGGCGGACCACCTTTGTCATCGCACACCGTCTTTCCACCATCCGCCGCGCCCACCAGATTCTTGTAATGGAAGGAGGCCGCATTGTGGAACGCGGCACTCACGATTCCCTTTACGCAGCCCAAGGCCGCTACCGCGATCTCTACGACAGGCAGCATGGCCTCGTTTCCAACCTTTTCCTCGCCCCGGGCGAAGGCGATTCGGTCACCGAATCCGATGACGGCCAACCCCCTCGCGCCCGCGCACTCGGTGAGCCGGTACGATTTCTCTAAGACAGCACGTATGGAAAACGGGTTTACTTCGCGGGAGATGAGAACCCTGCGCACACTGAAAACGCCTGCCAGGATTCAGCAGTTCCTCGATTGCGAAATCGGCTACAACAAGGAGGAAGACGGCCCCACCTGCCGGTCTCCCCGCCTGGTCCTCAAAGACCGCCGCGCCCATTGCGTGGAAGGCGCCCTGCTTGCCGCCGCCGCTCTGCGCGTCCACGGGCACCCGCCCATGCTCCTCGACCTCGAGGCGGTGCGCGATGACGATCATGTCCTCGCCGTTTATAAGGACCGCGGCCACTGGGGCGCTATCGGCAAGTCAAACTACGCCAGCCTCCGATTCCGCGAACCCGTCTACCGCACAGTGCGCGAACTTGTGATGTCCTACTTCGAGCACTACCACAATGTCGCGGGGGAGAAGACGCTGCGGCGGTATTCCCGCCCGGTCAGTCTGACCCGCTTCGACCATCTTCATTGGATGACCTCGACAGATGATGTATGGGCCATCCCCGAGTACCTCTGCACCGTCTCCCATTTCCCGGTCATCACCCGTCAGATGGAACGCCATCTCAACCCCCTCGATTCCCGACTCCGCGCGGCCGAGAAGGTAGGAATGCGCAAGTAAGCCCGAGGTCCGGGGCGCCGCAACGGTCAATATCCGGCGAGCGCATTAAAAAACATCTTGAAGCTCTGATAGCTCTGCGCACGGTATTGGGGACGCATGCCGAACAGGATCACCTTTCCTTTTCCAAACGGGGCCTCGACCAGGGCCGCGCGCCCCGCGAGATACCTTGGCCCCAGCAACCAACCGGACGCCAGCACTCCCGACGCCGGATACCGCGCCACCACTTTTACGTCCTCGGAAACCTCCCACGCGGGACTTCCTTCCGACCAGATGGCGATCTCCCCCGGCATCCCTTTCGCGAGCGGGTGACTTTCATCGAGGGTTACGTTCAACAGCGATCCCGGCGAGTAAAAATCCCTGCTGGAAACACCTTTCACTGTGTTCCGCACGCGAATACCCAAATGTTCGACGGCCCATTCGCACGCCTCGTTGAGGAATACCAGCGTCCCGCCCTCGCGCGCAAATTCCTTCAGCGCCGAGGCGCCCTCGTCCCCCAAGCCGCCCGTGAACTCCTCCGGCATCGATCCGGGCGCAAATCCGTTCTCGATGCCCGGCGAGCGCTGGCTCGGAAATACGATCACGTCGAAGAGTTTCCGCAATCCTCCGGCGCGCGCCGCCTTGTTCTCCACGCTCGCGTAAGGAAATCCGAAGGCATCCAGCACCCATCGTGTCCATCCCTCGTCCATCACCGGGATGTAGCTCCGGTAGAGGCCGATCCGCGGTTTCCTCAGCGGCTTCCATCCCGGGCCCGCCGCGCGATTGATATAGAAGTTTCCGGCTCCATCCCGTGCTACGGACCGCCCGGTCTTCCACGCGGCGGTCACCTGCTTCCAACTGTCCACATTCGAAGCCGCCAGCGCGCCGCCGGGAACGTTGCCTTCCTGGGTGAAAGCAAACCCGGCCGCCGGCGTGGTCCGCGCTTCAAACCGGTCCTTCACCGTGTCCACCGCAACGCCCATCAACAGCGGGAGGGTCTGGGCGGTCACGTCGTAGGGCGTTTTCGGCGGCCCGCCAGGATACAGCCGCAAGTCCGGATAATGCTGCCGCTCGAGGAGAGTCTTCGCGAACGCGCTGTAAGGTTGCTGCATCCTGATTACATACGACCCCGCCGGGTACCGCTTTGCGTCCGCCTCGAAACTGTCCGCCGTCCGCTCCACTTCCACCATTCCGAACGCCAGCGTCTCGAGCATCTTCCTGGCCGCCCCCGGGTCCAACTGGTTTTTCGGGATCACGAAGGAATACGGAACCTGCCGCTGCGACGCACGCCGCAGGATGCGGTAGAAATTGCGCAACAGATCCTCCCGCCGCACCGCCGCCTGCCACAGGCAGGATTCAAAGGCGATCAACTGATCGTGGATGATGTCCCGCAGTCTCCACTCTCCGCCCAGCCACGGCTCGAGGTAGTTCCACGACCGCTCCCGCGGATCGTACCCGAGCGCCGAACGGGAAATCCGGTCCGGACGAACGAAGATGGGGCTTGCCAGGCGCGCGCTCGCGGATTCGCTCAGGATCCGCATTCCCCCGTGGTAGGCCTGGTAGTGCCGCGCCGGCGTCCAGAAGTCGTACATCGCGTTCACCGCCACGCCCTTCCTGCCCGCCGCGGTGAGGTCCGCCGCGATGCCCATTCCGATCATGTTGCCTTCCTGCATCAGGGCGGCGTCGACGTTCGGGTCGATCGGGTCCATCCATGGGGGCACGAACATCCGTGAGGCGAACGGTCCCTGCTGGTGCACGTCATAGACGATCTGCGGATGCCACATATTGTGCAACCGCGACACGACCGCCCGCGTTTCCGGTTGCGAAAAGATGTACCAGTCCCGGTTGTTGTCGTGCCCCACGTAGTGCTGGTACAACTCGGGCGGACCGGTTCCCTCAAAAGGTGTTCCGAGCGTCTTGCGGTACCACCGCGTGACGATATCCACGCCGTCGGGATTGAGGGAGGGAACGAGGATGAAGATTACGTTGTCCAGGATCCGCCGGAACTTCGATTTGTCCTCAGTCAGGATGCGGTAGGCAAACTCGACCGCGCTGTGCGTCGAGGCCACTTCGGTGGCGTGGATCGAGCAGGTGATCATCACCACCGCTTTCCCCTGCGTGATCAGCCTTTCGGCCTCCGCCTCGGTGGTTTTCCGCGCGTCCGACAGCGCGGATTGAATCAGGCGGTAGCGTTCCAATTCCCGCACCGTCTGCTCGTTCGAGATGAAGGCGGCGATCATCGGCCTGCCTTCCACGGTCTTGCCGATTTCCTCCACCCTGATCCGCCCGCTTGTCTTTTCGAGCGCGCGGAAGTAGCCCACCACCTTATCCCAATCGAGCAGTGTCCGGTCCACGCCGATCGGGTGTCCGAAGTGGCTCTCCGGGGCCGGCGGCGCGGCAACGGCCACTTGGGCCGCCAGCAACGCCGCGCAGATCAGGCGCATGTGCGGTTCAATTCTACCCATAACGCCCGGTACCATCTCAGGAACCGCTCCGGTTCCCTGCTCTCCTGCGCTTCGCACAGCGTGTAGCGTTCATACTTTGAAGCCCGCATCAGGGCGAACAATTCCCGGTAGGGATACGGGCCCGCGAGTTCATTAATATGGGCGTTCTTTATCCACGGCCGCAGCAGGTTGAAATTCTGCTTCACGCTGCCATTGATGATGTCCGGCGGATTCGAGTTCCAGCACAAGCCGACCTGATCGTGCCGCGTGGCTTTCATGATTGCCGCCGCTATTTCAGGCTCCTGCGTCTCATGTCCGTGGACCTCGAGCCAGATCTCGACGCCCTTGCGCTCGCCATAGGCTCCCACTTCCCGCAGAGACTCTCCGATCACGGCGATCGTTTTTTTCGGCCCCAGTTCCTTCGAAATCCCGTTCGGGCGCACTTTTACTCCCCACGCTCCGGTGTCATGGGCGAGGTCCACGAACCTCTTCGCTTCCTCGATGTTCCTGCGTCTGACGGCTTCGTCCGGGGAATGAAATTCGCAGGTGCTGCCAAGACTCAGCAGCCGCACCTTGCTCCGCGCGAAGCGTTCGTGAACCTTCCCGCGCTCATCGGAGGAGAGGGAGGGTTCGACGCCGTGTTTGTGGCCGGTGCGCAGTTCGACGGCCTCAAACCGCGCCGCCTCGAGCACCGTGATCAGTGTATCGAGGTCGTAGTCCTTCAGAACGTTGTAAGTAACAGCGCCGAGCCGCATGCCGTGCCCCTTTCACAACCGGGATTGAAACTCAATTGTACCCATCGCGGTTCACTGTTTGGCGCCCCGGTTCATCGCCTCGATATACGACCGCTCGAAATAGTAGAAGAACCCGTCTTCGCCGCCGACAATCAGATCCAGCCGCCCGTCGTGGTTCCAATCCGCCACATTCGGAGCCGGGCTGTGTCCCCTTATCGGAGCTTCGATCACCTTTCCCCGCGGCGTCATGACGGGCTTCGCCTGCGTCCCGGTGTTCTCATACCACAACGGCCCATTGTCCCCGTCGGTAATCAGATCCAGATCCCCATCCCCGTCCCAATCCGCCAGTTCGATCTTGCGCCGCCCGCTGCTTCCGGCGCGCCCCGCGGCCAGATACAGGAACCGCCCGTTCGGCGTCAGGAAGATGCGCTCGGGCGGCAGGAGGACCAATCGGCCGCCACGCCTCGCCCGCCGGAACAGAGACAGATACCCCTGGTGATTCAGCATCACCAGGTCCGGCAATCCGTCGCGGTCCCAATCCACCACCTTCGGCGTCGTCCGCCACTGCGTCACCAGTTGATTCCCCCTCGGTTCCCACCACACCCAATCCGGCTTGGGAACCCTTCCCTTCCACTCGACCTCGATGTTCTCCGCCGGCGCCAGTTCCGGGTTCTTCGCCGTCCCCACGTTCCGGTACCACACCACCGAACCCCAAATGCCGTTCTCGAGAATGTCGAGTTTCCCGTCCAGGTCCCAGTCCGCCACGGAGGGATTGGAATATCCCCATTTGCGTTCCGCCGGACCCTGGATGGATCCATTTTCACCAGCCATCCGCCGGATCACTTTTCCGCCGGCATGCAGATAACCGCGGTCCAGGAACGCGGGCCGGTCTTCGCCGCCTACATTTTCGAAGTATTGCAGGTAGCCGGCGGAGTTGCCGGCAAGCAAATCGAGTTTTCCGTCGGCGTTCCAATCCACAGCGACGGGCCGCGAGAGCGCTCCGCTCTTGACGTATGGATCGACCTGCTCGAAATACCGCGGCGGGGCAAACCGCGGCTCTTCGCCGCGCGGAGCCAGATTCTCGACCAGCGAAACGCGCCCGTCTTCCTCCCCGATTACGAGCGACGGACGACCGTCCTTGTGCCAATAGGCCACGCGCGGCTGGATCATGCAAAGATCCATGCGCAATTCAGCTCCGCCCGCCTTGAGCAACTCTCCCGCGCCCAGTTGCGGAACACCGGACCGGCGCAGGTTTCGGAACAGCCACACCGTGTCAATGAAGTCCGACGCCACCAGCGACAGCCGCCCATCCCCCAGCCAGTCGACGGGGTTGGGAACAGGGCTTCCGTACTGGTCGAGCGTCCTGCCAGCGGCCAGGAGCTTGACCGGGGGTTCGTAGCGCGGCCCGGCGTTCGTTCCCACGTTGCGATGGAAGTATACATACCCGTGCAGGGGGCCACGCCGCCAGACGCCGTTGTCATCGAAGGCGTCATCCCAGCCGTAATCCCTCCAGTCGCTCACGCCCGTCAGCAGGTCGATCTTCCCATCCCCGTCCCAATCCACCGGATACCACAGGTTGTCCCGGCCTACGTGGTACTCCACGCGCAAGGCCACCTTCACGGGTTTCGCCAGCCGGTTTTTCACGACATCGCTGAAATATCCGCCGCTATACACCAGGTCGAGCGCGCCATCACCGTTGAAGTCGGCTGCCACCAGGTCCTTCTTCCCCTCGCCCATCCACTCCGCTCTATCGAACAGTGGTTTTTCGTTCGTTCCCAGGTTCCGGAACAGGTAGATTCCGTTGTAGGGGCGGTCAGGGCATCCGACAATCAGGTCTGAAACACCGTTCCCGTCCATGTCGGCCACAACGGGATGAGCCCATAGCCCCACTGAAAGCTTCCCCTTCACGCCGGGGCGACCGTAGGCGATCCGCTCCCCGGCGCCCACCATTGCGGGTTCGGCCAGACGTTGCGTCTCGCCTTCCCGGTCCACATCCCACGACACCGTGTAGGAAGCGGACCCGTCCGATATCCAACTGATCCGCGCCATGGGCGCTCGCCAATCCACCTTCGCGCCGATTCCGGCCTCGGATCCGAGGCTCTTTACGCGGACAGAATCGGGATTGAACCGTGAAGGCATTTCCTTCCATATCCACACTGGCGAGCCTGGCCTGGCATCCGCGTTCCTATCGATCCGGAAATGATTCCCCGGAGCGCCCCATGCCGTCTCGAGAAAGATCAGCACCGCTACTGCAATTCGGCTCATGACATGCCTCCTGAAGAATTCCAAATCTTTGCCAAGACGCCTGGAACAAACGGGGACAGGTTCTCATATTCTGTCCGAGCGTTCTCGCCTCCCGCAATGCTATATTCTCAGAAGCAGGACCGGCGGCGATGTGCCCGCGGGCCGCTATCAGGTCCCCCTCGAAGCGGTTGTGTCCTATATTGAGGATCGCTTTCTCCCTCCGTCCGTGGGCGTTCCCCTTCTTCGGAGCCGGGGTGGGCCCGCGCAGTGTGAAGTGAGGTCTTATGTCTCTTACCCAAACAATCCCTGGATCCGCCGGAGGTGGACGGAGCCGAATGATGTACCTCCCCGTCCTGCTGTTAGGACTGGCGGGCGGTCTCTCCGCCGCGCCCAAACTGCGGCTTTCGACGGCCGCCGTGGGCCCCGTTTCGATTACTCAAGGAGCCAACGCCCCGGTCCAAACCGTGGAAGCCTATAACGCGGGCGACGGCAGCCTGAGCCTCCAGATGGCGGCCTCGGCTCCCTGGCTCTCGGCCGCCGCCGGCAGTTCGCGTCCATGCACCCGCCGCCCCGGTGATTGCCTTCCTCTCAACATCTCTTTCAATACATCGTCCCTGGCCAAAGGGATGTACACCGCCCTGGTGAGGGTTTCCGCGCCGAATGCCCTGGACGCGCCGCAAGACATTTCGGTCACGGTCCAGATCGGCGGCGGCGTGCCGGACTCGATCAATTTTTACGTCGCGCCGAACGGAGCGCCGGACACGCTCACCATCACGGCCAACAGTCCGTTGACAACGGATACGAGCACCCAATCCGGGGGGCCCTGGCTTTCCGTGGCGCTCACGGGCACGGGCTCGTTCCGCTTCGCGCTCCCCTACAGGGTTACAGCCGCCTACCAGGATGGGATGGCCGAGGGAACCTACAGCGGCTCTCTCCGGATAGCCGGGTCGAACGTCGCCGCGGAGAACAGGACCGTGCCGGTGCAACTCCAGGTGACCTCACAGCCCATCACCCGGATCTCTCCATCCCAGTTGGCCTTCCGCATCGCCAGCGGCGCCCCTGTCCAGCAGGCTTACATCACGGTGACGAACGGTGGGATGGGGACGCTTTCCATCTCGACGGTCACCGCCGAAACGGCTTCCGGCGGTAACTGGCTGGCGGCGGAGGCGAATGGCGGGCTTGTTACGGTCAAGGCCGCCGTCGCCGGCATGAGCAACGGCTCCTATGCCGGAACCGTGAAGATCGCAACCAATGGCGTCAACGGCAGCATGAGCGTTCCAGTCACTCTGGATGTGGTGGCGCAAGGACCGCCGTTAGCGGTTTTCGGAGGAGTTCTCAACAGCGGCAACTTCGACAACAGGTTCGCTCCCGGAAGCGTTGCGGCCCTGTTCGGAGAGCAGCTCACCATGAAAGAAGCCGCCTCCGCTTCCGCCATCCCGTTGGCGACCAGCCTCAACGGGGCGCGAGTGCTTGTAAATGACCAGCCCGCTCCGCTCTACTACGCTTCCTACGGCCAGGTGAACTTTCAGATTCCGTATGAAATCGACCCCGGCGAGGCCGTTGTCCGCGTCGAGAGAGACGGCCAGAGCGGGAACGGCGTCGGCATCGTGATCCTCGAGCGGGCCCCGCGCATCATCCAGGTGGGCAACAACGGCGTTGTTGTCAATCCCGATGGCAGTCTCGCCATCGCGGGTGGGCGCGCCGCGCGGCCCGGTGAAGCGATCACCATCTATTGTGTCGGCCTTGGCCGCACCGATCCCGCCGCATCGACGGGAGCCGCGGCCCCCGGTGCGGAGCCCCTGGCCCGTATCACCCCCGCGCCCCGGGCCGTTTTCGGCACCGTATTCAGCGGATTGGTGACCGTCGATGCGCTCTACGCCGGGCTCACTCCGTCGCTCGTCGGACTCTATCAGGTCAACGTCATCGTTCCACCGAACCTGCCCGATGGGGATGTCAACCTGTCACTGGCCGGTGAAGACTACCAAAGCAACATCGTCCATCTTCCGGTCAAGCGCTGATCGTCCGTAGCGGCATTGCAAATAAGAAGCGCCGCCCAGGGTCATCCCCCGGGCGGCGCTTTCCGTATTCGCGAGTTCCCAGGCTACTCGTTGGGCAGAGTGCCGGCCAGCACCAGGCTCTGATACTGGGCTTTGCTGTTCCGTAGTGCCACTCCCAGCGGGCGGTAGACCCGGAAGGCCACGGCGTCCCCGGGCTTCAACGCCGTCTGGATGCGCTTGATATCCTCGACGGATGAAACCGGATGGCGGTTGATGGAGACAATGACGTCCCGCTCCATCATCCCGATCTCGTCGGCGAACGTATCCGGGTCCACGCGCGTGATCATCACGCCTGCCTTGTTGTCAGTGGGCAATCCCTCTTTTTCCGCCTCCGACAGGCTGCGGATCGAGATGCCGAACTTTGCCTGCTGCGTCCCTTCCGCCTGGTGTTCCGGAGCGTCGGGGCCTCGCTTCCTGCTGAAGCGGGGGTCGTTGGCGAACACCTCTTCGCGGTCGGCGATGGTCAGCTTCAGATCCAGCTTCTTGCCCGCGCGGTCCACGGTCAGCGTGGCATCCGTCCCGACGGGAGTCTCCGCGACACGGCCCACGAGATCGTCACCGTCCTTGACCGGCTTTCCGTTGTAGGCCACGATGATGTCATCCGGCTTCACGCCGGCTTTTTCGGCGGGCCCGCCCGGAGCAATCGTATCCACCAGAACGCCGTTGCTTGCGCCCATCGCTTTCAGCACCTCGTTCTGTTTCTCATACTTCTGCCAGCTCACTCCGATCGAACCGCGCGTAACCTTGCCGTTCCTGATGATGCTGTTGTACACCTTGACCGCCTGGTTGACGGGCAGCGCGAATCCGATTCCCTGGTAGCCGCCGTTCTGGGTGGCAATGGCGGTGTTGATTCCGATGACCTCACCGTTGATGTTCAGCAGCGGTCCGCCCGAATTGCCGGGATTGATGGCCGCGTCGGTCTGGATGAAGCGCTGGAACTGCTGGGCTCCGGCGACGTCGCGGCCGAGAGCGCTGACGATGCCGGCCGTTACGGTGGCCTCGAATCCGAACGGAGATCCGATGGCGACGGCCCAATCCCCCACCTGGACGCCATCCGAATTTCCAATGCGAGTGGCGTCCAGAGGCCGCCCGGTATCAATCTTGATGACGGCAATATCGGTTTCCGTATCCGACCCGATCAGTTTCGCCTTGTATTCGCGGCTGTCTCCGTGCAGTTTCACACGGATATGATCCGCCCCGTCAACCACGTGCTGGTTTGTGATGATGTATCCGTTCCGGTCGACGATGAAGCCGGAGCCGGTCGCTTCACGTTTGAACCTCTGTTGGGGGAATCCGGGCATTGCCCGGGGTGAACCGAAAAACCGCCGCAGCAGATCGCTCTCATCATCCTCGTCCTCACCGGAACGGGGACGGCGCCTGCTGGATGTCTCCGCTTTGGGAGTGTAATCCGTGGTGATGAAGACCACCGACGGTTCGAGCCGCTTGGCGAGTTTGGTGAACTCGTTTGATAGTTGTGTTGCCGCGGGGATCACGAGCGGAGTCGCGTCGGGCGCAACCGCCTGCCCCTTCTGAGCGTGGACGCCGGTGTTGATGAGCGTTCCAATCAGGATTCCGATGGAAAGCGTGAACATCAGCAGGCTGACGCTCAGAAACTTCTGTTGACGTGCTTTGTCCAGGAAATTCATAGTGTGTAATCCGCCTCCCCGAGGGGCTGTTGTTTTTTCATTATAGTCCGCGCCATTCAGGTTCTTGCACACAGCAAATGCAGTCCCGCCCTTGCCCGGAAGGCTATTCCAGCAGATGCCGCGAAGGGCCAACGGGTTTCAATTCGACAATCAAGACGCCGGCCAGGATGAGAGCCGCCCCCAGCAATGCCTTTCCGGCCAGGACTTCTCCGACGGCAAGGAACGCGGTCAGAGCCGCCGAAACCGGTTCCAGGGCGAAGATGAGGGCGGCGCGCGCCGGGGTGGTGTGGCGTTGCGCCCAGGTCTGGACGGTGAACGCCAGCGCCGTGGCCAGCAATCCCGTAATCACGACGCCGCTCACCAGGCTCCAGCTCCAGACCAGTTTCAGGGGTTCGGCCCAGCCGCACAGAGCCAGCGCCAGCAACGCCGTCACGCCGATCTGGGTGACGCTCAGAATCTCGAGCGATGAGATGGGGGACCATCTTCCGAGGACCAGAATGTGGCATGCAAAAGCGACCGTACAGCACAGTGTCAAGGCATCCCCATAACCAAGGGTGAGGCTGAGGCGGCCGGGCAGCGTAAGCAACGCCAGGCCGGTAGTGGCCACCACGACGCCGATGCCTTCTGAAAGGTGCGGCGCCCTCCTATAGACGAGGGCTGAAAAAAAAGGTACCAGCACCGCCGTCAGACCGGTAAGAAAAGCAGACCTCGAGGGAGTGGTATAGCGCAGGCCGAGTGTCTGAAAGAAGTAGCCCAACATCAGGAAGAAGCCCGCGAGCAGCCCGCCTTGCAGCGAGACCCGTAAGCTTCCGCGGGGGCGCAACCGGGAGCGGAACATCAGCAGCAGCGCGGCCGAGGCGAGAGAGAAGCGCATCGCCAGAAACACGAGCGTGGAGGCCTGTTCGATGGCGTTTTTCACCACGACGAACGTGGCTCCCCAAAGTATGGTGACCGCCACCAGCGCCAGTTCCGAGCGGCTCCGCACGGACCAGGCGCTCATGCGGAGAGGAGCAGACACAGCGTCAGGAGAACCCTCTGCAGACCCAGTTCGCGGCCTTCGGGATCAAACCATTCCTCGGGCGTGTGGGCTCCTCCGCCGCTGCCTCCGGCTCCAATGGACACCGCCTCCAACCCCAGGGAGAGCGGGATGTTCGCGTCCGTCGAGGCGCAATCGACGTGAGCGCGGATGCCGAGATGGGCATCGACGGCGTGGAGGTAGGGCAGGATCCGCGCGCCGTCCGGGAGTCTGCCGCCCGGGCGGGCTCCGATCTCGCGTATTCTGCCCTGCACTCTTCCACCGGCGGACCGCTCATTTTCGACGTCGATGGCCCGCTCGACCGCTGTTGACAGGGCGCACGCCAGACTCTCGATGCACGCGGCGTCCTCCGAGCGAAGGTCGAGTTTGGCCCGGGCCGAGGAGGGAATCGAATTCACACTAACCCCGCCTTCGATGATTCCGAAGTTGTAGGATAAGCGCGTCTGGCTGGGCCCGTTTTCAAACTGCGCCTCCGTGAAGAATTGGATGGCGCGGCTGATCGCGTGGACGGGATTTGCGTTCCCGTGGTCGCTCCAGGAATGTCCGCCCGGCCCCTGGATCACAACTTCGAACCTGCGGCTGGCGAGAGCCCTGCAGGTGATGTGCTCGGTCCCCGGGCCATCGAGGATGAGATAGGAGCGAATCCGGCTCGCCAGCGGCGACCGGCACAGGAACCGCATCCCGCTCAGGTTTCCTTCGCCCTCTTCGCCGACATTTGCCACCAAGAGGAGAGAATGGCCATTTTCGGCGGCCGCCGGCCGCTCCTTCCAGCAGGAGGCAATGGCCAGCAATGCCGCCAGCCCCGCGCCGTTATCCGACACGCCGGGTCCGTGAAAACGCCCGCCCGGTCCGATGCGCACGTCTTCGAGGTGGCGAGGCGAGAGCACCGTATCGAGGTGCGCCGTGAGCGCCACGAAGGGTCCTTCCCGGTTGGCATCCGGATAGGCGACCACGTTTCCGGCGCGGTCAATCCTCGGGTCCCAGCCGAGCCCCTTGAACTGCGCGGCCATCCATTCGGCGCGCTTTTCCTCAAAGAAAGTGGGGGCGGGCACGCGGCACAATTGCAGGTGCTGCTCGTTAGTCCACTGCCGGTTGCGGTGGATGTGCCGCACGCATTGGCGCACGCCCTGATCCGACGCCAGTTTGTCCACGGCCCGCCGCAGGCGGGCGTCCGGCTTTTCGTTGAACTTCTTGCTCGCCTCGATCGGCAGGGGCATGCGTTAGGTCTGCGCGGTTTTCCGCTGATCCATCGGCACGAAGTCGCGGCGTGCCGCTCCCAGGTAAAGCTGCTTTGGCCGGGCGATCTTCTGTTCGCTATCCAAGAGCATCTCTTCGTAATGCGTGAGCCACCCGACGGTGCGCGGAATGGCGAACATCACGGTGAACATCTCGGAGGGAATTCCCATGGCTTCATAGATAATTCCGGAGTAGAAGTCGACGTTCGGATACAGGCGCCGTTTGATGAAATACTCGTCCTCGAGGGCGATGCGTTCGAGTTCGACGGCGATGTCGATCAGCGGATTGCGTCCGGTGACCTCGAAGACCTCGCCGGCGGCGCGCTTGATGATGCGGGCGCGCGGATCGTAGTTTTTGTAGACGCGGTGCCCGAAGCCCATGAGCCGTCCTTCGCCGGCCTTGACGCGTTGGATGAACTCGGGGATCCTGTCCTTGCTTCCGATGGTCCGCAGCATTTTCAGCACGGCCTCGTTGGCCCCGCCATGAAGCGGTCCGTAGAGGGCGGCCGCGGCGGCGGCGAGGGAGCTGTAGGGGTCGGTGTTGGCGCTGCCGACGCTGCGCATGGCGGTGGTGGAACAGTTCTGCTCGTGATCGGCGTGGAGGATGAAGAGGATATCGAGCGCGCGCTCCATGACGGGATTGGGCTTATACTTCACCTCCGTCGTCTTATAGAGCATGTTAAGGAAGTTGCCCGTGTAGCTGAGATCGTTGTCCGGATAAGCGTACGGCATGCCGACGTTGTGGCGGTAGATGAAGGCTCCGATGGTGGGCGCCTTGGCGACCAGACGGAAAAACTGCTTGCGGCGCTTCGCGGTGTCGAAGATATCTTTCGCCTCGGGGTAAAACGTGGCAAGCGCGGCGACGGTGGAGACGAACATGCCCATCGGATGGGCGTCATAGCGGAAGCCGTGCATGAACTGCTTCACGTTCTCATGGAGAATCGTGTGGTGGGTGATGTTGTGGACGAACTCATCGAGTTCCTTCTTTACCGGCAGTTCGCCGTGGGCCAGCAGGTACGCCACCTCGAGGAAGGTGCAATGCTCGGCAAGCTGCTCGATCGGATAACCGCGGTATTCGAGGACGCCCTTGTCTCCATCGATATAGCAGATGCGGCTCTTGCAGGCCGCGGTGTTCATGAACCCGGGGTCATAGGTGCATAGCCCCGCGTCATCGTCCGCCGTCTTAATCTGGCGCAAATCCGTGGCTTTGATCGCCCCGTTCTCTATCGCCACCGTGTAAGTCCTGCCGGTGCGGTTGTCCGTAATGGTGAGGTTCTGGTTCGACATGCTTGCCGGTTTCCAATTCTATCGTTTTTTCTGGATTGTCCCCTGAAGGAGTTTGTCGATTTCGGCGGACAATGTTTTCACGCTCACGGTTCCGTTGTCCGCCTCATCGTGGTCGAAATCGTTCCGGATAAATCCGTCCTTATCGAGGAGAAACAGGTGCGGGAACCGCATTGTGGGGTTTTGCGGAGTGATCTTCATGTAGGAAGCGGTGACCTGGCCGCAATCAAACAAGACGGGGCTGCTGATGCCGTTCTCACTGATATACTTGCGCACGTTGCCGATGGTGTCGGGCAGCGTCACCACGCTCAGCACCGCGACCCTGCCCGCGTATTTCGCCTTGATCTGTTCCAGTATCCCGCCCACTTTCCTGCAGTTCGGGCAATCCGTCTTCATGAAGTCGACGATTACTATTTTTCCTCGAAGATCCTGCGGGTCATGCTGCGTCATGCTGCTGTCGGAGAGGGAGAACCCCGGCGCGCGGCGGTTCGAGAGGGCTCCCGAGCCAAACGCCGGCGCCATCAGACACAAGCCGAGCAGAACACTGTACACAGACCGCATAAACTCCAAGGTAGCACGCCCCGCCCCGCGGTCCCTATAGTAGTAAGCAGCATGGAAAACGAACTCGCTGCCCTTTTCACGGGATCAGCCGCGCGGCGGATGGTTCAGTACATGGAACGGATCCGCGCCTGCGCCGGCAGGCTTTCGGAAGAACAGATCTGGACGCGTGGATCGGCCAACGAAAACGCGGTGGGCAACCTTCTGCTTCACCTTGCGGGGAACGTCCGTCAATGGATTATCAGCGGAGTGGGTGGGGCGGCGGATGTCCGCCGGCGGGATGAGGAGTTCGCCGCGAAGGGCAACATCCCGGCATCCGGGATGCTGGCATCGCTTCAATCCGTTGTGGACGAAGCCGTCGCGATCATCGGCGCCCAGACGGCGCCGCAACTGGCCGTGAAGGTCACCATCCAGGGTCACGAGATCTCGAAGCTGGAGGCCATCTTTCACGTGGTCGAGCACTTTGCTCTCCATGCGGGGCAGATCATGTACGCCGCCAAGCTGCTAACCCACGAGGATCTCGGGTTTTACAGATACCTGGGCAGCATTACCCACGGCCAAAAGACTCCCTGACTCGAGCCATGAACGAGGAAATCACCTTTCGAAGCCTCTTTCCCGCGCTTCTCACGATGGCTTCAGCCATCTGCCTGTTATGGCTTGCGGCCTGGCTGTTCACGCGCGCCATCCGTCGATCGGCGGAACAGGGGACAGGCGAGTACTCGCCGAACGTGGAGCACTGGGCGCATGAACTCACGCGGTTCGCCCGGCGGACCGCGTTTCTGCTCTCGCTGGTTGTCGCGGTTCTCACCATGCTTTATGGCGTGGGGATCAAGGGCTTCCCGGTGCTGACGTGGAAAGACATCGCGGCCTGGCTCCGCACGACGGGGATTCCGGTTCTTTTCATCGCCGGGAGCGCGCTGATCCTGCTGCGCGCTCTGCAACTGCTGGTAGCGCGGCTGCCGGGGTTCTTTGTGCCGGCAAACCTCCCCCTGCCCGAACGCGCCGAGCGAACCAAGCGTGTCGAGACGCGCGGGCGGTTGTTCCGCTGGACTTCGAGCGCGGCGGTGCTCTCGATTGCCGTCCTCATGATCCTGCGCAAGCTCGAGGTGGATGTGACGCCGATTCTGGCCGGCGGAGCGATTGTTACGGTAGCTCTCGGACTGGGCGCGCAGAACTATGTCCGCGACATTATCGGAGGCCTGTTTCTCATACTCGAGGACCAGGTCAGAGTGGGCGACGTCGTCAACATCAACGGGAAAGGGGGGCAGGTGGAGTCGATCCAACTCCGGACGATCACGCTCCGTGACGCCGACGGGACGGTGCATATCTTCCCCAACGGCAGCATCAGCGCCATCTCGAACATGACGAAGAATTTTTCCTATTACGTGATCGACCTCGGCATTGCCTACGAGGAGAACGCCGACCGTGTGATGGCGCTCATCAAGGAGATCGGCGCGGAACTCGAGAAAGATCCGAAGTATTCCGAGAAGATTCTCGCTCCCCTCGAGATGATGGGTGTCGACGCTTTTGCCGAATCCGCGGTCATCATCAAGTTTCGAATCAAGACAGTTCCGCTCGAGCAGTGGAGCGTCGGGAGGGAGTTGCGCCGGCGCATTAAGAACACTTTCGACGCGCAGGGCATCGAACTGCCCTACCCGCACATTTCGGTGTACACCGGCGAAGCGACCAAGCCTTTTCCGGTCACGCGGAACGGCGGCATCCGGGACGGCGGGGAGTAGGCGCTCTACCGGAAAAGCCCGAAACGGCGTTTGCGCTTCCGGTTGCCGGACCTGTCTTCCTCGAGTTGATCGAAGTTCGCCTCGATTCCCCTTTCCTCAGTTCCGGGTTCGATGACCTGCAACCGCAGCGGGCGGCACTGCGCGCCTTCTCCTTCGTAGCCGGCATACAGAAACCGCAGCGCGGCGTTCAAGCCCACCGGTTCCTGTTGGATCTCCTTCGGCCGGTAGGCGGAATCCAGCCTGAGTCCGAGCGGGCCCGCTTCGCTCGAGACGCGCAGGGCAACTTCTTCGTCATCGGCGTACCGAAGCTTGGAAGCGAGCGCCTTCGCGCCACTGAGGACGGCCCGGCCGAGGCTTCTGTTGAGCTGGCCCGCATCGAGCAAGCGGAGCGCTTCCTCGATTGCGGACACGTCCTGCCCCCTGGGTTTCTTTTTCCACTTGTAACCCGCCGCGTTGCGGATTACTTCGTACTTCTTTCCGGAGCGCTCGAGCTTATACTTTGTCTGCTCGCCGGATCTCCACAACTCCATCTTCCAGAGCGTGGGAAACGCGCCGCCATTGTGGATGCGAAGGGCTCCGCGGCCATGAAGGGAGACGGCGGCGCGAAAACGGTCCTCGCCGCCGAGCGCCGCCAGCATGCGCTCGAAGAGCGCGGCTCCGGTTCTTTCAAGCGCTGCCCGTGAAGGTTCGAACCGGAACGCGATCCTGGTGTCAGCGTCCGCTTTGATGACCGCGGCTTGTTCCGGGCGGACGGCGGTGTAGTCTTCTCTCATCGCGGCCACGGAGACCGTGCCCGGTGGAAGGGTGATGGGGGCCAATCCGCCGCCGTGAGTCGAGCCGGAAGGCTTCCCGTTGACGCGCACCTCGCAATCGACCGGTTCACAGGCCACCAGCAAGCGCCCTTCCCGCCTGGCGACCGCCGCCGGTTCGGGAAACCGTGCGTGGCGGACGGCATCGAGAAGACGCGGCGAGGCTCCGGCGGTCGAGAGTTTCGCGAGGTCGGCGGAGGTTGGACGCAACGCAAGCCCGTGCATCTCGACCTCCTTGATGACCATCTCCTGGGGTATTGCCTCCTTGCCGAATTGATGGAGCACGCGCAGGATGCCTTCGATGGTGATTTGCACCGGGACGGCCGTGGAAGCGCTCTGGCCGGCGGCGCCCGGCAGGCAGCACATCAGGATAAACAGGCAACCGGGCAGGCGAAACAGAAGCCCTCCCACATTCCAGCGCTCTACCAGCGCCAAAGTCCCTTGCGTTTCTTCGACACTTCGAAGTCCGTGTCCCGGACATCGGACGGATTCAGTTCGAGGGTGTCGAATTGCAGTTGAACCCCGCGCGGACCGCTCCCGGGAAGAATCACCTGGGTGTCTTTCGGGTAGTGGCTGTTCCCTTTGTCGAAATAGTCGTTGAAGAGAACCCGGCGGCCGTTGTTCAGGCCGGACGACTCGATCCGGATCTCCTTGGGGCGGTTCGCGGAGTCGAGCGTGATGACATACGTGGCGGGATTTCCCTCGGCTCTCAGCACTTCACTCTCCCCGGCGTTGGGCTTGAGTTGCGCGGCCACCATTCTGAGTTCCGGCGCGCGCAGTTTCTCGATTATTCTTGTGAATTCGTAGTCCTGAAGCCAGACGAGCGCGTCGCCCAAATCCTGGGTTTCCTGCCCCTTCGGTTCCGGTTTCCAGCGCGGAGTATCCGTGAAAGCGATTTCGTAGTTCTGACTGGCGCGTTTCACGCTGAAGCGGGCTTTGTCGCCCTTGATGAGGACTTGAGCGCTCCACGGGGTGGCGCGGGTGGAGAACACGTTGATCGTTCCAATTCCCTTGAGGGTGGATGCGCCTTTCAGACCCTCCGGCCCGCCCAGCGCGGCGAGCATCCGTTGAAACAACTCCGAGCCCGCGCGCTCGAGGGAGGCGCGGCTGGGTTTGAGATGAAACACGACCCGGGCAGGCTTATCGGCGGCGATGACCGCCTCCACTCCGGCGCGGTCCGGCTCGAAATCGTCCTTGCGGACAGCGATGCGGATGCCGCCTTCCTGCCAGGTGCGTGAGAGTTCCCCATGGTTTGTCACGCCGATGTGGATGCCGTTGAGAGAGACGCTGCAATCCACGGGTTCACAGATGACGGTCAACTGACCTTCTTTTTTCTTGGGCGGAGGCGGAGGGGAGACTTCCTTCGGTTCGGAGGAGGCGGGCTTGGCGGCCTTGTCGATGGCCGCAAGCAGGAAATCCGGACCGCCGGCCTCCTTAATGGCCGTCAGGTCTCCGGGGGAGGGGTTGAAGTCGAGGCCTTGCTTTTCAATGCGCCGGGCGAGGCCGATGATGGGGAAGCGGACGGGATCGCGCTTGGCTTTCGCCAGCCAGTCGAGGATGCTGCTCAAGGCAATGGGCTGGGAGAGGGCCTGCGGCGCCTGGGCCCGCGAGATGTATAGAGCGGGCAGAATGGTCATCGCGAGGACGACAGTCTTCGCGGCCGCTGAAAACCATGAGAACTGTTTGCGATCCCTCACTTGGACAACTCCTTCAAAGCGTTTTGAACGGTCGCTCTCCATGCTCTGGCCCGGTTGGGGTCGATACTGGACATTCTGTTGGCGATATCGAGCACCTTCTCCCACTCGCCATCGCGATACAACTGGCGGGCGGCGAGTTCGAGTTGCTGGATCTGGAGAGCGCGCTGCACCGATGCCGGATCAGCCGCCAGATGGGAGGCTTTCGATTCGGAAGATTCCAGGGTTTCGATCTCTTTTCGCAACGTGGCCGCTTCGACGGACTCCGCCGCGCCCGGGGCTGGATTCGGAATGGCGGCCTTCGCGCTTGCCAGATCCGCCTTCCAATCCGCTGCGGGCTTTCCCGCGGCCTTCGCCTCGTTGGCCAACCCGTAGTAGAGCCGGGCACGTTCGAGGTTTGCCTGGTGGGCCTCCGGTGTTCCAGTGAAACGTTCCGAAAATTGGGTGAGCTGCTGGATGAAGCGGCGCCGGTCGCCTTCGCTCGAGGTAATGGCCGGACGGCTCAAAGCGAGCAACTCCCAGGCGGTGGGAGCATCCGGACTGGTCCACTGGCCCAACTCGGCGGTGCGCATGTAGCCGGGCTTCGATACATCCCTGGCATTCACAAACTGGACGCGGACGAAGGGTTGCTCCCGGGAGCGCAGGCGTTCGAGAAGGTTGACCACGGCTCCCTGCGGCAGGGCACGCATCGTCTTGCCGCTTTCGCCCTGCTGGTCGAGCAGGGCGGCGCTCGAAGTCTGAACCACGGCCGTGCCGATGGCCTTCTCGACGGGGACCGGCCTGGTAAGCAGGTAGACTAAGGCGGCGCCGATGGAGAATACCACCAATCCCAACACAATGCCAATCGTCATCTGCTTCTGCATGCGATTCATTTGAATGTGCGCCTTCGACTGATGTTATCCGGAAGCCGCCGCCGGGGCGGAGTTATCGGCCCAAAATCGAGCATATCTCAGTCTCGCTTGTCATGCTAACAGTGAAGATCCGCGTTTCACTATTCCACTTACCTGTCAATCGGAGGAGGATAGAGATATGAATAGTCCCCGTCGAGGCGCACCACGCCGAATCTTTCTTCAGCAGGCCGCCCTGGCCGGCGGCGCCGCCGCGCTGCCGGCGCAGACTTCCTCCGCAACGCCCGCCGCCGGCGTGGCTGCTCCGGCGGCGGCAGCGCCGCGCATCCAGTTCCCGAGGGTGTTCACGGGCCGAAAGCTGGCGATGATTGCGTTTCCACTGGGCGGAATCGGCGCCGGCAGCATCAGCCTCGGCGGGCGCGGGCAACTTCGGGATTGGGAGATATTCAACCGCCCGGACAAAGGCAACTCTCCGGCGTATGCGTTTCCGGCCATTTGGGCGCGGGCGGGGAATGGGAAGCCGGTGGCGCGGGTGCTCGAGAGCCGGATACTGCCGCCATATGAGGGGAGTTCGGGGCTGGGGTTCCGCAATGTTCCCGGACTGCCGCGTCTGGCGGCGGCGGCGTTTACCGGAGAGTACCCGCTGGCGGGCATCGAGTTTCGTGACGCACGGCTGCCCGTGAAGGTGACGCTCGAAGCGTTCAGCCCGTTCATTCCACTCGATGCCGAAGAGTCGGGCCTTCCGGCGGTGGTGCTGCGGTACCGGTTGCGCAACACGGCTAACCAGCAGGTGAAGGTTTCCATCGCCTGGTCCATCGAGAATCCCGTTGGAAGCCGCGAGCAGGCTCCCGCGCGCGGACCGGCGCCGGACTCACGAACGAACGAGATCCGGGTGAACGGCAATCTTGCGGGGCTGGTGATGAGCAATCCCGGGCTGGGGAACGAAGATCCGCTATCCGGCGATTTTACGCTGGCCGCCCTGGTTCCGGAGGGAACAAGACCGACCATGCTGCGCGGGTGGCCCCAAGGAAGATGGTGGAACTCGCCGATGCTTTTCTGGGATGACTTCCGCGCCGATGGGGAGTTAGGGCCCGAACCGGAGGCGCGCAACCAGATCGGCGCGCTGTGCCTCAGTTGCACGCTCGAGCCGGGGAAGGAGACAGCTTTCCCGTTCCTGCTGGCCTGGCGCTTTCCGAACCGTACACCGAAACGTTGCGGATGGACCGCCCCCAAAGGGGAGGCCGATACCATTATCGGAAACCATTACTGCCGGCGGTTTGCTTCCTCCTGGGACGCGGCGGCGTATTTGGGGGCAAACCTGGAGAGGCTGGAGGAGACCACCCGCAAGTTCGTTTCCGCCCTGCGAGGCAGCACGCTACCGCCCGCCGTGAAGGATGCGGCCTCGGCGAATTTATCGACACTCGCGACAACCACCTGCTTCCGCACGGCGGACGGGGAGTTTCACGGATTTGAGGGGGTAAATGATCATTCCGGGTGCTGTTTCGGGAATTGCACGCATGTGTGGAACTATGAGACCGTCACCAACAGCCTGTTCCCCACGCTTGCGCGCTCGCTGCGCAAAGCCTCGTTCGGCTACTCGCTCGACGATGCCGGAGCCATTCACTTCCGGCAGTTGCTGCCGGATGGCAAGGAGCGCTCGGGCTTTGCGGCGGCCGACGGCCAGATGGGGCAGATCATCAAAGTGTATGACGACTGGCGGCTATCCGGGGATACGGACTGGCTGCGGTCCATTTGGCCGCGCGTGAAAAAGGCGCTGGAATTCGCCTGGACTCCGGGCGGGTGGGACGCGGATCGCGACGGGGTGCTCGAAGGGGCGCAGCACAACACCTATGATGTGGAGTTCTACGGACCCAATCCGCAGTGCGGCATCTACTACCTTGGGGCTTTGCGCGCGGGGGAAGAGATGGCGCGGGAGTTGGGGGATGCGGCGGCGGATGAATACCGCCGTCTTTTCGAGCACGGCAGCAAATGGATCGACGAGAAGCTGTTCACCGGCGAATACTATGTGCAGCAGATTCGAGGCGTTTCGCGGGGGCTGATCGCTCCAGCGCTGCTCAGTTCGATGGGGTCGGAGAACACTGAGAAGCCCGCCTACCAGGTGGGACAGGGCTGTCTGGTGGATCAACTGGTGGGGCAATACCTTGCGGAAACAGCGGGTTTGGGGCAGTTGGTGGATCCGCGCCACGTGCGCAAGACGCTCGAATCGATCTATCGCTACAACTACAAGCGGAACCTCTACGATCACGACACGGTGCAGCGCACCTTCGCGCTCAACGACGAGCCGGCGCTGGTGATTTGTGACTATGGAAAGGCTGAACGGCCGAGGATTCCATTTCCTTACTACGGCGAGGTGATGACGGGATTCGAGTATACGGCGGCGGTTCACATGTTGTATGCGGGAATGTACGCGCACGGGGTGGAGTGCATCTCGAACATCCGGGCGCGGTATGACGGAGAACGGCGGAATCCCTGGGATGAGGCCGAATGCGGACATCATTATGCGCGGGCCATGGCGGCGTGGTCGGGAATCCTGGCGCTCAGCGGATTCCTCTACCACGGGGCGCGGCGAACGCTTTCCATCCACCCGAACTCTCCGGCGGCATTGTTTACATGCTTCTGGTCGACAGCATCGGCATGGGGAACGTTCACGATGGACCGCCGGACGCCGGAGACCCGTCTGACCCTGGCGCTTCTTTACGGGCGGCTGCGCTTACTGCAGGCGAACCTGCCTGGGAAGGCAGGGCGTTCGAGCGCCGCGCTCAACGGGAGCGCGCTGGCGCATGAATCCACGCCGGGCGGGAAAGGGATGACGATCCGGATGAGAGAGGACATCGAACTAAAAGCGGGAGACAAGCTATATCTGGCGGTGTGAGGGAGAAACGGCTCTTCAGCGGTATGCCTGGGTCTGCGCGCCGCTCGAGAGAGGGTTCGACAGGACAATCGCCTGAGGCCCATAGACGGCCTTATCGGCTCTCTCGAGCACGAGCATGCGCTCCTCGTGGCTGAGCCGCGTGAAGCAACGCTGGAATTCATCCGCGGATAGTTGATTCCGCGTCAGCGCCTGAACGAGATAGTCCACCTGCCGTAGGTCGGCCATTGGTACTCTCCTCTGCCAAATACTAACACCCGAAATAGAACTGGCAATTCCGCAGTTCTATCGAATGGGAAATGGAAAAAGCCCTACTCCTTATTGAGAGTGTGCCTCAGGTCTCCGCCTGTCCACCATCACCATATCGGTTCATTTCTCAGTGGTACTTGAGGTGGCAGGATGTTGACGGGCGTACGTGGTACAACCTAACGATTCCGGCATCCGGCAGGGCAGAGGGGGCGAAAAGCACCCCCTCCATCCGAATCGTTAGGCAGTGGCCGCGGCCGCTTCAAACGGTTCGTCCGCGCTGCCGCCGTAGATCGAGGGCACCTTGGCCCCCATGGGGCGAAGATAAGCCGAGAGCTGGCCCCTGTGGTGGACGCTGTGCTTGATCATGAAACCGAGGTAGAGGGCATTCGGCAGTTTCACAACGCCGAAGAAATCGATCTCGCGGGCGGCCAGTTCGGGGGAGATGTTCCTTGCGGCTTCGAGGGCGGGTCCGAAATGGCTGTCGTACCAGGCAAGGACATCGGCCGGTGTCCGGACGCTATCGGGGCGCTTATTTTCCTCCATCGGGAAATTGCCGGCGGCGACGCCATTGAGGAACCAGACCTCACTCGAGGCGATATGCCAGGCCAGATCGAGGGCGGATGTGGAGGTGGGATGTGGCGCATAGGCGCCTTTGGCGGCCGGGACGGCGGCGATGACCTTGCGCGTGGTGGGGGCTTCGGTGGCCGCGTCCTGGCAGTAGAGTTGAACTACCACTTGTGCCTGTTCAGGTGTCATGGGCATGCTCCTTGGGTGTATGGAATCGAGGCGGACAATACTTGAGGCTAACCCGATTCGGGGGACAGCGCCAGTGGCATAAATGTTACACTGGCGGCGTTCATCATGAAGCTTTCCGAACTCCGAAGACTCACCATTCGCAAGCAGATGCGCATCCGGTTCACCCTTTCGGGGGGATCGGAATGCCTGATCAATGAGCATGGGATCGCACAGGTTCCGGGATTGCAATCGCCGCCGGATTTCAACCTGGAGCAGGAAGTCGCGCAGGCGGCGGCGTTTCGAATCGAGTACATGGGGGAAGAGAAGACACCGGCGCGGGCCGCAACGGTGGCCGAGTTGCAAAAGATGGTTGCCGCCGTCACGCCGGGGGCGGCCGCTCAGGAGCATGAGGAATGAGGGCGGCCGTCCGTTTCTGCTTAGACTCAGTTTCTTCAACATGATGGCTGGTTGAGAAACCATTCGAATTCCGCGCCGCGATCGGCTATCATGGGAGCACCAGGAGAACTTTCAGCTGGCAAGCAAACAAGAACTGACGCTGTGTCCGGCGATGCGGCGAAAGGAAAGACAATGGATAAGCTGGCGCAAAACATCCAGGAGGCATTTCTCAATAATGCCCGCAGGGACAAGACATTTCTCACCATCTACCTGATGAGTGGGGTGAAGCTGAGTGGCCGGATAAAAAGCTTCGATAAGTATTCCGTCGTGCTCGAGACCAACAACCAGGAGCAACTGATTTTCAAGCACGCCATCTCGACGGTGGTGGTGCCGAAGTCTGCTCATGGCGGCGGGTATATGGGAGCGCAAACCGCTCCGGCGGCGCCGGCGCCGCTGCCACCCCCGGAGGCGGAATAGTCAGAGTTCTGAAAGACACCGCGGGCTCCTCACCGGAACGGGCTGTTCTGGTCGGCGTCGACTGGAAGGCGCGGAAGAAGCCGGGTCCCTGCCGGAGCGAACCGGACGCCGAGGAATCGCTCGAGGAGCTGGCCTCGCTTGCGGCTACGGCCGGCGCGACCGTGGTGCAGAGCGTCATCCAAACCCGCCAGGCCGCCGATCCGGCCACGTTGATCGGCTCCGGGAAGCTGCAGGAGATACGCGGGATGGTTGAGGGTCTGGAGATTGACACCGTGATCTTCGATCACGATCTGACACCCACGCAACAACGAAATCTTGAGAGAGCGCTGGATATCAAAGTGTTGGACCGCACGCAGCTCATTCTCGACATCTTTGCGTCGCGGGCGCGCACCAGGGAGGGCCACCTGCAGGTGGAGTTGGCGCAGATGAACTACCTGCTTCCGCGCCTGGCGGGACGGGGGACGCAGATGTCGCGCCTGGGCGGCGGCATTGGAACAAGGGGGCCAGGGGAAACTCAACTGGAAACGGACCGCCGGAAGATCTATCGCAAGATCCGGCGGATCGAGGAGGAACTGGAGGCGGTGAAAGCCGGCCGTGCGATCCAGCGGCGGCAGCGTGTCGAGGTTCCGCTTTCCACGCTGGCGCTGGTGGGGTATACGAACGCCGGAAAATCGACGCTGTTCAACCGCCTGACGGGGGCGGGAGTGGAAGCCGACGCGCGTCTGTTCGCGACGCTCGATCCAACGGTGAGAAAACTGCAACTGCCTTCGAGGCGGCAGGTTCTGGTGAGCGATACGGTGGGATTCATCCGCAACCTCCCCACGATGCTGGTGAAGGCGTTTCGCGCGACGCTCGAGGAAGTGCGGCAGGCGGCCGTGCTGCTGCATGTGATTGACATTTCCTCGCCTCTCGCGGGCGAACATACGGAACAGGTCCTGGAGGTGCTGAGAGCGCTCGAAAGCGACGCCAGCCCGCGGATTCTCGTGCTGAATAAGGTGGACCTTCTTCCCGAGGGCGTGGAGGCGGAGACGGCAGCGGCGCGGTTGCTTGGGGAAGGGGCCGAGGCGGTGAAGACGCGCGCCGCCGCCATCTCGGCGCAAAGCGGCGAGGGAATTCCGAGATTGCTCGAGTTGATTGACGAGATTCTGGCGGGGGAGAAGACCTCGATGGTCCGGTTCCGGATTCCGGCGGCCGACGGCGCGGCGATCAATCTGGTGCATGAGCGTGCACAGGTTCACGAGGTAGTGTATAAGGAGGAGTACTGTCTGATGACGGCGTATGCGCCGGAGTCCTTGCGCCGGCGTTTAAGGGAGTTTGTAGTCGAATGAAATCAGGGCGGCATGAACGTTCCGAATAGCCTGACCCTTTTGCGGATATTTTTTGTGCCCCTGCTGGTGGCGGCTCTGGTGGCCGAAAGCCGCACGATCGCGGTGGGTGGCTATGTGCTCCGCAACGAGTACATCGCGCTTTCCATATTCTGGTGCGCGGCGGCGACGGACCTGCTGGACGGCTATTTGGCGCGGAGGTGGAAGCAGATCACGACGGTGGGGACGCTGCTCGATCCCATAGCCGACAAACTGCTGATCAGCAGCGCGTTGATTTCACTGGTGCAGGTGAAGGTGATCGCGGGCTGGATGGCAATTCTCGTCATCGGCCGCGAGTTCGCGGTGACGGGGTTGCGGAGCATCGCGGCGGCGAGCGGCATCACGATCAAAGCGAGCGATCTCGGAAAGACCAAGATGCTTGCGCAGGTGATTGCCATCTCGCTGCTGATGGTGAGCATCTCTTACCGGGAAATCTACTCCTTCGCGATGCTCTGGATGTGGGGGGTGGTGTTCTTCGGGGTGGCGTCGGCCGTTCAGTATTTCCTGAAGTTCTGGAGATTGCTGGATCTTGACGTCAAGACGCGGCGCCGCCAGGAACTTTTGCGGCTCGACCGGGTGCGGCGGCGGGCGGCGAGGGCGGAGCAGAGGGATGCGGCGCGGCAGGCACGGGAAGCGTCTCTAAGTGGAAACCAATAGGAAGCCGGGCGTTTACGATCTCTTTCAGCAGGCTCTGCGGCGCCGGCGCGGCATGCGGGGGAGGATGGGTCCGCTACTCACGGAAGATGGGGTATACGTCCGCTACTCGCTCGAATACCAGGCCGGGACCGTGGCGTCCGCCGAGTATCAGTGCAGTTCGTGCGTCACGCTGGTGGCTTTTTGCGAGCATCTGCGGCAGTGGATTCCAGGCCACACGGCGGAGGAGGCCGCGGCGCTTCAATACGAGGAGGTGCTGGCGCTATTTCCCGAAGTTCCGCCGGAACGGAAGGGCCGCGCGAGGTTGGCGCTTCGTGCATTACAGGCGGCGTCGCCTTTATGATATAAGAGATGAAAGTCGCTTATATCTTTTCAACGCAAGGCCATACGGTTTCCTATAAGCTTGGCAGAATGATTCTTCCACAACTCGAGGAGGGAAGACACGGCGTGGATGTGGCGGGCATGTTCTTCTTCGAGGACAACTGCTATGTGCTGATGAAGGGGAACCCGATTGGCGAGCGGCTTGCCGCGGTTGCGCGCAAGACGGGGATGCTGCTGATGTGTTGCGACCAGTGCTGCTATGAGCGCGAGATTGCCGATAAGCTGATCGATGGTGTGCCAATCGGTTGTTTCCCTGATCTGTACAAAGCTCTTTCGGGAAACATGCCGGACCAGGTCATCACTTTATAGACACCTGCCGCTGTCGAGCGTCCCACTACATGGTACTGTGAAGTTTTCATGGAGCAACCCAGGTCTACTTCCCGAGTCCTCATCGTGGATGACGAAGAATCGCAACGGAGCGCGCTGGCGGCGATGGTCGCCTCGTGGGGCTTTTCGACGGTGACAGCAGCGGACGGCGTGGAAGCGCTCGAGAAGCTAAGCGAGTTCACGCCAAACGTCCTGGTGACGGACCTGATGATGCCGCGGATGGACGGGAAGTCCCTGCTGCGGCGGATGGCGGCGCAGGGAATGAGCGTTCCGGCGCTGGTGCTGACCGCGTTTGGAAACCTCGAGACGGCGCTCGAGACAATTCATGATCTGGGAGCTTACTGGTTTCTCGAGAAGCCGATTCAGCCCCGGGAACTCCGTATGTTGCTCGAACGGGCGACGGCGCAAAGCAGGCTGGCCGAAAGGGCCGCGAGGCTCGAGCAACAACTGAGCTATCAAGGCGTGCTCGGTGAACTCGTGGGCGGATCGAGAGCCATGCAGCAGGTGTTTGCCTTGATTCGCCAGGTGGCTCCCAGCCGGGCGGCGGTGCTGGTGACGGGCGAGAGCGGGACCGGCAAGGAACTGGCCGCGCGCGCCATTCATGCGCTCAGCCCGCGGGCCGATGGCGCGTTTGTCGCGGTCAACTGCGCCGCCCTTCCGGAGACCCTGATCGAGAGCGAACTGTTCGGACACGAGAAAGGCGCCTTCACGGGAGCGCTCGAACGGCGCGCGGGGTGTTTCGAGCTGGCGCACGGCGGCACGCTGCTGCTCGATGAAATCGGCGATATGCCGTTCCCCACGCAAGCCAAGCTGCTGCGCGTGCTCGAGGATTCCAAGGTGCGGCGCCTGGGGGGCAAGGGCGAGATGACCGTGGATGTGCGGATAGTCGCGGCTACGAACAAGCCTCTGGAGGAAACCATCAGGAAGGGCAATTTCCGGGAGGATCTCTTTTACCGGCTGAATGTCTTTCCGGTTGCTTTGCCGCCTTTGCGCGATCGCAAGGATGATATTCCGCTGCTTTGCTCCACGCTGATTCACGACCTGAACCGCAAGCATGGATGCCACGTGGCGGAACTATCCGGACAGGCAGTGGAACGGCTGATGCAGCATTCCTGGCCGGGCAATGTGCGGGAACTGCGCAACGTCCTGGAGCGCGCGGTGATTCTTGCCGGCGAAGGAACCATCGGGGTGACGCACCTGCCCGCGCAGTTCCAGGGCGCCGGGAGCGCGCATCCCACGGCCGAGGCCGGGGGCGGCTCGCAGGTATCCCTTCCCGTGGGGATCACGATCGACCAGGCCGAGAGGGCTCTGATCGAAATCACGCTGCAGCACACGAAGAACAACAAGACGCGGGCGGCCGAAATTCTGGGGATCAGCCTTAAGACCCTGTTCAACAAGCTCAAAGGCTATGGAGGGCCGGACACCGAGGAGACAAATGCGAATTAAGGGGCGCGGAAGAAGGGGATGGTCCGCTGCTTGCTTGGCGGCCTCATAACGAAATGTCGCTGAGAACGCGGCTTCTTGTCCTTATTGTCCTGCTGGTCACGGTGATCGTGACGCTGCTGTCGGCGATGAATCTGGACAGTCTGGTGAAGAATTGGTCCACCGGTGTGATGGAGCGGTCGGAGCTGGTGGCGCGGCAGGTGAAAAGCGTGGTGCTGGCGCGCATTGGGGAGCGCTCGGCGCAAGTCATTCCTCCGCCACGTTCGCTCGAGGAGAACAAGCTGCTTTGGACGCGAATCGTCTCCAATGACCAGGAGCTCGAGGAACTCATCCGCGCGACGATGACGAACGCGAGCATGATCGTGGAGATCAACGTATCGGGTGAACTCGGCGAGATCCTGGTGACATCGAACCCGACGCGGAAAGGCAAAATCGTCCGGAACCTTCCCTCGTTCGAGGAGTGGAGATCGCGGGAGGTGACGGACAGGCTGCTCGAGTTGTCACGCGAGCAGCAGGACTATGAGGTGACCCTGCCGCTCGGAGTGCCGCAGCAGAAACTGCCGATTTTCACCATTCAGGTTGTGGTGTCGAGCGTCTTCCTGCGGGACGCCATCCTGCCGCAAGTGTACAAACTGGGTCTCGTATCGGTAGTGTCGCTGCTGCTCTCGATTCTATTCGGAGCCTTCTCCGCCAATCTGGCGATCGGGCCGCTAACCAGCATCAGCAAGGAACTGGACCGCATTGCGAGCGGGGGCCAGAACCGGGATGAGAAAGACGTGCTCGGGAAGACGCGCGAGCTGGCAATTGTCCAATCGAAGCTCAATCTGCTGGGGCAACAGATACGCGGCGCGCAGGAGGACGTCACGCACATGCGGAGCAATATCGAATCGTTGATGGCGCGCATGGATGACGCGGTACTGCTGTTTGACAAATCGGACCAACTGATCATGGCGGGGCCGGCCGCGGAGAGGATGCTGGGCGTCAATATCGCGGGGATAACGGGGAAGAAGCTGGAGGAGATATTTCCGGCCGCATCGCCTCTGGGGAGCGCCATCCAACAATCGGTCCGTCTGGGGAAGCCGGCGCACGATTACCTGGTGAATCTCGAGAGGGAAGGGAAGCCGGGGGCGCGGTTGCTGATGAGCGTGGATCCGCTGGCGGACCGCAGCGGGACACTGATCACGCTGCGCGATGCGGAATCACGGCGGCAGTTGGCGAGCCAGATCGACATTTCGCGGCGGCTGGCGGCTATCAGCCGGCTTACGGGAGGGGTGGCGCATGAGATCAAGAATCCGCTGAATTCGATCGCCTTGCGGCTGGAGTTGCTGCGGAGCCGGGTGGCGGAGCAGAATCCGGACGCGCACGGGGAGATCGACGTGATCTCGCAGGAGATCCGGCGGCTGGACCGGGTGGTAAAAACGTTTCTCGATTTCACGCGGCCGGTGGATTTGGCCGTGGAAGAAGTGGATCTAGCCGCTCTCGCCCGGGAGGTGACAGCGCTCGTCAGGCCGCAGGCGACGATGCATAAGGTGAACCTGCAGTTTTCGGCCGAGCCGGAAAGAATCGTGATTCGGGGCGACCGCGACCTGCTGAAGCAGGCCATTCTGAATGTGGTGATGAACGGAATTGAAGCAATGCGGTCGGGAGGCAACCTGGTGGTGAAGGCGCGGCTGAGCGCGGAACACGGAATCCTGACGATTCAGGACGACGGGCCGGGCATTCCGGAGGGAAACATGAACAAAGTATTCCAACTCTACTTTACAACCAAGGAGAAGGGTTCCGGCATTGGACTTGCAATGACGTTCCGGGCAGTCCAACTGCACAATGGTACAATCGACTTCACCAGTGAAGCGGGCAAGGGAACCGTGTTCCGGCTGCAGTTTCCAGTGTCAGCCGAGTTTGCCTGATCGCGAGTATTCAGAATCCATGACAAGTCGTAGCAGTTGCTGGATGTTCGTGGCGGCCTTGGCGGTGCTGGCGCCTGCTTGTCACAGGAAGCATCCGCGTAACCCTCCTCCGGCTCCGGTGGTGCTTGTGCCCGCTGAACCACCCAAGGAAGTTCCACCGCTGCCGTCCGCTCCCGGAATCCACACTCCGCCGCCCAAGCAGCCTCCGGTGAATGTCAAGGTAGAGGCGCCGCCGCCGCCGGTTCCGCAGAAGAAGCGGCGTACACGAGGCGCCAGGAAGGCGGAGGCGAAGGTTAGCGAACCTCCGGTTGTCGAGAGCACTCCGGCGGCTCCGGCCCCCGCTCCCGTGCCAAGGCTGGGGCAGATTCTCACGCCCGAGGAGTCGAAGGATTATACGCGGCGGCTGGAAGCAGCGCTCGATCATGTGAAGAACGCGCTGGTAATCATCGAGGGGAAAGCGCTGGACCGGCAGAACAAGGAGACGGCGGACCGGATCAGGAGTTTTGTCGCGCAGGCGGAGCAGGCGCGGGATCAGGATCTCGTCAGCGCAGTCAGCCTTGCTGAACGAGCGGACCTTCTCTCGCGAGACCTGCTCGACCGCCTGCGTTAATGGGCAGAGGCGTGAGGGAGGAGACGCTACGCTCTACCGCAAGTGCGCCGAAGTGAGTGCGGAGGAAGGCTCGACCTCCGGCGCGAAGAGACGAATTTCAACCCGGCGGTTTTGCCGCCGTCCTTCAGCCGTGCGATTGCTGCCAACCGGCGCCGAGCTTCCGGCTCCGATCAGATGAATGGTGCGCAGCGGGACCTTCTGTTCCGCCGTCAGATAGCGGACGACTGACTCGGCACGGCGCTGGCTCAGCAGAAGGTTTGCGCCCCGCGAGCCTTTGTTATCGGTGAATCCTTCAATTTCGAAAACGAATTTCTTTCTGGAGAGGGCGTCCTGGGCGATTTCATCGAGCAATGATTTTGCATCGTCGTCGAGGTCGCTTTTCCCGGTGTGGAACAAGACGCTGGAGGTTTTTGCGAGTTTCAGATTATCGATGGCATCGACGTACTGTTTCAACTGGGTGGCGCGGGTTTCGGTAAGGGCGCGGTTCTCAGCAGCCTGCTGCTGCGCTTTCCGGGCTTCTTCACCCGCCTGTTGAGTCTGGGAACTCACCTGGTCGAGGCGTTGGGAAGTCTTCGAGAGGCTGGAATCGAGATCGAGGACGCGCTCCCTGGTCTTGTTCAGGTCGCCTTCGAGTGTATCGATAGTCTTTGCCTGTTCATTTGATTTGCGCTCCACCACAATGACCCGCTGTTCGACCGGGTTGATCCGGTTCGTAACGAATTTCTTGGTGGCGCACCCGGTTCCGAGGATGCTGAGTAAGGAGGCCGACGAAATGGCAATGGCGACGGCGTATTGGACAGACCGCATGCTCTTATCCCTCAGACAAATCAATTCCATCAACGAGTTCACCGGCGGCGGCAACGCTCGGAGGGAGACGTTTCAGGGAGCCGCCACCGGCAAACGTGCCCGCGGGAGAAACCACGGGAGGCTGCGACGGAAGAAGCCGGGAAGAGTAAAAATTGCCGGGAGAGGAAAATTTTTCTGCTCATGCTCTAGCAGAAGTACCCGAATTTAAAACCCTTACGCCGATTCAACCGCATCTGGCTCAAGGAGAGGCAATCGGCGGGCCAATTCGCGGCGGCATCAGGTGAAGAGAGTTTCGCGCGGGTGGAAGCACTTTCCTTTCTTGGACACAGTCATTCTCCTGTTCCCGAATCAGGTTGATCCGTGGGTGGAGTCGATCGTCGTTCCGCTGGCCGTTTGGATCCTGATCAGTGGGCTGGATGACCTTTTCGTGGACGCAGTCTGTCTGTTTACCTGGATTTCGCAAAGGACGCTGATTCGCCCCGCGGATCAGGCAGTGGAACGGGAAGCGGCGCTGGCCGCGCCGCAGAAGAGGACCGCCATTCTGGTTCCGCTGTGGAAGGAAGACGGGGTGATCCGGCAGATGGTGCGGAACAACGCGTCGAGAATCGAGTATCTGAGATACGACTTTTTCATTGGCGTGTACCCAAACGATCCGGCGACGCTCGAGGCCGTGCATGAGCTCGAGATGTGCTTCCCCAATGTCCACATGGCGGTTTGCGGCAGCAAGGGACCGACGTCCAAAGCCGACTGCCTGAACTGGATCTACGAGCGCATGCTCGACTTCGAACGGAATCACCAGGACCGGTTCGAAATCGTCATTACCCATGACGCCGAGGATGTCATTCATCCCGAGGCGCTGCATTGGATCAACTACTACTGCGACGTGTACGACATGGTGCAGGCTCCGGTCCTTCCCCTCCCAACCCCGATGAGCCAATGGACTCACGGGCTCTATTGCGATGAATTCGCGGAGTTTCAGACGAAGGATATGCCCGGGCGGCAGATTCTGGGCGGGTTCATCCCGTCAAATGGAGTGGGTACGGGATTCACGCGCTGGGCGCTCGATCAACTGGCGGCGAGAGACGGCCGGATCTTCGAGCCGGACTGCCTGACCGAGGACTATGAGAACGGATTGCGGCTACACTTTCTCGGCTGCCCGCAACTGTTCATGCCCGTGCGGTTCCATCGTCAGGAACCGATGGCAACCAGGGAGTACTTTCCGCAGACGGCGGCGGCGGCTATCCGGCAGCGGACCAGATGGGTGACGGGGATTGCGCTGCAGAGCTGGCAGCGGCACGGGTGGCGAGGCGGCATCGGCACGCGTTACTGGCTGTTTCGGGACCGTAAGGGATTGATCGGAAACCCTGTCAGCATGTTGACGACATTGCTGACCTGTTACGGGCTGGTCACGCTAGGATTCAGCCGCATAACGGGCGCGCCGTGGGGACTGGCGGCGATTGGAGAATCCGCGCGGATGCTGTGGTTGCTGGGCTCGACGACGACGCTTCAATTCGTTCACCTGGGGGTTCGCGCGTGGTGTACTTCGCGGGTGTATGGCTGGCGGTTCGCGGCGGGGGTGCCCGTCCGCGCCATCTACGGCAACTACATCAATTTTCGCGCCACGGCGGGGGCTCTCTACAGGTACATCGTGTCGCGGGTTCGCGGGCAGCCGCTCGCCTGGCTCAAGACCGACCACAGCTATCCGTCCCTTCCGGCGGCGGCCGCGCGGCGCCCGATCGGGCAGATACTGATCACGGCCGGCCGTCTGACCCCGGAGCAACTGGAGTGGGCCTTGCGGACGAAACCCCGGAATCAGCGGCTGGGTGAATACCTTGTGGCCATGAGGATGTTGACGGAGGAGCAGGTGTACCAGGCGCTGAGCCTTCAATCGAGCCTGCCTTTCAGCCATCTCGATCCTCGCCGTATCCGGCCGGGGGTGGCGCGAGCCTTTCCGGCTCATGTCCTCGACACATGGCGTGTGCTGCCGTTTCAGGTGGCGGGGGGATTTCTTTTCCTGGCATCGGCGGAACCGCCGGCCCCGGAACTTACCCGCGAACTGGCGCGGTTTACCAAATTGACACTTCGATTCCAGTTGGTGACGGCAAGCAACCTGGAACGGTTGCGGGGCGAGTTGCTGTAAACGCGCGGACAGCCGGGCGCAAGAACAGAAATGGTTCCAAGTGACCTGCTTCCCGGTGCTGCTCAACCCGCCGTGCATGCCCGGCGTGAGCGTGGCGGAATGCCTTGCGGGGCAGCGTCTCCCTTGCTCGACGCGCCCGTTTTCGACGGACGCGCTTCGATGCTCCGAAGTCTGCCAGCCAACCAGACAACCCGAAGCGCGGCTGCTCATACCGGCCTTTCGCTCCTCCACATGGACTTACCGTCTCCGGCTTGCCCAGGCGGGCTCTTCACTCCCGGCCTGATATTTCGCCTGCCGCGGCGCGTCAGGGAGCGGGTCCGTTCGGTCATCCTCTCCCGGCCTCGACCGTTTCCGGTCTCGGGGCCGATCCACGAAGACTCCCCGTTACCCGCGCTGAACGAACCGCTTCCCGCCTCTCCCTCCACCGCCGCTCCCCTCCGGGACTTTCATCCCTCGGGATCCTGGCCTTAAAGGCCCTGCAGCCCTCCCGGGTCGCACACGCGCACGGTGATGGCACTGGCGGGAACGCTTACCGGTGGACGCCGCCCGATTTTCCTTCACTCCCCTTCAGCGGGCATTGGTATGCGCTGTCGGATCATCGTTCCGGAATCGCTACGGCCTTAACCGGCTTCGCCGTTCCGTGTGCCTCTTGGAACCACCCCCATCTTGCACCGCGCGAGGCGTTCGCGGCAAGAGAAAAGAGCATCCCGCGCTATGTTTCCACAGTTTTTTATCTTACCTATTTACATTCGGATACGATGAAGCCGCGGTGAAAATCCTGTGAATAAAACGCTCTTGAATTGAAATGTTTGCCAGGGGTCTCCGCCCGAGCGCGGGCGCGCCATCCGACTCAGGAATGAGAGTTTGCAATCGGCCAGTTGGGAAAAGGATTGGCGCGGCCCGCGCGGGAGTCCTCTATCAGAGCGTCGATGCGGGTCCGTCTGCGGTACAGCCGTTCGAGCAGTTGTTCGAGCAACTCTCTGTCTCCGTTCAGCCACCATTCGGGGACCTGGCGGTAAGCGCGGTCGAGAATTTCCGGCGGAAAGTTCCGCACCCAGTCAAGCCAGGGCTGAAACGAGTCAAGGCTCCGGATGCCTTCGTACACGAGTTGACGGCAGTAAAGACCGGCGAGCGGGGACTCCTCGAGTAACCAATGGGGGCCGCCAAAGACGTATCCGTGGTCCATCATCAGGGCGACAAAGCCCTCTTTTCCGGCTCCGGGCGCCGGGTCGCGGAAATCCTTCAACCGTGCGCGAAAGAAAACGCACTGACGGGAGTCGACATTGTGCACCCACTTGTCGAAGACGAGGATCCCAGCAAAATCGCGAATGTTGCCCACGGTGCGCAGCAAGGCATCCGGGAGGTAGTCATAGATAACGAACCTGCCGGGATCGACGGGCATGCGGGAGCCGAAGTGGACGCCGGGGACGACAGGTTCGGCGCGGTTGCCGGTGGAGATAGTGGTTTCGGGGTGGGCGGCAAGAAACCGCTCACTGAGGTGGATCATCGCGACTTTCGGCGACGGGATCCGGAGGTGGTCGAGCAGGACGCTTGAGACCCATTCGTTGACCAGGACGCGGCGGTGCTGCGGGTTCTGCTTCACTTTCACTACGTAGTGGTGGCCGTCGTCCGCGGTGATGAGGTGGGCCTGGGCGCCGCCGCGCATTTTCCGGATCCAGGATATGGCTTCGAGAGGCATCAGGGGAAGCGAAAGGATACACTAATCTCTATGGCTGAAGAAACCACCCAAAGTAATCAGGAATCGAAGGAGGCGCGAGAGGGGCGGAACACCGACGAAGTCGCTCTCGAGATGATGAAATTCATTGCTCTCACAACAGGCTACGGCAAGCCATCGGGGGCATCGGCCGGGTTCACGGGCAAGGCCGCGAAGGCGGGAACCGAGGAGTACGCTGAAGCCCTGCTCCAGTTGTTTGACCGCTGCCGCCGGGCGGTGCGCAACCGTTGACGCCGATCAAAGGGGGCGATTGCCTCCACTGGAGTCCACTGAAGACGAAGCGCGCCCTCGACGAGCGGCGCGCTTCGTTGATAATCGTACTGCTTGGGAGAATCAGGCCCGTTATTTCTTCTTCGCCGGCTTTTTCACAGCCTTTCTGACTACCTTCTGAACCGCCTTCTTCGCGGCTTTCGCGGCGGGCGCTTTGGCGGCCTTCCTGACGGCTTTCGCGGGCGCCTTGGCGGCTTTCTTCACCGCCTTCTTCACCGCGGCTTTCGCGGCAGCCTTCCTCGCGGGAGCCTTCTTTGCCGGCGCTTTCTTCGCTGCTGCCTTCTTAGCGGCTGCCTTCTTTGCTGGTGCTTTCTTCGCTGCTTGTTTCACTACTGGTTTCACTGCCTTCTTTGTTGGTTTGGCGGATTTCTTGACGGCCTTCCTCGCCACTTTCTTTACGGGGGGAGCGGCGGCAGGGGCCGGAGTTTCCGCGGGAACTTCCTCGCTGGACGGGGCAGGCTCCGCGGGTTCCGCGGAGGCAGCAGTTTCCGTAACCGTTACGCTTGTAATTTCCTCTTCCATCAGTTCCTCGTCATCTTCTCCGTAACTGTATTCCTTGATCACCGAAATGAGCTCAACATGCTCTTCGTCGTAATCGAAGTCGTCCATCCCGTCATCGGGAGACGCAACTTCGACAAACATTTCCGGAGCATTCTGTTCGGGCATGGTCACACCTAGAATACAACGTTTTTGCTAATAGGCAAGAGGAAAAGCGCCGACTGGCCAGCGAAATTTCCAGCGCGCGTCAGACGCTCAGCGCGCATTTGATGTCTTCGAGCGATCGATCTTTTCCGCTACCTGCGGACCGGACACGGATGCGCGGCGCTGAGGCGTCCGGCGATGGGGCGCGGGCGTGGCCTTCACCCGGTGCACGGAGGCCTTCGATTTCGCATAGCGCCCGCGCGATGGATGCGAGGTTTTCGCCTTGACCCGGGCGGGCTGCGCATAGGCGGCCGGGATAACCACGATATCGCCCGCGCGCAAGTCATCCATGGAGGCGCGGTTGACGGAAGCGATGTTCGTGGAGGCGGTATGGTACCGGCCGGCGATGGCGTTCAACGTCTCTCCCTCGACGACGCGGTGCAACCGCCAGGAGGTCCGCTTATCCGGGGGAACAGCGTTCAGACCCGACATCAACAGCTGGGTGGAACCCTTGGGGATACGCAGCATGTATTTCGCGGGAGCGACCGGTTTCAGGAGAGATGGGTTCAGATCGCGCAGTTCCGAAACCGGCACGTCGAGCAGATCGGCCACCAGGGAGAGGTTGGTATTGGCAGCCATTTCCACGGCGTCGTAGCGGAGTGGGGGATCGGGATCGATGTTTTCCAGGCCGTAATCCCTGGCGTTGGTCGCCATGATGGTCATCGCCAGGATGAGAGGTACGTAGTTACAGGTTTCCTTAGGCAGCACGTTCCGGCTGCGCAACTGCCAGAAGTCGGCATATCCGGTGCGCTGCACCGCTTTGCCCACGCAACCCGGCCCGCAGTTATAGGCGGCGAGCGCCAGATACCAGTCGCCGAACTGCTGGTAGAGGTCGCGGAGGTGGCGGGCTCCGGCTCTGGTGGCCTTCTCGGGATCCAGGCGGTCATCGACGAAGGGGGTCTGCATCAAACCATACTCTCGACCCCGGAACTGCACAAACTGCCACATTCCCGTGGCGGACTTGACCGACAGGGCGCGGGGGAGAAAGCCAGATTCAGCCTGCGCGAGGAAGATGAGTTCGCGCGGCACACCTTCTTCATCGAGGATGCGGCGAATCATGTCGCGATAGCGTCCGGCGCGGCGCAGTCCCGCGACCAGGGTTTTCCTTCCGCGATCCGAGGAGAAGTAATTGATGTAGCGCAACACCTCGTCGTTCTCCTCGAGGGGGAGTTGGGACGTGGTGGCCATCACCTGATCCTTGACTTTTGTTTTCAGGTTGGGATCGATGGGGAAGGTGAGCTCGAGGATATCCTGAAGGGGAGACTTATCGTATCCGGCTGATTCCTGGTCATCGCCGGCGCCGAGACCTTCCACGTCGAAGCGGTGAATCCGGTCCACCAATTCCTCGAGTTTTTTCTCCATCACGTGCCGGTCGGGAGCGGCATCCGGAGATGTGAGCAGGGTATCGATGGCTTTGTCGAATTCAATTCGCGCCTGAACGATATTGCCCTCGAGATACAGCTTCCTGCCTTCCTGGAACCGTTCGTCAGCCCGGCGAATGCGGTTGTCCAGTTGGGGGCGGGGGGGAACTCTCGGTTCGGACTTGAGATAGTTGGGAACCTCGCGGGCCGCGTAGAGGCTGGCCTGAATGGCAGGCGGTTCGGAATGCTCATGGGCCGTCCCGGTGGGTTCTTCCACTGCTTCCGCCACGGGTCTTGGGGCGGGAGGCAGGAAGGAACTACGGAAGGACTCAGGCCGGATGCCGGAAGCACAGCCGGCCAAACCGAGGCTCAGAAGCGAAATCACGAGAACCGAACGCGGGTATTGGCTATCATTCATCCGTGTATCTCTATGTGTGGAATAAGGAACACTATCTTTGGTTACATCGGCTTTGGTTACATCGGAACCTATGACTCTACACCCTCGGTTGCCGTCAGGTCAAATCCGGGCGGTACGAAAACCGGGAGAGTACCCTCACTCCTCCTCTTCCTCCTCGCCTTCCCTGGCGGCTTTCGCGGCCGCGATAATCTTGTCGGCCTGCAGGGCAGGAACGTAGTCATAGTGATCGAACTCCATTGTGAAGGAGGCTCTGCCCTGTGTCATCGAGGTTAGATCGTTCTGATAGGTCAACATCTCCGCCATGGGGACCATGGCCCGCAGGATCTGGGTGCCGCCCCGGGTCTCCATTCCGGAGATGCGGCCCCGCCGGCCGTTCATGTCGCCCATCAGGTCGCCCGCAAACTCGACAGGGGCCTGCACTTCCACCTTCATGATGGGTTCAAGCAGCGCAGGCTTGGCGGCCGCCATGGCGGCCTTGAATGCCTTTCGCCCGGCGAGCTTGAAAGACATTTCCGAAGAGTCCACATCATGGTAGGAGCCATCGTAGAGGGTGACCTTGAAATCCACCACCGGATAACCGGCAAGGTAGCCTTTCTCGGCGGCCTCGAGGATGCCCTTCTCGATTGCGGGAATGAAGGTCTTCGGAATTGCTCCACCGAAGATGGCGTTGACGAACTCGAACTTCTCGCCACGGGGGAGGGGTTCCACCTTGACCTTGCAATCGCCGAACTGCCCGTGTCCGCCGGTCTGCTTCTTGTGGCGGCCCTGGACGTCGGCAAACCCGCGGATGGTTTCGCGGTAGGGAATCTTCGGACTATGCAGCGTCACATCCACGCCATAGCGTTTCTTCAACTTATTGACAACTACCTCGACGTGTTGCTGTCCGGTTCCGGCTACCAGAAACTCCTTTGTTTGCGGATCGCGGTAGAAGCGCAACGCCGCGTCCTCCTCGAGGATGCGCTGAATGGCGTTGCCCATACGGTCTTCATCCTGCCGGGTCTTCGCGGTTACGGCGTAGGCTATCGAAGGTTCGGGAATCGGCACGGCGGGATAGGCGATATTCACGCCCTTTTCGCAGAGCGTGTCCGCGGTCAGGGTATCCTTCAGCTTGGCGACGGCTCCGATATCGCCAGCGTGCAATTCGGTTACCGCTTCCAAGGTCTTCCCGCGGAGAACGCTGAGGTGGGCGAGTCTTTCCGCGCTCCCGGTCCGTGTGTTGACGACGTTGTGGTCATTCCTGACCACGCCTGACATTACCTTGAAATAGGAAACACGGCCGGCAAAAATATCGGCGACCGTCTTGAATACGAACAGAGCGAGGGGCTGGGAATCGATCATGGCCCGCTCGACCTCTTTCCCGTTCTCCGTGGCGGCAATCCTGCCGCGGTCGAGTGGAGAGGGAAAAAACTCGCCGATGAAATTCAGAATCAAATCGGCGCCGGTGTTGTGAAGCCCGGAGGCGCACAGCACGGGGACAATTCGCCGATCGAGGACGCCTGCCCGAAGTCCGCTCAGAAGGTGATCCTCGGCGATGGTGCCGGCCTCGAAGAACTCCTCGAGCAGTTCGTCGTTGCCCTCCGCCACCATCTCGACCAGGACTTCATGCGCCTTCCGGGCGGCATCGGCCAGGTTCGCGGGTATCTCCGATTCGACGCCCTTGCCGTCGCCATCCGGAGTATAGGTGTATGCCTTCATGCGGATCAGGTCGACAACTCCGCGAAAGTCCTTCTCCGCTCCGATGGGGATATGGATTGGGACGGCGGTCCGCCCCATGCTTGCGTGGATGCTCTCGAGGGAGCGCTCAAAACTGGAGCGCTCCCGTCCGAGTTTGTTGATGATCACGGCGCGGGGGAGCGCGAAATCATCGGCGAATCCCCAAACCTTCTCGGTCTGGACTTCCACGCCCGCGACTCCGTCCACCAGGACCAGAGCGGCATCCGCCGCCACCATCGCCCCCTTGGTGTCGTTAATGAAGATATTGAAGCCGGGCGTGTCCAGCAGGTTGTACTTCGCCTTCTTCCATTCAATCGCCGCCACGGCGGTGGAGATGGTGACTTTGCGGCTGATCTCCTCGTCGTCAAAATCGGTGACGGTATTTCCTTCGTCAACCCGGGTTAGCCGGTTGGTGGCGCCGGCGGCATACAGCATTCCGGCGGCGAGCGTCGTCTTTCCGCAGTTCCCGTGACCGATTAGAGCGACGTTCCGGATATCATTGCTTTCGTAGACTTTCACTGGCACACTCCGCTATGTGTTGGCGTTCAGAATGAAGAAACCCTCAGAACCAAACCGGGATAGTAACACAGTTGAGACGGCAGATGGAATGCGGTAGTGCCGCAAGCGCTGTCAAGCCGCCCCGGAATCCTCGACCGGCAGTGAGTGGCGCATGGAGAGGGTGGGAAGCGAACCCCTCCATACCCGCGAATGAGGGGAGGGGGAATCCCTTTTACTTCAGTGTTATACATGAGTACAACAATAAGTTGACATGTGTTTTATATACCGGTATACTCCCAGCAGTATCTCTCGTTCTCGGAGGCTCGGTGAGACTGTCTCTGCTGGGTATTGCCGTCTTCGGAGCGCTCGCTGACCGCGCCAACCGCGTCTGCGTCCACCATCACCCAGATATGTACTATCGCCACTCAACAGATCCCGTACGACACTAACTCGCCGCCGCCGAATCCCTGCACGTTCAACCAGTTCGACACGCTGTCCGGAGGGACGCTCATTAGCGTTACCTTCCAGATTACGAATGTGAATGGCTCGGTTCAGCCGCAGCAGACTAACATCGGGACATCGCCTTTCACGTTCACCGACTCGGTTGCCACTGTCAAATTGACATTCACCGGTCCGGATTCGACGATCGTCTCCGCCAGCCAGGTATCCTCGGCGTGCTCTGGTTCCGTAATCGGAGGGACGACCAATACTACGTGTCCAACCACATTCTTCAGCGGCCTCAGCGGTCCGGTTACTCCGGTTTCCAGCCTGCTGCCCTACCAGGGCGCCGGTGTTGGAACCTTCGATGTGAACGCCTCGGGCCAGTTGCAGAGCGCTTCGGGGTCGGGTGGTCCTGGCTCGGCCGGGAAGTTGTTCTTCGGCGGCGACGGGACGATCGGTGGAGAGATCATCGTAACGTTCGACATTGATGACGGGGTTCCGGAGCCCGCCACGTTCGGTCTTCTCGGAAGCGGTTTGCTCGGTATGGGTCTCCTGGCGCCGCCGCCGCCGGGCGGGCCGCGGTTAATTGAGAGAACCGCGCGTCGGAATCGGGCGTCCTCTATTCATATCGCAAAGCCTCGGTAGGATTCAGTTTCGAGGCGCGGTTGGCGGGAAGGATGCCGAAGATGAGTCCGACGGCGAAGGAGACGCCGAACGCTACCCCGATCGAGGCTTTTGATAGCTGGATATCGAAGGAATCCACGAAGAGAGGGATGCTCAAGGGAACGGCCAGGCCGGCGAGCACGCCCAGAAGGCCGCCTCCCACGCTGATGAGGACCGCTTCGAGGAGGAACTGGGTCAGGATATCGCGGCGTCTGGCGCCGACAGACATGCGCACGCCTATCTCCCGCGTCCGCTCCGTGACGGTGACGAGCATGATGTTCATGATGCCGATGCCCGAGATGAGGAGGGCGATGGCCGCGATGAGGACGAGGACGATGCTGAGCACCAGCGAGATGTTTCTGGCGGCATCGAGAATGCCGGTGAGGTTGCCGACATAGTAGTTTGCGCCGGGCCGGTGGCGGCTCTCGATGATGGCGCGCACCTGGCGGGTGACGGCATCGACGTCCTGGAGGCTGCGCGCCTGGACGTAGAGCGGGTCGACGCGTTCATAGGGAACGAAGTAGCGCAGCACGGTGATGGGGATAAGAACCGACTCGCGCGTGAGTTCACTCAAGCCGAAAGTGTCGGTTTTTTCCTTGAAAGTGCCGACGATGGTGAACTGAAGTCCCTCGAAGCGGATTTGGCGCCCCACGCTTGCCGACTGGGACCCATAGAGCAGGCGCGCCATGTGTTCGGTGAGCAGCGCCACATGCTGGCGGGAGGAGACGTCGGTGTCATCGAGGGGCCTGCCGGCGAGCATGATGAGGTTGCGCACACGGGCATACTCGGCGTCGCATCCGATGACTTTGACATCGCGCGGCCTGCCGTCGATGACAATGCTCGAGAACCGGGACATGATGCCGGTGGCGGCGCGGATTCGGGCTCCGAGGGCCTCCTTGACGGCGGCGACATCGGAGAGGTTGACGAAGTCCGCGGCGACAGTGGTGGCCTCGCGGTTGCCGGCGTCAAAGTACGCGGTGATGAGGTTGCTGCCGACGCCGCTGATCTGCTCGAGGATATAGTCGCGGCTGGTGAGGGAGATGGTCACCACAAGGATGACCGAGGCGTTGCCGATGAGCAACCCGAGAGCGGTGAGCGCGGAACGTACCTTATTAGACAGGAGGGCGCTGAAGCTGAACCGGAGTGCCTCGCCGAACCGCATACAGGAGGGTCAGGAGGTCTTTTTCAGGCCCAATGCTTCGTTTAAAGCGCCCTGGCGGTATCCTTCGAGGTCGAGCGTCACATAATGGAAGCCGAGGGGCTTGAAGATGGCGACCATCTTCGCCGCCATATCGAGTGAGAGGGCTTTTTCCAACTCCTCGGGGGCGATTTCGACGCGCACCAGTTTGTCGTGGAAGCGTACGCGGAACTGGCGGAAACCGAGTTGCTTCAGTTCTTCCTCGCCTTTCTCGACGGTCTTGACGTTGGAGACGGTGACCGGAGTTCCATAGGGGATACGGGAACTGAGACAGGCCGAAGCAGGCCGGTTCCAGGTGGGGAGCCCGGCGAGGCGCGAGAGTTCGCGTATCTCCGGCTTGGTGAGGCCGGCATCCGCCAGTGGGGCCTGCACCTGGTGGAGCGCGGCGGCGTTCTGCCCCGGGCGGTAGTCGCCAAGGTCATCTTTGTTTACGCCATAGACAATGTGCTCGAAACCCCGCTGCCGTCCGAACTCCTCCATGCAACTGAACAACTCGTCCTTGCAGTGAAAGCAGCGATCGGCATTGTTGGCCACGTAGGCCGGATTGTCGAACTCGTGAGTGAAAATGTATTCGTGGTTGATCCCGAATTGGGAGGCGAGCGCCTCGGCGTCGCGTTTGTGAGACTCGGGAACGGAGGCCGAATCGGCGGTGATGGCCAGGCAACCGTCGCCGAGAACCTGCTTTGCCGCCCAGGCGAGATACGCCGAGTCGGCGCCGCCCGAATAAGCGACCAGAACACGGCCAAGCGATCGCAAGTGAGCAAAGAGCTTTTCCTGTTTCTCGAGCAACCGGTCCGGATCGGGCAAAGCCGGGGTGGACCCCAGAGCTACCAGTGTCGCCATGCCTAAAATTATACCGTCTTATCCCTTTGCTGACTCGAAAAGGGTCCAGGGGTGGGAGGTGAGATCGCCGAGGTACTCCCGCTGCCAGGCGAATTCGGGGTGCTTCTTCAAGTGCTCAGCGGCTCTGAAGTTTATGCCGCAGGGGTGGCCCATGGAGGCCCAGAAGGCCAAAGGCGCCAGTTCCGCGCCCGCGACCTTCGCCTGTACGGCTCCGGCGGCTCCGAATGGGGGCTGCCAGGGTTGCATGCCGCGGGGGGAGAGATCGTTGTGGCCGCACAGCGTCCGTTCGTTCGGTTCCTGCCTGCCGCTGAAGCTGTCCACGTGATCGGCAAGGAAGCGCTTACCCGCCGCCACATCGATGCGCCCTTTGTATTCGGCCATCAACTGCTCCCAGCGCAGGCGGCGGGCATTCGGGCTGAGGCTTCTGTCCTCCATGTTGAACTTCGTTTCCTCGCGCGCCAGTTTCTCACTGACGGGGAAGTTGGCGCCGCAGAAATAGCCATCCCTGGTACGGCGCAGGACTACATTCTTCACGCCCAGTTCGAGGCTCGCGGCTTCACCGGTTTTGCGGTCGGCCAGCAGCCAGTTGTTGGCATAGCCGCCATTGTTGGCGGTGGTCATGATGCGGGCGAAGTCGTCGATCGAGGAGGAGTACTGCATGGCTTTGCGGGCACGAATGAACTCCGGCGTTCCTTCGGGATTGTAGCCTTCAAACTGCGTGATGGTGGTCTCAGTGATCATCACACCGGAGGCATTCATGCCGAAGTCGTCCCCGCTGTGAATGAGGCCCGGGTAGCCGTCCATGAGGAAGCGGTGGCCGCGCGTGGGGTGGACGTCGAAAATAATGTTCCAATAGACGCCATCCATATATCCGGTCCAGGCGTTATGGCCGATGACCGGCTTTCCGTCGCGGGTATGGGAGCCGGTGGCCACAAAGGCGCTGCAGCGGCTGGCCGCGGTGACGGAAGGGGGAACCGCCGTCCCGTGCGCGCGGTCATACCACTGCACGAAGTAGGGGGACCATTCAAGCCATGCATTCAGGGCGACCGTATCCCACAGGTCGAGCTTAGCGCCGCGGGCGGCCATGCCATCGGCGATCCCCTGCAACTCCTCGCGATATTCCTGGTCGACCTTGGGCCACAGGAACTCCTTGGCGGCGTTGCGGAAGAAGGCCCATTGTTTTTCCGTATCCCGGGTCAATTCGAAGGCAATGGTGTGGTGAGCGGCGGTGATCTCACGGGTGAGGTAGTAGCCGTGCTGGAACCCGATCTCGTGGGGATCTCCCTCGAGGTGGATGTAGATCCAGCCGTTCTTTCCCGGGCGGCGGAAGGAATCGCGAAGCCGGTGATCCCTGCCGCCGCGCCCGGCGAAAACGGGAGCAGCTCCGAGCAGGGAAAGAAATCCTCGTCTTGTGCCCTGAATCATGACTATGATTATGCACCACCAGAAGATACCGCCGCCTAGGGCGTCAGCATGCGATAGAGAGTAGCGCGGCTGACCTGGAGGATTTCGGCTGCCTTGATCTTGTCGTCCCCCACCAGTTCGAGGACTTTCCTGGCGTGGAGTTTCTGCATCTCATCCGAGGAGATGAGGGGGTGATGGGATGGAGCATCCGCGCAACCCGCCGGAGAACGGATGAACTCCGGAAGATCCTGAATATCCACGGATGAGGACTGGGCCATCATGCAGGCGGAGCCGATGGCATTTTCGAGTTCACGAATGTTGCCCGGCCAGGGATAGCGGTAGAGCGCCGTGCCCGCGCGGCGGGTGAGACCGGTAATATTCTTTCCGTATTCGCGGGAGAACTGCTCGATGAAGTGGCGGATCAGCAAGGGCAGGTCCTCCCGGCGCTCGGCGAGAGTGGGAACCTTCAGTTCCACCATCGAGAGGCGGAAGAACAGATCGCTCCGGAACTCCTTTTCGGCGACAGCGGCTCGAAGGTCGCGATTGGTGGCCGCCACGATGCGCACATTGACTTTCCGGACGGATGGAGAGCCCACCCGCTGCACCTCCTGGTTCTGGACGGCGCGGAGCAGTTTCGCCTGCGCGGCAAGAGGCATTTCCCCGATCTCATCGAGGAACAGGGTGCCGCCGTGCGCAAATTCGAAGAGGCCTGTCCGGTCCTGGTTTGCCCCGGTGAAGGCCCCGCGGACATAGCCGAACAACTCGCTTTCGACGAGGGCTTCGGCCAGCGCGGCGCAGTTGCAGGCTACGAAAGGACCTTTGGCGGCAGGGCTGAGGGAGTGCAACGCGCGCGCCACCAACTCCTTGCCGGTGCCCGTCGCCCCGGAGACGAGCACATTGCGGAAATGGGGGCCGACGCGGCGGATTTTCGCAAAAACATCGAGCATGAGCGGACTGCGCCCGATGATGCCCTGGAAGTTACAGGCGTGCGTGAGTTCCGCCTCGAGGGCTTGCGCCTTGCGCTGTGCCTCGGCTTCCTCGACGAGGCGGGCGATACGTTCCTGAAGCCTGTCCAACGCGATCGGCTTGTTGAGATAGTCGCAGGCTCCTTTCTGGATGGCCTCGACGGCGGACTCCGTCGAGTAGTGGGCGGTCATGAGGATGACGTCGGTGGAGGGATCGGCCTCCATGGCGTGTTCGAGGAACTCCAGGCCGGTCATTTCCGGCATCATAAGATCCACCAGCACGATCTGCGGGCGGAGACTGCGCAGGAGTTGAAGCCCTTTTTCGGGGTCCTCCGCGGTAAGGATCTCCAAGCCATCCTGCTCCAGAGCGGAAGAGATCAAATCGAGGGACTGACGGTCATCGTCGATGGCGAGAAGCCTGACCATTCAGCCCACAATAAACTCTTTGGGGAGGCGATGTCCAACAGCGGCCGGGGGGCGCGACCTGCAAGTGTACGTTCATGGAAATGCCGGCCAATCGAGCAAACTCCGGCTTACCGGCACACCTCGCTGGTTAAATCGCCCTGGGACGCCGGTTGCCGCGAGACTTATCTGCCAAAAGCGGCCAGCAGGAGGATCATGAAGAGCCCCATGAGGGTTCCGAGGCAAAAAGCGGCGAAGACGAACTGGAAGAGGAAGCGGCCAAAGCCGGCGGAAGAGAAGTGGATCATTTTCGTGGTGTTCCTTTTGTCCAAGACGGGCATGGAGAGGGAAGGCATATGCAATTGGGCAACCGCGATCCGTGGTGAGGAACAACCAAGGCGCGGATACCTCTTATAAGGTTGTGTGGGCTTGCTTTCCTGTTCACGGATTTACCTGAGGCTCAGATCACAAGTGTCCTAAGGCTGATACGGTTCAGGCGGATGTCTCGGGGATGAGACCGAGGGGAATACGGAAAAGACCTGACGCCGTGGCTAGGGCAGGGCGGTAAGCTCCATGAAGCCAGAAGCTTACGTTTTGCCGCCTGCCGCAGTTCCCGTTTGGCCCGTGAAACGCAAGGATAATTCCGCGCGGGTGATCGGGGAAACTTGACATCCGTGGGGAAGCTCGCGCCCGTGCAGGAGGGCGCGGGAAGGGTTTCGGGATTCGCACAGGTAACGCCCAGAACTGCGCGGCCTGGAACTCACGCACATCATGGACGCCGGCGGCAACCCCGCCGGCCGTCCCGGATGTGCATCCATCCATTCTGGCCTGGGGAGTCATGATGAAGCTCTGCAAAGACGAATTGGTTCGCGAAGTTGCCCGTGTGTGCGAAGTTTCGCTGAAGGATGCCAAAACCATTCTCGAGGCGATGCTGGACTCGATGGTATCGGCGTTGCAAAGAGGGGAACGTATTGAATTGCGCACATTCGGTACGTTCTATCCTCGAAAGCGGTCTGCTCGTCCGGGACGGAATCCGCGTACAGGGGCGCCGGTGGACGTCGGTCCCAAGACGGTTCCCCGGTTCAAACCGGCGCAGGATCTGCTGAATGTGGTGAACCGCGAGACAACGGCGGGCGGCGTCACGGGGCCGTATACGATTTCAGAGTTCCCCGCGATTGAAGATTCCGGACGGCAGAGTGAAGGTGAAGCTGCTGCCGGCGCCTAGACGGCTACGGAGGCTCATCTTACCTCCGTGTTGTTCGACGAGTCCCTTGGCGATCGGCAATCCGAGGCCAGTGCCTTCGAGGGGATCGCCTTTCGATCGCGGCACCTGGTAGAACTTTTCAAAGATCAGGGACTGCTCCGCCTCGGGGATTCCGATACCGGTATCGGAAATAACGATCTCGATCCACGGACCCTCCAGATGGGCGGAGACGCTGACGGTTCCTCCTTCCGGAGTGAATTTGAGGGAGTTGCTCAAGAGGTTATGAAGGATCTGCCTGAAGCGGATGCGATCCGCGTATATGGGGAGCGGAAGGCAGCCGGCATCGGAGCGGAGAGCGACTTTACGCTGGAGGGCCAGCGGGGCCAGCGTGGAGAACGTCTCTTGCAGTTCATCCCCCAGAGTGAAGGCTTCAGGATGCAACCGCATCCGGCCCGCCTCCATGCCCGAAAGATCGAGCAGGTCATTGATGAGCGCAAGCAGATGACTGGCGGCCTGATGTACCTGGCCGGCAAAGTGTTGCTGGCGTTCCGGCAGCGCGCCGCCCTTTCCTTGGGTTAGAAGCGCCGAGAAGCCGAGAATCGCGTTGAGCGGCGTGCGCAATTCATGGCTCATGGTGGCGAGGAAGTCCGAAGTCATTCCGGTGATCCGCTCCATTTCGCGGTTGCGCCGTTCCAGGGCTTCCTTTTCAAGGCCGCGGGAACGGGCGCTTTGCAGAGCCGATCTTCGTTGTTGGAATTCCTCGCCCAGCATCGCTATGAGAAGGTAATTCTCACTCAAGGCGCGGAGCGCCGTGGCCTCAAACGCCGACTCGCTGTCCGGCGAATCACGCTGCACCCATGTGCCCGAACGGAGAGACCCCGCTTCCACCCTTGCCCAGAAATCCCGGGCGTTTGGGAGAAAGCTGTCGAGGAAGGGAAAAGCGCTCACCAGGGAATCGTCGCCAATGGGGTCCGCAACGAGGGGGAGGAACCAGTGCGGAGGGGGAGCGGCGACCGTGAAGACTCCATGAGCGGTGGGCTTCAGGACAGCGATGTCCAGGGTGGAAAAAATCCCGATCACGCCCGGATCGCAGGTCATTTGAGGTCCTGAAGGAGAAGCGACGCAAGCGTGGAGAAGGTTTGATCGACGCCCGCGCCGGTCTTTGCGCTGGTACGAATGAGCGGCCAACCGAGCGCGGTGACTCGGGCCAACCGGTCTTCACTGATCCTCCATTCCGCTTCCAGATCCATCTTGTTCACGGCGAGCACGAAGGGCAATGCTCCATGAACTCCGGCAATCCGGCTGTGCAGGTCCCCGGCTATGTCGAGGGTGGATTCGCGGCAGCCGTCGGCTACCAGTATGTATCCGGAAGCGCCTCGAAGGTAGGACAGACGGAGCGGCTCCAACTCATCGTCGCCGGCGAGATCCCAGAGAACCAGGGTCAGTTCCCCGTCCTCCATCTGGAGACGTTTCTTGTCAATCTTCACCCCCACGGTGGTGTGGTAGCGTTCATCGAAGATGCTTTCCACAAAGCGTTTGACCAGGCTGGTCTTCCCCACCCCATACGCGCCGACCATGCAGATCTTTTTTTGAATCATGACGGTAGGCGGCGTTCAGGGTTCCAGCAGGTGGAAGGACACGCGGCGCTCCCAACTGTTGGCCGTTTCGGCGCCGCTTTCGGCGGGGGATCGCGGGATGGCGCTGGCCACCAGGCGCGCCGGAGGGACTCCCTGCCGCACCAGTTCAGAGAGTACCGCGCCGGCACGCTCTTGCGCGAGGCTCCTGTTTCGTGAAACCGTGCCGGGCGGGTCTGTGCGGCCCTCGATCCGCACCCGATAGCGCTTTCCGGCGATCTCCGCGGCCTGATCGAGTTCGAGCAGTTTCCTTGCCACGGGGCGTAAGAGGCCGTCACCGACGTAGGAACTGGACAGTTCGAAGAAGACCGATTGGGATTCGATCCAATCCTTTATCGCCTGATAGCGGCGGATGGAGAGGAACCTGGGCTGAAGGGACTGGTAAGGCTCCCAATGGAACGCGACTTTTTCCGGCGGGATACCGGCATCCGCCAGCAATTGGGACGGGTCGGTGGCGAGCGGGTCGCGCAGGCCGGTCACGAGATAGGAGCCCCAATGAGACTCCGAGGAGGTGACTACGATTCCAGGCTCGGAAGCGACACGGCGCAGGTAGGCGTTCCAGCGGCGCTGGCGGCTCGCGGCGGTAAATGCCAGGAATAGGGCGAGGAGGCAGGCCGCGCCCGCGAGGATCCAGCGGCCGGTATGCCTTTGCCGGGGACGCTCGCCCAGTTTGCCGAGCAGACAGGCCTCGAGGATCGGTTGCACCGGGGCAAACGTGGATACGTTTCCGTCAAACTCATCCAGTTGCCGCCAGAACTGGTCTTCAATCCTCGTCAGCGACAGTTGAAAGATTCGCCTGAGTTCTCGTGGTGGAACTCCGCGGACCAAGCAGGCGAGCAACGCGCGGCTTCCATGTTGGATCCAGAGGTTGAACTCGCCCACCTGCATGACTTCAAGGTCTTCCCCGGTGGCCGGACTGAAGGAGTCGCGAACGAAGTCCTGGATGGCGGTCAGCATGCCGGAGACGAGATCGGCATCTTTGACGACGGCATCACGGCTCGATAGGTGATGGAGCAGCAGGCCGGTTTGCTTGTGGATGAGGAAGACCTGCTCGACCTGGTAGAGCTGGCTTCGGAGAAGGAGAATCTCTCCAAACGAGCGGCCCGTGCGCAGAGCCTCGAATCGCCACTGGAACCCACGAAGAGAAAAGCTCTGTTCGAGGGTTTGGTTGAGCGACTCGATCATGCCTTTGAGGGCGCCCGAGACGGCTTTGCGAATCGCACCGCCGATGATGGGGAACAATGCGCCGCTGAGAACCGAGGGGTCGCGTTGAACGGAGAGGCGGATGGCATCCTCGACAACGGGAAGAAGCGCGCGGCGCAGGCGGGTGTCGCGGCCGCGCCTGAGCTCGACGGCCTCCGCTATGATACGGCTGACATCCTCGGCATGCAGGACCGGATCGTCCAGGCGCTGCTGCAACTGCCGCAATTGCGCCTCTTCCGGTCCCACCAGCAACCGGCGCAATTCGGCGTATCTGGTGTCCGGAGATCCGGCGCCATTGCCCTTCGAGGGCGCCGCACCAGGGCCGGAGCCGGACGGATCAGTCATCTGTGGAGGGCATTCGGAATTCGTTGTTGAGCCGCAGCGCCACTTCGGTCAGCAGCGACGCAAGTGTGGATCGGTCGGTCTTATCGTTGCGCAACTCCTGGAACCGGCGTTCCAGGAGAGAGGTGATCTCGAGTTCCTTGGAATGGATTTCATCGGCCAGATTCTTCGACTGTTCGAGGATCTCTCCGCGCAGTTCCGCCTGGGCTTCCGAACTCTGGTCCTGTAATCCGCCGATCCTTTGCGAAAGATCCTCCCCGAGGTCCTTGAGATCCTTGGACATCTGTTTGACCGAGGTGGAGCGTTCTTCCCGTTCGGCTTTCAGGCGCGCGGATAGAGACTCGAGTTCTTTCCTGATGTAAGCTTCGAGCGCGTCGAGGCGTTTTCTGGTGGTTTCGCGAAGATCGCTCGACTCCTTCAACAGAGTCTCCTCGAGCCTTGCGAACCTTGTGTCGTAGTCGCGCATCTGGCTGCCGAAAAGGATGTCGCGAATCTTGTCGACGTTGTTGGCCGCCGGCGGCTGATCCGCCAGACCGGCGCGGGATGCGGCCGGTTCACTGCTGCTCCGGGTGCGCGCCGGCTCATTATTCAAGCGGATGTCGTTTCCCGCGCTGGAACTCATGGCTTTCCTTTCCTGCCCACTGCTGATGGCCTTTGTCTTCATACTCTAGCTTGGTGAAGCTCAACTCTCCCGGATGAGTATCCGGCAATAACAGACACCCATGATATTCATAAGACCATTTCAACGAGATTCTATCACTGGGGCTGGGTGGATGGCGGTTCGCGGGAGCAGATGCAGGCAGAGTGCAGGGGATGACAATGGCAAATGGAACAGTCAAAGACGCGATCGCGCAACATATGGTACCCTAGAAATTTCTTGGTAGAGGCGCGGCAACCATTAGTAGCGCGCGTGATGTACGGGCCCGGTCCGGACGTGCGCGAAAGGGGTTGGCAGTATCCGCCGAAATCGTCGTGGAAACCGGCTCCGCGGCGGTTGGGGGTTCAGGCTAAATCCTGGCCACTGTCATCCGAGTGGAATCGGATGGAGCGCTATCGGGAAGCGAATACTCGCCGTACACGCAGTTTCCTTCTCCCCGCCTCCTTTCGATTCTCATCAACAACTTATGAACGTTTTTGAACTGACACGCTCTCTTGTCGACATTGAGTCGATTACCGGCAACGAACTGGCGGTGAGCCAGTATTTCACTCGTGTGTTGCACGATCTGTGCTCTCGCTTTCAAGGTCATTTCGAGACCATGGAAGTGGAGCCGAACCGCTTGAATCTCTTCGCTACGTGGGGGGAGCCGGTGGTCACATTCTCGACCCACATGGACACGGTTCCTCCCTTTTTCCCCTCGCGAGAGGATGAGGAGCATATCTGGGGGCGAGGAGCTTGCGACACCAAAGGCATCTCGGCCAGCATGATCACGGCAATCGAGGCATTGCTCGCCTCCGGGGTGCGCAATATCGCGATGCTGCTGGTGGTAGGTGAAGAGCGGAACAGCGCGGGCGCCTATTATGCGTCGAAGCATCCGCGTGGGTCGAAGTTCCTTATTAATGGAGAGCCCACGGAAAACCGGCTTGCCTTGGGATCGAAAGGCGCACTGCGTATCGAGTTGGAAGCCACGGGTAAGATGTCGCACTCGGCGTATCCGGAGTTGGGCGAATCGGCGATCAACAAGCTTCTGGACGTATTGCAGGACTTGCGCGCCATGGACCTTCCCACAAATCCCATCCTTGGGCCGAGCACAATGAACATCGGCGTAATCTCGGGAGGCAGGGCTCCCAACGTGGTGCCGGATTGGGCTAAAGCGGAACTTCTCATCCGGCTTGTCGAGGATGGAGATCCATTGAGGAAGGCGGTGGACAATGCCGTGGCGGGGAGAGTACAGGTGAACGAACTGCTTCGCATTCCGGCGCTGCACCTGGGCAGACTCGAGGGGATCGCCACCACGGTGGTGGCTTACACCACGGATATTCCAGCCTTCGGCGGCGCCTGGGGACAGCCTTTCCTGCTGGGACCTGGAACGATTCATGTTGCGCACACGAGCGAGGAGCGAGTTCCCAAGGGCCAGTTATTGGAAGCGGTGGAGATTTACCAGCGGATGGCGAAGAGTCTGCTGGTGTGATTTCAAGGAATTCATATGCAACCAAAAATAGAAGTTGGAGTACTAGGCGCCACCGGCATGGTGGGCCAACATTTTGTGAAGTTTCTTCAGGGCCACCCCTGGTTCAAACTGACCTGGGTGGGAGCAAGCGACCGGTCCTCGGGTAAGAAGTACCGGGACGCCACGGGTTGGAGGCTTGGCGGAGAGATGCCGTCATCGGTGGCTGACCTGACGGTGGAAGACTGCAAGCCGGGCAATGCCCCGAAGATCGTTTTCTCCGCTACGGACGCTTCGGTTGCCACGGAGATCGAGCAGTCGTTTGCGAAGGCCGGCCACGTGGTCGTGTCCAACTCGAGGAACCATCGCATGGAGACGGACGTTCCGCTGTTGGTGCCCGAGGTGAATGCGGATCACCTGCAATTGGTGCCGCTACAGCAGCGGAAGCGCGGGTGGAAGGGACAGATCGTCACCAACCCGAACTGCTCCACCATCGTATTGACCATGGGTTTGGGGCCGCTGAAGTCCTTCGGCATCCGGCGGGTTGTCGTCACCACATTGCAAGCCATCTCCGGCGCTGGATATCCGGGTGTCCCCTCGATGGATATCAACGCCAATGTCATCCCTTTCATCGGTGGCGAAGAAGAGAAGATGCAGGTGGAAACGCAGAAAATTCTCGGCGAATTCGCCGGAGATCACATACAGCCCCTCGACGCGGGCGTGAGCGCCCACTGTAATCGCGTGCCCGTTGTGGACGGCCACCTGGTGACGATCTCCGTGGAGTTTGCCAACAAACCGGCGATAGCGGACTTGTTGGATGCATTCACCAGGTTTCGGGCCGTTCCGCAGGAACGCAAGCTCCCGAGCGCTCCTCCCCAGCCCGTTATTCACATGCCCGGCAATGACCGTCCGCAACCGAGGCGGGACGCGGAGCGGGAGAACGGGATGGCATGCTTCGTCGGCCGCGTGCGCGAATGCCCGGTTTTCGACTACAAGTTCATCGCCCTGGGCCACAATACAGTGCGGGGAGCGGCGGGCGCCGCGGTGTTGAACGCCGAGTTGATGGTCACGGAAGGGTTGCTCGACTGATGATTGTGATGAAATTCGGCGGTTCTTCCGTGGAATCCGCCGCGGCAATTTCGAGAGTGGCGTCAATTGTTAAGGCGCGCCTGGATCGGCATCCGGTGGTGGTGGTTTCCGCCATGGGAAAAACCACCAACCGGTTGCTGGCCATCGCCGGATTGGCGGCGGAGGGGAAACAATCCGCCGCCCTTTCGCTGATGGAGGAGCTAAAGGCGTACCACGCTACTGAAGCCTCGGCCATTGTACTTCCGGAGGATCAGCCTCGGCTTCTGGCGTTGCTCGATGAGCACTTCGCCGAATTGGGTCATATGGTGGCCGAGATAGCGGAAGTGGAGGCGTTCTCCCCGCGTTTGGTGGATGCTGTTTCGAGCCTTGGCGAGCGGATGTCGAGCCAGGTCGTATCGCTGGCATTCCGCTATTTCGGGATGGAAGCCGTTCATCTGGATTCGCGTTCCGTGATCATCACCGACTCGCGGCATACGCAAGCCGCGCCCCTGTTCAGCCGGACATATCCGCGGCTTGCCGAAGTGGTTCCGCCAATGGCCCGGCGGCAGGTGGTGGTGATGGGTGGTTTCATCGGATCCACGCAGAACGGTGTTACCACGACATTGGGGCGCGGGGGATCCGATTATACGGCGTCGATCGTCGGAGCGGGTATCGAGGCCGAAGAGATCCAGATTTGGACGGATGTGGATGGGATGCTGACCTGTGATCCTCGCATAGTGCCCGGTGGACACCTGATCAAGACGATTTCCTTCGCCGAGGCGGCGGAATTGGCGTATTTTGGCGCAAAGGTGCTGCATCCATCGACGGTCCAGCCGGCCGTCGAAAAGAGCATTCCGGTGCTGGTGTTGAACTCGAGGCGTCCGGAGGTTTCCGGTACGCGTATCATTCGCGAGGTAGTGCACTGCCGGAACGTGATCAAGTCGATTGCCTGCAAGACGGACATCGCCGTGGTCAAGGTGCAATCGCTGCGAATGCTTATGGCGCACGGCTTCCTGCGGCGCATTTTCGAGGTGTTCGATCGTTATAAGACGCCCGTGGACATGGTGACCACCAGCGAAGTTAGCGTTTCCCTCACCATTGACAATACCCGGCACCTGGAAGAGATTTGCGCGGATCTGAAACGAATCGCGGAAGTGGAGGTTGAGAAAGACCGCGCCATTGTGTGCGCCGTCGGCGACAACATCAGAGAAACGCCGGGAGTGGGACGCCGGATCCTCGGCGCCCTTGGCGGCATCAACGTCTATATGATTTCTCAAGGCGCTTCTCAGTTGAATTTTTCATTCGTCATTGCCGCCGGCGAATTGCAGCAATGCGTGAAGGCGCTGCATGAGGAGTTCTTTCAGGAACTCGATCCGGAGGTTTTCGCCTGATGCCAAGATTGGCCCTGGTCGGTTACGGAAAGATGGGGAAGATGCTCGATCAGCTCTCCCCGGAGTTTGACTTCGAGACCGTGCTCCGTCTGGATGAATTTAATAACGCCGGCGGCGCGGGCATGACCCCCGCGAATTTTCATAATGTGGATGTGGCCATCGAGTTCTCCACTCCGCACACGGCCGTGGCGAATATAGAGGCCTTGGCGCGCCTCGGAATTTCGGCCGTTGTGGGTACCACGGGTTGGACCGCCGAATTAGAACGGGTCAAGAGGGTGGCTCAGGATAACAATGTCGGTCTTGTGTGGAGCCCGAATTTTTCTATCGGAGTCAACATCTTCACCCGCCTGGCAAGTGAAGCCGCAAGACTGATGGCTCGGGAAGAATCGTACGGCGCCTGGGCGTGGGAGATTCATCACATCACGAAGAAGGACGCACCGTCCGGCACCCTGGTTCAACTCGTGGACAGGATGAAGGCTGCGGGATACGGGCGTGCCGTCGATGTCTCCTCCAGCCGCGCGGGAGCTCATCCGGGTACGCATGAAATTGGCTTCGATTCCGCCGCCGACACCATCACCTTGCGCCACGTCGCCCGCAATCGGGAGGGCTTTGCGCGCGGCGCTCTCCGCGCTGCTCAATGGCTTGTCCAGACAAAACGAAAGGGCCTTATGGCCTTCGATGAAGTGCTTTTCGGCGGCGAAGCTTAACCACCAAACTTCGCGCTGCGGCCTGATCCATCCCTTAGGGGTAGTGGGTAGCCAACCAGACAGAACTGGTCGAGCGCGAACAAAACAACCGATTCGACTCCCTCGCCTCGCGCGAGACCCGCTTCTTTGAGCCAGGGAGACGCCGGGTCACTTATCCCAATCAGGTGGCTTCTCTGCGGTAGCGGGAAGCCTTTGTCCTTCGGAAACTGCATCGACGAAAGGCACTTGTCGAGATTGCGGCTCAGCGTGTAGGTGAAACTCTCCGTCTTGATGTTATCCAGGCTTCCGGAATCCCAGGCCGGTGCGTAGTTGATCACCCGGTTAAACGCGCCTTCGTTCACGTCGGTGGGGTAGAGAACCTCGAAGCGGCAGTCCGGGTGTTGAGCTCTAACAAACGAGGCCACCTGGGTAGTGAAAGCGCCAATCAAGCCGGGAAGAAATACAGCTTCTTCTGGATACTGCAAGGGGTCCGCCGAACCGTCCGGAACCACGCGTATGGCGAATCCAAACTGATTCTGAAATTGTGTTTTCGTGTACTCGTCATGGAAAGGCAACCCTGAGCCATCGTAAGGGAAGTACCACCACTGCACTTCTCCGAATTGCAGATAAGGGGTTACCTGCGCATCATCGAGGACTTGGGCCATGTCCAGATACACCTGCTGCCAGAAGGCTATGCTGGCGGGAGAGAAGTTAGTCTGAAGAGCCGGCGTATTCAGCAGGACGGCCTGCCCGCTCGGATATCTTTGAGCAATCCCAGCGGCCACGGAGGGGTCCCCATGCTGCAATTCCATGCTGAATGCGGCTGTTCCCTCCAGTCCGTAACCCCTGAGCGCCGCAAAATAGCTTCTCGTCCAGTCCCGCGCGGCACGGTTCATGCGCGGCATGGCGGAAAGGTCCGTCAGCCACACCCCATCGGCGCCGCCGGAGAACTGGCCGCCGCTGGCAACAGCGTGGAAGGGCCCTGAACTTGGAACCGCCGTGATGGTGATGCTGTTTCCATCCACCCCTATCTGCCTGGCATGGATTGTGAGGACGTTTCCGGAGGATTCCGCCCAAATACCAGTCGAGCCGTTGTTGATCAGCAACTCGAACGCCCTTGCGATTGAATCCGCTGTGTCGCCGATCAAAGTCAGATGACTGAACACCGTGCTGTTCCCGGGAGGGTCGCCGGTTCGTCCGAAGGAAATGGAAACAGGTTGGCTGAATTCTGGCGTTCCCTGGAAACTCACAGTTGCCGAGGCGTAAGAATACCCCTGTCCAACCAATTCGTAGAACCAGAGCGCTCCGGCATAGTGGTTGGCGCGTCCTCGGAAGCCAAGCGAATACAGCATCCACGCAACGCGCTCCGGCGCCAGGCAGATCGAATGATCCGTATCCCAGTCGGTAGCCAGAGTGTATTTCGCTTGCGCCGGCAGCATCGGAAGCGTCTGCGTCGCCGCCACAACTTCGATAAAGTCGAGATAGAAGAATTCACCTGCGGCGCCGGCGTGGGATAAGGTCACGCTGTGCTGGCCCGGCGGCAGGCTCCCCAGGAAAACTCGCGCAAGTGTATCCTCCCCGGCTATATGTAAGTCATAAAGAACCGGAAGCCCCCCATCGATGACTGCCGCCATCTTGCAAGCGTTGAAAGTGTAACGTATCCCGGCATATAGCGCCATGGGATTGTTGAGTTGCAACGGCAGGGTTGCGCTGGACCCTGGCGCCGTAGTGTAACGGATCCCTCCGCCGGAGAAGTTTCCTCTGGCCGCATTCCATGTGCCTGCATAAGTGATTTCGCCTTCCGAATCTTCAATTCGCCAACTTCCCGGACCGGCTACGCTATAACCGGCTCCGGAGCCGGTTACTTGCCACGCCGATACTCGAACCTCGAATTCAGTCCGCTCGAAATACCCCGGTTGCAGATCTGCCGCGTACGTCCACCGCATCTTCCTAACGGAAGTCATCGAAATGGGAGTTCCGTTGATATCCTGCAGGTTGGCAAAGTTCAAAGTTGTGCGCCACCGCGTGGGAGACGCTCCTCCGGTGAATAGTTGTGATGATGGCTGCCATTGACCCGTGCCCGAACCCGATACAAAGCCGTAGGCTCCCAACCGGTTCCCGTTCACCCCGGTGGTGCTGGTTTGGAGATCCTGATTAATGCCAACATAGTGAAGCAGAATGGCTGTTCCGGAAAGTTCCGCCTGCATCGTCGGTGAGAGCGAATTGATCGCATCCACGAGAGCTTGGGAGATTGTTGTGATGTCATCGGCAGCGGTCACCTGATGATTGTATTGTTCCTCCAGCCATGTAAGTCCCACGTAGTCGCCAACCGACGGT
>JABAQT010000017.1:95003-115740 GCA_019187195.1 Bryobacteraceae bacterium
TCAGCGATGTTGGCGAATATGTCCCGAATCGAGTGAGGCGATTCGATGATCAATGGAGGCGCAGCGCCAGTGTGTACCGCCAGGTAGCCATTTACCTGAAGCGAATATTGGCCGCCGGACAAGGTCCGTAGCCCGAAATCCACAAAGCCTGTATATGCCTGTTGCCGCACCGGCCCGTTTCCGCGTCCATTTGTAACGAACAATTCGGCAGCGGCAATGCGAGCAGCGGGTAGAAACATGTTGTGCGAATAACTGCCGCTGGCGGAGCTTCCGAAGAACTCCCGCTGAAAGGGCACAATGTAAGTTTTTCTGGCCAGATGGTAGCATTTGTCTCCAGTGTTGATCGGAGAAGCGATAGACTCCATGACGCCGCGGAGAACCTCATAGTTAGCGCCCGAGGCTGCTACTGACACCACCTGCAACAGTTCGCCATTCACTTGAACGAGGTCGCCTGCCTGTGCCGTTCCCGCGGGCGACAGTTCGATCTGCGTGTCACTCGCTGAAGCGCTCGAGGCGACTTGGAACGGGGTCTGACCGTTCAGTTCATCCCAATAGTGAACCGTCAAGGTGCCTGACTCTATATTGCGCGTGTTCGTCAAGTCGGCGAAGGATACGCCCACTAAGTCAAAGGTCCCTTGCCCTGCGGGCTGCAGTCCGAAAAGAGGCGCTGGCGGGGGATTCAAGTCGATCGTCATGCCCGGGTCTCCGGTCAGGTGCCAGCGATCGAGGGGTGACAGGTTATACATGCACTCTTCTCCTCTGGCGTTGGCTGCTTTGATGCAAACGTGTACCGCCGCCCCATCCCTGTTGGGAACAACAAACTCCGCCGTCCCTTCCTTCGATCGGGTGGCAAACTGCCAGTTGCGGTCAGCGATGGCAAAAACGCTGGACGCATCTGGAGTTACCGTCCATTTCGGCGATACTGTCAATACCGTGTCTGTATGGGACTGAATGATGCGCTCCTGGCCTCGCCCGCCGCCTGACGTTATAACGGCAACTTGTCCCACGAATTCATTGCCACTCAGCGACAGAGAAGGATTCCCTATAGTGGTATCCGTATATACAGCGGCCGGAGAGGGGGGATGCAACTCCCAGCGCCAGTATGCATTGGCGTGGTCATAGTTCTCATCTGGCGGAGGGGCTATGGTTAGGGCCTTTCCATCATCAAGAAAAGTCGCGGAAATGGAAACTCCTGCGTCAATCCTTAGGAGTATCTGAGGATCTTCGCCGCGATAGACATTGAAGGCGGCTGATCCGTCCGCAAAACTCAGATCATTTAGAGTCACGCTGTACGTGGCGGCGCCGGATGGAAGCGTAACCGAGGCCAGGTAAGATAACGCGCCCTCTCTGCCAGCCGAGTCCAGCGCCGTGATGCCGTAGTAGAGAGTCCTCCCGCCAATTAACGTCCCTCCCGTGGATGCCTGTGGGCGTAAGGATAGACGGGGTCTCGATGAGAACAAGGCGGCAGGGGCAGCCGGCGCCGCAAAGGAAGCGGAGAGTAAGATAGACACGCCTCCATCGGTTTCCTGAATCACGCTCTCCGCGATTCCGTAGTGAAGCACCCCTTCTGCGTCGAGAATTGTCCCCAGTACCGGCCGTGGAACCCCGGAGTCGGAACGGGGTGTGGCTGCGGAATCGCTTGTCATGGGCAACCCGGTGGAATACCACGCGTCGCTATGAAGCTGTGCGGTGATGCGCATACTCGAGCAGTCAACAGACGGCGCAATCGTCAACACTCGAAAGGGAACCCTATCCAACTGCTCGCGAGAGTAGGTGATGGTAATAATATCTCCCGGCGACAAACCGACGCCTCTTACGCTGGTATCAAATTGGACGTAGCGATTCCCGTCCACGGACTTCTTCAAGTGCGTGGTAAGAATTCTCGCCGCCTGGCTGAAGTTGGCAATCCCCAGTGCGGAGATCGTCGCCGAGATCTCCTGTCCGGTACCCACGACATCGTCAATGTCAGTGAGTGAAAGGCTGTCCTTCTGATATAGATTGAATTCATCCTGGAATTGAACGGACAAGCGGTTTGGGGTATCCGCCAGACTTCTGCTCCAGAAGCGTATGGATGGCTCCCCATTAGGCCGCCGGGCGATGCCAGAGAACCCGTAGGCGCCGTCCCCGAATTCGTAAGCGGGCCAGCCATTATTCAGCGTCTGGATGCTGTTGCTGCCGGCCGGGATAACCGCCTGCTGCCTTTCGAGCGTATCCTCAATGCCAGCTTGCAACCGCCCGTCCGGGCCGTGCTTTAGATACAGGCCGCATGCATTTCTCAATCCGCGGAGAACTTCACTCGTGCTACGCCTCGTAAGCAGCGCCGCATTGAATCTCCAGCGTGGAATTGACAGCGCTTCGCCGCTGCTGCCAACGCCGCTTACGGGCTCGTCACATATGTTCGCTGCCCGTGCGAAGGAAGCGACGTCAAGTTCCGCTAGCTTCCAGCCAGTCCGCCGCAGGACATCGAGGGCGATCCAGGCCGGGTTATTGGTAAAGAACGAATCAAGGAAGGCGCCTTGATCATCAAAACGCGGAAGCTTCAGCCCGTCGGCGAGAACTTCCACGCGTGGGATGCCGTTCCCGCTATAGAGCGACACGGGAACTGACATGACCGCGTAGGCCATGCTTCCGTACGGGTTACCCAGCGGGGTGCCGTCCGGACTGCTCATGTCTGCGTCAAATGCTCCATTCCGGCTTCCGAGGCTGCCTATCCTGTACCACCCGGTCGAATCCATGACTCTGTTGGGTTGAGAAACCGGCAGTTCCACTCCATTAACAATCACTTTCAACACGCCCTGGATCGGGCCCTGCCCCAAAAGGACCTCGAGTTTCAAGCAATCGGGAGTCTGCCTCGTGACCACAACTGGAGGCTGATACCAGGCGGACCCATAGATCAACGGGACGAAGGTGTTATATGCGGCTTCATTTCCGGTCGCAAGTTGCTTCTCCCGCGCCAGGTGAACGGGAAGAAACTCCATTCCTCCGAACCGCCGCGTGGGAACGCCGGCATCATCCACATCGAACATCCCCCTTGCCTTGCAGTCCGATTGTGTGAAGCCGCAGGATACGTAAGGCGCGCCGCCGTTCAGATTGCCAACTCCGCCTGGTTGCCCGGCCGAGTAGCCGCAATTATAGAAGCGGGAGTAGATTCCCTCGGAGCCGCCGGATTGACCCTCCAGACGCTGGGCCTCGGTACTCGGGAACATCCATGGACAGCGTCGCTGAATCCTCACACCTGGCAGGAGTTGGCGCTGCACTCCGAGCCGGTCCTGAAAGCTGATTCTTATCACGGACTCGTTCGACTCATCCAGACCGGACCAGACGCCGGAAAACAGCGTCCTGGAATCAGAGGGCGGCGACTGATTGGAAAAATCCAAGAATGCAAACAATGCAAGAATGGTGGCGCCCTTCCATCCCGTTGCATGATCAATCTGAGCGAAGTACGCATCCGCATTCCCGAGTGTGAGCGATAGTCTGCCGCTGCTATCCGAAACTGAGTCACCTCCGTACCGCAGTTCAAATAGATTATGGCTAAGTACCCGGGCAGTGTAGGGGTGTCCATCCCAGACAACCGGCTGACTACTCCAGTACTGCTTCGATCCGTCGCGCAGGGTGCACTCGAACAACACTATCGGCCTGCTCAGAACTTCCTGTTCCTTGATGGTGTAGAGAGAAGACATGGCTACTGGTGTGTGGTAACTATGGACAATGCGATGAAATGGTTATCTGCGCCGGAAGTAGTCCACTGCAGACGATCGCTTCCCAGACGGCAATACTCGTGAACTCCGCTCTGGTCTGATGTGGCCTTGTAATCTGTTGGGACCAGTGTCGTTTCTAGTTGCGGGCCAAAAATAACGATTTCTGTATTCGCGGCCAGTTCAATTGCCGTAAGCAATGGTTCTTCGGAGGTGCTGGGAGCATTGTGTACTTCTTGACGCTTCCATTCTGCATGCGTATTGCATTCTCGTGACTGTGGATCGGAGGGAGGGCCCATCAGTATGGACGGTGCTGTGGGCATCGTGGAGTGCATATAAACGCTGAAGGTGTAGTGAAAGTAGCAAGGAACCGGCAGGAGTTGATAAAAGCGCCGGCTAAGATTAGTAGGGTTCGAAAGCACGGCAGCTCTCTGTGTGCCATACGGATCAGGCACTCCCGGTGTTATGGTAAGTCCCGCGTCACTTTGCCAGACGCTTGCCAGATAGTCCTCACTGAACCGGAGTAGATTGTCATAGGGGTCGAGAAACGTAAACGTCCCGAGCATCCCCTTCGCTGCCAGGGCCAGATCTTCAACTGCTTGCCGCTCCGCGTCGGTTAGCCCTTGAAAATTCAAATCCCACCACGTCCGCTCGGCCCCTGCGTCCTGGGACCTTGTGGATGGATGCTGGCCATCGTCGTTCAGCACGGTGCGGAAGCGCCGCGAGCGTCCCAAAGGGTATTGGGCGACAACGCCGCTAATGAGTTGAGGAAAAAAGAGCATGTTATTGCACCGCGCAAATGGTCAGTGTGGTCCGATACCGTGATTCACCGGACTGAATCAAATCATTGCGGTCGGACTCGAAGCAGCAATTGGGAAATACCTGTCCCGTTAGTGGATCTTCAAACTCGAAAGTGCCGTAGCGCCCTGCCTGGTCGGCAAAGAAGTGTTGCAAGGTAAGCGCTTCCTGTTCATCAAGTAGATCAAGCTGGATTCTCCAGCGGCGCGTCGCGTGTGGCGCGATCGCGTACCGTTGCTCGGAACCATCCAGAAACACCGTGACATGAGTACTCCAGGAGAGGCTGAACTGCGTTGGGTACTGACAGATCGCTCCACTTTTCAGCTTTGGAAAGAGACTCATTGTTTACTCCGCCAGATAGCCGCCCAAGGGGTGTGAATTCAACAGCGCTTCCCGCACTGCGCGCGCGATGTCGTCGCTGTGGTCGAGGAATGACCGGCTATCCATGGCCTGCACGTTTACAACAACAGACGGAACGGGAGGTGGTGCATTCGCCGGTATCGTCCGGGGTGATCCGTCGTAGCTGTAATCTAATGGAATTGCTCGCCCTGTCGTTCCAATACCCGCTTCGACGGCAATAGGCGGAGGAGGCGCAAACGGCACGCGCGGAGAGGGCGAATCAGGGGCGTCGGAGCCGCTTAGGAATCCTAGAAGGCCTCCGGCCAGCCCCGAAGCAAGAAAGCTCAACACCGGTGCTGAACGTCCGCCCTGGCCGTCTAGCAAAGTGGACAGGACTGAGCTTGTCAGGGACGGAATGCCGGCGCCCGCGGCCACTCCCCCAACGCTGTCATCGGCTAGTGCGCGCGCTGAAGGTATCTTCCCGCTCAAGGAGCGAATAAGTAGGTCCGCGAGGTTGAGACCCCCTTCAGATGCGGCGCTCCCCCAGGATGTGCCGCCGGCCACCAGCGACTGTAATAGCCTTAGTAAGATAACGGCGCCTGATGTGTCAGGCATGCAAGGTCTCCTTCCGATACTCCGTTTCCAGTGTCATGAGCGCATCCGCCGTCCTCGCATCCAGTGTCAACAGGTCCAGGTGTTGGTTAAGTAGCTTCATTGAATAAAAGAGGTGGATCCAGTGCTCACTGTCGGGGGAGACGATGGACTTGGGGCAAACCGTCGTGTAGACGCCGTTTCGCGCCCAAACTGGCTTGTCTGTCGTCTCCTTCAGATCCAGCCAGGAACAGTTTCGCTTCACATCCAGGCCCGTTCTTCGGCACGGATCGCACTTCCACTCGGCCTGGCGAGACATCTTAAAGTGAAAGGCGACAATCAGTTTTTTCGTTCTTCCGCCGATAGCGTCATCTGCCCCTGGATCGTGGTCGCAATCTCTTCCACCAGGCTCCCGGGCCCGCGCTGAAGCAGGATATCAACGGATGCCGCCTCCCCGTCGATTAACAGTCCCTGTACTTGAACGAGGCAGCATTCTAGATAGATCTGCTGGATGCTCTTTTCGAGGATTGCCGCCTCAAACTGGCTGGCCACGGTTTCGGAGGCTGCGCAGAATTCCAGCTTGCCCGCAAGCGCGTGAACGCGGCGGAGAAGTTCTAGCCGCTTGCCGAAGGACAGTCTCTCCAGCGTAAACGTTACCCCGGGGATCGACCGCGACTCATGTTGAAGTGTGCTGCTGTAATGTGTCATGTATCACCCGAAGGCAACGTATAGTTCGTCTTCTGCTTGGCCGCGCGCAAGGCATCCATCAAATCTCCATTCGAGTCTCGGCTCGCGGTCATCAAAAACTGGCACCGGCAGGACGACACTCCTCATATAGATGCCCATCAATTGTCCCGGCTGCTGTCCCAGTTGCAGCATCACCTCGACTGGGGCCGCCTGTTTCGCGGCGACATACAAGCCGCTCGTCGCAACATCATCCCGGGCGAACACCGCAAAGCGAAAGGTGAGCGAACGTGTGCCCGGCGCAAAGCACCGTGGTTTGATCGAGCCGAACTCTCGTGCCCTCATGTCCACGTTGTTGTCCAGTGAAAGCGACGCCTCTGTCAACGTGAAAAATTGGTCCGGAGCCGCGCCGATCCAAGCCTGTCCCAGATGGCCCGGCACCGGTGCCGGCAACGCGCCCGTGGCTGGCTCCGCTGGAAATGTAGTCAGAGATCCCAGGCCGGATACGAAGCTTGCGCTGTCGACGAGTTCTGCCGCTGGTCCTCGGAACTCGAGTTCGTGATAGTCTCCGTTAACTGCAATCTTCAATCGGTCCACCACCGCGCCACACGCAATGCGCTGAACCGCCGACTCGGGACTCCAGTAATCGCAAATCGTGACGCTTTTCAGATTCTTCGAGAGAGAATAGCTCGTGGTTGGACTCAGTATGGATCCCGCGGCTGGCAGGATGGTGAATGGTGCGTTTAACCGCACCGTCCTGTCGTCTAACACAGCGGCGGCGAATCGTATTTCTCCTCCGAACGCCAACCCCTGTCCCGTTGTAAGACCATGTGGGTTCAGGAATCGAATCTGCCCCGGAACAGGGATGCTCTCCACCACCCCCCCCGGCGAGGATTGTGCCCCTCCCCCCAACGCGGACTCAAACAGAGGACCCTGGCAAGGAGCGCCGCTATTCTGGGCGTTGGCCGCCATGTAGCTCTTCAGCGCGAAGGAAGCTGATGTGCGAAACGGGGCCCCATTCCCCAGGTACGTCCGGCTTCCTGTCTTGTCGAGCCGTTTCGGCAGGACAGCCTCCTGCGTAATGGACAGGGTGGTTGCGGGAAATCGATTTGCGGCGGCGATTTCCGCCGCTGCGCCAAACTGTTGTTCAACGGCAACGTAGAACCGATTGTCTCGAGACGATATATAACATGCCATACATGCTTTCCCATCTGCCCGGCTAATCCAAGGTGATGTCCAGGGATAGTGTTATCCGGGCCGCCTGTAGATAATTCAACCCGCCGCGCTTCATGGGTGAGAAGGTGACTTCATAACCGCCTCCGTAGAACCGGCCTCCGCCCCAATCGCCCTTGCTTGCGTCCAGCACCCGCAGTAAGCAGTCCGTGTGAGACTGCAATGACGCTTCGGTAGCTGTGATGTCTTCCGCCGAAGATCGAATGTCCGCCACCATGTGCGCTTTCCCTGAGAAGGTACGGAACTTCTCTCGCTGAAGATTACTGAGTTTGTCGCAATAGACTTGAATCGAGGGGTACGCTGTGGGTGCGCGTTCAACTAGGTCCTGCGGTACGTTCCCTGTAAGTACCCGTCCTGAGAGTCCACCATGTGCCGCCACGTCTGTCTCCGGTGCGAGTGGGGTCTCAAATTCACGCGCCAGCAGGTCCCTTAGCGCGGATGTTGCGGCTGCTGCTATTGATGTCATCCGTCATCCTCGCCGTAGGTAATTCATCCCATGTACGTAGTGGTCTGGTGGTTGGCCGGTGCTCGGCTCAGGCCCGTCGGCCAGGCCCGCCGCCGGCACGGTCCACCGGTTGGCAACCCCCAGTGGGGTGCTGTTCTGCCTCTTCAACTCTGTATCGGAATGGCCTGCGTATACATTCCATGCCACCGCTGGCGGAGGCGGTGTCCCCGGGAACACCTCGATGGAACTTCCCGCCTGGGACAGGACGGCCACCGAGATGTCACTTGCTTCGCTTTCATTACCCGAGGAATCAACCCACGCGGTAGCGGCGTAATAAGTGTCGGCTGGGCCGTCGCCGGCCACGATCTCGATAACCGGAATACCCGGACGCTCCAGCGGGTTGGATACACAACCCACACCGCTCAGGAAGAATTCGTCCCGGATCCGTGCGGCCTCGACCTTATACTCTTCCCATTTGCCTTGATAGCGCTCGGACAAGTTGGAAAAATGCGCCTCGCGATAGGCCAGCGACAGGGCTAGCATCGTTACCCACCGCGCGAGAGGCTCCGTAATAACAACGCGATCCATCGCGCTGTCGGCATTCGACGCGTAGGCGCTGCTCTCCAGAAACCGTTTCAGGCAGGTGCCGGCTTCCCGCCGTGCCAGGTCGATCTTGTCCTGTAAGTCAATGGATTCCACCGATGCCACGCGAATAACCCCCCGCTCGTACCGCGTCAGGTCGGCGATCTTCGGTGTGCTTCCGTCCTTCCAGAGGGCCATGGCTTCACCCCTCTGTCTTCTTGTTCTGGGGGACTTTCGACTCCAGCATCCGAAACGTCTTATCGGAGACCACCGTTAGATGCAGTCTCGATGCCGCCGCTTGTTCCTCGGCTGCTCTATGACGTTCCTTCTTCTCCTGCAGGAACTCCTGCGTCTCCTCCTCGGTTGCGGGTCTGGCTCGCCGTTCGACAATCAGCTTCGCCGCCTGCTGCCGGGTGACTTCCGTCAACACCCCGGCCTTCCCGCCGTCGGGGGTGGCCAGGCTGGCAACCACGAGGAACTCACCCCTCAACTCAGTTGCGCGCTCACGAATCTGATGATAGTAGCTTCTCAAATCCATATCGATTTCTCTTTCTATGGGTAGGGTCCTGGCCATGGCCAGGACCCCCGGCAGGGTGTTAACTCTTCACTTGAACGCCGAAATTGTTTCGCAGAACCGCCGTTCCATATAGAACGTCCACGGTAAACTGCTGCGCCAACGTGTTCGGCTGATAGCTCATGATCACCCGCATTCCGAAGTTGCCCAGTTCCGCATACTCGGCCACCGCCCCCGTTCCCGGTAGCGGTTGCGGCAGACGCCGAATCACCAGCGCCAGCGCATCCTTAGCGAAGGCCAGGTTGTTAGTGGTGACCGGAGAACTGCCCGTCCGGGCGACGAACTGCGACCGGAAAACAAAGAAGTCCTTGATCTTGCCCACCGATCCGTCAATCAGCGCCCGGAGACCGGCTTCGCCTGCCGTCCGAAACTCACTGAACCGCGGGATCTGCCGCAACTGCGAGTAGGTGTTCGCGTCCACCACCAGATGCTTGTTCTGGCTAGCCGGCACCTTGGCCTGGAATAGCGCCGTCTCGGCCGCATCCACCACCGCTTCCGTGATGTTCGTTCCCGCTGTGCCGACCGGAGGGTTGGCCGTGAACTGCGAATACAGCGCCAGCAGGTCGGTCTCGATCTTTTCGGCCAGCGCCACTACGGCCGGTTGCATGTAGACTTGCAGCAAGTCCGGAACCGCAAGCACTTTCGTGACGTCTGGAATCTGAAACGTCGCCTCGGCATGCGTGTTCAGCACGATTTGTGAATTTCCCATGTTGGGGTTTTGTGTTATGACGGTCCCGCCCTCGGCGATATTGTTCGCCGTCAGCGTCGGGGGAATCGGCACATTTACCGTGTCGCCCGCCTGGGCAAGTGTGGGCTCGAAGTCGCGATTCACGAGGTTACCCATGACAAGGTTGCCCATCAGGGCTGGCAAGGCGTCAACAGCCACCAGCTTGACGATCGCGTTTGCTACATTCGCGGAAGTAATCACTCCCATCTGGCTCTACGCTCCTAATTCTCTTGATTCGTTTCCATCAATGATGCGGCCCAGCAAACGTGCTATCCGCCGGATAGACTCCGCTGCGCCACACGCGCAACTTCTTCCCTGATTCGAGCAAGATCTTTTGGGTCCATGCCCGGCCGGATCTTGTCAAGATCAAGGAAAGCCGTAGGTGTGGGTGTGCTCGAACGCACGCCCGACGCGGCGCCCGAACCGCCTGACAGACGGGCCGGCAGAAGCTCGGGGTTCTCCTGAACAAACCGCGTCACATACTCCGCGAGAGGTACATCTCCCTCGACGCCCCGAGCGAGATATTGCCCCTCGCCGGTTCTCCGGACATCGTCCTTGACCACCTTGAAAGCAAGGTCCAGCTTCGTCACTCCGTGCTTTTGTAACTCGGTGCGAATGGCCGTCTGCCGCTCCGCCTCCTCGGCCATCGCGCGGCTGCGCCGGTTCTCCTCGACCAGTTCATTCATGCGTCGCTCCAATTGCTCTCGGCGGCGCCGCTCCTCTTCGAGCTCCACTTTATAAGCCGGCTCGCTCCGTTCTTTCTCATCCGTGTGGTATTCACGGATCACTTGTCGGATCAGTGTCCGGATGTCGCTTTCTTCGCTCATATTTCAGTCCTGTACTCCTTTCCCCAATAGCGATTGATCGATCTCGGCATGAATGCGATCCTTGATGTCCTGCCGTACGTCGCACAGATACTTCCCCGCGAGTTTCCTGAACACCTGTGCCCTCAGCGTTGGCGAAGGAATGTCCAGGCTCAATAGCCTTTCCGCATCCGCCAGATCTGACGCAAAGTCGCCTATATCGAAGTCGTCCATGCCCGTTGCGTCAACAACCACTCTGTCCCGCCTCGCGGCAACCAGTGCGCGCAGGATTTTCTTGATGTAATCCTTGATGGTGTCGCCGAACCCTCTTAGCACTTCTTGCGTTACCGAGAAGTCCCTCTGCTTGCTGAGTCCGGACTGGCTCGGGCCCCTGCTGTTTACGCTCTGGGCCTGGTGCTGGAGATAACAAACACGGTAGATTTCTTCTTGCAGCCGGGACAGGTTGTCGGCCGCAATTTGAAATACGCGGCCCTCCGGTTCCGTCCAGCCAAACCGGTCGCCTTGCCCCAACTGTATGTAGTACGACTCGCCAACTAACTGCCGCCACTCCTTGTCTGAGTAGATGACCGGCATCGCAAACAACCCCATCGTCAACGCCCATGCCAAGGCATTGGACTTGTTGAAATGCTCCAGTTGCAATAGAGCCGCCTTGTTCATGAGCCAGAGCCCTTCCGATACTTTGAGCTCGAAGAGTGGAACCAATCCCTGTGATGCCAGGCCGTGGTAGCCTTCATCGGCTAGGACTACCTCCGCTTCGGGCGATTCCCCTTCTCTCCGGGTATATATTCTGTATTTCGAACGGTCATAGTAGAGCCACTTTGTCTCTCCCACTGGTCCGCTGCACCCGGGCGAGTCCGCTCGTTGACTCCTCTGCCGCAACACCACCCAGTCGAAGATTCCACGCTCGTCGCGGCTCCAGTTGATCAGGTTCTCAGCCCCATAGTCGACAAGGTACGCCCTCGACATCCCGTGCAGATCCTCCTCTGCCTGCGTGGCCGGCCGGATCTTCGCCCTCGGAAAATCGAGTAGAAGGTAGCTGCGCCCGTGGACTAGTGTCCCCACGAACTGCTGTCGCAGCATCGATGTCAGGCTTGTTCCGCGTAAGTCGCAATCATCGGCAAACGTGGAGTAAAACGCCTTCGCCGGTTCACTGTGTGTCTCGAAACTTAGTGCGGGCTCCCGCCGGAATACCGTAGCCGAATACCAGTCGATAATGGAGCCGGCATAGTTCTCATAGAACACTCTTGACAGCCGCTCTGCGTAAACATCTGGCGGCTCCTTTTGCCTGCTCTCCAGATAATATGCCGCCCTCGACTTTAGTTGCTCTCCGCCCGCATAAAGATCGCTGTACTTACGCAAGATCGGCTTCAAGAGTGTGTAGTCAGGGTGCTCCCGTGTAATGTCCATTCGGAGTTCCTTCCATGCGCCCTCGGCGGCGCCGTTAGAATAATCGCCTGTTCTGCTCGCCGATGGTTGGTCGGTCGCCGAACTCTTGCCAGACGAGGTACCCGAGTGCGTCGCTCGTGTGCGTTCGCTGCGTGTCGCGGTCCTTGTCAATAATGCACGTGCCCGGTTTGTAAGCCACTTCCTCCAAGTCCTTGATGAGGTGGCGGCAGCAGGATGCGATGAGGATATCCGTATCCCCTGTCGCGGAAAGCAAACGGCTGTTGACAAGAGCCGTGCGTGCCCGCACCGGCGGATTGGCCTTCGGAGCGCGGATGCTCACATTGCGCCACGTGCGGCTCAGATGTGTGCGAATTATCTGATAGTCCGTGGTGCCGCTCGTTTGCGAGTGATAGCCGGATGCGTCGCCGCAAATCGTCAATGCGGGAAACCATTTGCCCTGATAACGGTTCGTGAATTCCTCGCATGCTTCCCATGTCGAGGACCTCTGCAGCACAATCTCATCCACTACTCGCAATGCCGTGCCGGACCGTTGCGCGACTATGGAGCACATGGGACTCACGTTGAAATCCAGCGCCCAAAGCAAGGGTTCGCCTTCGATTGCCCGGACATCGGCAACGTGGCGCGTACGGTCGAAGTTGTAGTAAACGGTGTCCGCCGTCCCCGCCATGTACTCCCCTAGCACCTCCTGGCGGTAAAAATGTTCGTCGTAGCTGCGGCGGAGCCGTTCATAGAATTCCGGCGTGGCTGCGAGTACATGACGGTTCTCGCCCGGTGTGGCGATGATCACTTCATAGTCTTCTCCTCGCGAACGAATAAATCTCTCGTACACCCAGTCGTAGCCCTTCGGGGTCCACACTCCGAAGCCGCAAAGCCGCCCTGCTCTCGGGTCGCGTAATCTTCCTTCCAGCCTCAACCATGCCGCCTCCGGCGTGTAGGTAAGTTCATCTACCCCAAACCACGCCAGATTTGTTCCTCTTAACCGGTCGTAGCCTTCCATCGGTCGAAACAGAATCCTGGACCCCGCGTCCGAAATTGTGATTGTGTTCTCCGCCCGGTTCTGCTCAAAGGGAATTCTGTTGCTTCGCAGCACCTCCACGAAGGCAACCTGTGTCGCGTCTCTAAGCATCGGATATGTCGGAGCCCCGATCAGGCCAAGCCGGCCCGGATTCAGGTAACTGAGGCGAATAGCCTCATGGCAAAGCGCTTGACTTTTCCCACTCCCAATCGGCCCCGAAAATCCTTTGAACCGTGCCCGCGATCCGTGAAATCTGGCTTGTGACGGGAGCGGCGAATACCCTATGTCTTGTCTGCACAACCCCCCTGTGACTCTTCTACCCATCGGACAAGAATCTCCCTGATCTGCTCTCCCCCAATCGCTTGCTTCAAGTGCATCAACTTCATGAACTCCATAACTGTTATCTGTTCCTGTAGTAGGTGCCATGCGGCGTTGTGAAACAGCCGTTCGGCCAATTCCGGCGGGTGGATGTCTGACGCCTCTTGCTCCTCGCCCGCCCGCGGCGAATCTTGTGTATTGTCCATTTCTTACCGGCCGCTGCTGCCCTCCGTTCACCTTCCGGCGGCTACAACTGCCAACTTCTGATCCAAATGTAACAACGGCCCCTCCCGGCGACGCGGCGAGACATCACGTAAGTGATTGAAACAACGGCAAATGAAAAAGGCCAAAATGCCGTGACCCGCTTCCGGACCTCCCCGCCGGGTCTCCGGTGATGACGGCTAACGTCAGCAAAACAAGAGATTTCGCACTTCGCGGAACGCGCCCCTATGCCGGAATCCCCCTCCGCTTAATGTGTATATATGCAAAATTTATGCTGCCTCCCTCTTGCATTTGGACGGCTTCTTGGTCTACGCTTGTGGAGTAGATTCCTTTCAACGGTATGGTGTCCTCGCGTATCCAGCTTCTCCCACCCACCCACACCATCCCTGTATCCGTAATCGTAGGCATTATTGGGGTCATCGTAGCCGGCCCCGCGTGAGTCCAGTGTTTTCCTGAAACACTTGGGCCATCGGCGGGGCAATATGAGCAGGCCGGTGGCCTTTTTTGTTGGTCGGCGCTCTTTTCGGTTGCCCGATCTTGTGACAATAGGTTCTTAGTGGAAAGAGGTAAAGTGCAATGTCGAATTTGATGAGTGGAGCCCGGATGCTTCTTGAATGCCTCGCAAGAGAGGGGGTCGATGTTATCTTCGGTTATCCCGGTGGTGTTACCCTGCCCCTCTACGATTGCCTTCATGATGATCCCATCCGCCACATCCTCGTCCGCCACGAGGAAAATGCGGCCTTCGCCGCTGAAGGATATGCCCGCTCGACTGGCAAAGTGGGCGTCTGCTGCGCAACGTCCGGTCCGGGAGCGACCAACCTGGTCACCGGACTCGTCGACGCAATGATGGATTCCATCCCCCTGGTGGCCATCACCGGGCAGGTGTCATCCAAGCTCATTGGCAGCGATGCCTTCCAGGAAGCCGACACCTTCGGAATCACCCGCTCCTGTACGAAGCACAACTTCCTGGTCAAGAATCTTAATGACCTTCCGCAAGTCGTCCACGAAGCCTTTTTCATCGCTTCCACCGGCCGCCCCGGTCCCGTCCTGGTTGACATAGCGAAGGATGTCTTCCAGGGGCAAGGCCACTATAGCCCGGTCAGTTCGATTCATCTTCCCGGCTACAAACTGGTAACCGAAGGCCATTCCGGACAGATTCGCCGCGCCGCTCAAATGATTTGGGAGGCTCGCCGCCCCTACGTCTACGCCGGCGGAGGCATCATTGCCGCTGCCGCAAGCGAAGAATTGCGCGAAGTAGTCGAGATGATCGACTGTCCCGCCGTTTGCACGCTGATGGGTCTGGGCGCCCTGCCATCCTCGCACCCCAACTTCGTCAGCATGCCCGGCATGCACGGCAGTTACGCGGCCAACATGGGTATGTCGCAAGCCGACCTGCTCATTGCGTTGGGCGTTCGCTTCGATGACCGTGTTACCGGGCGCCTGGCTGCCTTTGCGCCCCACGCCAAGGTGATCCACGTCGATGTGGATCCCGCCGAGATCGGCAAGATCCGTGCCGCGGATCTGCCTATCGTGGGAGATGTCAAGAAGGTGCTGCCCAAACTCACGAAGGCACTCGCCGAACTCAAACCGGACATGGGCGATGCCAACGCGGAACAACGCCGCCTTTGGCGTCAGCAGATCCGCGACTGGCAAGCCGAACATCCTTTCGTTGCCGCTGTCTCCGCCACGGAAATCAAGCCTCAGCACTTGATGGTCGAAATTGACCGCCTTTCCGCTGGGGAGGCTATCGTCTGCGCGGATGTCGGTCAGCATCAGATGTGGGCTGCGCAGTTCATTCGCTTCAACCATCCTCGTTTGTGGATCAACTCTGGTGGTCTCGGGGCCATGGGTTTTGGCTTGCCCTCCGCCATCGGCGCGCAATTTGCCCGCCCTGACAAACTGGTTTTCGCCATTCTTGGGGATGGCGGCTTCCAGATGGCGATTCCGGAACTCGCTACCATTGCCAGCTACGGCTTGCCGGTGAAGGTAATCGTCATGAACAATGGCTACCTTGGCATGGTTCGCCAGTGGCAGGAACTCTTCTATAACAACCGGATGAGTGCCGTCCAACTGGATTGCTTCCCTGATGCTGAACTTCTCGCCCGCGCCTATGGCTTCAAAGGGCGAACCATCGACAAGCCGTCGGAACTGAGTTCTGCCCTCGAAGAGACCGTCCGCGAACCCGGTCCATACCTGCTGAACGTCAAAGTGGCGCCGTTCGATAACGTGTTCCCCATGGTGCCGGCCGGTGGAGCCCTTCACGAGATGGTCCTCTCCCCGCCTCAACCCGTCGAGGTCGCTAAGTGACCGTGAATTGCGTCGAGGAACTCCTATGATTCAAGTGATCTCTCTACTCCTGGAAAACAAATCCGGCGCCCTGATGCGCGTCACCGGATTGTTGAGCGCTCGCGGCTACAACATCGAAAGCCTCACTGTTGCCCGGACTCTTGATCCCACCCTTTCCCGGATGACCATCGCCGTTGACGTCGAACCGCCGCTCCGCCGTCAGGTCATCAAGCAGATGAATAAGCTGATCAATGTACTCCAGGCGGTCGACCTGACCGATGGTCCTGCCGTCACCAGGGAAATGGTCCTTTTGCGAGTCCGCGCCCCCATGGATAGCCGGACCGCTATCCTGAAAGAAGCGGAAATCTTCGGAGCCCGCGTCGTCGACTCTTCCCTTGAAGGCTTCGCCATCGAAGCGACCGGAGATGTCGAAAAAATGGACGAATTCATTGATGTGATGCGCAGCTATGGCGAGATCGAAGTCACTCGATCCGGCCAGGTTGCCGTCTCGCTGGAAGCCAAGAAGTTGCGCCTCTCTCCGCCTGTCCCAACCGGCGTCGAGGCCTCCAAATCCAAAGATCGAAACGGAGTGTTGAATGCCTAATCGCTACTATGAAAAAGATGGTAGTCTCGATAACCTCAACGGCCGGACTGTAGCCATCATCGGCTATGGAAGTCAGGGTCATGCGCACGCCCTCAACCTGCGCGACTCGGGCGCTTCCGTCGTTGTCGGTCTCTACCCTGGCAGCAAGAGCAAGGACAAAGCCGAGGCCGCCGGATTGCGTGTCCTCAGCGTCTCCGATGCTGCACGGGCGGCCGATATGATCATGATCCTTGTCTCGGATCACATTCAGGCGGACCTCTACAACAAGGAAATCGCCCCCCATCTGAAAGCCGGTAAGACGGTCATGTTCGCCCATGGCTTCAACATTCACTTCGGCTTCATCGCTCCCCCTCCCGATGTGGACATTTCCATGGTCGCCCCGAAGGCGCCCGGACATCGCGTGCGGGAACTCTTCACCGAAGGCGTTGGCGTTCCCGCCCTTGTCGCCGTCCACCAGAATCCATCCGGAAAGGCCCTTCAAAACGCTCTCGCCTATGCTCTCGCTCTTGGCTGCCTCAAGGCGGGTGTGATCGAAACCACCTTCAAGGAGGAGACCGAAAGCGACCTGTTTGGCGAGCAAACCGTTCTGTGCGGCGGTGTCAGCGCTCTCATCAACGCCGGCTTTGAGACTCTCGTGGAAGCTGGTTATGCACCCGAAATCGCCTACTTCGAGTGCCTCCACGAACTCAAGCTCATCGTCGACCTCATCTACGAAGGCGGCCTCGGCTACATGCGCTACTCCGTGTCCGACACCGCCGAGTACGGCGACTACACCCGCGGCCCCCGCATTATCAACGACCAGACAAAGGCCGAGATGAAGAAGATCCTCGCCGAAATCCAATCCGGTGAATTTGCCCGCCAATGGATGGAGGAAAATCGAACCGGGCGTCATAATTTCCTCGCCATGCGCGAAGCCAACAGGAACCTGCTCATTGAAAGGGTCGGTGGACCCTTGCGTGACATGATGACCTTCCTCAAACGCAAGAAAGAGGCGGGTGTGCCCGTAGCGGCCAACTAGCCAGGCGGGCTCTCAAGGTGCGGAGATAGGAGCCATGAAAATCTTCACGTTCGATACCACGTTGCGCGACGGTACTCAAGGCGAGGCCGTCTCTTTCTCTGTCGAAGACAAACTGGCGATTGCCCAGAAACTTGACGAACTCGGTATCGACTACATTGAAGGCGGATGGCCCGGGTCGAATCCTCGCGACAAGGAGTTCTTCGCCCGGGCTCGCGAACTCCATCTCAGGCACGCCAGGCTCACTGCCTTCGGATCCACCCGGTTTGCCCGTAACCGGGTGGATCAGGATCCCAATGTCCGTCAGTTGCTGGAAGCCGCAACTCCGGTTATCTCTATCTTTGGAAAAAGCTGGGACCTGCACACTCAGCGCGCTCTCGGAATCTCGCAGCAGGAGAATCTTGCGCTCATTTCAGAAACCGTTTCTTACCTCAAGTCGCACGGAAAGGAAGTAATCTACGACGCGGAACACTTCTTCGACGGCTATCTCTCCAATCCCGATTTCGCCCTCCGCACCCTCGAAGCGGCAAAGAACGCCGGCGCGGATGTCCTCTGCCTCTGTGATACCAACGGCGGCACGCTCCCGGGCCGCCTGACTGAAATTTTCTCCGTCGTTCGCAAGCGGTTCGACGGCATCCTCGGCATTCACTGCCACAATGATTCCGATGTCGCCACCGCGAATACCGTCGCCGCGGTCGAGGCGGGAGCCACGCACGTTCAAGGCTGCTTCAACGGGTATGGCGAGAGGTGTGGCAACGCCAACATGTGCTCCATCCTCGCCAATCTCGAACTCAAGCTGGGTCATACTACCATCGGGCCTGAGAAACTCACCCATCTCACCAGCGTGGCCCGTTTCATCGCCGAACTCGCCAACCTTTCCGTACGCAATGACCAACCCTACGTCGGCCGGAGCGCTTTCGCCCACAAAGGCGGAGTACACGTCAGCGCCGTCCTCAAGGACTCCGCTACCTATGAGCACATCCGCCCCGATGCCGTGGGCAACCGGCAGCGCGTCCTCCTCAGCGACCTTAGCGGCAGAAGCAACATCCTCTACAAACTGAAACAACATGGCCTCACGGATCGTCTCGACGACGCCTCCCATCGCGAGCTTCTCGAGCGGATCAAACAGATGGAGTTCATGGGCTACGAACTCGAGGCGGCCGAAGGTACGTTCGAGTTGCTCGTGCGCGAGGCGCTCCATCCCGGCTTGCAGCTTTTTGAAGTGGTTAGCTATGAGGTCACCAGCCGAGGCGCTGGAACGAAGGAATCTCAAACTGTCGCTACTGTCACTCTCAAAGCCCAGGATGGGATTCACTCCGCCACGGCGAACGGTCACGGTCCCGTGAATGCCTTGGACCTCTGTCTGCGCCAGTGCCTCGCCCAGCTCTACCCCAGCATTTCCAGTGTCCGCCTCACTGACTACAAAGTCCGTGTTCTTGACACCCGGAAGGGAACCGCCGCGAAAGTGCGGGTCCTGGTCGAATGGTCGGATCAGCGAAGAAGTTGGGCCACGGTCGGCGTCTCCGACAATGTTCTTACCGCAAGCTGGCGCGCGCTCCTCGATGCCATCCGGCTCGAATTGATGCGCCTCCTCGAGAAAGACGAAACCCTCGAGCGCGTTGTGGAAGATTACTGTTGGGGCGTCTGATACGCGCCGTGCGTCCTGCCACTCATTGACAAACCGGCATGCGCTTGTTTTTCTCCAGGCACATTCCCCCCTTCGAGCGCGTCCTCCTCGTCGAAAGCGGTTCGCGTCATCTTCTCAGCAACCTTGTGCCCGGTCTCCTTCAGGTCCATGGTGAGCATCTGCCTGTCGATCTGTTAACTTGCTTCACCGGCGAACCCGCCGGTCTCCCCTCCGGTTCACGCGTCTTTCGCGTCTGGGAATATCCCGATGCCGCTTCCCGTAAGCGCCTCCTGGCCGAACTCGAGGCATCCTCGTATAACATTTGTGGAATCATCTGCTCGGGCGAGCCCATCATGACCAAATGGAAGTGGTGGCTGGCCCTCCATGTTCCCGCCAAAGTCTTCATCTTGAATGAGAATGGGGATTACTACTGGTTCGACATCGGAAACTGGCGCACCATGCTCCATTTCCTCCTCTTCCGCATGGGGCTCACCGGAGCCGGAGCCGCCACCACGCTAACCCGCCTCTTGATGTTTCCCTTCACCATCTGCTATCTCTTGCTTTACGCTGCTCAAGCCCATCTTCGTCGAAAGGCACGTACATGAAGGCAATTCTAGTTCACCAATGCGGTGGCCCCGACCAACTGAAACTCGAGGATGTGCCTGTCCCCGTCCCCGGGCCCGGACAGGCATTGGTGAAGATAGATACCTCGGGAGTGAATTTCATTGACATTTACTTCCGCATCGGGCTCTACAAAGCGGATCTACCCCTTATCCCCGGCATGGAGGCCGCCGGCGTCGTCGAATCAGTCGGCGCGGGAGTCGACGCGGTTGCTCCCGGAGACCGTGTCGCCTATGCCATGTCTCGAGGCTCCTATGCTGAATACGCGGTCGTTCCCGCCGCTACGTTAGTGCCCGTTCCTGCCTCGGTCTCACTGGCGGATGCCGCCGCTGTCATGCTTCAGGGAATGACCGCTCACTATCTCTCCCATTCCACCTTCCCTCTGTCAAAAGGACATACCGCTTTGATTCACGCCGCCGCCGGCGGCACGGGGGCGCTCCTTGTTCAGATGGCCAGGATGAGAGGGGCCACCGTCATTGCTACCGCCGGGTCGCCTGAGAAAGCCGCCCGTGCCCGGTCCGTTGGAGCCGATGAAGTGGTCCTCTATAATACTCACGACTTCGAAGCCGAAACGCGGCGCTTGACGTGCGGCAAGGGCGTGGATGTGGTTTATGATTCCGTCGGAGCCGCAACGTTCGCCAAGAGTCTCGCCAGCTTGAAACCCAGGGGAATGATGGTGACATTTGGCAACGCATCAGGCCCTGTCCCGTCTGTCGAGCCGCTCGTTCTCAGCCAGAAAGGCTCCCTCTTCCTCACACGTCCCACCCTGGGTAACTACGTTGCCACTCGCGAGGAATTGCTTTGGCGCGCCGGAGATGTCCTCCGCTGGGTAAGTGACGGGACTCTTCAACTGCATATCCACAAAACGTACCCCCTCGATCAGGCGTCTCTCGCCCAAACTGACCTCGCTGGAAGAAACACCTTGGGCAAGCTCCTCGTAAAGCCTTGATGGTAAACTGAACATTGATCTCTACAGACGATTTCAAGAGACGCCGCTCCCTGCTCGCCGATGCGTTTGGTCCGGATAAGCTTGATTCGCTCCTCGTCACAGCCCTGCCGAACATCCGCTACCTTTCCGGATTCACCGGCAGCAATGGAATCCTCTGTGTAACCCCCTCGGAATCAATACT
>JABAQT010000017.1:115840-132891 GCA_019187195.1 Bryobacteraceae bacterium
GACATGACGCGTACCGTCTTCGTGGGGAGGGCCGCCCCCAGGTGGAAGAAGGCTTACAACGCTGTCCTCGAAGCCCAGTTGGCTGCCATCTCCACGGTTCGCCATGGTGTGCGCGCGGACAAGCCGGATCTCGCGGCGCGCAAGGTTCTCAAGAGTTTTGGCTTGGACAAGGCGTTTACACACTCCACTGGTCACGGACTTGGCCTCGAGATCCATGAGCCTCCACGCCTTGGCAGAAAAGAAAACACAACCCTTCAGGCAGGCATGGTCGTCACCATCGAGCCAGGTATCTACATCGAGGCGGAAGGTGGCATCCGTATCGAGGATACAGTCCTGGTAACTGCAAATGGTTGCGAGATCCTTACTCCAACCTCGAAGACATTGACCATCATTTAGATCCGGGTCCGAAACTCGCTACCAATGACAATCGAAGAAATCAAAGAGATTATTCAACTGCTTACCGAAAGTGGCGTCGCTGAGATCGAGGTGCAGCGCGGTGAGAACCGTGTGTGGATCAAACGCGCTTCCGTCTCTCAGGAGGTCCAATTGCCCCCTCCCCAACTCCCTCCTCCCGCCTCTCCAATTCAGCCCCCTCCTCCCGCCTCTTATCCCGGCCCGGCGGCTCAACCCCCTGTTCCACCGCCTGCCCCGGACACAAACGTCCCCATCATCAAAGCCCCCATTGTCGGTACGTTCTACGAGTCGCCCTCCCCCGGCTCCCCCGCCTTCGTGAAGGTTGGCGACACCGTACAGGCGGGCCAGGTGCTCTGTATCATCGAATCCATGAAGCTCATGAACGAAATCGAGGCGGAAGCTCCGGGCGTCATCCTCAGCAAACTGGTCCCGAACGGTAAGCCCGTCGAGTATGGTGAAGCCCTGTTCACCTACCGCCCGCTTTAGACTGGTCTCCCAATGTTTCAGAAGGTCCTCATCGCCAACCGCGGGGAAATTGCCCTCCGTGTGATTTGCGCCTGCAAGGAACTCGGCATCCGGACCGTTGCCGTCTACTCCGAAGCCGACCGCAACAGCCTTCATGTGCGTTTCGCCGATGAGGCCGTCTGCATCGGCCCCGCGAAAAGCTCCCGCAGTTATCTCGATATCCCCTCCGTCATCAGCGCCGCCGAGATAACCAATGTCAACGCCATCCATCCCGGCTATGGCTTCCTCAGCGAAAACGCCGATTTCGCCGAAGTCTGCCAGATGTCGGGCATCACCTTCATCGGACCTCGCCCCGAAGTGATCAAACTCATGGGGCTCAAACAGCGCGCCCGCGAATCCATGCGTAACGCCGGGGTCCCCATCCTTCCTGGTTCCGATGGCGTCCTCCGCTCCATCGAGGAGGCCCTCGATCTGGCCGGTCAAATCGGCTATCCGGTGATGATCAAAGCCACCGCTGGAGGCGGCGGCCGTGGCATGCGCGTGGTGCGCGGAGCCGATGAACTTCCCAGCCTCTACTCCCAGGCCCAGTCCGAGGCCGCTGCCGCCTTTTCCTGTGGCGACCTCTACATGGAGAAACTCGTCGAAAATCCAAGGCACATCGAGTTTCAGGTCCTCGCCGATCTTCATGGCAATGTCGAGATCCTCGGCGAACGTGAATGTTCTCTGCAGCGCCGCCATCAGAAAGTCCTCGAAGAGGCCCCTTCGCCAAGCGTCTCCCCGGAACTCCGCAACACCATCGCCTCCGCCTTGGCCAAGGCTATGCGCGATGTGGGCTACACAAACGCCGGAACAGTTGAGTTCCTGATGGACAGGGAAGGGAACTTGCACTTCATCGAAGTGAACGCCCGGATTCAGGTCGAACATCCGGTCACCGAATACGTGACCGGCGTCGATCTTGTGAAAAGCCAGATTCTCATCGCCGCTGGAATGCCCCTGCCCGAGGTGTTGGGCTCGCCCGTCACTCTACGCGGTCATGCCATCGAGTGCCGCATCAATGCGGAACATCCCGATACTTTCGCGCCCTCTCCCGGACGCATCACCGCCCTGAATATCCCCGGCAGCATCGGGGTCCGTGTGGACACGGCGGCCTATACCGATGGGATCATTCCTCCCTACTACGACTCCATGATCGCGAAACTCATCACCTACGGCCGCGACCGCGACGAAGCCATCGCCCGCATGCGCCGCGCTCTGGACACTTTTGTAATCGAGGGCATCCACACCACCATCCCCCTTCACCAGAAGATTCTGCACGACCCCGAGTTTGTAGCTGGCGATTTCCACACCAACTATCTCAGCAAGTTCACCACGAAAACAAAGTAGCCGGTCCCCTCCGCTACAACTCCCGTGGATAAGCAAACAGGTTTCGGATTCCCGTTTCCGTCACCACATAATTGTCTTCCAGCCGTATCCCGCCATGAAGCGCTTGTGAATACACGCCCGGCTCGAGCGTAAATACATCCCCTGTCTCGAAAACATCAGTCGATCCGGGAATAATCCGTGGTGACTCGTGCCCGCGATGTCCAATGCCGTGGCCCACATGATGCCAGAAGCTCTTCTCTGTTACAGGCTCGCTGTCCAGGTAGTCTTTCACCAGCCGGTAAACATCCCTCGCGGCCACACCCGGACGAATCGCGCCCTCGGCAAGTCTGACAGCCTCCACAACCACTTCCCAGGCTCGTTGTTGAATATCGGTGGGATCTCCAACGGAGAAAGTCCGGCACGTATCCGCCGAATAAAACGCGGGCGCGGGGAATAGGTCCAGAATATATAGATCGCCGGGAAGTATCACCCGCTCCGTTGGTGCTCCGCCGCCACGGATGCAACGTTCCCCGCAGGCGAAATCCCCGGGAAACGCCACCGCGGTGCCCGCCTGCTTCACAACCGCCTCATACATCGCCGCGTACACATCCACTTCTTTCAATCCTGGCGCTATCGCCGCCCTCGCGGCATCGTAAGCCGCCGCGCATAGCTGTAGCGACCGCTCGATTTCAGCCACCTCATCCGGAGCCTTCCACCTCCGCAGCCGAAGCATCGTTTCTGTGGCATCCTCCACCCTCGAACTGACTGGCAACGCCTGCTCCATCATTCCTGTAACCATGCGCCGTTCCACGCCCAGCCGCTTCCCGGTGAGCAGCGGCCGCAGCATCCTCGCCAGGTCGCGCTCCGGATAGTCCACCGCGCGCTCGATCGAATACGTCTCCAGCGGAAGAATCCTGTCTGCCTGTCCCTCCATCGGCCCCGGAGTGATGAGCAGGCTTCGCCCCTCTGTCCAAAGAAGAAATGCCACTGGAGCATCAGCAGGCGCAAGCGAACCCGTAAAGTAATACGCGGTCCGCGGGTCGGCGGTCAGGAACAGGTCCCATTGCCTTTGCTCCATGACTCTCAGCAGGCGCTGCTGCCGGATGACGCAGCCCTCACGCGTCAACATCAAGCGAGCAGGTCCTTCATGATTCTGCCCTCGTCCGTCGGACCGATCAGGCGTTGATTGAGACCCTGGTACGCAAAGCTCAACCGGTACGGATTGAGACCCAGCAGGTGCAGGATTGTTGCCTGCAGGTCCCGCACGTTCACTCTATCCCGTCCCACGTAGTAACCGATTTCATCCGTCTCTCCGTAATTGAGCCCCGCCTTGATCCCGCCTCCGGCCATCCACATCGTGAATGCGTACGGGTGATGATCGCGGCCCACCCACGGGCCATACGATCCTCCGCGGTTCTCCCGCATGGGCGTGCGTCCGAATTCGCCTCCCCACACAACCAGCGTGTCCTTCAGCAGTCCCCGCTCCTTGAGGTCCGTTATCAGCGCGGAAACCGACTGGTCCATAACCTTCGCCTTGCCCGGCAGGTCGTAGCGAATATCCTCCCGCCGCGAGGACCCGTGATGGTCCCATCCCCAATGGAACAACTGCACGAATCGCACGCCATTCTCCACCAACCGCCGCGCCAGCAGGCAGTTGTTGGCGAATGATACCTTGCCGGGTTCCGTTCCGTATCGCTTATGCATGGAATCCGGCTCCTTCGAGATGTCCATCACCTTCGGCACCGATGTCTGCATCCGGTAGGCGAGTTCATATTGCGCGATTCGAGCCTGTGTCTCCGGATCTCCGAACCTCCTCTCCTGCATGCTGTTCAAATCGCGAATTGCATCCAGCGTCTTCCTCCGGAGCCCCCTGTCCATTCCCTCGGGATCACTCAGGAACAGCACGGGGTCGCCTTGCGTCCGGCACTGCACCCCCTGATACACCGAAGGGAGGTAGCCGCTGCCCCAAAGACTCTTCCCCCCATCAGGATTGTTTCCGCCGCTCACCAGCACCACGAATCCCGGCAGATCCTGATTCTCTGAACCAAGGCCGTAGGTCGCCCATGCCCCCATCGAGGCGTACCCGAACCGCGGGTTCCCAGTGTGCAGATACAACTGCGCCGGAGCATGATTGAACTGGTCCGTGGTCATCGAACGGATTATGCATACGTCATCCGCCGCCTTCGCGAAATTCGGCAGCAACTCGCTCATCCATGCCCCCGATTGCCCATGCTGCCGGAACTGATACGGCGTCGCAAGCAGCTTGGGCACTCCCTTGATGAATGCGAATCGCTTCCCCTCCAAGAGGTTCTGCGGACAGTCCTTTCCGTCATACTTCTGCAACTCCGGTTTGTAGTCCCACAACTCCAATTGGGATGGAGACCCCGCCATATGCAGGTAGATAATCGATTTCGCCTTCGGGGCATGCTCCGGCTTCTTTGGCGCAAGTGGATTGTCCGGGCCCGATGCCGCCCCTCGCGCCATACTCGCCAGAAACATGTTCGCCAGCCCGAGGTGACACCGTTCAAGAAAGTGGCGCCGCGTGAATTCTCTTAATTGTTGAAGTTCCGGAGTCATTGTTATCGCCTCGTCAGAGTCTCGTCCAGGTTGAGAATCGCGTTTGCTACCACCACCCAGCTCGCGCGGTCGGCATCATCGCGACCGGCCTTGCCGAAGTCCGGAGGACGTGTAGCCACTAGTCCGGCGTCAAACGATTGCCCACTCTTCTTTTCGTGATTGCGCACGACACGAATCGCCAGTACGTTCCTCCCCGGCCTGATTGCCCTCTCCGCTGCGCTCGTGATGGGATACTCGTAGTACCCCGTCCGTTCCTGTGGCGACCCCGCTGCTGAGATGCCATTGATCCAGGCCTCGAACCCTGACACGGTCTTTACCTGCAGCCGGAAATCGGACAACTTTCGTTCGGAAGCTGTGAATTCATGCCGCAGCCACAGCGTGTCCGTCTCCCAACTGGTGGCCACTTCTTTCTGTCTCTCCTCGTTCTCGAAGGCGCCGAAGAGTCCCCTGCCGGTGCGCCAGCCGGCATCATCATGCCCCGCATCGAGCCACCCATCCCCTGGATCCTCGGTTGCGTACCGCCACCCGCCACCTTCCTTGCGCGCGTCCGCGATCACCGTCTCCTCGAGATCTGCCTTGTAGAGCGTCCTATCGTAATGCAGCAGTTTCTCGGCCGACGCCTTCTTGCGCGCGAGGTCCTTCTTCACTTCGCGATGAAGCGAGACGATCCTGCGCAGTTCCTCCTTCTCTGGCGGGCGCGCCAGCACGAGTTGGAACATGCGCGCCGCACGCGCGCTCTCTGACTTGCCGGTCTCCCGCAGCGTCCTCAACGCCAGTTGCTGCGCCGCCTCCATGAAAACCGGGTCATTCAACGAAGTCAGCGCCTGCAGCGGAGTGTTCGTCCGGATTCGCCTCATCGTGCAGATCTCCCCCGTCGGCGCGTCATAGCTCATCGACGATGGATACGGCGATGTCCGCCGCATGAATGTATAAAGTCCCCGCCGGTAGCGGTCTTCACCCTCACTAGTAATCCACCGCTCCCCGTTGTACACCACCTGCCAGACCCCATCCGGCTGCCACGGCATCACCGGAGGCCCATACATCTTCTTGCTCAACAATCCGCTCACCGCCAGAGCCTGGTCCCGCATCACCTCCGCGTCCAGCCGGAATCGCGCACCTCGCGCTAATAGCCGGTTCGTCGGATCTTTCTCGAGCAACTCCGGTGTCGCATTCGACGATTGCCGGTACGTCGCCGACATCACGATTGTCTTCAGTATCGCCTTCCCGTCCCAGTTCAAACGCATGTATTCCGTCGCCAGCCAGTCGAGTAGTTCCTGATTCGCCGGAGCCGTCCCTTGCGTGCCGAAGTCTTCTTCCGATTCGACGATCCCCTTCCCGAACAGACGCGCCCAAAACCGGTTCACCGTCACTCGCGCCGTCAGGGGGTTCTCCTTCGAAACCAGCCATTCCGCCAGCCCCAGCCGGTTCCTTGGAGCGCCCTTCGGAAATGCCGCGAAAGCCGCCGGAACACTCGCTTCCACCTCTTCTCCCGGCGTCAGAAAATTACCCCGTTCGAGGATATGTGTCTTCCGCCGTTGGTTCTCGGGTAACTCTTTCAGAATCAGCGTGGACGCATTCGCCAGCTTCAGCGCCGGGCGGTCGTCCGGCTTGTCGCTGTCTTCTGTTTGATTGAAGAACGCATAGAACTGATAAAACTCCTTGTGCGAGATCGGGTCGTACTTGTGCGTGTGACATTGGGCGCAGCCAAGAGTCAATCCCATCCATACCTGCCCGGTCACCGCCACTCGGTCCCGAATCGCCGCATCCCGAAACTCCTCATCATCCGTTCCCCCCTCCGTGTTCGTCATCGTATTCCTGTGGAAGCCCGTCGCGATCAAGTCTTCCTCCGTCGCTTGAGGAATCAGATCGCCCGCGAGTTGCAGCTTCGTAAATTCGTCGAACCGCATATTGCTGTTCAGCGCGCGTATCACCCAGTCCCGATATGGCCAAATCGTCCGCCGGTTGTCTTTCTCATAGCCCTGAGTGTCCGCGTATCTCGCCAGGTCCAGCCAGACCCTCGCCCATCGTTCGCCATACTGCGGCGATGCCAGCAGCTTGTCCACCAGCCGCTCGTAAGCTTCGGGCGACGTATCCTTGAGGTAGGCTGCCGTCATTTCGGGCGACGGCGGCAGCCCCGTGAGATCGAGCGCCACCCGTCTCGCCAGGGTGTAGCGGTCCGCCACCGGTGAGGGCCGTAAGCCCTCCTTATCCAGTCGCGCCAGGACAAAATTGTCAAACTCCACCACCGGCCACTTCGGATCGCTCACCGCTGGCGCAACCGGCCGGCGGGGCCTCTCAAACGCCCAGTGGTTTGTGTACGGAGCCCCGCTATCGATCCACTGCCGGATAAGATCCACCTCCTGCGGGCTGAGCCGCGGACCAACCGGGGGCATCGGCCGCCTACTGTCCGTGATTCGCGCATACACGCGGCTCTTCGCGCTCTTACCCGGAACGATTCCGGCATAGCCGCCGGACTTCCCCGTCGCTCCCTCCTGCGTGTCCAGCCGCAAATTGGCCTGACGGCCGTGCTCATCCGGCCCATGACAGGCGATGCAGCGCTTCGCCAGTATTGGGCGGATATCCCTCTGGTAGTCTACTGGAGCCTGAGCTTGCGCTCCCAGCGCACAAGCCAGAATGGCAATCATTATTCTCGGCGGCATCTGTGATCCTTCCAAGATACATCTGGTGCGTTCAGGAAGCTACGCAATCGCTGCAGTAGACTGGGAAGGTACCACGGATTTCTCACCGGTGGCCGTCAATCCGGCACGGTGTCTCACCACCTAACTATATGAATTCGTTTGCAATGATCTTTGATATGGACGGAGTCCTTATCGATTCAAACCCCCTCCATGCCGACGCCTGGTCGGTCTACCTATCGCAATACGGCATTTCAGCCGATTCTATCCTCGAGCGCATGCACGGAAAACGGAACGACCAAATCGTCCGTGACCTCTTCGGCCCAAAATTGACTGAAGCCGAAGTGTCCGCCCATGGTTCGGCCAAGGAAGCCCTGTATCGACAACGGATGCGGCCATATCTCGAACAGAGTCTGGTCCCTGGAGTCAGGCGGTTCCTGCAACGCTACAAGGATACTCCTCTCGCCGTAGCCTCCAACGCTGAACCGGCAAACGTGGACTTCGTCCTCGACGAGGCGTCCCTCCGCCCCTACTTCAAAGCCGTCGTACATGGGCACCAGGTCCGCAATCCCAAGCCCTCCCCCGACATCTATCTGCTGGCCGCCGGCCTTCTCGGTGTATCCCCCTCACGCTGCGTCGTTTTCGAGGACTCCACCCCAGGAATTGAGGCCGCGAAGTCTGCCGGATGCCGCGTCGTTGCCGTAAGGACAACCGACGCCGAACTCCCCGAAACGGACCATGCCATCCGTGACTTTACCGGCCCCGAATTGGACACATGGCTATCAGGGCTCTGAGTCTGTTCCTCCTCCTTCTGCTGGCCTCGCTGGCGCCGGGACAGGTGTCCCTCTCCTTACGCGAAGCCTCCGCCCGTAACCCTTCCACCTTGTTGCCCCGGCATGAAGGTTCTTCCATGATCCTTCGCGGAACCGTAACGTTGAAGCCCATCCTGTTGGGTGACTACTCGCAGGTGCCCATCCGCGATTCCGAAGGCGGCAGACTCATGCTGGAGGCGCCCGATTTCATGTTCGAGCATGTCGCGCCGGGAGACGAACTGCAGGTGCGTGGGGTCATCACCCACCGTGGGGGCCTGCCGGTCCTCCGTATGGTCGAACTCACGACGCTCAACCACACCAACCCGCCTCCTCCCTACTCCCGCCGCATCCACCAACTTCAATCTATCTCCGAACTCGGCATCACTGCCATGATCGATGGCAGGGTCGTTGCCCTCGGTGAGGACTCGGGCGGCGAATACCTCCTGCTCGATGATGGTCAGCCCGTCCCCTATCCCGTATATCTATCCCGCGCCGCAAGCCGTTTCGGGATCGGACTCGGACGCTACCACGTCGGCGACCGCGTCCGCGTGGTGGGAGCCGCCAGCCAGGCCAATACCCAACCCCCCTTCGAGGCCAAATTCCGCATGATCATTCCCGATGCCGCTGCCGTGGTCCTGCTCGATCGCGAGTGGCTGGTGTCTCCACAGGTGGTCCTTGCGGCCGTTCTCTCATTCGGCAGCTTTCTCGTCCTGGTTCTCCTCCGCGGGCGGCAGCGTCAGGCCGCGCGTCGCGCCATCCGCCGCATTCATGGCTTGTGTGAGGAATTGCTGACCATCTCCGCCTTCGAGGACCTGGTGCGCAAACTCCGGAACCCTGTTCCTCGAGCCTTGGAAGTCACTTCGGTCGAACTCTACCGCTTTGACCGTCAAACGCAATCTCTGTGCGGGTGCGTCGCCGACCCCGCCCCTGAACCAATCCCGCTTTCGAGCCCCAGGGAAGACGGGCATTCTCTTCCCTCCATCGCCCTCTGCTTCCGCAACCGCACTCCTCTTCGCATCCCCGGCTCTTCAAACTCGCTGCTCTCCAGGACGAACGCCGGTGGTGTCATTCTGCTGCCCATGTTTGCCCGCGAGGAGTTGGTGGGCGTCCTCGAGATCGCCCACACGGATCGCCCCCGGCGCTTCTCCATGGAAGAGCTTGTTGCGCTTCAGCATCTCGCCAATCAGGTGGCGATGGTCATGAAACTGTTGGAGCTTCAAGCCCGCAAGGAACAGATGATGCGCGGCCAGCGGCTGGCGGCCACCGGTCAGATCATCTCCGGCGTGGCGGCCGAACTCAAGGAGCCGCTGGAGGCCATCCTCATACTCGCCCACAAGCTGCTTGACCAGGGCGGCGAAGCGCGCGCCATTCTCAACGAGTCGCTCCGTGCCTCCGCCATCCTGTCACGCTACAGTCAGATCATTCGACAGGATGAAGGCGACGCCGCCCCCCTGGAACTCAACGCGATTCTTCACAAAGTCATCGATTCCTGCCGCAAGGATTTCTCGCACTCCGAAATTGCCGTTACCACCTCTCTTTGGGGCGAACCTTTGTGGATTGTCGGCTCCGCAAGGCAGATCGAGCATGTGCTCCGCAACCTCGTTCTCCTCGCCGCCCGCGCCGCTCGTCCCTCGCTCGATCACAGCCTGCGCCTCGAATCCACCCTCCAGCAACGGCGCGCCCTCATTACAATCCGCTACGGCGCCCTCCTTTGTGATGAAAATTTCCCGGCCGTTTCAAACAGCGAAAACGAGTCGCTCGGGTTCACCGTTTGCCGCGGAATCTTACACTCGTTGGGCGGCGATGTGCGCATCCTCCACGCCGGTGAAAATGCCTGCCGCATGGAAATCGATCTGCCCGCCGCGTTCCACCTTCCATCCACGGAAAACGCCGCTCGCGAAAAACCTGCCCACGCCTCACGAACCCTCACCGCCGTCATCCTCGAGCCCGACCTCGCCTCCCAAAGGCGTCTGGTCTCTTTTTGGACCAGCCGGGGCCACCGCGCTGTTCCAATCCACACCGAAGCCGAGGCTCTCGAACTCTTCCGCCGCCTCAGAATCGACATTATCTTTTGTGCCGTCCGCCTCCCGGGAAGCAACTGGGTCGATTTCTTCGACCGTGTGCGCGACCAGGTGCCGGCCTTCGTGCTCCTCACCGATGGCGTGGATTCCGATGCCTCCACCCTCTTCCCTCAGGGGGAGGGCTTTCTTCTCCGCAAACCCATGGAAGCAGGCGAAATGGACAGGCTACTCGAACGCCTCGAACAGCGCGTCGAGTCTACCGCCATCGCGTAGGCCCTCTCAGTACGGGCTGATCGAATGAAACTGCGGAGCCGCTACCTCACGCCCCAGAATCTTTTTCACATCCTCACGGAGCGGCGGCACCGTCTTGCGGAACATCATCCGGTAGGCTTCGCAAAAATAATCCAGATCCTCGAATCTCCGGTTCATCGCGTATCTTGACTTCGGACATCCCCCGTGGCACATCGCCTGCCACTCGCAAACTTCGCATTCCGGGTGAGCCAGCGTCTTCTTCCTGGCAAAAGAGTATCTTCGCTGCTTACGCGCTATCTCCGTCCACGAGTCGATTCCGATGTTCCCCAGTCGCCAGTCCCTTTCCACAAAAAAGTCGCAGGGGTAGATATCGCCGTTGTACTCCACCACCACATAGCTGTCGCACGTCTCATGCATCGTGCAACTACCCGGTTTCTGCCCCGCCAGCGCCTCGGCGATGTTGTCGAAGGTCCGAATACGGATCTTACGCCTCTGCGGCCACCACAGATCAAACGTCTCGCACAGAAATTGCCCATACTCGGCAGCCGTGATCGTGTAGGGTAACGGCTTTCCATTTTCGTCAAACTCCGACAGAGGGATGTACTGAATGTTATCCACTCCCAGCCCCGTGAAGAACCGGTACAACTCCTTTGCTTTCCCTACGTTCGCCTTGCTCAACACGCACAGGACGTTGAATTCCACCTTTTCCTGCTGCATCAGCCGCAGCGATTCCACAACCCGCTTCCATGTCGAATGTCCGGCCCTGTTCACGCGGTGCAGATCATGAACCTCTTCCGGACCGTCGAGTGAAAGCCCGACCAGCCAGCGGTATTCACGGAACAGAGCGCACCAGTCCTCGTCAAGCAACATCCCGTTGGTCTGTATCGCGTTGCTCACGTTCTGCCCGTTTCGCCCGCGCTCTCCCTGCAACTCCACAACCCTTCGAAAAAACGGCAGGCCGGCAAGCGTCGGCTCCCCTCCTTGAAACGCGAAAACACTGTTTGGATAGGAATAGAACAGAAAGCTGTCGATCAGCCGTTCCAGTGTTTCCTCCTGCATCGCCCGTTTTTCGAGCGCCCGGTACGGATCGGTTTGCCTGTCAAGGTAAAAACAATACGAGCAGTCGAGATTGCACACCGCCGAAACCGGCTTGATCAGCAAGCTCGTGATCCTCGGAGTCGTGCCTAGCGCCGAGTCCGCCGCGCCCTCTCCAAAAATCGGAAGAACACTCCCGTTTGCCATCGCTCCGAGTGTACCATTGACCAACGGACGCCATGACCATCGAGGACGAACTCCGCCACAAACTTCGCCGCATTGAAGCGCTCTTCGCCGGAGCCACCACCGAAGGCGAGCGCCTTGCCGCCGCCGCGGCCATGGATCGCATCCGGCGCCGCCTCCGCGAGGCGGAAAAAGTCGAGCAGCCGGCCGAGTTCAAGTTCACCCTCGCTGACGAATGGTCCCGCCGCCTCTTCGTTGCCCTCTGCCGCCGCTATGGCCTCGACCCCTATCGCTACCGTCGCCAGCGCCACACCACCGTCATGGTCCGCGCTCCGCAAAGCTTCATTCAGGAAACGCTCTGGCCCGAATATCAGGAGATCCAGCGCGCGCTCGAGGAATACCTTCTTCAGGCCACCAACCGCATCATCCGCGAGGAAGTCTTCAGGAACTCCTCCGAACCCAGCCGGCGCTGAATTCGATCCACGCCGCCCGATCGCTCAGTTTTTCACGACCGGAAGAAGGATGTGGGACGGATTCTTCTGCCCCAGATAGAGCGTCTGGTTGGCAATGATCGCTCGCGTCGCCGAACTGTTCGGGCCGCCCGTGTTCAGGTTGCGGTCGTAATGGGGATAGTTGCTCGAGGAGATCTCCACCCTTATACGGTGTCCGGCCCGAAAAACGTTGCTCGTCACCCCCACGTCCACCGTAATCTCATAGACCTTCCCCGGTTCGGCCGCTACGGCTTTTCGCACCCCGTTCCGGTATTGCAGCCTCAGAATGCCGCCCGTCAGGTTGAAGGCGCGGCCATCCGGGAAGACGTCCACCAGTTTGGCCGTGAAGTCCGTATCGCGGGTGGTGGTCGATACCCACAGGACCGCGCGGATTGGCCCTGTCACCTCCAGATCCTTCCGCAAAGCCGGCGATGTGTAGACCAGCACATCCTTACGGCGCTCCACGGCGGTTTGGTCCATCGGCCCCCATGGAAATATCTTCGGGTTGCAGCACGTCTGCCCGCCCCGCGTCGGCACGGGATTCGAAGGATCGTAAGTGAAGCGATCCACGCGTCCGCCGCGCGATGGACGCGCGCGAAGCGATCCGTCGCCGCCCAATCCGTTCGCCCCTTTGCGGCTTGCAAAGTAGAACGGCGTCGGAATCGCGCGGCGTACCGGCCACTCCTCTTCGTCCCGCCACTCGTTCCTCCCCATCACGAAAATACGCAGCGGCGGAAAATGCCCTTTCCCGGATTCGCCCCTCAACAGGCGGGCATACCAATCGAGTTGCATGCGCAGGATGGGCGCGCTCGCATGGGAGCCGAAGTCGATCTCGTCAAACGGTATCGACATGTTATGCGCCCATGGGCCGATCAGAGTGTGAACCTCACGGCCAAGCTTGCGTAGCGCGGAAAATGCCGCCAGATCGCTCTCCACATAGTTGTCGTACCATCCTCCCGCGTTGAACACCGGAACCTGGATGGCCTCGATCTTGTCCATCGTGGAAACCGATTTCCAGAAGCCATCGTAGGAGGGGTGGTCTGAAGCCTGCTGGTACAGGCGGAGGCGCCGCCCAACCGCGATTCGGTCGGCATCCCTCACCGGAAGGTGGCGGGTGAAAACCGCAAAGTCCGGCGGTTTGTAACCCGGAGCCTTCAGATTCGCCGACAGCCACAACAGCCGGTGTCCCAGTTTCATCGCCCCTCCCGGTGAATAAAACCGGTCCATGTAATCATCACACCCGGAGACAACCGGAAAGATCCCCTTCAACGCGGGATTGCGGCTCAGCGCGGCCTTCCACTGCACAATGCCAAGATACGATCCGCCGATCATGCCCACTTTCCCGTTGGACCACGGCTGCCGCGCGATCCATGTCAACGTATCATCGCCATCCGGAACTTCCTGGAACAGAGGGTCAAATACCCCTTCGGATTCATAGCGCCCCCGCACATCCTGGATGACAACGGCGTATCCGGCCTCGACGAACGCCCTCCGGTTGCGTGACAGGCTATGTCCTTTATTGTACGGAGTGCGAATTAAAATAGTGGGAACCCGTCCGGAATTCGAGGTCCGGAACAAATTGGCCGCCAGTTTGACCCCATCCCGCATGGGGATGTGGACGGTTTCAACCGTAATCGGTGTGCCCGCGACAAGACCTGTGGCCAGACACGCCAGGGTAGCGGGAACCGCCTTCGCAAACATCGCTGGCCTACCAGTTTACCGTCTTTCCTGGTTCCAGGCGCCATACTTCGGTCCCCGCGCCGTCCCCTAGCAACTCGGAAAGTTGCTCCGGGCGGCCTGTCAGAGCCGGGAACGTGCCCCAGTGCATCGGGATCACCTTTTTCGGGCGCAACAGGCGGCAGGCCAGCGCTGCCTCGCGCGGACTCATCGTATACAGGTCGCCGATGGGCAGAAAAGCGAGTTCCGGTTGGTAGAGTTCAGCAATCAGGGCCATGTCGCCAAAAACCGTAGTGTCACCCGCAAAATAAGCTCGGCGCCCGTCCGGTAGTCCGATGACGTACCCGGCGGCTTCGCCCGCGTAAATGAGTTTCCCGTCCTCGAGGATCGAGGAGGAGTGCAGGGCGTGGGTCATGGTGGCCGTGAACCGTCCTATCCTCGCGGTTCCACCCTTATTCATCCCGATCACGTTTTTCACTCCCTTGCCCTCGAGCCAGATCGCAATCTCATGGATTGCCGCTACCGTCGGGCTGTGCCGCCCGGCCAGTTCCTGGACCGACGAGATATGGTCGAAATGCCCGTGAGTAATCAGAATTCCGTCTATTTTCTGGACGGAGAAGTCCTTTGGAAACTTAGGGTTATCAAACCACGGATCCACCAGGAGCACTTCGCCCGTGTCGAGTCTGAGATGAAAACTGCCGTGGCCGAGCCAGGTGATGTCTAACATGAGTCTCCTTTTCTTCCGATTCTACAGGGAGTAGAATCACTTCAGTTGCACGTTTCGCCGGGCAGCCGCGTCAAACCAGTATTAGAAGGATCATGCTGCCTGCGGTGACATTACTTCGTATGAGCACGCCGGAAGATTCCAATGCCGCCGTAAGCCGCGAGACCGACTTTCGCGCGCAGTTCATCGAGGAGCACATGCGGCGTGTCTTTCTCATGATCTACCGCGTCGTGGGCAACGTCGCGGACGCGCAGGACCTCACCCAGGAAGTTTTTATCAAGGTGCTCCAGCGGCAGGAGCAGTTGCGCGATCCCGGGAAAGCGGCCCACTGGCTTTCGCGCATCGCGACCAATACGGCCATCGATTTCCTGCGCCGCCATGGCCGTGTAAGTTTCGCTGACCTCGAAGAGACTCCTCCGCTCACGGCGCCCCATTCGGAGAGCCCCGAACAAATGATCTTGCGATCCGAGGAACAAAGGAAGATCGAGGCCGGCCTCGGTATCCTTACCGCGCGCGAGCGCATGGCCGTCCTGCTTCGGGATGTGGAAGATCTCCCCGCCGGTGAGGTGGCGCGCCAGTTGAACTGCTCGAAAGCCACCGTCCGGAGCCACATCGCAAACGCGCGTGTGAAGTTCAGGAAGTTCTTCGAGTCGACCGCACGGGCCGAACGCCGTACGGGCCGGGAGAGCCGGGAAGGAGGCAGCGAATGAGCCATCCATCTGAGCATGTCCTGGCGCTGTTTGCCGGCGGCGATCTCGGCTATTGGTCCGGCTGGCGTGTCCGTTGCCATCTGGCTTCTTGCGAAGACTGCCGCGGCGAAGTGGAGAAGTTTGCCGTTGCCAGGACCCGCTTGCGCTCCGCCTTGGCTGGGATGCCCGAGGACGCCGAGTGGCGCCGCCTGGCAGCGGAAATGACGGCAAACATACACTTGGGATTGGAAGCCGGGGAATGCGTTTCGCAGCCACGACGGCCGGGTCCCCCTCAGTTGACGGGCTGGAAGCCGGCAATGGTGTTGGCCTCGGCCCTGATGGTGGTCCTCCTCGCCTACTGGGCCAACTCTTCAAAGCCGGTGGCCACGGCCAACGTGCCGCCGCTTCCCCTGCTCGAGTCTCAGGGTGTCATGCTCGAAACCAGCGCGGGCGGCATCGAGTTGAACGATCACGGCCGCGTCTTGACGTTGAAGCATCCCAAGGACCGCGATGTCACATTCTCTGTAACGGCGGATACGGTGCGCGCGCGGTATGTCGATTCCGAATCGGGTCAAGTGACCATCAACAACGTCTATGTGCAATAAATTGATTGGTCTCGCATTCGCCGCGGTCCTCGCCTCAAACGGCCAGAACCGGCTCAATTCGCGCAGCACCATGCACATCGTCCTTCCCGATGACTCCCCGCTCGCCGTGCTCTCCGCCGATTGGGGCGAATCGACCGCCACCCTCCGCGGCAGCGCGCTCAAACTGGATCTTCATACGTCGCTTAGCTTGCGCAACGTGAGCCAGCACCGTGTCCGTGGCGTTACGCTCCTCGTTCTGGCGCAGGAAGTCGCCCCGGGCGGCAAAGCGTCGGTTTCGGTTCCGAGCCTCGATGTGGGCCCTGGAGAGGCGTTCCCCATTCGCCTTGACCTCGGGCTTCTGCGGCCCCGCGATCCGGAAAGCAGTCCTCTCGTCGAAATCAGTCTCGATGGCGTACTGTTCGAGGATCTTTCCTTCTACGGCCCCAATCACCTGAATTCAAAACGCTCCATGACCATGTGGGAATTGGAGGCTCAGCGGGATCGCAAGTACCTGCGGCAGATCTACGAGACCGAGGGCGGCGAAGCCCTCCGCCGCCGTCTGCGGGATGTGCAGGCACGGCTCAGCGAGCGCCCCAGGATGGACGTGCAACTCGTCCGCGGACGCTCCACCGTGCAGGAGCCCGAACGGGCTGTGCGCTTCGCCTTTCTCAGCCTGCCAGGCGAACCCGTGAGACCTATGGAAGGCTCGGCGAGCGTCAGTGAGTCCGAGGCGCGGTCCCCCCGCTTGGAGGTCGAAAATACCGGCGCCCGGCCGGTGAAGTACCTCGAGATCGGATGGATCCTGCGCGGCCACGAAGGCGAAGAGTTCTTCGCCGGAGTGCTGCCCGCCACCGTCGATCTGCAGCCCGGCCAGCGCGCGCGCATTCGCCAGGAAGCCTCCCTCAAGGTCTCCCAGCGCAACGGCCAGCCTGCCCCGATTACCGGCATGACAGGGTTCGTCAACCAGGTCGAGTTTTCCGATGGGTCCATGTGGATTCCAGAGCGCCATTCTCTCGACAACCCGCGCTTGCGCGGGGTCTTGAACCCCTCTCCCGAGGAACAGCGTCTGAGCGACCTGTACCGCCGCAAAGGCCTTCAAACAGTGATTGACGAACTGCGCAGACGCTAA
>JABAQT010000018.1:0-17535 GCA_019187195.1 Bryobacteraceae bacterium
ATTAGTTGCGCGCCGATGCGGTCAGCCTTCAACTGATCCCGGGAGCGCTACCCTACAGCATCAAAGTGCGGATTCCGTGGATGAGGCTGGCAACAAGCGCAAGCAGCAAGGCAATTAACAATGTGATGCCGACACGGTTGGCGGCTCTGCTGCGACGCAAGCCCCTCTGGAGCAAAAAATTTGCCATAGCCATAGCCTCTTGCTGTAGTATACGGCAAAAGTCAAGAATTAGTTACAGCTTTGTTACAAGACGGTCTCAGCAGATCTGGGAAAGGCGGGAAAAAGCGGCCGGCGCCGCCCGCGGACCGGAGGTCACGGCGGGGAAAATGTCGAGTTGCCTACCGTATCCGCTCGAGTTCCGCTTCAGGGCCGGTAGATGTACTTCAGTTCTTCCTCCGTCTCATGGAACGGCGGATTCACCCGAGCGATGAGATCAGCGCATAGCGCCTCGGCAACATCCGCTGGATTGTCCATGCGATCACTCCATGCGAGTTCGAACTGAAACTCGAACGTCCCGTGGCTATCGGCCACGAAATTCGTGTGCCAGCAGTTGTCGAACACGATGGCAAGGATCTTGTGCCGCGCCTCGGGTTCCTCCGTGTGGCGTTCCACGACGTGTGGCGAGCCGATACAGGCCAGCGCGGCATCTCGAGTGGCCCATAGCCAGTGGCCTTCGGCGGTGGCGTAGTGCGCCCAGCCGTCGATGGCGAAATAGTCCCGGCAGGCGCCCTTGAGCTGGTCGCGATAGGGAGTGAAGGGCACTCCTCCGCTCGATACGGCGGGCAGCGGATGGCCGGCCGGGAACGCGAACTCGATGTGCATAACCTCGGGCGCGAGCGAAGATATCCGGTCGAAGCGAACCCGTACGCGCGCCCTTGGCTCACGTCTCCACAACTCTATTTCGCGCGTGGCGCGGGCTATGCGCTCGTGCTGGAACTCCTGCCGGATAACGATAGTGTGCGGCGTCTCGCGCGACGTGGCGGGACCATAGGTTGCACGCGACTCACGAAAGGCCGCTTTTCGCCTGGCGGGATCGAATTTCGCATGCAGGCCGGCAATTGTGCGCCGGTCGGCCGGAGCAACGGTTTGGGTGCAGATAAACCCGCCACAGGAGCCGTCGAACAGCGCTTTCGGCATGCCGCTCCAGGAGGCGGCCACGGGCCACCCGGAAGAGTCGCGGCGAAGATCGGGCGTTGCGGATGTTGGCGGCACGGAAGTTCTTGCGGCAATGGAATGCGCACCAAGGCCCTGCACCCAGAACCGCTGTTCGCCCTCTCCCGCCCAGCCGGATAGCGGCGCGGGCGTGGGGTTGATGGCGAACGTACCGGCCGGCATCGGATCCACCGTGGCGCGAACGCGGCGCCGCAGGAGAATATCGGAGTTGCCCATGGGCCTGTAGGCAAGATCACTCTTCTCGGTGTACTGTCCCAGTGTATCGGCGCTAAAGGGTTCCTGGATGCTGCGGTGGGATCCGAAAGTGTGTTCGTCGAACAGGCACAAGTCACGGAGAGCCTCTTCCACCGCGGCGGCCCCGCGGCCCGGCATGGGTCCAAACACAGGGGAGTTCGCCGCCGCGAGTTGCCGCTTGGCCAGACGGCTGGCGGCCAGTTCCCTCGGGCCCGATGCATCCCCGTTTGCCCACCAGTCCGTCCATTCACCAGACATTTCGGGGATCTTCGCACCCGTGGCTTTCTCCATGGCGGTGACGGCGGCGGTGGCGGTTGTGAGCCGCAACCGCGGCTGCAACTCGAGACGGTTCCAGGCGGCGATGAATGGCGCAAGCGCCGGGTACGGGCCGCCGTTGTCGTAGTTCCGCGGATGCGTGAAGGTGAGGATGAGCCGCTCGAACGCATAGCCATCGGCTTCGATGGTGGAGATGCGCCTGGTGAATTCAGCGTGGGCGGCACGCACGTGCTGTTCATCGTCGAACATCCGCGAGTCCTCGCGCGCGGCCTTGAGATAGTTCATCGCGCTCCCGTAGTGCTCACCCAGCCAAACGAAAATCCGCCTGCCGTCCGGCATCTTCCACCAGAACGCCGAAGGCCGGTAGAAGGGCGGTCCGCCGCTGTCGGAGTTGATCCCCATCAGCAGGTGTTTCACTCCGCGGTCAAGCAGAGCCATGGCGCCCGCCCGTGGGATGCCATTGACGTCATTCTGCATCGCCACATGAATGTCCAGCCTGCGCCATAGCTCCGGCGGAACCCAATTCATCATCTGGCGCCACTGCGCCGCATTCTGGAATGGTGTCTGGTTAAACGGCATCGCCATTACATCCATGCGGCCCGCTTGGACCATGCCGGCCAGAATGTCACGCCGCGCCGGAGCGGACCTTCGCCACCAGTTGTTCAGCGTCACCAGCGATTCGACGGTCCAGCGAAAATTGCCATCGTTACGGCAACAGTCGATCGCGGCGTCCAGATAGCGCACCTGAAGATCGAGGATTACCGACGGCAGTTCGGTGTAGCCGATATCGGTATGAGTGTGATGAACTATATCGACCACGCGGATTCGGGAGAGCGGCGCCGCCTGCGCGTACGGCAGGATTGCCGTGGCGGCCCCGCCATTGAGCAGGAATCGTCTTCGGTTCATATATTGCCAACTCCGAATTCAAACTACTACAGCGGCGGGATGGCCAGGGAGATCTCTCCGCTGTAGCGTCGCGAGTGGGAATGAGGGTATAACTTCAACATGCAAACAATCATGACTCGCCGCGCATTGATTCGCGCCGCATGTGGCGGCATCGGCGTGGCGGCCGGGCTTCCCGTTCCGTACCTTCGCGGCGCCGCGTCCTCCGCCACGGCTTTTGCGCTCTGCGGAGATGAGTCCCATAATTCCGACTACATCCGCACGGCTCTGACGGCCACCCTGGTCGAGGATGGCGGACTGTCCATCGACTTCACTGACCAGGAAAAGCTGCTCACCTATGAGAACCTTCGAAACTACAGGATTCTCATCATGTTTCGCGATGGCCGCCGCTACAACAACGGCTATTGGCACCAGATCTACTGGAACGAACGGAAAGAGAAGATCGTCAGCGTGCCGCCCATCCAACGCAAGATCGGATCGGGTTTCAGCGCCTGGATGACGGCCGGGCAGGGGAAGGCCATCAAGCAGTGGGTCTCCGAGGGAGGCGCGCTATGGGCCTTCCACAACAACAGTGAAGTCTCGATTTCGAATAAGGACTACCGTGACGTGGAAGGGGCTATCTATGTGGGCCATCCCCCCATCCGGCCGTTCAAGGTCAAGATCACCAATCCCAACCATCCCATTACACGTGGCGTGAAGGACTTCGTCGTCACCGACGAGCAGCACTATGTCGTCTATGACAAGGACCCCAAGTACGTTCTCGCCCGCAGCGTGAATGAAGACGGACTCGATTACACCGATCTCGCCGGCCGGCGCAGCAACAGCGCCGAAGCGGTGTGGGCCTACGACTATGGAAAGGGCCGGGTCTGCTTCATGGCGCCGGGGCACCTTATCAGCGCGTTGTGGAATCCCGAGTACGAAAAGATGCAGCGCAATGCCGCCAAATGGCTGCTGCGGGAGTCGTGAGGACGGAGAGCTTCTCCCGCGAAACGCCGGAGCCGCCTATCCGGCCTGGTTCTCTCCGGAGTGAATCGTGCGGTTCACCAGCAGAAGATACGCCGCCGCTCCGGCCAGGCTGATCGCCGCGCTCAGCAGCAGTGCCTGCGAAAAACTACCCGTCCGCGCCACGATGAAGCCTGTGACGGCTGGAGCGAGCGCTCCCCCCAGGTATCCGCCAAAGTTTTGGATGGAGCCAAGCGAAGCAGTGAATTGGCCGGGCGCCGCCACCGGCACCGTCGCCCAGGCGGCGGCGGATGCGATGTAAATCAGGAAAAGCGACACGGAGATCAGCGCCAGGGCGACCGCGTTCGACTCCGCGAACACCACGGCGGCCGTGCATGCGGAAATGCCGGCCAGCGAGAAGGCCATCAGCGCTTTCCGTCCGCCCATCGGAGTCCAACCCCGGCGCGTCAGCAGGTCGCAAAGCCATCCGCCGGTCACGGCGCCCACGCATCCGAAAAAGTATGGGATCGCCGCCACCACGCCCACCTTGGCAATGCTCATGTGCCGCTCATGTTCGAGATAATACGGCAGCCAGCCCGTATAGAGCCACAGCGTGTAAATCGTCCCGAAGAATCCGGCGATCATTCCCCATGTCGTGCGGTGCTTGAATAACTGCCGCCATTCGGCGAACGTCGGCGGCTGCGTCGACGTATTGTCGTCGCCCTCGGTCAGGTATTGCTTCTCCTCCGCGGTCAGTGCAACCTCCGCCGGGTCCCGGTGGATCGCCCACCAGACCACCGCCAGGCCTATCCCGAAAACACCCACAATGATGAACATCCACCGCCAGCTCAGGCTCAGCATCAGAAACGTCAACAACGGTATCGCAATGAAATTGCCAAGCGATGACGCGGACTGGCAAAGCCCCGTGGCAAAGCCCCGCTCATTCAGACCAAACCAGTCCCGCACTACCCGCGCGCCGCCGGGAAATAAGGGAGCCTCTCCAATTCCCAAGGCGACCCGCGCCGCCACGAACGATCCGAAACCTGTAACAAAGCCCCCTGCCGCCTGCGCTACCGACCAACTGAACAGCCCGAGTCCCAGCATGCGCCGCGGGCCATACCGGTCAATCAATCCCCCGACCGGCAGTTGGGCGAAAGCATAGGCCCAAAGAAACGCCGAAAGCAGCAAACCCATATGGTCCACGGGGATGCCCAGGTCATCCTGTATCAGCTTATTGGCCACGGAAAGCGTTGCTCTGTCGACATAGTTCAACGCCCCGCCAACCACCAGCAGGACGATGGACCAGCGCTGGATGGATACAATGCGCGCGGACCGCCCCTGGACTGGTCCCGCGTTTACCGGCTTCGACACACTTGGAATCGCCACATCAGCATACTATCTGTCTGCTCACCCGCCCGGCAAGAGCCTTCTGCGATTTGATCCGGTATGGCTCTCGACGGACAACGCGAACTGGCTGTTCGTCTCCAATCTCCTGTTGTCTTCACTCTTTCCCTCCGGCGGAAGATGCCGGCTTCAGCCAGCGGTCGAACGCCGCAAACGTAACGGTACCGTGAAACTGGTGTCCGCCTTCGAAAATGTCGATGACCGCGTTGTCCGCCGCCCCGGCGGCGCGATAGATCTCCCGCAACTCGAGAAACGCCTGCTGCGCGCCCGCCGTAGGCACCGGTTTGTCGTGAGTTCCGGTTTGAATCACCACCGGACGCGGCGCGATCAAGCCGGCGATGTCGGACATGCGGCAGAGCGTCATGATTCCAGGTATCGCATAGCAGATGCAGTTATTGGTTTGGAACATCAGGGCGTCATAGGTGGACAGGAAGCCGCTCACGAAGGCGGCGCGGATCCGCTCGTCAATGGCTGCCAGCAGCATGGCAAGTTCGCCACCGAGCGAAAGCCCGCCGCAGGCGATGCGGCGCCGGTCGACCTCCGGCCGCGTTTCCAGATAGTCGATGGCACGCAGAAAATCCCAGAGCCGCAGCCCCGCAATGTTCTTACCGAGCAGCGCGGCCAGTTTGTAAGTGCGGTCGCAGGCCATTCCGCCCGGCTTTCCGAACGCCCGCTGCCCGAAGTCGCGCACCTCCGGAGCGAAGACAATGTAGCCGCGCTTGACGAACTCGAACCTGTACTTGTAAAGAGGATGATCCGGCCCCGAACCATGACCGTGACAATGTATCAGCGTCCGCTCCGGAGCGCGAAGGTTGTCCGGCACGTACAGAAGCGATGGCGCCAGTACGCCGGGCTCGCTTTGATAAACAATCGTCTCGACACGGTAGCCGGGGAACTTCTCGACCGATAGAACACGGCTGTTCAGCGGCGATTTCGTCTGCGCATCGAGCGCGAGCCGTTTCGACAGTTCGGCGCGCAACTCCCGCTGCCAGGCGCGAAAATCATGACGGCCGGCCTCAAAGCGAAGAACCGGGCGAACCGAGGCCGCCTGGTCGAGAAAGTACTGCCGGGTCGAGTACAGGGGGATCTCACGCTTCTGTCCGGCGTCGAGCGGAACCGGCCACGTCCATTCACGGTCATAAGCGGAATAGCATGCGGGCCTCGCCGCCGCGCCGTTGCCGTCCTGCGCCTGAGCCCCCGCGCTTCCCATGAGCAGGCTGTGCGCGCCGCCAAGCCAGCAGCGCCGCGTGAGAGAACGAAAAGCCGAAAACATTTGGAATCCTCCGGACAATGTTCTCAAGGCGTCGAATGATCGTCCGCCTTCAATAGACCAGTGTCATCCAAAACTGTCAGCCTCGCCCTGCCCGGAGAACACCTGCCGCGGCGCCGTAATGTTCTTTAGCGGGCCCACAGCTTGACCGCCAAACCAGTCAGCGCTCCGAATAAGACGCCGGATCCTATGATGCCGCCATAGGACTTCAGCCCGAATGCGTCCGGAAGGCTGATCAGAACGCCCGCCAGAATGCCGCTCAGCACCGGATGCCAGGGAAGCGAGAGATTGGCTCCAAGAAACCCCACGGCGAAGCGGCTGGTGAATGCCTGCAACAGCGCCGTTGCCGGCTGGTTGCCGTGCCGCATGGTGATGAACATGTCCGTCAGCCCGAAGACGGCGCCCAATATCAGACCAAGTGTTATCCGCCCCATTGGCGAATCCTACCACAGTACGGGGTCCTGATCACCGCGTCGTATAACCGCCGTTTGCGAAGATCGTCTGGCCGGTGATCCACCAGCCGTCCGTCACCAGGAAGCGGATGATGGGAGCAATGTCGGCAATATCGGTGAGTTTGCCGTTCATGCTTTGCGACTTATGATATTCGATCGATTCGGGTGTCTCCGCGGGGTAAAAAAACGGAGTGTCCATCGGGCCGGGCGCAACGCAGTTCACCGAAATCCCGCGCGAGCCGAGTTCCTTCGCCGCCGCGCGCGTGAAATGCTCGACCGGGGCTTTCGAACCCTCATAAGTGGAGTAAAGGCCGGTGAAGGCCGCCAGAAGCGAAGTCCCGACGGTGATGATCTTCCCACCCTGGTTCATGCGGACCGCCGCCTCCTTGATAAAGAAGTAGGCCGCTTTGCTATTGACGGCGAACATTTCGTCATACTCCTGTTCGGAGGTCGCAATGATCGGCTTCTTCAGGACTTTTCCCGCGGTGTTGATTCCGATATCCAGCCGCTTGAAGCGCTGCATGGTTTCATCGAAGAGCCTGGCGGTCTCCGCGGGCCTGGTCAGGTCGGCTTGAAAGGCGAACGCATCTCCACCCGCTGCCTTGACCGCTTTCACGGTCTCCTCGGCGGGCCCTTTGGACGTCCCGCTATTGTAATGAACAACCACGGATGCTCCTTCCGCGGCCAATGTCTTGCAGATCAGGCTCCCCAGATTCCTTGAAGCTCCGCCCACGACGGCCACTTTACCCTTGAGTTGTTGGTCAGACATACCGGTTCTCCTCTTGATTGAAGTACTGCGACTGAAAGCTACCTTCCAGTGTGTCCTTCCATCGGAATGGCGATCTTGAACGAAATTATGATTCTTTGAACAATTCGCTGGTTTTCAGCCGGCGCGGAGAGCTCCGGGGGTCGTGTTGAGATGACTCCGCACCGTCCGTGTAAGGTGGCTTTGGTCGGCGAAACCCGCCCGCAACGCCACATCGGCAATTGGCAGGCTTGTCTGTTTCAACAGGGCGATCGCCTGTTCGAGTCTTCGCGCCGCCACGTACCGGTGCGGGGAGAGGCCGGTCGATTGCCGGAAAAGCGCTATGAAATGAGAGGCGCTCAAGCCTGCAAGCTCCGCCATCGCTTCAATGGTGACCTTCGCGCCAAGATTATCGTGGATATATTCGATCACGCGCCTCAGCCGCTGCGCCGGCAAGCCCCCGCGCGCGGCCAATTCCCGGGCGCCGGCGGCCGAATACTTCTTGAGCAGATGCGCGACGAAGGCGGACGCAAGCGATTCGGCGTAGAGATGGTCGGGCGGCAGATCCTTTCGCTCGAACTCCTGGACCAGCGCCGTGGCCAGTTGCTCGAGGAGCGGATCCCTAAACCGAAGCCGCGGCGTCAAATCGACTCGGGGCGGGCTGCCGCACTGTTCCGCGGCGCGATTCATGAAATGGGGATCGATTCCCACCAGAACGATTTCGATCTCCGTATCCCAGCGCGGCGCGGTGAACAGCCCGGCGGGATTAATGATCGCGTCACCTCGTGAAAACCGGAATTCCCGGCGGCGTCCATGCACTAACGACTCAAGCTTCGCGGTTTCGGCGGAGGGGAAGACCACTACGTGTTTGGGAGTCTTGACCGTCGAGCCGCAAAACTCCGCGTGCGGGCGTTCGAGGTTGCGCTCGACAATGATTCCGTTGAGTGCTGTCGCGCTGCCCGACAGATTGCGCAGATGCGGCTTGATAAGGGAGCGGCTTTGCACGCGCTCACTGGTGGCCGGCGGTATCTTGACGGTGATGCTCGACATGTGTGCAACCCAGCTTTCAGTCTACCGATTGACCGCCGCTTTCGAAAACGCATCACCAGCAAGCGGAACGGGCGACCCGGCCTGTTGCCGGATCGCCCGTAAGTCACATGGTGCGGAGAGGGGGACTTGAACCCCCACGAGATTGCTCCCGCTAGCACCTCAAGCTAGTGCGTCTGCCAATTCCGCCACCTCCGCGTGGCCAAAACTTTAGTTTACTTCTTTGCCGGGGCCGCCGGTGGCGCCTTCTGCTCGGCGGGAGGAAGAGCCGGCACGTTCACCGTCGCTCCGCCGCCCGGCGTCTGAATATTGATCGGCACGCTGCCCGGAGGCGTCGCCGGTTTCGGAACCGATGCCGGGGCATGCTTCTCGAGCACGGTGGACCCGGTGCGCCCGGCCCGCGTGGCGAGCACGGAGAGGGTGAGAGAAGTCAGCATGAAAACGGCCGCGGCGATCGTCGTGGCCTTGGAAAGCACCGTCGCGGCGCCGCGCGGGCCGAAGGCGGTCTGCGAACCCATTCCACCGAACGCTCCAGCCAGGTCGGCGGCTTTGCCGCTTTGGAGCAAAACCACGATGGCGAGGAAGAAGCAGACGATGACGTGGATAATAGTCAGCAGAATTACCATAGAAACAAGAGATGGCGCAAAAGCCAGTATTAATAGTAGCACGACAGGGGCAGGCGAAAAAATATTCTCAAGAAGCTCCGTTCCGGCCCGATAAAGGGAATAGAGGCGGGATAGCCGCCGCACCGGCCGGAAGCCGGAGGACAGAATGAAAATACCAGACAACCAACTTCCAGGACTGGGGGGCGCCGGACTCGGCGGCACGAGCGGAACCGGCGGAGCAGATCGCGCCCGTCCCATCGATTCCCCGTCATCCGTGCGGCGGGAAGAGCACACTTCGCCGGACGGCGACCGGGTCCAACTTTCCGGGCTCAGCCAGGCGCTTCAACTGAGTTCCGAAGATTCACCCGAACGCGTCGCCAGGGTCGAGCAACTGAGACAGGCCGTGCAATCGGGCGCATATCAGCCGGATCCTAAAGCCGTGGGACAGAGCATCCTGAACGATGCCCTCTCATCCGGCCATGGTGAGGCGTGAAGATGGAAACCGCTGCCGGAATGGTTGCTTCGGCTCAACATGCGCTCGAAAGCGCACGGGCAAGTCTGACCCTGGGTAAACTCCCGGATTCGACCCTATCCCTCGAGCAGGCGGCGCGGCGGTTGCAGGACGCATTGGCGGCATGCCAAAGGTGCATGCCCGCGAACGAAGAAAGAAGCTTCCTGCTGGCGGCGGTCGAGCAGATCCGGATTGCCGTACGCACCTCCGAGGCATTGAACTCCCGGGCGGGAGCCTTCCACAACGGTTGGGCAGGCCGCATAGCGGAAGCGCTCGGAATCGAATCGGGCTTCGCCTACGGACCGGGAAAACAAACCGGCCTGGTGGGGCCTTCCAGCCGCATTCACTTCGAAGCCTGAAGGGAGGGTGAAATGGGAAGCCTGTTTGGATCGTTGCTGGCTACCGCCGGGGCGCTGCGTACCTTCGACCGCTCGCTCACCGTAATCCAGAATAATGTCGCAAACGCCTCGACTCCGGGTTTCGTTTCCCAGCGGCTCACGTTGAGTCCCAGGCGATTCGACCCTCGAGCGGGACTGGCCGGCGGTGTCGATGCGGGGCCGATGGTCTCAAATCGCGACGACTATTCCGAACGCAACGTCTGGCGGCAGGCAAGCCTCTATGGCCGTCAATCCCAACAATCAGCCGACCTGCGGCAAATCGAGCCTTTCTTCAACATCAGCCAGGACTCCGGAATCCCGAGCACCCTCAATCAGTTCTTCAACAGCGTCTCGAGCCTTACGGTCAACCCGAACGATCCTGTTTCCCGGCAGGTGGTGCTCGATCAGGCGTCGAACGTGGCGCGGGCTTTCAACCAGAATGCCGGCGCGCTTGGCGAGGCCGCCGCCTCGGCCGACCGGCAGATCCGCCAGACGGTGGACCACATCAACTCGCTTGCCTCGACCGTTCGCGATCTGAATGTTCAGCGGCGCAACGAACGGGGAACGGCGCCGGATCCGGCGCTTGACGCCAAGCTATATGAAACGCTCGAGGAGTTGAGCCAATACATCGATTTCAACGTGGTCCAGGAGGCCGACGGCAGCATCCAACTCCTGTTTGGCGGGCAGACTCCGCTGGTCATTGGAGACCGGCTTCAACAGATTCGCGCTGACTTTTCCACTCCTCAGCCGGTGATTGTGGATGAGAACGGGGTTGACATCACCACCCAGGTTCAGCAGGGGACTCTCAAAGGTCTTCTCGATTCGCGAAACATCAATATCCTTTCCTATCAGGCGGACCTCGACAAACTGGCGCAGGCATTCGCGGACAACGTCAATCAGATCTTGGCGGGAGGCGTGGACATGGGTGGTTCGAACCCGGCCATTGATCTGTTCACTTATGACAGCACGGCTGGAAGCGCCGCGACATTGAAGAGGAACCCGCTTGCGCCATCACAGATCGCGGCTGCCGATCCGGGCGCTCCGCTGGGCAACGGGAACGCGCTCCGCCTGGCCGCGCTCGCCGATGATCCCACCGTGGACGGTGTGACCTTCAACGAATTCTATGGCCAGTTGGGAGCGCGGGTGGGCCGGGATGTGGTCGCCGCCAACGAAGGGGCCGGCTTACAACAGCAACTCCTCAGTCAGGCGCGGTCGCTCCGCGATTCCCGCTCCGGCGTTTCGCTCGATGAGGAGGCGGCGCGCCTGGTCGAGGCGCAGCGCGCCTATGAGGCAAATGCACAGCTCTTCCAGATATTGAACTCGTTGACCGATACCCTGATCGGGATCTTGAAATAGGAGGCCACATGCTCAGCGGACTACCCCCGTCGGCGGAGAAGTTTCTCATTGACATCAACCGCCTTCAACAGCGCAACGAGCGCGCGCAGCAACAGATCACCTCCGGCCTGAAGCTGAGTAAAGTCTCCGACGGGCCGGATGACATCAGCCGTCTGCTCAGCGCCAGGGCAGGGCTCGACCGCGTCCACCAGGTTCAATTGAACCTCGGCCGCGTCAAAGTGGAAGTGGATTCCGCCGAGAACGCCCTCGGGAACGCGGTTTCACTGGTCGAGCGCGCCCGCGTGCTGGCATCGCAAGGTTCGAGCGGACAGCAGGACGCCCCGGCTCGAATGCAGATTGCCGGAGAACTCCAGGGCATTCTCGAGCGGCTTGTTTCCGTGGCTTCCACCGCGGTCGAGGGACGGTATATCTTCAGTGGAGACAACGACCAGGTGGCTCCCTATGCGCTCGATCCGGCAACGCCCGGGGGAGTAACCGCCTACCAGGGGTCCGTTTCCACCCGGGAAGTAGCCGATGCCAGCGGATTGCGGTTTTCCGTCGCGCAAACAGCGGACAACATCTTCGACAGCGCCGATCCCGAAACAAATGTCTTCCAGGCGGTGAACGGAATGCGCCGCGCCCTTCTTGCCGTCGACAACCCTCCCGACCCGCCGGACCCCTCCATTCCATCGATCGAGCAGGCGATGCACAATCTGGGCGCCGCTTCGATCTACCTCAACCAGCGTCTGGCCGGATACGGCCTTGTTCAAAACCGGGTCGCCGAGGCTGGCGATACCGCAAACAAACTCGCGGTGAGTTGGAAACAGCAGGTTTCAAGCATCCAGGACGCCGACCTCGCGGAAGCAGCCACGGAACTGACACAGTCCGGAATGGCGTTAGAGGCGGCCTTTTCGGCTCGCGCCAAGAGCCCCCGGCGCAGTCTGTTCGACTATCTGGGCTGAGCCGCCGTGATCACCAGAGTGACGGGGATTCGCGGCTCATTCGTAGTTTCCCAGGCGCTGACCTTGAGGAAGGCGCGGTAAGTGCCGGGAGCCAGTTTTGCCGGATCCACGCCGACAGCAACGGGGTCACCGCTGAGACCGGCGCCGGAAACCGGAGTGCGGCCGCGCAGCGGCCGTAGCGTCAACCAGGTTGCGCCTTCGGCGTCAATCGAGTAGGCCATGTCGCGCCAACTCGAGGAAACGCGCGCCACTTGCGGCGGTGGTAGGACGCCGCCAACCGTATATTGAAACTCCAACTCTTCGGGCTCGGCAATCAGGAGCGGAGCCCCTTCCACACGCAGCGTGAAGGTCTTCACCACAACCTGGCACTCGTTGTCCGCGCGCACCTGGAAGGTGAACAGGCCGGCCTGGCGCGGCACACCCTCGAAATATCCGGCCGAGGTCAGGCGCAGGCCCTCGGGCAATGCGCCCGTGGCGACACGCATCGAGACGCTGTTCCCGGTACATCGTCCGCCGCCAAGGACCATGACCGGAGGCGCGGAATACGGGCGATGCACGGCGGCCGTCGGCAGGCCGGCGGTGAGAATCTCGAGGAAGGCGAAAAAAATCAGCATGCTGTTGATACTCATCGGCCGCGGAAAATCGCTTATGTAAGTGAGGGCGTCCGATATGTGAGCGAGGAGGTCCTCTTTGATGATTCTGATGGCGTTGGCGTGTTCTCTGACAATCGGATCAGGCATGTTGAACGGGCAAACCCCGGCTTCTCCGAGCGCTCCCATGCCGGCAAGCGGGATGAAGAAGAACGTTCTTACCAACCAGGGCGTGGTCCTGCTGGCGCAGGCGGGGTACAGCGAACGGTTCATTATCGACATGATCTTTCACAAGCAAACGCAGTTTGACGTTTCCGTGGAGGGGTTGGCCTGGCTGGCCAGGCAGGGATTGAGCGAGCGCATCGTCCGGACCATGGTGGCAAATGAAAGAAAAGAAGAAGAAATCGCCATCGTCCCGGCAACCGTCGCAGTGACGCCGGCCGGATCGGGAGGCGGTCAGACGGCGGCGGGTTCGCGGGAGGAGCGGAAAAGCGTCAATGTTTCGATCCCCGTCAACATGCCCACGTCCGTGTCCAATGAACCGTCATGGTATGTAAGAAATGCCTGGGAGGGGGATCGCTGGTACATTGTGCCGAACATTCCTTACTTCTCGGCGGGGGGCCGCTAAAATGCCGGCCGCCGGCTCATCGCCATTCAGAGTAGGAATCTTTGGAAAGGGAATTGCATCGTTATGAATATGGAGTCATCGGGGGTCATGTGGATCATCAACCTAATTCCCTTGTTTTTCATCGTCGGGCTGTTTCTGGCGATGCTCTCGTCCTCGCCTAAGGCCGACCGCTGAGGGGACTCGCGGACACGCCCCTGTGTCCGTCCGGCACACCCTCGAGACAGTAAACTGAGGAGATGGCCGCTGTTGTAATCCTGCTTGCTCTTTGGCTCCCCCTGCTTGCCCAACAGCCTTTCGACATCCTGATAAGCGGAGCCCGCGTGGTGGATGGCTCCGGAAATCCATATTTCCAAGCCGACATCGGGATCCGCGGAGATACGATTGTGGCTCTCGGGTATTTGCGCGGGCAGGCCGCCACGACAAAGCTCGACGCCGCCGGACTCACCGTGACGCCGGGTTTCCTCGACATCCACAATCATTCCTACCCCGCCATCCTTGACGAGCCAACCGCGAAAGGCTATCTCTACCAGGGCGTCACCACCCTCATCGGCGGTCCGGACGGCTCCTCTCCCGTCCCCTTGGGAGCAGCCTTGGATAAGCTTGCGAGGCTCCCCATGAGCGTCAACATGGGCTTGTGCATCGGCCACGGCTCCATCCGGCGCCTCGTGATGAACATGGACAATCGCAAGCCCACCGCCGCGGAACTGGCGCGCATGACGGAGATGGTGCGGCAGGGAATGCGTGATGGAGCGATGGGGCTTTCCACCGGCCTGTTCTACACACCCGCCAGTTTCGCGGATACCGCGGAGGTAGTTGAACTGGCCAAGGCCGCCGGTGAATACGGCGGGTTCCATATCTCGCACATTCGCGACGAGGCCGGCGCGGTGGTCGAAGCCGTGAAGGAAACGATTCGCATCGGGGAAGAAGGGGGATTGCCCACGCAGGTCACCCATCACAAAGTGGGAGGCAAGGCGAATCGGGGAAAGAGCGCGGACACGCTGCGCCTGATTGACGAAGCCCGCGCGCGCGGGGTGGACGTTACCGTGGATCAGTACCCCTACACCGCTTCGCACACCTCGCTGGGCGCCGCTCTGATTCCCCAATGGGCATTTGGAGGAGGAAACAAGGCTCTGCTCGAACGGCTGGCCGCCCCCGAACAGCGGCAGCGCATCAAGGCGGAGATCGTCCGCCGCATCGAGGGGGAACGGGGAGGGGGAGATCCGCGGAACATTGTCCTCAACGATTGCCCGGCGGATAAATCCCTGAACCGGCGTTCGCTGGCGGACATTCTGCGCTCCCGCGGGGTCGAACCAACCATTGAGAACGCCGCGGAACTGGTGATCGAGATCCAGCAAGGCGGCGGCTGCAGCGCGGTTTTTCACTGGATCTTCGAGGACGACGTCGAGCGCATCATGCGCTATCCCTACACGATGATCGCCTCGGACGGGTCCATTACGATGGCCCATCCGCGCAGCTACGGCACGTTCGCAAGGGTTCTGGCGCGTTATGTCCGCGAACGCAAGGTGCTCCGGTTCGAGGATGCCATTCACAAGATGAGCGGCTTGCCCGCGCAGCGCCTGCGGCTCTACGATCGGGGCATCGTGCGCCCTGGCATGAAGGCTGACCTGGTCATCCTGGACCCGGAGAAAATCATGGATAATGCCACGTTCGATGATCCCTTCGCGCTCGCCACCGGCGTGCGTGACGTCGTCGTGAACGGGCGAATCGCCTTGCGCAACGGTTCGGTCACCGCCGAGCGCGCCGGGCGCGTCCTTTACGGACCGGGTTACCAGGCGAAGTAGCGTGGAAAAACAGATGTGTAGCCGAACAGGCTGCGGGCACGTCCAACCGGGAAGCATATGCTCCGGATGGTAGTGTGCCTGATATCCGCCGCCTGCCTTTTGGCGGCGGAAACGCCGCGCGTGGGGGTTATTGAGATCTTCGGCCTGCGCAAGGTGAAACCGGAGGCTGTGCGGAAGGCGCTGGGCATAAGCGAGGGAGATCCGCTGCCCGCCTCGAAGTCGGATACCGAAGAGCGCATCGAGGGGATCGAAGGAGTTGCGCTTGCCAGCCTGACCGCCGTGTGTTGCGATGGTGGCAAGGCGGTTCTCTACGTCGGCATCGAGGAACGTGGGGCCCCGCACTTCGACTTTCACAGCCCTCCGGGACTCGATCTGAAGGTTCCCGATGAAATCTCGCAAACCTGGCTGGACTTCATTATCGGACTGGAACTGGCCGCTAAGCGCGGAAATGTCCAGGAGGATCTTACCCGGGGCCACTCGCTGCTGTCCGATCCCGATGCGCGCGAATGCCAGGAAAAGTTCCTCACCTATGCGGAAAAGTATTTTGATCTGCTGCGGGAAGTGCTGCGCGGCGCGGCCGACGCGCAGCAGCGCGCCATTGCCGCCTACGTGCTCGGCTATTCACCGAAGAAGAAGGTGGTGGCGAACGATCTTCAGTACGCCATCCAGGACTTCGATCCCACCGTGCGCAACAATGCCATGCGCGCCCTGGGCGCGATCGCGGTTTATGCCGATCTTCACCCGGACTCGGAAATCAGGGTGTCGCCGACCTGGTTTGTCGAGATGCTGAATTCGGTGCAGTTCACGGACCGCAACAAAGCGTCGGTGGCGCTGGTCAATTTCACTGAAAAACGCGACGCGGCGACGCTCGGCCTGCTGCGTGAGCGCGCCCTGCCTTCTCTGATCGAAATGGCTCAATGGCGGAACCTCGGCCATGCGCTGCCGGCGTTCATCCTCCTGGGCCGAGCCGGGGGAGTGCCGGAGGAGACGATCCAGCGGATGTGGAAGGAGGGAAAGCGCCGGGAACTGGTGCGGATGGCGGCCGCTACGGCGCCGGGGAAGAAGTAGTTGGCTTCCCAGCCTCCCCGTCAACTCACAACCGTTTGTTTTTTCCACTCGATCTGCCGGATGGGACCAATAAGGAACAGGGCTGATGCAATGCCCATCAGAAGAAAGAAGGCGACAAGCAGAAACGCATAGTCGTACTTGCCTGTGCGCTGGACAATGACGCCGGTGAGGTAAGGCGCGACGACCCCAGCCAGGTTGCCGAATCCGTTTTGGAGTCCGGTCCATTTGCCGGCGGCCGTGGGGCCGGCGAGAGTTTGTGTGATGGCCCAGTTGTTCGAAGTGGTGAGCCCGAAGCAGAGGCAGGCGGCGACGATGAGGACGACGCTGATGTTGGGGTCGTCGACATAACAGGCGGGAACCAGCAGGGTGCAGAGGAGCATGCCGGAGGAGACAAAAATTCGGCGGACCTTGGTGGGGTTGTTGTTGCGGGCGATCCAGTAGTCCGACGCATGGCCGGCGAGGGTGGTGGAAACCGCCAGCCCCCAGAACGGGGCGGAACTGAAAACGGCCATCTGCTCGAGGCTGAAGTGCCGCTGTTGCACCAGGTAGGTCGGCAGCCAGGTGAGCAGAAAATACCAGGCGTAGTTGATGGAGAACAGGAGGAGGAAGGTGCCCCAGGAGGCGCGATGAGTGAGGATCTCCGCCGCGCTCGGGCCTCGCTTGGGGTACTTGTGATATTCGGCGATGGGCTTGGGAGCCCATAGCGCCCAGCCGATCAGCCAGGGAAGGCTGCCGATTCCCAGGGCGAGAAACAGGAATCGCCAGCCGAATTTCGCGATCAGCAGTCCGCCGAGAAGCGTGCCGATCGCCGGACCGAGTTTCGAACCGGCGTCAATCAGGCCGTTAGTGAGTCCGCTGTGCCTGCCGGGGAAGCCGGTGGCGAGGATCTTCGAGTAGGCCGGATAGGCAACCGATTCGCCGGCGCCGAGCAGGACGCGCAGCGCCAGAAGCGCGGCAAAACCCGTAACCATGCCCGTGGCGGCGGTGGCGCAGGACCAGAGCAGAAAGCCAATGCCGAAGACCAGATTCACCGAGAAACGCTCGACAAGCCACCCGGCGACAATCTGGAAAGAGGCGTAGGTCCAGAAGAACGCGGACAGCAGGAGCCCGAGTTGCTCGGAGGTGAGCGCCATCTCCTTCTGCAGCACCGGCGCGGCGATCGACAAACTGCCGCGGTCGATGTAGTTGATGCCGACGGACAGGACAAGCAG
>JABAQT010000018.1:17635-28258 GCA_019187195.1 Bryobacteraceae bacterium
CGCGCCGCGGAAGAGGAGATGGAAAAGAGAGGTTGCTCGAGTCCGCTCGCGGTTGTTATCATCACAGAGGAAAGCCACCCTAGCTCAGCTGGTAGAGCGGCTGATTCGTAATCAGCAGGTCGCCGGTTCAATCCCGGCGGGTGGCTCCATCTAATCCTCGCCCCGTCAAAGAGATGCGGGCACCGTCCCAAGACCAACGAAAATAGCGATTTCGGCACTGTGACCAGAATTGTGCCCACCCTGTGCCTCTAGCGCCCGCTTTCAGGACGGCGGTGCCGTCGTCTTGCGTCCTGCCGTAAAATGAGAATGACGTCAATGGTTCTGCGCTTCAACGAACGGAGAGCAACCGAAGCTGCCGCGAAGTTTCTCAAACTCCGTGGCGGCCGGATGAGCTATTTAAAACTCATCAAGCTCCTGTACCTGCTTGACCGCGAGGCACTGCTGCGTTGGGGCCGGCCAGTCACCACCGATCGGTACGTATCCATGGACAACGGTCCGGTCGTCAGCCGCATCTACGATTTGATCCGCGAGGAGCCCCCTCCGGGCACCGATCCGGTGTGGAGGCATTTCATCTCCGCGCCCAGCAACTACGAGGTTTCGTTGACGGCTGAGCCGGAGACTGACGAACTGTCACCCGCCGAGGAGTCTCTGATTGAAGAGATCTTCGCGGAGTACGGAAAGCTGAGCCGGTGGAATCTGGTCGATCTCTCGCACGGCTTGGCCGAGTGGCAGGATCCGAAGGGCAGCGCCATTCCGATTGAGTATCGGGACATCCTCCGCGCCGGCAAGAAGACCGAGAGCGAGATCGCGGCGGTCGAATCGGAACTGGAAGCGCTGGCCGCCGCGGAAGCCATGCTGCAACCTGCTTAGATGATGAGGTGCGGCGACACCTTCCTGATGCCCGCTCCTGGCGGGACAGCGACGCCTCACCTTTGGATCGTGATCACCGAGCCGGATCCGGCGTCGAACCTCTGCGGCATCGTGAGCGTGACGACCTTGCGGAATAGCAAGGATCAAACCGTGATTTTAGGAGTTGGCGACCACCCATTCATCCGGCACGAGTCAACCATCTTCTACGGCGACGCCATGATCGTGGATGCGCAGCGGCTCGAGAACGAGATTGCGGCAGGGTTGGCGGTTCGCCGGGACCCGTGCCCCGCAGCGACGCTCAAACTCGTCCAGCAGGGCGTGAGCGCGTCCCCGTTCACCAGGCCGAAGTTCCTTCGATTCTGTCGCGAGCAATGGGGCCGGTAGCCGTGGTTTTGTGCTTGAGCCTGACTAGGTTCCCGTAGGGCCACCACAGTCGCGAGCGGCTAGACGACGAGAGGCTGCCCGTTTAGGGAAGCGGCCGCACCCTTCTCCAATCCGGCCTTCACCTTTTCCATCGCCTCCCGGATGTCCACTTCGCTCGGGTGGACATAGCGCTTCGTCGTATTCATGTCGGTGTGGCCGGCCAGGACGTGGAGCGTGAACGGATCCATGTGCTTGGCCCACCGCGTGATACAGGTGTGCCGGAAGGTGTAGAGGACGAAGGGCGCGACGCCAGAAGCCTTGAGCGCTGCGGCGTGCTGCTTCTTCAAAGTGGACCCTTCGATGTGGCCGCTCTTGGTGGGTGCCGGGAAGACCCATTCGGAGGTCGCACTGGCACGGCGCATCTCCAGAACGTCGAGCACACGCTTCGAGGCCGGGATGCGGCGTCGGGATCCGCGCCCCTTGCCCGTGTGGATTTCGATTGCGCCGTCGCGGATGCTATGGAGCAATCTTGCGCAATCCCGCTAAGTCTTTGATTCTACGTCGGCTGATAGTTCGTAATCAGCAGGTCGCCGGTTCAATCCCGGCGGGTGGCTCCATCTAATTCTCGGGCCGCCCCCCGGCAAGAACGAACACCCCGATCGGAATCCTACCCGCGGCAGGCACGATGCGCTTCGCGCTTCAAACCGAGTTGCATTTCGATTTTACGGCGCTCCTGTGTGGCTATGGGCTCTGAACCGTTAACGGCGTCAGACTGGACGGCGCCAGAAGATCGATTCCTTGGCTCGTCGCGAACAGCGTAATCACAGCACAGCCTGTAGGGTTATATGAATCTCCTCAGCGAGCGGACGGGCGATCGCATCCACCGCGGCGCACATTGGTACCGCCGTGAGCCAGACGAGGATTCGGCGAGATCGGACCACCATCTCGGCCTTATGGAAGAGACGCCGCCGTTGCCGAAGGGATTCCCATGTTGTGCTCGAACACGGGTATACAAGGCAACACACCACCAGTTGAGTCTCCGCCAAACTCGCATAGGCGAGGACTTGCAGTAAGTCCCGCCGATGTTCCTCGTGAAGTACGTCCTCTTTGGCGGCCCAACGACCGTGCTGAAGTTCCTCCCAATGTCGTTTGTACTTGGCATCCACAACTAGAGTGCACCCGTCCAACTCAAAGATCAGATCGGGAACAAGAGACCTCTGCGATCCGAGATAGGGCGGCTCCCACGCCAACGGTGAGACCGTCTCACGCTTTCTGCCGGTCCGCAGCCGGCCACCCGTGCGCACTGCGACCGCACGAAGCACAGTCTCCACCCACGCCTCGAAGAAGAGTTCCATTGGCATGGCCCACGGGATCCCCTCCAAGTCGCTTAAGCCGGCGAGTCCTCTTTCCTCAACAGTCCAGTCGATCGCCTGGATACCATCGAAGAGAGCCTCGCTACGAAAAGGCCTACGCAGCCAGGCATTGATGTCGCGTGGCGATGGACGGAAGCCCGGTAAGGTCCGCACTCTTGACAGCAGCGACTCTGCAAATGCGATCAACTTGTGAACGAAAGTCCCATGTTCTCGTTGGGTCTCTAGGGACCGGAGTTGACGCTCAATAGTGAAGCGGATCGCCCCTTTCAGTTGACGGTCGTCTCCTAAGTCAGGGAACGCGCAGGGCACTGCGAGAAACTGTCCGCGCGGTAGGTTGCGGACAGCATACTGCCGCCAAAGCACCGCACCCTTCGGCGCCAATCGCTGTTGCTCGGTGAACTCAAACCGACGTTCCGCCCGGTCGAGCAATGCTTTCAGCCGCGCCAGAACCATGAACGACAGAACCCAGAGCGGCACCCGGCGCTCTGATCGTTTCAGTAGTGGAAGACGTAGCGGCGTCGGGCTCACCAACCAGCCCATCTCGGCCAGCATCGGGCCGATGCCTGGCCAGGGAAATCGGGGTTGAACAACAAGGCCATAATCCGGCTTCGCCGTAATGGGAGAGATGAGGGGTACAGCTCCAATGGCGCTCTTGGACTCAATTTGCAAACGGACGTCGCTGCCGTCGTAGTCCCGCCTTACCGACACATCGAGCAACTCCAACAGTGGGCGATTTTGAGAGATGAACTGGTCGGCAAGCCGCGCCGCCTGCGATTGGGGATCCACTGCTCCCTTAATCCCGAAGAACTGAATCGCTGACTTTTCGATCGAGCCGTGATCCTCCAGTTCGAGACAGACGTCTCTTGCGGGTTTCGAGGTGACTAGGGGACTGCGGCCAAGGGGTGGACGTTGACGTCGGCCACGTGAAGTGAGGCGCGAAGTCAAAGACTGTCGAGCCATTGAAGGTAACTCCGAACGCTTTCAGCGAAGCCTGAAACATACCCCTGCGCGAGGTATTCCCCAAGCAACGGAGCGAGGTTGGTCTTCATGTTAGATCTGGCCGCTGCCTCGTCCTTGGCGACGAAATAAGAGTGGCCCGGAACCAATGACAGAGCATCATCGGACGCATACTCGACGAAGATCGAGATCAAGTCCCGGAACGCCTTTTGCGTAAGCTCACAGCCATGCTGTTCCACTACTTGCATGCTCGGCCACAATGGTACGAAAGCAAAGCGGCGTCGAACCGCCACATCGACAATGGAGATGCTACGATCCGCACTGTTCATGGTTCCCAGGATGTGAAGGTTCGGCGGAAGGAAGAGAGTACGGTTGAACGGCTTTCCAAAATCGTACGGCAGATCGATCTTTCGCTCGAATCCCGGCTCAGGCTCAAGAAGGTAGATCGCTTCGCCTAGAATCTTACCCAAGTCGGCGCGGTTGATCTCATCGATATGGAGCAAGTATCGTTTTGATGGGTTGCTCAATGCCTCAGCAGCAGACTCCATCAAGAACCCCGGGGTCGGCGCGAACCGGAATCCCAAGGATCCGTCGCCGGTTACCGGTGCGAGACCTCCGATGAAGTTCTCATAGGTAGTGTTCGGGTGAAACTGGATCGAGCGGCCGGCTGAAGCGTATTCGTCGCGGAGAATCTGGCCGGCCATGAGCGTCTTGCCCGTACCAGGCGGGCCATAGATGATAACGTACCGTCGCCGATCCAGTAGTTCTGCCACCTGTTGACGCGTGGAGGATGTCATCAAGTAGTCGAACCACGCCGATCGAACGGTTTCCGCATCATCGGTAAATTGAGCCAGCGGCCTCTGTCCTCGTTCCTCGAACATGAGATCAAGCAGAGCCGTCACCCCAGCCGAGACGCTCTCGGAGTCCACCGTGGGAGTGAACGCGGCGTAAATGACTCTCCCATATCGTTCGAAGATTCTTTGGTAAGGCGACCACAGCCGTCTCATGGAGCCGGGAATATCGAGGTCAACCCGCGTAGGGTCCTGTTTCGCCCAAGCGATCTGTTGCCCCTTGCCATATTGCTTATTCAACCAGGCGCAAATCGCCTGGACCTTTCGGGCGTGCCCTGGACGACCGAGAATCACCTCATCTGGCGAGAGGCCTTGAGTGCCAACAACCATGGCGACAAGACATGGTGCGTCGGATGCCGGAAAGATCACGAAAGACATTCCGCCGTATGGACCAGATGTGGGATTTGATGGGTGGATGTAAGCGGCGAATGGCACGCCGCTGTCGTTACCGAACTCCGGAGCACGAAGGGTCACGACGTCCTTCGCGGCCGCCCGGTAGCGGCCGCCAGTAGCTCCGAATAATGCCTCGAAGCCTTTTCTATTGCGATCGGTCCAAGACTCGCTCGAACCCTCGCGGATAATGTTTGTTAAGTTTTCCAAACCGTGAGTCATCGTGGTGTCCTCAGGCGACACGAACCGGTATTCTACATAACCATCAACCTGGTTGCTGAAAAAGAGCACAGTTTCGGAACCGGCTTGCGCATCGCCGAGCGCAATTTCCATTCACCGCTTAGTTCAACCTCTTCGGCTCACGCAAAGGCGGAGTAACACCGGATGCTCGGACCTTCGCCCGTTGGCCTGGCCATTCACAGGGTGGAGGTGTTCCACTTGTCTTGTGGCCTGCCGAATGCGACGGCATCAGCGGCACTTATCCTGGCCGCCACTAGTTCGGAACCTACGTACAAAGCAGCTTGGCTGAGAAGCGGACCATCAGCGAAAGTCTTCGCGACCCGCGCCGCGAAATTCCCTACCACCGCGGCAGAATCCGCCTCCAGTTCGCATCCACCCGCTTCCGCATCTCCGCCTCATCATCCCGCTTCCGATACGGCAGCCTCTCATACCGCTCCTTCAGCCGCGCCAACTGGTCGTAATCCAACTCCACGCCGAGCCCCGGCTTCGACGGAATCCGCACGCTCCCGTTCACAAACGGAATGCGCCCCCCATCCACCACCTCGTCCCGCGCCGTCTGCCACGGATAGTGCGTGTCGCAGGCATACGCCAGGTGCGGGCAGGCCGCCGCCGCATGCGTCATCGCCATCAGGCTCACCCCTAAATGATTGTTCGAGTGCATGGAAACCCCCATCCCGAACACGTGACAGAAATGATCCAGCTGCTGCTGTGCCCGCATTCCGCCCCAATAATGCGGATCGGACAGGACAATCTGCACCGCGTCATGCTCCCGCGCGACCGGAATGTGCTGGAAAGTAGTCACCGCCACATTGCTCGCCTGCGGGGTGTCGATCCCCTTCGCCAGCAAACGCCGCCGCACCTCGCCCATCCCTTCAATCGTCGCGCACGGATCCTCGAGATACCCGCCGCCCGAAAGTTCCTCCGCCAGCGCCTCGCCCACCTTCACCGACGTGTCCACGCTCCAGGCGCAGTTCGGATCGATGCGCAACGGAACCCCAGGCCCGAACTCCTTCCTCAGCGCCCGCACCGTCTCAATCTCCACTTCCGGATCCAGCACACCCCCCTTCAGCTTGATCTCCCGGAACCCGTATTTGGCGATAAACTCCCTCGCCTGGCGCACCATCGCCTCCGGGGTCAGACCCTCCCCGTATTCATCCTCCCGCTCGTCATCTCCCAACCCGCCGCCGCCCGCATGCTTGTAGAACAGATAGGCCGAAAAAGCGACCTCGTCACGCGCCCGCCCGCCCAGCAGATCGCATACCGGCTTGTTCAATGCCTTGCCCATGGCGTCCAGACAGGCAAATTCGATGGCCGCGAACGTCCGCGCATGCTGGTCCATCGGATTCTCACCGGGCACCATCCACGTCTGGCTCCGGTCGCCCTCCGCCGCCTGCGCCTCAAACTCCATCCACAGCCGTGTCAACTGAAAAACATCACGCCCGATCACCTTCCCGGCCGCCGCCCGCAACGCCGCAACCGGCTGCTCGCCTCCGTATGTCTCCGATACCCCCCTGATTCCCTCGTCTGTCTCGATCTCCACAATCGTCCGGATCGCATACGGAGCGTGCAGCCCGTAGGAACTCCGCAAAGGCGGATCCGCCACCGCAATCGGATGCAGATGAAGAGCGGTAATTCTCATAACGCCAAAATCCTCACGCCGTCTGATCTCCCGGTCAAAATTCCTCTAACATTTCAACACACTCGAAATACCCCCGGCCGGCGGCCCCGATCTCGTTCCCAATCCATCGCTAATTATTTCTCTCCGCCCCACAACCACTTACAAACCCGCCCCGCCGGTCCCCCATATCCCGCGTGATACAAACGGGCCAGAGTTCAAACCTATGCCCACCATCAGTCAAGCTCACAGCGATGCGGCCCGTGTCAACGGCGCCAAATCCCACGGCCCCGTTACCCCCGAGGGCAAAGCCCGCTCCTCGCAAAATGGCCGTATCCACGGCTTCACCGCCTCCCGTATCATCTTCCACACCGCCGAAGAGCAGGCCGATTACGACTCCCTCGTCACCGAGTACACCTCTCATCTCAAACCCGGCGGGCCCGTCGAACTCGACATCTTCCACCAACTCATCCACGCCGCCTGGCGCCTCCGCAACCTCGCTGTTGCCGACGCCCGGCTCTATGAACAGGCCGGCGGCGACCCCCTCCTCAGCGAAAACCCGGACATCGAAAAACGCGCCGCGCTTCTCCACCGCTACCGCACTGCCGCCGAGCGCGCCTACCATCGCGCGCTCAACCAACTGAAGTCCATCCAGAATAACCGCCTCTACCGCGAGCAGTTTCCCCAACTCCTCCCCTCGGACGCCCCGCCCCTCGCCAACGCCGAACGCTTTTCCGCCCGAACCCAAGCCAACCTCCGCTCCGAACTCGCCCAGGCCGTCAAACAGGCCGAAACTGAGGCGAAATCCTTCTCGTCCCAAATTCAGGAGATGCTCAACCAGTTCCGCAAGTAGCCCCAACCCCTCGATTCCCTCCAAAATCCTTCACGCGCCGCGGCCCCCCGCGCCGGAACACGCCCTTGGTCTGTCCGCTCGCGGCCCCTGCCCCTCTCCGCCTGAGCCGGCGCGTGATTCATCATGGTCGCGAGCGCCCCTGCAATGCTACCCTCTAAAGGAGGCTCCATGGCAAAGGCAGGCATCAAGGATTCGTTGCGTGAAAGAGGTGTTCGCCTGACCCGCCAGCGTAAGATCCTCCTCGACGTGATCGACAGCTCCGGCGTCCACCTCGATGCCGAACAGCTCTATCAACTCGCCAGGCAGAAAGATCCCAAACTCAACCGCGTCACCGTCTACCGCACCTTGAAACTGCTCAAGCAGGGCGGACTGGTCGATGAACTCGACCTCATGCACTACGGGGGCGACCAGCATTACTACGAAACGCGTCTCAAACAGGAACACGCCCACATCATCTGCCTGCGCTGCGGAAAAGTCGAAGAGTTTTTCGGTGAGCCGCTCCACCGCCTGCGTAAACAGGTCGAGTCGCATTTCGGATTCCAGATCCTCATCACGCGCACCGAAATCGGCGGGTACTGCTCGCACTGCCAGGTGTTGAGGGCGCGGGAACTCGACCAAGCCCGCGACGGTGACCGCCCCGCCCGCGGCCGAAAAGCTTGAATGAGTCTCATGGAAGCCGCAATTGGCCCGCAGGCGGCCCTGCTCGTAATCGATCCGAGCGGTAATCGCCAACGCGTGGTTGTATCCCCTCTGCCCTTCACCATCGGCAGGCAGGCTGAAAGCAGCCTCGTCCTCCGCGATAACCGCGCTTCCCGCAATCACGCCCGTCTGCTCCGCGAAAACGGCGATTATTACATCGAGGATCTCAACAGCCGCCACGGCGTCGAAGTCAACGGAACCCGCATCGCCGGACGCCGCAAACTCTCGAGCGGCGACCGCATCGAGTTCGGCGTCGAGGATTCCTACCGGCTCATCTTCACCCTCGAGGAAGCGGAAATCCAGCGCCTCATGGATCAGCTCTCCTCCTCCACGCGCTCCGCCGCTCCCACTTCCCTCTCGAAGCTCCGGGCGCTCGTCGAAGTTGCCCGCACCGTCCAGAGTTCGCTCTCCACACTCACCGTGCTTTCCGCCGTCGTCGATGCCGCCCTCACCGTAACCTCCGCCGAGCGCGGCTTCCTCCTGTTGCGAAACGGCGATGACCTCGAAATCGCCGTCGCCCGCGATCAGCGCGGAGCGCAGATTCCCGCCAGCGAACTCCGGGCGCCCACGCGCCTCATTCACAAAGCCCTCAACAACCGCCGCGAACTGCTCTCGATGAACTTCGACCCCCGGCGCCAGTCGCAGGACGATCCGGAACTCTCCACGGCCGGCCTTCCCTCCGGAAGCGTCGTCTGCGTCCCGCTGGTCAAAGTCCGCACTGGCGGCAGCGAGGAAACCATGGTCATGCAGCCCGCCGGGGATACGGTCGGCGTGCTCTACCTCGAATCGAAGGCCGCCGCCGCCAGCCTCTCCGCCGGCGATCGCGAACTGCTGCAGACCCTCGCCATCGAAGCCTCCACTATCCTTGAAAACGCCCGCCTCCTCGATCAGGAGCGCGAGCGCCACAAGATCGAGGAAGAGCTCAAAATCGCCCGCGAAATTCAACAGAGCCTCATGCCGCGCCAACTGCCGCACGCCGGCTGGTTCCGCGCCGCCGCCGCCAGCATCCCCTCCCATCAGGTGGGCGGCGATTATTGCGACGTGCGCCGGATCGAACCCGATCTCTGGGCTTTCGTCGTCGCCGATGTCTCCGGCAAGGGCGTCAGCTCCGCCCTCCTCGCAAGCCTCCTGCAGGGAGCCTTCCTCGCCGCCGGACACGCCGACATGCGCATGGACACCATGATGGCCCACGTCAATCAATTCCTCACCGAACGCACCGGCGGAGAAAAATACGCCACCGTCTTTTGCGGCGTCCTCGGCAAGGACGGCCATATGCGCTGGAGCAACGCCGGCCACTGCCCGCCGCTCATTCTTCGCAAGTCCGGAGAAGTCCTGAAACTCCCCGCCACCAGCGTGCCCCTGGGAATGATCGAGGATGCCGAATTCAGCGTCGAAACCACCCGCCTCGACCCCGGTGACCGCATCCTCGTCTACACCGACGGCGTTACGGAAGCCAGCAACCGCTCCGGACAGTACTTTGAAACCAAGCGCCTCGAACAGCTCCTGCGCGCCAATCCCGGACGAAGCTGCGCCGAACTGATCACCGCGCTCACCAACGCGGTGGAAACCTTCACCGAAGGAATGCCGCAAAGCGACGACATCACCGCTGTCGTCCTCGAGTACGAGCCCGAGGCTTGAACCTACCCCGGACAAGTGGCGCCGGGGACAACGTTCCCAACGTTTGCAGTCCCATCCTCGCCGCGCTCAACTGACAGACCCGCGCAGTCCCGGATGCCGCGGAGCGTTCATGGTTCACCGCCACTTTGATCACCATCACCGTCAACACTCCGTCCCTGAAGTCGGCGCGGAGCCGTGAACCTACTCTGGACAAGTGCCGCCGAGGACAACGTTCACCAGCATCTGCAAGTCCACGACGTCGGCGCGGCCGTCCCGGTTCAGATCCTCGGTCCCGAGCGGCGGGGACACCCCCAGCACAACGTTCACCAGCCGCTGCACGTCCAATACATTCACCGCGCCATCGCGGTTGCAGTCGCAGCGCGATGCCGGCGGCACGATAAACAGCGTGACGCTCGGCGAAGGCGCCACCGTGCTCAACGTCCCCCCGCTCACCGTCACATCCGCCAGCCGCGTGATCGCGTTTGACGCGCTCAGCTGATAGACCCGCGCCGCTCCGGACGCCGCGAAGTGCTCGAGGTTCACCGTCACCGGTGTGTTCCCCCCCGTATACTTGCTGATCACCATCACCGTCAACGCCCCGTCGTACGCCCGGGTCGAGGCGAACACCGACACGTCATCCGGATTCGGTCCGGCGGCCGATACGCTCGTCTCGCCGAAGGTGGACTTTGCGCCGTCGTAGTTGCGGTACATCCGGATCGCCTTGTAGACGGGAGTCGAAGCATCGGGCGTCGTCCAGCGCGCCGCCATGTCCAGGCCTTCTCTTCCGAAGATGCC